>CAYNYF010000060.1:0-9032 GCA_964401385.1 uncultured Planctomycetaceae bacterium | reverse complement strand
CCATGTCCGCTCACCTGCGGTCTCCTGCTCCACTGTTCAACTGCTCGGACGCCCAGTCTTCGTTCGCCGCTTACGGCGGACGAGGACCGCCCCGGATGGCGCGGCGAATTCCACCTTGGCAAGCCCCTCAGAAAGGCCACCCGGCCCGCCGGCGACCGCCTTCATCAAGCGCAAATGGCCGCACCCGCGCCGGAACGCGGGTGCGGCCATCGATACTCACACCGCAATCCGCCGGCCATCGGACGGATGGCCGGGCGGTCGCCGCCGCTTGCGCCGGCCTAGCTGATGATGTCGATGAAGCCGCCTGGTCCGGCGAACACTTGGTTCGGGCGCGGCGGGTAGACGAAGTTGTTACTCGAGTCGACCGTGTCCCTGTGCTGGAGCCTCGTGATCTCCGGTCCGCCCTGGCTCAGCACGGACACGCCCGTATTCGGCAGGTCGGCGTTCAGCAGGTTGACCCTGCCAAGCGTGGCCGCCGACAAGTAGCTGTTGAGCATGTGCCGCGGGGGCGGTGCGCCCGGCGTGCGGATGCCGCGGACGGTGAAGGAGTTGATCGCCGCGGTCGGATCCGCGAAGTCGCCGACATTCTGCGCCCGACGTCCGGCGGCCGGGTCGATTCCAGCCAGGAAGTCCACGTCCTCGATGGCACCCACAGTCACGCGGCCCATGCCCTGGCCGGTGCGGACCGACGAGGTCCCGCACACGCTCCTGACGGTGCCTCTGACGTTCAGGCTGCCCATGCTGTAGTCGACGTGCCAGCCGTTGATGACCACGTCGCCGCCGACGTTTGCCGAGCCCAGATGCCCGCCGTTGAGGGTGAACGATCCCATGACGTTGCCGCCGGTGCCGCGCGACGGCTGCACCGAAACGCGCCGCAGCAGCGTGCCGTCCTTGAAGTTGAACACCGGGGCGATCAGGTCGCCGCCTCGGACGGACAGCGAGTTGAACGCCTCCTTTCCGGCCAGCGTGACGGCGTCGGAGATGACGGTGACGTTCAGCATGGCATCGCCTTTGAGGACGTTGATCGTCCGAATCCGGTCGGCGGTGATGTTGGAGACCAGATTGCCCTTCCTCACCGTAAGCGAGTTCAGGCCATAGCCCGTCCAGGTGCGGCGGACGTTCAGCAGGTCGGCGATGAAGTCGCCGGACCGGGCCATCAGCCGGCCCAGGACGCTGCCTTGGACGCTTCCGCCGGCCCAACTGGCGACGTTCAGGTTCTCGACGGCACCGCCGGTCCGCAGGTTCACCACGCCGACCTGATCGGCCGTGAGTCTCAGCCTTTGCCCGGACAGGCCGCCCAGCATGATGTCGGCGCCGTCGGCGATGTCGTCCACCCGCAGGTTCCACAGCATCCCAGACAGGTTGATGCCGTCGCCGATCAGGTCGGACCGCCTCGCCACCAGCCCCAGAGATCCGGTGCCCTCGCCGATGACCTGGCCGATGGACGTCTCGTTGTCCGTTCCTCGCTTCCTGCCGACGTTGACCCACAACCTGGAGCCCATGTCAGAGGTGCCGACCAGGACCATCGTGTGAATGTCGGCAGCCCGGCCGAAAACGATGTTGCGGAAGACGTCGACCGCGCCGGTGCCACCCATCCTGACCCTGGTGGTGTTGCCGTCGGCGTCGGTGAACTTGTAGGTGCTCACCTCCACCGTCATCCGGTTGGCGTCGATCCGGGCACCTTCGAGGATGGTGACATCCTCCATGTTGAGGAGGTTCACCTGGGCGTCGCCGAAGACGTTGACGTCCGTCCCGTACACATCGAACTGGTCGTCGCCGGTGGCGCCCTTGACGGTGACCGAATCGGAAGCGGTCGGCGGCCCGCCGTCGACGTTGATGACCGTCGGCGGGGCCGGATTGGCCAGATTCACGTCAACGTTATCGTCGCCGGTGCCGGTGAAGACGTTCACCTCGGCCGGGAAGCCCTCTCCGGCGTTGACCACCACCTCGTCATTTCCGTCGCCGGTCTCGATGATCACCACCTCCAGGTTGGCGATGGTGTTGTGGTCGGCGTTCACGTTGACCTGTCCGGCGTCCATGAGGACGTCGTCGTCTCCGTCGGTGGCGGTGAAGGTGGCCAGGTCGAATCCCGGGCCGCCGTCGAGGCTGTCGTTGCCTTCGTTGCCGTTGAGGTCGTCGTTGCCCTCGTTGCCTTCGAGGACGTCGTCGCCCTGGCCGCCGCGAAGGACGTCGTTGCCGTCGAAGCCGCGGATCAGGTCGTCGCCGCGGCCGCCGAGCAGCGTGTCATTGCCGGCGCTGCCCAACAGCGTGTCATCGCCGGAGCCGCCGTCAACGACGATGGAAACCAGCCCCGCCGGGATCTCGGCGTTGTTCATGTCGACGGTGTCGTGCCCGGCACCGGCGTTGATGGTCAGTGCGGTCTTGTTGCCGAACTCCATGGGCTCGAAGTTGTCGACGGAGATCAGTCCCGTCTCCACGCCGCCCACCAGCATGGTGCCGCTGTTGGGGCCGACATCGTAGTTGATGATGTTGGAGCTGGGCGTGCCGTTGACCACCAGCGGCCCGGCGACCAGGTCAATGGCCGGCGCCAGGTGCTGGAAGCGGACGGTCTGCACGTCGGCGCCGAGCTGGTGGGTGATGATGCCGCTACCCACGTACGGCCCGACGTCGTAGGTGCTGGAGTCGACCGCCGTGCCGCCGATGAGTTGCAGCAGGTCGTAGCCCTCGCCGCCGTCGTAGATGATCCCGTCCGGCAGCGTCACCAGCCCGTTGTCGTTGACCACGATCAGGGCGTCGTTGCCGCCGAAGCCGACGAACGTGAAGCTCGGCGTCTTGGCCAGGGGGAAGCTCGCCGACCCACTGAATCCCAGGTGGGGCTGGGCCCAGTCTACGACCACGTCGGTCCCGGCCGGGTTCAGGCTCACCGTCACCATGTCGCCGACGCCATCCTCGCCGTAGAAGACCACCGCCCCGACGATGGGGTCAAGGTAGAAGCCGTAGTCCCTGGCGATGATCAGCCGCAGGTCGGCTGCCTCGCTGATGTTGCCGGCCAGGTCCTCCAGCTCGACGGTAACGACGTACTTGTTGTCGTCCAGCGGCTCGCTGGTGATCTCCCAGGTTCCCAAGCCGTTGTTGGGATCGCCGTCGGTCTCATCGGAGCCGACCACGCCCTCGCCGACCAGCTCGCCGTTAGCGAAGAGGCGAACCGTGGCGTTGGCCTCGCCGACACCCTTGAAGGCGGGCTCGGAGATGCGGGTGATGCCGTCGCCCAGCGGCAGCGTGTCGCTGGCCGTCAGCAGCTCCACGGTCGGCTGGTCCGGGGCCGTGAAGTCGACCGTCACCAGCAGCTCCTCGGACTGGTGGAAGTTGCCGGCCACGTCGAAGGCCTCGGCGCTCAGCGGGTGCGGGCCCTCGGCCGGGAAGCCGCTCACGGCGACCAGTGCGTTGAAGTCCAGCGTGACGAAGGCCTCGCCGGACGGGCCGACCAGGACGGTGGCGACCACGGTGTTGCCGTCCTTGATGTCGACGGTCGTGCCCGGATCGCTGGTGATGCGCAGGTCCACGATGCCGTCGCCCTGGGTCGGGTCGCCGATGGTCACGTTGTCCAGGTCGGAGCTGCCCGTGTCGTCGGCGTCCGTCAGGTCGATGGTCGGCCGCTGGGGTATGGTCGTGTCGATCTCAATGTGCAGCGGATCGCTCGGCTCGCTGATGTTGCCGGCTAGGTCCTCCACCTCGGTGGTGATGTCGTACTCGCCGTCGATCAGCGGCTCGATGGTGATTTCCCAGGTGCCCAGGCCGTCGGTGGGATCGCCGTTGCTCTCGTCGGAATTGACCACTCCCTGACCAGCCAGCACCGGTCCGTTGACACCGTCGTCGACGAAGATGCGGATCAGGGCGTTGGCCTCTGCCTCGCCCACGAACGCCGGCTGGTTGATGTTGGTGATGTTGTCGCCCGGAATTCCCGAATCACTGTAGGGAGCCAGCGACGGGGCGCTGGCGGCCGGGGCGGTGTAGTCCACCGTCACCACCAGCTCTTCGGCCTGGTGGCTGATGTTGCCGGCGGCGTCCGTGGCCTCCACGCTCAGCAGGTGCGTGCCCTCGGCCAGCGTCAGTGTCACCGGCGAGTCGGCCACGGGGTCAAAGTCGTTAATCGTCACCAGGACGGTGTTGCCGTCCTTGATGAGCACGGTGGTGCCAGCTTCGGCGGTGACCACGAAGTCCAGGATGCCGTCGCCCTGGGTGGGATCGCCAATGGTCACGTTGTCCAGATCGGAGCTACCGGTGTCGTCGGCGTTCTCCAGGTCGATCGTCGGACGTTGCGGGGAGACGGTGTCGATCGTGACCACCAGCGGGCCTCCCTCGTGCGCCGCGCTGACGTTGCCGGCCAGGTCCTCCGCCTCGGCGGTGACGTCGTATTCGCCATCGGCCAGCGGCTCGACCGTGATCTCCCACTCGCCGTCGCTGTTGGCGACGCCCTGCCCGACCAGCACGCCGTCGGCGTACACGCGGACGATGGCGTTGGGCTCGGTCGTGCCCACGAAGGCCGGCTGGTTCAGGTTGGTCAGGTTGTCGCCGGCGACGCCGGTGTCGCTGGTGGCGGCAAGGGCCGGGGCGATCATGTTCGGTGCGGACCGGTCCACCGTCACCACCAGCTCCTGCGACTGATGGCTGACGTTGCCGGCCGTGTCCGTGGCCTCCACGCTCAGCAGGTGGGTGCCCTCGGCCAGCGTCAACGCCCGCGTGTCGGTGCCGCTGGAGAGGAACGGCCCGTCGATCACGGTGTTGCCGTCCTTGATGACCACGCTGGCGCCGGCTTCGGCGGTGACCACGAAGGCCACCGGGTCGGCGGCGTTGGTGACGTTGTCCAGGTTAGACGAGCCGGTGTCGGCGGCTGTGACCAGGTCGATGGTGGGACGCTGCGGGGCGGCCGTGTCGATCCGCACCACCAGCGCCGGGCTGGCATCGCTGACGTTGCCGGCCAGGTCTTCCACCTCGGTAGTGATGTCGTAGTTGCCATCGACCAGCGGCTCGACCGTGATCTCCCACTGGCCGTCGCTGTTGGCCACGCCCTGTCCGACCAGCACACCCTCGGCGTAGACGCGGACGGTGGCGTTGGCCTCGGCCGTGCCCACGAACGCCGGCTGGTTCAGGTTGGTGAGGTTGTCGCCGACCACCCCGGAATCGCTGGTGGCAGCCAGCGCGGGCATGCTCGCGCCCGGTGCGGTCCGGTCCACCGTCACCAGCAGCTCTTCCGACTGGGTGACGTTGCCGGCTGTGTCGGTCGCCTCGGCGCTGAGCGGCTGGCTGCCCTCTGGCAGCGTCAGGCTGCGCACATCGACTCCTGCTGAAGTGAACGAGTCGATCACGGTGTTGCCGACCTTGATGACCACGGTCGAGCCGATTTCCGCTGTGACCACGACGTTCAGCGGGTCGGCCCCCGTCACGTTGTCCAGGTCGGAGGAACCCGTGTCGTCGGCGTTGGACAGGTCGATCGTCGGACGTTGCGGATCGCCGGTATCGATCATGACCGCAATCGGCGCGGGTTGAGCGCTGAGGTTGCCGGCCGCGTCCTCGGCTTGGGCGGTGACGGCGTAGACGTTGTCAGCCAACGGCTCGGAGGTGATCTCCCACATCCCGACTGCGTCGGCGACGGTCTGCCCGACCGGCAGGCTGTTGGCCATCAGCCAGACCAGGGCGCCGGGCTCGGAGATGCCGAAGAACGCCGGCTGGTTGATGCTGGTGACGTTGTCGCCGACCGTCCCGGTGTCGCTGGACGGCAGCAGGGCCGGAGAGCTGACAGGCGGAGGGGTCGTGTCGACCGTCACCAGCAGCTCTTCGGACTGGGTGACGTTGCCCGCCGCGTCGGTCGCCTCGGCGCTGAGCGGCTGGCTGCCCTCTGGCAGTGTCAGGCTGCGCAGGTCGACTCCTGTTGAAGTGAATGAGTCGATCACGAAGTTGCCTACCTTGATGTCCACGGTCGCGCCGGCTTCGGCGGTGACCACGAAGTTCAGCGAGGTCTTGTTCGTCAAGTTATCGATGTTGGAGACGCCGGTGTCGTCGGCGTTGGACAGGTCGATCGTCGGACGCTGCGGCGCGGTCGTGTCGATCGTCAGCGCCAGCGGCCCGCTGCCGACGACGTTGCCGGCCAGGTCTTCGGCCATCGTGGAGATGGTGTAGCTGCCGTCGGCCAGCGGCTCGGCGGTGATTTCCCACAAGCCTAGTCCGTCCGCGACGCCCTCCCCGGCCATCAGGCCGTTGGCCATCAGCCAGATAAAGGCGCCGGGCTCGGCGGTGCCGATGAAGGCGGGCTGGTTGGTGCCGGTGATGCTGTCGCCGGGCGTGCCCGTGTCGCTGGCGGGCAGCAACATCGGGCTGCTGGGCGCCGGGGCCGTTCTGTCAATCGTCAGCAGCAGCTCTTCGGACTGGCTCACGTTGCCCGCGGCGTCGGTCGCCTCGGCGCTGAGCGGCATGCTGCCCTCTGGCAGTGTCAGGCTGCGCAGATCGACTAGGCCGGAAGTGAAAGAGTCGATCACGAAGTTGCCGACCTTGATGTCCACGGCCGAACCAAACTCCGCCGTCACCACGAAGTTCAGCGTGGCCGCCGCCGTCACGTTGTCCATGTCCGAGACGCCCGTGTCGTCGGCGTTGGACAGGTCAATCGTCGGACGCTGCGGCGCGGTCGTGTCGATCGTCAGCGCAAGAACGCCAGGCTCTAAGCCCGGGGCGGGCCACAGATACTGGGCGTCGATGGTATAAAGGCCGTCGGCGAGCGCCTTGTCGAGGGCGATCTCCCACGTGCCGGCGGCGTCGACTCCGCCGAACCCGAGCACCACGCCGCCGCTCAATAGTGCGAGGACGGAGTTGGCGTTCGCCGTTCCCGCCAGCGTCGGCTGGTTGATGCTGGTGATCCCATCGCCCACGATTCCCGTATCACTGAAGGGGTGCAAGCCCGCCGTCACCGCCAGCAGCAGCCGCGGCTCGAGCACTTCCAGGAGGGGGTCGCCCCGCCCAGGCCCGGCGTCCTGCCCGGTGAATCGGTCTCTCGTGGTCGGAGATGTCCCAGCCCGTTGTCCTGACCGTTTCTTAGACCTCATCTTGCAACCTTCCTTTCAGACCATTTACCCTTGATATGGCCGGCCAAAGCGGCAGGCGTGCCAAGGTCGCCGAAAATAACGAGGTTCGCCTCGGCGCAGTAATTCGGTTGACAGTGCAAATCGTTATTAGCGGTTGCCAAGCCGTCGCGAGGAATAGGCAAATCCGTTGCCTCACGGTTATCGCAGGCAATACGTCCGCCGATAACCAATGGTGCAACCAAGTGATGGGCAGAGATTCAATCGACAACTGAGCGAGCAAATACTCAAGATTGTTATCGCTCGACCCTTCATGACCAGGTTCACCAAAACTCCTCCGTTTCCGAGGCGGCCACTTCCCATCCGATGCCACCCCGCTCGCGAGCGAAAAGCCTGAATCGTCTACATATTATATGGCAGCATTTCCATCCTGACAATGGCTATTTTAGCTAAATCTCAGCAGATTCTTTGCGGCTGTCCGAGGCCCGCAGATCGAGGAATCCGGCCGGGTTACGCCGACTCGGCCAAGGCTGGCCACGCGTCGATCACTCTGGCCGGATACCCGGTCCGTCGGCCCGGTTTCAGACGGGCTTGCACAGACCGATCGGGGCCGGTTCGGCAAGAGGCCGAAAATGCCTGGGGCAAACCCCCTCGTTGTGATCCGCCACGGCCCAGTGGCCGAATGCGTTGCAGGGCAAGAGGCTTTGGCTTGCCGGCTGGTCTGAGCGGGCCCAGGCGGCTGCCGGCCCGCGTGAAGATGCCGATCCGCGATTGCCACCGGGCTACCGCCGCTTTCCGCCAAGCAGCGCCAGCCCGCCCAGGGCCAGGATGGCCGTCGTGGCCGGCTCGGGCACACCTTCATAAAGGTATACCCGCCCGTCGACCGTGCCCACGAGCACGTCCGGCGCGCCGTCGCCGGTCCAGTCGCAGACGAACGGTTTGGTGTTCGCCCTGTACTCAAGGTCGATCGGGACGCCCTCGGACTCGACCAGCGTATAACCGGAAAAGCTCGGGGCGGCGTCGGTGCCGATGTTGCCGTACAGCAGCAGTTGGCCCTCCCTGTTGCCGGCGAGGAGGTCCTTCCTGCCGTCGCCGTTCAGGTCGACGACCACCGGGCTGCTTCGGGTGGTGGGCACAATCAAGTCCACGCCGCCGTCCTGAATGAGGGTGTCGGTGACGAAATCCGGCGAGGTCGCCGTTCCCTCGTTGATCAGCAGATGAATCCGGCCGAGCCAATCCCCGACGACCAGGTCTTTCAGACCGTCGTTGTCCCAGTCCGTGAACGTCGGGGTTGCCGCGGACTCCAGGTTGATGACGGTCTTGCCGCCCGCCGGGCCCACCTCCAGAAACGCCCCGGCGTCGAAGGTGGGGGCATCGTCGTTGCCGGTGTTTCGATAGATCTTGATGGTTCCCTCGAACTGCCCGACGAGCAGATCCTTGCGGCCGTCGTCGTCCCAATTGACCACCCGCGGGAACAGGCCCATGGGGTAACAGGCCGGACATCCGGTGCCGTCATAGGCCAGGTCCGCCCCGTCGGCCTGCGCGTAGAAGAAGCCCGAGAAGGATGGACCCCCCGGCGTTCCGTCGTTGAGATACACGCGCACTCCGGTAAAGGGCGTCTCCAAGCCGCCTTCGCCGACGATGAGGTCTTTCAGGCCGTCGTTGTTCCAGTCGAAATAGCTGGGCACGGAAACGCCGGCGACTTCGATGATCGCCCCGCCGGCCCGCACCAACTGCCGCGGGCCTAGCTCCCACTCAGCCGCCGCCGAGACTGTGACCGACCCCAGAATAGCCAGGACGAGAGCCCAACCCGCGAGGGTGCGAGATCTGTACATGATTCTCCTCCGTTTGCTCCGCACGAAATAACGGCGCGAAGGTAAGACTGTGAGCTTGAGCTAAGGATATTATACCCCACCCCGCGTTTTTCGTCAATTGGCGCCGTGGGCGGGATAGCGTCAAGAGTCTTGTGTAAGTTCCGGCAGCAGGTGCCATCGAGCGAGC
>CAYNYF010000059.1:0-26743 GCA_964401385.1 uncultured Planctomycetaceae bacterium | reverse complement strand
ACTCTTCGTATCTCTTCGTTTTCCTCACCGCCACGACGAACATCGCGGTGGTGAGGCCTGCGCCGATGGCGGCCTCCGCCATCGCCACATCAGGCGCATCCAGAAGGTAGAACAGAAGCGATGCAAGCAAACTCACCGCCGCGCACATGACCAGCGCGCTAATCAGATCCCGGAAAACGCTTGTCGCGACGGCGGCGACCAGCATCAGCAAAATGAGGATCGCTTCAATGACAATCATTCTTCGCCACCTGCGGTCGACTCAGAGGTTTCCGCTGCGTTCCCGACTTCCTTGCATTTACCCAACTCCCGGCACTTGTCGACGACGGTGCCGTCGTAGAGACGGACCCCGCTCTTGTAGCTCGCCCTGGCGAGGGCGTGGGCGCTTATCGGGTTCGTGAGAAGGATGAAGACCGCCACGATCAGGGCCTTGAATGTCCAGCCCGGCTCTGCGATCCCCACGCCCACAATCGCGCAAAAGGCGCCCAGGGTGGTACATTTCGTCCCTGCTTGGAGCCTGTTGTAGACGTCCGGAAGGCGGAAGATTCCCAAGGCGCCGAGGAGGAGGAAGACCACCCCGAAGCCTACAACGAACGCGCCTATAATGGCCGTTGTTGTCATAGTCCCCTCTCCAGGTAGCGCGCGACTGCGATCACGCCCACGAACGCAAGCACGGCGTACACCAGGGCCACGTCGATGTATATTCGTCTTCCCAAAAAGAGCCCCAACAGGACCAGCAACGCCGTCGTGATGGTGATCATCCCGTCCACCGCGACGAGCCTGTCCGGTGCGGTGGGGCCCAGGAGGGCCCGGACCATGCAAAGCAGCACCGCTGCGGCCCCGACGCCGAAGAAAACGATGTAGAGGGCGAGGCTCATTCGCATATCGCCTTCAGGTGCTTCTCGAACCGGCCGCCTATAAGCTGCGAGACCCTTTCGACGTCCTCGTCTTTCACGTTTATCCAGTGAATGAACAGGTACTCTCCCTCGACCTCCAGGGTCAGCGTCCCCGGGGTGAGCGTGATGGAGTTGGCGAGAAACAGCTTGCCGATGTCGCTCTTCAGCTCCGTCTTTATGGCCACGATCCCGGGTTTGATCGGCATCCGCGGGTGGACCACTCTGTAGGCCACATCAAAGTTGGCCTTGATCATCTCCCAGAAGAAGACCGGCAAGTAGATCAGCAGATGCACCAGGCGCCAGGGGGAGAAGATGCGGAGGCCGCGCCTCGTGAACCCCTTGTACCCCAGCGCCGCGACGAGCAGCGCCAGCACCGCTCCGGCCACCACCTCCTGAAAGTTGGTGGTCGACGTCAACAGCAACCACAAGCAGAAGAGCACGCCCGCCGTCGCTAGATACCTGCTTAGATGTTTCAGCATCGCTACGTTCCGTACACGGCCGGGCCAGATTCACCGACTTCCCGGCAAGCCTCGACAGCGCCGCTCAGATCATGCCAATGCCCTACCCGTGCACCCGGAGAGCTCTGTTCGTTCCCGCTCCAGATACGCAACATAGACCTCCATGGCCCAAGCCCGCGCGGGTCTTAAAGCTACCGCCGAGCCTTTGGGTCGTGGGCGCGGCGGAACTTCTTCCTAATCTTCTCCAAGCTAGCCGTCGTATAATCCTTTTCGAATAGCTTGAAGATGGCCCTGACTTGGGCAGGTTTCGGCAGGTAATAGCAGCGAAAGGCGCCTTCCCGGCCGAAGGCCACAAGACCACTGTGTTTGAGCACCGACAGATGCTGTGAAACGTTCGGCTGGCGAGCTTCCAGCAACTCGCGAATGGCGGTGACGCATCTCGGCCCTTCAAGGAGTTCGGCCAAGATCATCAGCCGGACGGGGTGTGCCGCTGCCCTCAGCGTCTCCGCCCACTCCGATGCTTTCTTGGAATCCACTTGCCGCTTGCTCCCGGCGATCGCGTATCGCATAAGAACTAAAGCTGATGCGAATCTTCGAATTTGCCAATGTAGTGGTGGCCGGCAAGGTGTCAAGTGAATTTTCGGGGCTCTGCGTCAGCCGTCAGCCTTGCGGATGGTTTGCGGGAAGCAACATCTGCAAGCCACGTTTGCAGCACAGCTCGCGCCCTCAGCAGACCGAAGAATGCCTCGGGCAGGCTGTTCGGCTTGTCCGCTGACTTCGCTCCCGCTGCCCAGTTCGCCGCCAAGGGCGGCAAGCGGTACCGGTACTACACGTGCACGAATGCCATCAAGAAAGGCCGCGGTGCCTGCTCGTCGGGATCGCTGCCGGCGGCGGAGATCGAGCAGGTCGTCGTGGATGAGATCCGCTGCATCGGCCAGGATGCCGAGCTTCTCGCCGAGGCCCGCGCCAACGTATCTGCATCTGCCGCCTTGCACCCCGGCGCCGACGCGGCAATGATGTCCAGTAGCATCCTATGCGGGCCGCCAGGGGCAGTATGACCCCTGGGCCTGCCACGCAGGAGTCAAGTCATGGTCGAACACGGTCAGGAGAGCGTTCCTCCCGAAGGGGAGTTCCCAGGCTTTGGCGAAAGCGGCCTCGAGCCAGTTCCCTCAGACGAGAGCGGCGAGCGCATCTATCCGGGCTTCGACGTGAAAGGCCGACTCGGGCGAGGCGGCTTCGCCACAGTGTACCTCGCACGGGAATACGACGTCCGGCGCGACGTTGCCCTCAAGACGCCCGCCCGGGACCAGCAGCAGCGGGATCCGAAGGAGCTGATGCGCTTCCTGGACGAGGCCAACGTCACTGCCCAGTTGCAGCATCCCGGGGTGGTGCCGGTGTACCGCCTGGGTGAAGACACGCTGGGGCGGCCCTATTACACTATGCGGCCGGTCGAGGGCCGGACGCTGCGGGACATCCTCGGCAACCTCCGGGCCGACGACACCCCGGCGCTCGAGCGCTTCCCCCTGCGCCGCCTGGTCCGCATCCTGCACGCCTGCTGCCAGACGATCCGCTTCGCCCACGACCGGGGGGTGATCCACCGCGACCTCAAGCCGGCCAACATCGTGGTGGGTGACTACGGGGAGGTGCTGGTGATCGACTGGGGGATGGCCAAGGTCACGGGCACGGGAGATCGGCCCGCTGCGGCCGAATTCGACAGCCATCGGAGCGTCTGGCAGCACTACCAGCGGGATGTGGAGAGCCTGCGCCAGGACGTCGATGTTTCCTTCCCTGCGACGGTGGAGGGGGAGTACATGGGCACGCCGGCGTGGATGTCCCCGGAGCAGGCGTTGGGATTGACGGATGAGATCGACGCCCGCTCGGACGTCTGGTCGCTGGGGGTGATTCTATACGAGCTGTGCACGCTGAAGCGGCCCTTCGAGGCCGAGAGCTTCCGCAAGCTCGTCCAGAAGATCACGACGGGCGGTCCGCCGGACCCGATCCGCGTGAACCCCAAGCGCCGCGTGCCGCCGGAGCTGGCGGAGATTACCCTGCGCTGTCTGGAGAAGGACAAGTCCAAGCGCTACGCCACGGTAGCTGAGCTGGCCCGGGACCTGGACAACTGGCTGGAGGGCGTTGCCCCGTGGCGGCTGCTGGCCGACGTGGACTTCACCAAGCTGCCGAACGGGGGGCCGGAGGGATGGACGCGAATCGGCGTCCCATGGCGGGTCCAGGACGGGCTGCTGCGATCCTCGCCCGGGGAAAGCGTGCTGCTGATGGATCTCAACGTCGAAGGCGACGTCCGAGTGGAGATGGAGGGCATGGTGGAATCGGGACAGGGGGAGCTGAGCGTGCAGGTCTCGGCCCCGGGACCTGATGCCTGCAAGGCGTATTGGGACGGCTACTGCCTCCAGTTCGGGGCGGACTACAACATCTGTGCCAAGATCGCCAAGGACGGCGCGGACGTGGCCTGGGCCGAAGCGTCCTACGTGCCGGGCACGATGCACCACGTGGTGGCCGAGCGGGCCGGCAGCTCACTGCGACTGAGCGTGGACGGACAGGAACTGCTCCGCTGGCTGGACATGGTGCCCCTGTTGGGCCATCGCGTGGGGCTCTACGGCTCCGGCGAGGGCACTCGGATACGCCGGTTCCGTGTCTTCGGCCGGGGCACGGCGCTGAGCCTCTCCTGCCTGGAGGTGCCCAACGCCTTTTGCAACGAAGGCATGTTCGATAGGGCCAAGCGGGAGTACTTGCGGATCGCCGATAGCCACGCCGGGCGCGAGGAGGGCGAGCGGGCGCTGTTCGAGGCGGGCCAGTGCTGCGTGGAACTGGTCAGGAGGCGATCCGAAGATGCCGGCCCACGGGAGGCACTGCTCGAGGAGGCCCTGGGCTACTTCAACACGCTGGAGGCCGGCTTCGCCGGGCCACTGGGCTGCCTGGGCAAGTCCCTGATCCAGCAGTTTCGGGGCGCTGTGGAAACAGAGGCCAGTGAGCTCGTTCGCGCCTATCGGGAGTATCCCGAGCACAGCGCCCTTCCTCTGATTGGTGAGCGGCTTTGGTTGCGCGCGACCCAACTGCGCTTCGACCCCCGAGCCGAACTGTTCATCGTACCGGCGGCCAAGCTATACCCGGCGAGGCTGGGCTCGAAGGAGGCGCTCAAAGCAGTCGTCGGGATGCCCAGCAAGCCGGTCGCGCGTGAGATCCTCACAACGGTGCTCGGACGCTTCCCGGAGAATCGTTCCTTGTGTGCGTGGGCCCAGGGCACACTGGGGCTTATTCTGACCCAAGAGGGCAGATACGAAGAGGCCCTCCGTCTGCTGAGGAGGTGCCTGGCGGACTCGGCGGACCTGCGGCCCGCATGCCTTCAAGCGGCCACATACGTCGCCGTCGCCCTGCGCGGCATGGGCAGATACGACCAGGCCATGAGTTGCCTAGAGCAGGCCCGGGCGGAGTACTCGGACCTGGGGCTGCCAAGTCGCCTGCTGCTGGCGGTGGAGAGCTCCCTCTTGAATGACATGGGCGAGCCGGAGCAGGCGCTGTCCCGGTGCGAGCCTTTGCTCTCGGAGGAGCTGGGGATCGAAAGGGCGTGGCCGCTCGTCGTGAGTGCGACGGCCTACCTTCTCCTGAACCAGGACGACCAAGCCATGGCCTGTTGCAGGCAAGCCCTCGACGGCTATGTCACAACGGAGCATCGGGTGGCCGCCCGGATGATCCTGGGGACGTGCCTGTTCGATCAGGGGCGTCTTGATGAGGCAATCGAGCAGTTGGAGAAGCTCTTTGCCGAATACCCCTCGAGCCAGGTCAGGGCGCCGGATGCTTGGATCGTGATTGCCGCGGCGCACGCCCTTCGGGATGACCGCCAAGCCCTGCGCCAGGCGCTCGAGCGGATGGCCGTCTGTCATGAAGCGATCGGGGCGGCCTGCAGGGGCGAGGAATACGACCCCGGGGAGGGCTCGGAGCGGGCGGGGTGGCTGGTCGTTCACCGGGCAGCTCTGGGCTTGGTGGCGTTTGCCAGGGGAGACAAGGATGGCGCGAGAGCCCTCTTCAGCAACGCCCTTGAGACGATCGACCAGAAGCGCGACACCGTATCTATCTGTTTGACCCGTGTTCTGAGGAGACTGCTCGAAGCGTAGCCGCGGCAACCAGTGGACGCCCTCGGAGGTGCTGACGAGGAGCCACCAGCGCACACGACACTCATCTCTGTTCTCGCGTCCCCCGGCCGGCGATTCAGCCGGCGAGCCCCAATTGGACTACGCATGACAGGCTCCGGCACATGCGAGGAAGCCAGATCGTGGAACGGATTCTCCGGTTCCGTCGAGAGAACGCCGGACGGGACGTGCGGCAATGGCGTGTCTCCCCGGGCGAGAACTACGCCGTGGTGCTTCCCGACGGACAGCTTCATGTGCTGCGGGTCCGCACGGTGCATCCCATAGGCATCTGGCTTGGGCTTGTCGCTTTGGGCAAAGTCCGGGTCGCGCCGGCGCCGGCAGCACGGTTTACCCCACCGGCCACGCAGCCGGCGTGCTAGGTTCCATGCTCCCGCTCGAAAGGGTATAATCCGCCAACAAAGGGCATCCCTGCAAGGTTGATGCCGGCCGAGCCCGGGAGAAGCTCATGCCGCTCGACAACTTACATGCCGTCACCGAGAAGCCCCTGCGGGCGGTCCCGTCCCGCCGCCGATACACGCGGCCGGTGAACTTCCGCAGGGGCCGGCCCACTCGTTTGAAAGGCACGCAATCATGACGCCACGTGAACGTTGGCTTGCCGTACTTAACAGGCAACGACCCGACCGGCTCCCGATGGATTGGTGGGCAACCGGAGAAGTGAATCGCAAGATCATGAAGCATCTTGGTTGCGATAACATGGACGAAGTCTTTGCCCGCCTCCACATTGACGCCCCTGTAACCGTCAGCCCCAGATACGTTGGGCCGCCGCTTCCAGACCATACGAGCGTTTTCGGTATTCGCTCCGCACCCGTTGACTATGGGACAGGCGTGTACAACGAAGTGGTCTCCCACCCGCTCTCCGAATACGGAAGCGTGGAGGAGATCGAAAAGAACTACACCTGGCCCGATCCTGATTGGTGGGATTACTCAGGGATAGCCGGGCAAATCGAAGGCAAGAAGGACCGTCCCATCCGAGGTGGTGGCTCAGAACCGTTCCTCACGTACAAGGAACTCCGTGGAGACGAGCAGGCGTTCATCGATCTGATAGAGAACCCGGAAATCGTTGACTACTGTTTAGATAAGATGTTTCACCTGTGCCACGTGAATACACAAAGGATTTACGAGCAGATTCCGGGAGAAGTCATGATTACGTACGTCGCCGAGGACCTCGGTGGGCAGGAAGGGCTTATGTATTCTCCCGAGCACATTCGTAGGTTTTTCCTGCCGGGCATGAAAGCGATGATAGACCTGGCACACGAAGGCGGCGCTTTTGTTTTCCATCATAGCGATGGTGCCGTGCGGGATATCTTGCCCGACATGATCGAGGCGGGTATTGACGTGCTGAATCCGGTTCAGTGGCGGTGCAGGGGAATGGAGCGGGAAGGACTGAAGCGTGATTTCGGGGATGGGCTCATATTCCACGGCGGGATGGACAACCAATATACACTTGCATTCGGATCGGTGAAGGAGGTCGAACAGGAGGTGGAGGACAACGTACGAATTCTGGGAAGGGGCGGTGGCTATATTCTCGCGCCGTGCCACAACATTCAGCCGGTAAGCCCTGTCGAGAATATTGTAGCAATGTACGAAAGTGGATATAGGAGCGGGAGGGGATGAAGGAGTACGTGGGGGTGGAGACGCGATATTTGACCGCTGGCGTCGGGAGGAGTTTGTGGCGGGTGTTGGAGTTTCGCGGGACAGATGGGTCAACTCTTGATGCACCTGTGGGTTTGTGGGAGCTTGGGAGTCATGGTGAGGATTGCACGGGCGCGGGGAGCCCGATTGGATATGGCGTCGCCAGAACTGTGGGAACTGCGGGAATGCTATGAGGTACTGCTGCGGCTTATCAGCCGCCACTGGGATGGCTGCTATGCCGATCCTGCCAAGATTCAGGTGGCATGTGAGGGACCTCGTGGCGGAGGGAGGCTGCCATAGGCGGTGCCCGCTCGGTGGTGGGAAGATCTGAAAGCGCACTGCGTGCCGCCTTGTCGCCCGGGGCGAGTTGAGCCATCGGGCTTGGGCAAGTGCTGGCTGCCAGACCTCGAGACCATCCGGGCGATTGGGCCATTCCTTCCGGCCATTGATCTGGACGCCTTTGGCGAAGACCGCGCCGCAGTGGAGTCCTGGCTGCGCCAGACGGTGGGTCTGCGAACGCACCTGAACCAGGTCAGCCCGTCTGAATGGACCGACCTCCTTAATGAAGCTATACCGACAGCCTTCCGGGATGTCGGGCCCGAAGACCGTGAGGTACAGCGGAGTGTTCATCCCGTCTACGAAGCTGCGCTGGATAGCCTCGCGGGCCAGCAGAGGGCCTGGGCCGCACTGGTCGATGTGCCATGGGTGTGCCGGCGGAACAGGGAGTGGAACTGGGTACCAGGCACAGAGAAGCGATGACTCGCTGACGATGTCGAGGCGGCCGAAGCCTTCGCCAGTGACCTCTGGATGATGACGTTGCCTCTGCGCTACCATGAGGACGCGCGCAGGCAGTTCGGCCTTCGGTCCCTTCGGGCCGCCGTGCAGGTCGGCGCGAAGAGGCCCCTTCGGGCCTGCGCGGGGCGCAGGCCCGGCCGATAAGATAGACGGGGCTACCGGCAAGGGGCTGAACGTGCGGATGCGGTCGTTCGAGAGATGGCTGATGAACACGCGGGCGCGGGCGTGGATCCTGCGGCATTTCGAAGCGCCGCGCGTCCTGGAAGACCCGGGCTTGCCGCGGCCCGGGGGAGTCTTTTCGTTTGGGGAAGCCCTGCTTTCCGATTCGCCATTCTGTTTCAATCGATTCTGGCGGCATGTTCCTTTCGGCAGGCAGGAGCTTGAGGCGGCTTTGCGAGAGGCAGGACTCACGGTCCCGACGTTCCAGTCGGCACTACTTGGGCGGTGGTGCTTTGTGCGGGCGCGGAAGTAGGCCATGCTGATCATAGGTTGGCAGCCCACAACCGAGGACGGCGGCGCGATATTATGTCCCCCGGCCAATTGCATACAGTACAAGACAGGAGAGCGACAATGATCGACGTGAAGACGATCGACGAGACGACATTCGAGGTAACGGTCGAGTCCGGCACGACCACCCGGCACCGCGTCATCGTGCAGCCAGATTACTACCAGCAGCTCACGGGAGGCGCCCTGTCATCAGAGACACTAGTGGAAAAGTCCTTCGAGTTCCTGTTGGAGCGAGAACCCAACACGAGCATCTTGTCGTCTTTTGACCTCTCCGCGATCAGCCGCTACTTCCCCGAGTATGAGCAGACGATCAGAAGCACTCTTAAGACGGACGCCTGAGCGAGCGGGCCGGAGCGATCATCGACGTTCGTGGCGATGACGGTACGGCTGCCAGTCAGAGCGGCGGCGGGGGCGGAGGCGGAGCCGGCGGGGGCTGCTTGGCAATCCTGTGCCACCGCTTCGAGGACGAGGGCGCAAGCATCCTGAAAGCCGGCGGCACGGGCGGGGCCGGCAACGGTACCGGCGGCAACGGCGGCGCGGGCTCTGACGGCATTCTCGTGGTCAGGGAGGTTCTCTGATGGCCGTCTACAAGATCACCGCGGAGATGTTGGCGGGAACGGGTGCCGTGGCCGTGCGGACGGCCACGGGCCGCCTGCGCGGGATCATCCGCGGCCCGGCCCGGATCGAGAGCGACGAGCCGCTGACGCTGGCGCCCGTAGTCCCGCCGGCCGAGCCGGAGCCGGATGAGGCGGACCGCCTGCCCGAGCGGACGCTCCTACTGGCGGTGGCGGACTTGGCGGGCTTCAGCAGGCAGCAGGTCGTCGCCCGGGCCAAGCAGCTTCTGACCGCCGCTCAGGAGAGGACACTGCCGTGATCGGTATGGTCACCAAGCAGATGTTCTTCGACCGCGACAAGGTCCGTAGAAAGGCCGACGCCGGGAGCAGACGCGTGCTCGGCCGGTTCGGCGCGTTCGTCCGCACCGCCGCCAGGCACGGCATCCGCAGGCGCAAAGCGACCAGCGCCCCGGGCGAGCCGCCGAGCTCGCGCACGGGCCTGCTGCGGCGTTTCATCTTCTTCGGCTACGACCGCGGCCGCCGCAGCGTGGTCATCGGCCCAGAGCGGGCGAACCAGAAGGCCGGCGACCTGTTGGCCGGGCAGGCGTCCAAGACCGGCGCGCAGGGCACGTTCGTGGCCGCCAACGTCCTGGGCCTCCAGGCCGGTGGGGTCACCGACCGCATCGCGGGCGGCATCGACAAGATCGAACGCAACACCCGTCCGCTCCGCAACGCCGAAGGAGTGAGCTTCACATAGACTTATGGCGACACTGACGGAAAAGATCGACTCATTCCTGAACATGAGGGCGCCGAATGCGTCGCTCTGCTTCCACGATCCAGTTGGGCTCCACGATCCAGAAGGAGCCATCTGGCTTGTGGGTCATGTAGTGGACCTCAATGTCGGCATTCTCATCAGTACCGCCCGGTACTCCATCCTTACCATAGCTGATAAAGACCAGGCGATCTGCACGAACTTCGAAAATCAACTCCCGTCCGTATCCATCGACAATGGCGTTGGCGTATCCTTTTCGCTTCGGAAGAGAGCGAAGCGACGAAGGCAACGCATCGTTCGATTGGTAGAACAACTGTGTTCTAACGGCACAATCGGTAATAGCCGTGACCGTTGCGCTTGTAGGCGGAATAGCGCAAATATGTCCCAAGTACAGTGCGGCCACGATAATGAGGGCCAATATCGAAACCAGAAAAAGCAGTCGCTTCTTTACCATATTCTCACTTTACCCCCAACTCATGGCATCCGGAACAGCAATCGATGGCGACACTGACCGAAAAGATCGACTCCCGCGAGTGGACGACCGGCGAGCGGCCGAGCCCATCAGCCATGGGGCCAACCACAACAACGGCTTCCGCACCGACGGCGCCGCGACGGCCATGGCCAAGGCCATTGCCGCCGTCCAGACCGGCTACGGCGACACCTGTCCGATGCAACTGGAACTTTCCCCGGGCCTGACCGACGACGACAGCGTCGCCAAGATCGCCGCCCTGATCAGGACCCACTTCGACCTGGGCGGGACGCTGTTCAACATCAACATCATCGACAAGGACAAGCTCCTGGCGGCGCACAAGGACCCCTGGGCCTACCCGGACCTGATCGTCCGGGTGCCCGGCTTTACCGCGTACTTCGCCACCCTCTCGCCCGAGTTCCGCCAACTGGTCGTGGACCGCATCGTCGCCGAATAGACGCCCATCGGGCGGAAGAGACATCGCCGCGGCTCAAGGCGGCGACGCGGAGCCCGCGGAGGAGCCCAATTCGCTTGCAAGCCGCTTGCCGGTTGCATACAAGGACCATCGGTCAATGGAAGGCAGCGAAACCGTGAACGACAGAGGCAGGCGAATGAACCGCGAAAAAACATGTCCGATCCTTGCGGCGGCGGCAATTCTGCTGCTCGCAGCCGGGCGCAGCCAGGGCGCCTACGACGTGCGCGTGGATCTCAAGAACGCCTCCGGCCAAGTCAAGACGAACTGGCCGGTGATCCTGCGGGTGTATGCGGTTTTGGGGCGCAACCTCGACCCGGCAGCGGTCAACCGGGCGGGCTTTCACGTGTACGATCCGTCCGGCCGGGAGGTCCCGCACGCGATCGAGAAGATCCCCCCCTACGATCAGCCCGGCAACGACGAGATCGTCTTCGTGATTGCCCGGATCGAGCCCGGCCAGGTGCTGCGCTACCGCATCACCAACACCTCGAAGAACTCGGAGAAGGCGGCGAGAATCGACATGGTCAACAGCTCGCACAACCTCATCGCCGACGGGGGCTTCTCTGGCAAGGCCACCGCTGCCGCCCGCCCTGCCCGACAGCTTGCAGGCAGGCCGGCGCACTTCGCCGGGCCGGCGAAGCTCGACACGGCCGGCGGCCACGCCGCAGCCGGCTCGCTGATGCTCTCGGCCGACAACGCGACGGTCACCGCCGGCTACGCCCGGAAGGTCAAACTGCACAAGGGCTCGTGGTACTACTTCGGCGCCTGGTCGCGGACGCGCAACGTCAGCCGCTTCGGCTATCAGGCCGGAGGCGGCGGCCATTTCCGGCTGACATCGCGCGACCCGGCCACCGACAAGGAGGTTCCCGCCTTCGAGGGCCAGCTCACGCCGCAGTGCAGCACGCGCGAGTGGCTGAAGGTCACCTTCGAGGGCGGCGTCACCGGCTGGGGCATGGACCGATACGCCGCCAGGGCCGCCCAGGCCGAGGCGGGCCTGGAGTTCGTGCTGCGGCAGCGGAAGCACTACTACATGGCCGAAGGCGCCACGTCCGGTCAGTGGTGGCTTGACGACGTGGTGCTCATGGAGCAGCCGGAAGTGGACGTTCGGTTCGACCTGGCGGTCGCTCCGCTTCTCGAGGATGGCGCGTTTCTGTTCACGCGGCCGGCCGCGACGTATCTGGGGCGCCTGGACGACAAGGGCCGCGTCGAGCACGAATGGTGCGTCTTTCCGTACGCGCACGAGAAGCTCACCCGCCTGGACAAGTGCGCCCTGAGAGGTCAGCGCGTCAGCTACTGCGTGGGGATCTACCACACGCGCCACATCGAGGACGTCGTCGTTCGCCTGGCCGGAGCGGGGTTGAAGGGCGCGGGCGATTCCGTCCTTCCGGTGGAGTTGATCGAATACTGTCCCGGCTACGTCGGCGCCGGGCGGGGGCGGTACATGAAGGTCGTCGGCTCCGCCGGCAGCGCCAACCCGGTGACGCTCGGCGGCAAGAAAGGGGTCAGGTACTTTTTCCTGACCTTCCACGTGCCGCCCGACGCCAGGGTCGGACGGTACACCGGCAAAGTGGAGGTGCGGTTCGGCAAGGACAGGCTCCACCGGTCGGTGCCGCTGACGCTCCGCGTGCAGGACATGGTTCAGCCCATGCCCCGGGACGTCTTCGTGGGGATGATCTTCCAGGGCTCCAACCCGCCCTTCAACGACGCCGGCCTGACGGTCTACGCCCGCAGCGGCTTCAACTGCCTGACCCGCTTCGGCGGGTTCCTGGGCTACGAGAAGGACGAGGCGGGGCGCTGGCGCGTGGACCTGGACGAACTCGACGGGAAGATGAAATGGTTGAAGAAGTACGGGCTGGCGGGGGTCTGCGTCTTCAGCGATTTCGACCTCGGACCCAAGTGGAACGGCGGGGCGCTGCTGAAGAGGACGCGGCCGAAGGACTTCAACCAGGGCCAGCAGTCCTGGTCGGAGAGGCTCAAGACGGCCGAGGGGGCCTGGAAGGCCCAGATCAAGCGAATCGAGGAGGCGCGGAAAAAGCACCCGGAATGGCCCACCCTCATTTACATGACCTGGGACGAGCCCAACCTGGGCGGCGGGCGCAACGGCAAGCCGGACCCGGCCATGGGCTGGGTCAATCAGGTGGCCCCCGAGGCCCTGACCACGCTGGACGTTCAGTTCGACCCGCTGCCGGTGTGCATGCCGTGGTATCGGGCGCCCGCCTTCGACGACCCCGCCAACTGGGCCGGCCCGGAAGTCTACCGCTGGGTGAAGGGCCAGGGCGGGGGATTCGGCTTCTGCGGCTCGGCGAGGGAGGAGGGCGACTCCGCCCGCTACCAGCCGGGAATGATGATGATTACCACCGGCGCCAGGTACTTCCACGCCTGGCACCTCGGCCGGCCGCAGAAGATGGCCCGGCAAATGACCTACGACAAACAGTCCGACCGCGTGCTCCGGGCCGTGTCCATGATCAACTGGGCCGACGGCATGAACGACCTGAAGGCCCACACTCTCTTGAAGGCGGCGATTGCCAAAGGCAGGCGCTCGTCGGATCCGACGAAGCGCGCCGCGGTCAAGGCGGCCGAGGAGTATCTCCGCAAAGTATTCAGCGTCTGGAACGGCGATCACAAGCCGACTTGGCCAAACGAAGCCTATCTCGGCAACACCTCGGACTGGGGATACGAGCGCTTCTACGACGACTGGCAGGAGCGGATGCTCCGCCACGCCGCTGCCATCGAAGGGGTCAAGTGGGTTCAGTAGACCCCGGCCGTCGGCGGTTGAGCCGGGCGGGGAAAGCGCGTAGCATTCTGATTCGCCCCGGCACCGGCCGCGGGCTGCTGGTGCAAGAGAGACTGGAGAGACGGCATGAAATCCTTGCGTGCACATCCACCCCGGCCCGTCTGCTGCCTGCCTACCTGCCGGAGGCAGGCAGGTCTGGCCCTCATCTGTCTGCTCGCGGCCGCGGTGCCGCCCTCGGTGAGCTTTTCGGAAAGCGTGGAGACCTGGTCGGTCGACCGGCGGTCCTCTCACCCCGGCACGGTCAAGGTCATAGAAGTCGACGCTGGAGCGGCCGTGGTTGAGGTCGACCTGTCCGCCCTGCCGAAAGGGGCGAAGGTCCACCGCGCCCGGCTGCTGGTGCAGCGCGAGCCCATCGACGGCTCCGACGAGGAAGCGATGATCCCCTGCCAGGTCTTTCCGCTGCGGGCCCGCTACCGGCCGGGCGAGAGGCCCGAGCTGCCGGATAAGCCCCTTCTGATCCCGCCGCCGTGGTACGACCACTTCGACGCCACGGAGATCGTCAGCCAGTGGGTGGCGGGCAGGCAATCGAACTACGGGCTGTACGTCAAGTACCTGCCGAAGTGGGAAAAAGACGCCACGCGGCTGGAGATCGCCTACCAGGCCCCGAGCGGCCCCAAGCCGAGCAGGAAGCTGCCCAGGCAGGCCAGCGGACTGAAGGTGCTCCACCGGGCCGGGCAGACCTTCATCACTTGGCGGGAGGTCGAAGACACCTTCGGCGCCCGGCCGGTGACGTGGGGCGAGCTGCGCCAGCGCCTGGCAAAGTTGGACGAGGAACGCATCGTCCGCTACCGCGTCTACCGGCACACGAAGCCGATCGAGAGGGACTCGATCGCCGAGGCGGAACTGCTGGCGGAGGTCAAGCCGCTGTCGGGGTTCAACGTCAACTCCTGGTCGAAGGAGCGGCTGATCAACCAGACGGTCTTCGGCAACGAGGACAAGGGCGAGCTGGGCAAGTACGGCCCGTTCAGCGGCTGGGACCGCGACTCCGCCCCGGGCGGTCGGTTGGTGATCCCGCGGTTCGTCATCGAGGAGACGGCCGGCCCGCTGCCGCCGGGCACGGGGCTGTACGTTCAGTCCTTCCTGCCCGCGGCCGGCGGGCAGGCGCTGGCGAAGGTCGCGAAGTCCTACTACGCCGTGGTCGCGTCGGTCGACGGCACGGCCAACACGGCGGAGTTCTCCCCGGCCAACAGCCTCGCCCGGCCCGTGGCCGAGTCGCAAGGACACTGGGACCCGGTCGCCCAGAACGCCGGCGCCGGCGGGTTCGGCTTCGACTTCCCCGGCCGGAAGCTCTACTACGTCAGGTGGGTGGGCCCGCCGCTGTCGAACCTGCCGTCGCGATACTTCAACTGGAGCGTGCACGTGCCGGCGAAGCTGTCCGGCCCGTCCCCGCTGAACCTCTCCTTCCACGACCAGGGATTCTCCTACGCCAAGCCGATCCGCCGCTTCGACCGCTCGGCCATTCAGCTCGCCGGGCACGACTTCGGCCCGGTCAGCGGCTGGTACGGCTACCACGAGTGCCTGGGCACGCTGCGGAGCTGGCAGGAGGGCAAGGTGCAGCCGTACACCGAGCGGCGGCTGCTGGCGATGATCGAATGGGCGAAGAGGAAGTGGACGATCGACCCGCGGCGATGCTTCACCGACGGGCGGGGAATGGGCGGCACCGGGGCGGTCCACTTCGCCTGCAAGCACCCGGAGCTGTTCGCCTACGTCCTGTGCGACCGCGGGGCGGTCACCTGCGCCGACTCCAGCCACCTGCCCGCACTGGAATCGGCCTGGGGGCGGGTGGAGTGGAGCTTGGCCAACGACCACGACGTCAACGTGTGGGACTGGCAGGACCTGACGTGGTTCGTCGGCACGAAGGGCCCGGCGTGGGAGCTGCCGGTGCTATCGTTCTCGCCGGTCGGGCACACCGCCTGGCGGGAGGTCTACCCCCGGCGGGTCGTTTCCGACCGCAACGCCCGCTGGATGAGGAGCCACCGCGACTTCACCCGGCTGTTCAAGGTTCTGACGGACAACAAGCACATGTTCTTCGCCGACTTCGACTGGGGGCCGACGCTGGCGATCCTGCCGCAGTGGATGGACGTGACCAAAGGCCCGGTGCCGGCCGTCACCAACAGCAGCGACAAGAAGATCAAGCAGACCGAGGACGGGCCGTTCATCTTCTTCGAGCCGTCCGGCTCCAGCCCCTCCGGCTGGATCCACTGGCACCACCGCTGGCAGAGCGCCGGCGCGGTGGATGAGCCCGACCGGCTGGAGATGACGTTGTACGTGACCGGCGGGGAGGTCACCGCCGACGTCACGCCCCGCCGGATGGAGCGCTTCCGCCCCCGGCCGGGCGAAACGTTCCGGTGGACCAACACCTGCCTGGCCGAGGGGGAGAAGACCTGGGCGCTGCGAGACGTCTGGAAAAAGTACCCGCAGCGCAAGGAAATCCAGAGCGGCACCGTCACGGCCGATGAGCACGGGCTGATCACGCTGGAAGGCGTCATCATCCTGCCCACCAAGAGCCGGATCGTCGTTCAAAGACAGGAGGCCACGCAATGAAACCTCTGGCGACAATCCTCACGCTGGCGTGCCTGGCCGCGGCGCTGCCGGCCTCGGCGGAGCTGGTGACGGAACGATGGGGCCATTCCGGCCGGTGCCGGCACAGCGGCACGGCCAGCTTCCAGGTCTTGCCCGACGCGGGCGTCGTGGCGAAGTTCGACCTGTCGGCCCTGCCGAAAGGGACGAAGATCTACCGCGCCCGGCTGCTGATGCCCGTCAGCCACGGGCCGGGGCCGCTGGCGAAACCGCTGGTCATTCAGCCGCTGACGGCCCCGCCGGGCGAGGCGGGCAAGCCCGCCGTGGAGCAGAAGCCCCTGCCGCTGCTGGGGCCGAGGTACAAGTCCTTCGACGCCACCGACGTGGTTCGGCGATGGGTCTCCGGCAAGCTGGCCAATCACGGCCTGACGGTCCGGAACGCCCGCGGCTGGAACCGGCTGCGGACGTACCTGGAGATCAGCTACGAGGGCAGGCTTTCGAACGACCCTCCCCCGCCGGCTACTCACCTGAAGGCCTTCCACCGCGCCGGGCAGGTGTTCCTGACCTTCCGGGAAGTCGAGAGCCCCTTCGCCGGCAAGGAAGAAGCCCCGTGGGATGAGATGAAGCGCCACAAGAAGGCCCTGGCCGACGGCAAGGTGGCGGAGGTCTCGTACCGAATTTACCGGCACGGCCAGCCGATCACCGCCGCCAACCTGTCCGAGGCCGAGCTGCTGGACGAGGTGCCGCAACTGTCGGCCTTCGATGAGCGCATGATCCAGACCGAGTGGAAGGGCGAGCGGATCAAGAACGTGCGGGTCGGCGGCGCGCCGGTGCCGCGGGTGTGCGTCGAGCCGGTGAAGGAGCTGCCCGTGGGCACGGGCGTGTTCGTCCGCACCTCCGAGAGGGCCGGCAGCTTCTACTACGCCGTGATCTCGGCCGTCGACGGCGTGGAGAACAGCCGCCAGATCGACGCCGGCAACAGCCTCGCCCGGCCGCTGGAGGAGAAGATCGCCCGCCCCGAGCCGGTGCTTTGCCACGAGGCGGAACACATTTACGACAAGCCCCGCCGGCACCGGTTCTACCTGCTCTGGACCGACCCGCCGCTGAGCAACGTCCCCAACTTTTACCACCTGGGCGTGACGTTCCCGCCCGCACCGGCCGAGCAGCCCGCCCCGCTGTACGTCCAGTCGTGGTGGTGGGACAACGGCTGGGCGCGCTCGGGCGCGCGCCGGGCCTTCAAGGGATGCATCAGCCTGCACATGGAAACCCCCTGGGTCCTGCACAAGGGCGTTCACGAGGGCGTGGGCACCTACAAGGCCTGGAGTGAGGGCACCGTCCAGGACTACTGGGTCCGCCGCCTGCGGAACGTCCTGCCGTGGCTGAAGAAGGAATTCAACATCGACCCCGAGCGGATGTACGCCATGAGTTCCGACTGGGCGTGGCACCACGGGGACCTGTTCGCCGCCGTTCACGAGAACCTCACCACCGACCCCAAGCGCAGCCCGGTGGGCATCGGCAGCAAGCGCTTCTGGGGCGAGGTGAAAAGCCCGGCCGGGACGGAGTGGGGCATCAGCGCGTGGGACTACTACGACATCGCCGGCTACGCCCGCAAGCACGTGGGCTTTGAGATGCCCCTGATCTACTACACCCCCAACATGCACCTGGGGGACTTCGGCAAGATCGATAAGCCGCGGTTCTACCGGGCGATGCTGGACACCAAGCGGCCGTTCGTCGCCGCCTGGGGAATGGGCGTCAGCGCCGGCTGGATCTACCAGCTCAAGCGGCAGGACACGCTGGCGGCCTTCGGCAACTGCTCGCTGGACAGCAATCCGGGCATCGGCATGGACGACGGCGACCGCGAAGGCCAGATCAACGGCTATCTGCGCTTCGACGCCGCCTCGGCCGTGGATGAGCCCCGCCGATGGGAGATGACCGTCTGGCTCTACGGCGGCGACGAGCGCGGGCGATACGCCGCCCCGGCCGATACCTGCACGGTGGACGTCACCCCGCGCCGCTGCCTGGCGTTCAAGGCCAAGCCGGGGGAGAAGTTCAAGTGGACGAACGTCTCCCTCAAGGATAACAAGGTGATACAGTCCGGCCGGGCCACCGCCGACCAGTGGGGCTTGGTGACGGCCGAGAAGGTCACGGTGACGAAGGAAAAGAGCCGCATCCGGATCGAGCGCTAACACCGGCGAAAGGAGGTCGGAGAAATGAGCGGCACGAGGAACAAGACGATCCTGACGGCCTTGGCAGCGCTGCTGGTCTGTTGCGGCTGCCGGCCGGCATCGGCAGGGGTCACGGCCCTGCAAAACGGCGTTTCCCCCACGGCCGGATACGCCGGCTGCAAGGACACCTGGATCAGCAACGAGGACTGGGAGAGGAACCGCCACTACGGTCGGTCCGCCACGGTCCGCTGCGGCGGGAAGCGGCACATCCTCATGCGGTTCGACCTGGCGCCCATCCCCAAGGGCCAGGCGATCCACAAGGCGGTGCTGCGCCTGGCCGATGCTTCCTTCCCCCGCCGCGGCAGGGAGGGAAAGTTCCCCAGCGTCATGAAGGCCTACGCGCTGACCTCTGCCTGGAACGAAAACGCCAACTGGCTGGAGCACACGCGGACCAACTGGAAGGAAAAGGACGAAGGCGACTGGAAGACACCCGGCGGCGAACTTGACACCCAGGCGGACTTCGGCCACGAGGAAAAAGGGCTGATCGCCACCGACACTATCTTCGACGGGCCGTGGGGCCACGTGCACGAGCTGGACGTCACCGAGGTCGTCAAGCGCTGGCACGCCGGCAAGCTGGCCAACCACGGCCTGCTGCTGGCCGGCGGCGGCACGGTAGCCAGCGCCGAATGGCCCGTCCCCACCTACCGGCCGAAGCTGATCGTCGACCACGGGCCGAAGGCCGAGGGCATCGGCGCCCTCTCGCCGGCGCCCAAGGAGGTCGAGCTGCACCTCATCTCCAAGACCCCCGACGCCGGCCGGCCCGCCGGCGAGCACGCCGTCGTCCGCGTGGGACAGAACGCCAACTGCGCCCTCCGCGGCAAGAGCACCGACGCCTACGTCAAGGAGAACGTCGCCCAGTTCCCCGGCACCTGGGGCTGGCTGACGCAGTGCCGCGTCGGCGGCGTGGCCGGGGACTTCAACCGCGCCCTGCTGTACTTCGACCTGAGCGACATCCCCAAGAACGCCTCCATCAAGCAGGCCAAGCTGGTCTGCGCCCTGGTCGATCGCACCTCGCGCCAGGTTCGGACGTACCGCTACGGGGCGTTCCTGCTGAAGCTTCCGGAAGGGCCCGGCTGGTCGGCCGAGCAGGTGACCGCCGCCCAGATGGCAGCGGGGACGCCGTGGCCCAAGGGCGGGGTGCTGGCCTGCTCGTCGGAAAAGCCGCTGGCCATCGGCAAGGTCACGCGAAAGGAGATCGAGCAGCGCGGCAGGAAGCGGATGGTCGATGGCGGCATCGAGTTCGACCTGACCGGGGCGGTGCGGGCCTGGGTGAGCGGCAAGGCGCCCAACTGCGGCGTCGTTCTGGACAACCGCATCGAGGGCGGGGCGTACGACATCTACAGCTCGCGCAGCTTCCGCCCGGAGCTGAGGCCCTACCTACAGATCAGCGTTTCCCCGGGCGTTGCGAAAAAGCCGGCGCCCATCGAGGTCGCCCTCGCCCCGCCGCCGGGAGATTACTGGGTCGCGCCCATGCGCGAGGTCCACAAGAGGTTCAAGGGTACCCCCGGCACGCTCGCCCAGTACGGCGATAGCATCACCGTGACGATGGCCTACCTGGCCAGCTACGGCTGGGCGAACAAGATCGAAGCCAAGAACATGACGCCCGAGGTCGCCCGGGAGGCCGAGATCGTCCAGAAGCACGCCGACCTGACGCTGTGGCGGAAGTGGAAGGGCGGCGGCTGGGGCTGCACCGGGAATATGATGTCGGACTGGCTGTTCAACAACGTCGACGTCTGGCAGAGGAAGATGAACGCCGAGGCGGCGGTGATCATGTTCGGCACCAACGACCGCGGGCGGATCGTGCCGCCGCTCTACACCGAGTACATGGCCGCTTCCATGCGCAGGATGATGCAGGACGGCACCGTGCCCATGCTCACCAGCATTCCCCCGCCGGGGGCGCACGAGTACTGGCTGGCGGCGCTGAACATGGCCCACGGGCTGAAGGTGCCGCTGATCGACTACTACGGCGAGATCATGCGCCGCCGCCCCGACGACTACAGCGGGCGCCACGAGAAGTTCAAGGACGTGCCCGGCGGCACCTACGACGTGCCCACCCTCATCTCGCGCGACGGCACCCACCCGTCCAATCCGAAGAAGTGGCAGAACGACTTCAGCGAGGAGGCCCTGAGCAACAACGGGTACAACCTTCGAAACTACATGACCATCCGCATGTATGCCCAGGTCATCAGCAAGGTGGTTCTGGCCAAGTAGCGATGAGGCCCTCGCCGGCCGTGTTGGGCCGAGGGCGCGAATGCCGGGTTGATGACCGCCGCGGGCGGCTGCCCCCGCGGCCGCTCAGGTAGAGCGAGTGATGGATCTGCGTCTGCGGCGCAAGGACGCGACGGCTGCGCCGGCCGCCCATCAAACTGCCAACACAATCAACAGCTTTCAACAGCCGACGATGACTACCAAGTTACACACAATTGGTTACACCACTTTGCCGGCGTAACTGTCCCAAGGATTGTGGCAGTTTTTTCAGACGGGAGGTGGGGCGGCGGAGGTCAGATGACTTTTCGCAAATCGCAGAGCCCATCTTGCCCACGTAGGAAGCTGGCCAGGTAGGGATGGGCCAGGACTTTGTGTTTGGCTTTGAATCCCCGCATGGTCTTGGCCCGAACCTGCCTACTTGCCGCCCGCCTGCCGGCTGGTGGGCAGGAAGGCAGGCAGGTCTTGAACGTCAGGCCGATGATCCGCTCCGTGGTGTTGTTGGTCGGATCCACCGGATCGTCGCTGACCTTCGCCCACGTCCGCTCCACGTGCTGGAGCAACTGGTTGATTTTCCACAGCAAGCCCCTCCGGCAACGGCTGTAGCGGACCACCAGACGCTCCAGCTCCTCCGGCAGCGTCGCAGGACGCGGCTTCAAACGCAGCAACTCCAGCAGCCGCTGCATGCTCTGAGCTTCCAAGGGACGTTCCTCGGCCAGGGCCTGACGGTACAGATCATACGCCCGCTTGCCCTTGCTCTTGCGCCAGTGGGCCAGGCACAGCCGGTGCTGACCTTCCGGCACGATCCCCTCATACACTGAATGCTCGTCGGTGCGGAGTTCCTGGGCCCTCACCTGCCGCATCACCTCTCCAACGTGTCGCCGAACACGCCCAGGTCAGGTCCGGAAACCGTGTAGGGGGCACCATGCCCAAGGAACGATTCTAAGGGCACTTTCCCGCTGGGACGGCCCTCGGCCCGTCATGTCGATTGAATAATGATCTGGTGGCGTTCTAACATGCAATTCGGCCGGGCTGGGCTCCGCGGCCGAGGCATTGATCCCCCATTCTCAATGCGTCGGTACGCTAAGGTTGCCTCCGCTGAATGAAGGTCAACGTGCTGTACAGCGGCCGTCGATCCGCGGGAGCAGGTTCGTGGCCTCGGTGAGGGTGATCAGCCGCTCGTCGGGGGCGATCTGCCGTTCAGCCGCTTGCGTTTGGCTCGCTGCATCGTCCATGCAGGCGAGCGTAGCAGGGCATTTCGTTGGTCAAAGCGGCCCGAATCACTTGCGCGCCTTCTGCGAGCTTTTTGGACCGCTCCTACCTAGAAACAACTTCATCAAGCGGTGACGGCGCCAGCGGAGGGCCTTCCGCCAGGCTACCTGTCTAATCTTCCAGTGGAGCTTCGCGGGAGTGCTGAAGGCCGAGCCGTCCCGTTGCGTTGAGAGCGACGTATACTCGCCAGTGACGAGTCCCGCGATTCTCTGGCCGTACCTGCTACCGGACCGGCGGGCCGACGAGATCGGAGGCCGCCTGAACCGACGCACCCAAACGCTCCCCATACGCTCCCAGCCGGCTCGGCCGCCGTCGGCGCACAAGAAAGGCCAGCCGTAAGCGACTGGCCCTTCGTGCCTTAATCGACTAGCGGGGGCGCGCTTTGTACCCGGTGACGTGATCCGGGCGGCGTTCTGGCGCCTGTTCAGGGCCGCGTAGCAGCACCTAACGGTCCCTCCAAAGTGATGTTAGGTTCGCCATCGTGGCCGCCGAGTCCTGACCGTGCAGATGAGCGCTGCCAACACGAGCAAGGCGGTCGCCAGTTCAGGCACGGCGCTGACCCCGTCGGCCTCGCGAGAGGGCCAGGCTGCCAAGCGACAGCAGCGCCAGCGCGGCCGGCTCGGGAACGGACCCGCCACCTGAGCCACAGCCCTCGAGGTAGTGGTCTGCCCAGAGGGTGTAATCGGCCCCGTCCACCAAGCCGTCCAGGCTGATGTCGCCCCGATACGTCGCAAACAGCGTCAGGCCGTTTGCCCTGTGAACCTTCACCAGCGCCTTGTTGCCGTCGAACAGCCGGCCCGTCGTCTCGGCGAACTCGCCGGTTGCGGAGGCGTACGTCATGATCTCCAGCTCATCGCCCACCTGCGGCGTGAAACTGTTGATCAGCGAGATGACCAGCGTGCCGTCCAGCGTAGCGACCCCGCTGATGTTGGGCTTGTCGTACCCGGTGCCGGGGGCAAGCCCGCCCAGCTCGATGCTGAGCGTGTTGGTCGCCGAGAAGGTCACGTCGTCCAGGTCCACCTCGATGGCCGCGACCTCCGGGCTATGAGACGCGATTGGGGAAATAACGTAACGAACCAATCTAAGAGGATTTATGGGATTACGGGAAATCGCCAGCGCGGCAGAAGGCGGCAAATCGCGGAAGCCCGACGCTCCCTATTCGCTCCTAGGCTCAGGCTGACAGGCCCGACGAAGGTGCCCGCTCAGACAGGTCGCCCACGGCGTCGGCCTGTAGCCGCCAGACGACCTTGCGGATCACGTACGCCCGGGGGCGGCGTAGCCGGGCAAGGTCATCCGGTACATCCCGGATACTATGTGGACGCCTACTCAGTGGCGGATACACTGCAAGTTCCCACCGGCACGGTGAAGGGGTGCCCGCATGGCGCCCGAGTGAATCTCAAGCGGGAGATGATCGCGATGGTGGAAGACGTTCTGAAAACCGAAGGGCCACAAGAGGAGTTCACCCGCCGCGTGCTGGAGCTGCTGCGCCCTCCGCAGGGCGGCACACCGTGGGCTTCCCTGTCAAAGGAGCTGCGGGAAATCGGGACCAAGGGCATCGAGGGCTTCCGGCAGGCTCTGACGGCCCCGTCGTCACGGGTGCGGGCGTTCGCGGCCACGATGATGGTGAAATCTGAACAGGGGGGAGAGCCGGCGGCGGAGCTGCTGCTGGCGGCGCTGTCGGACAGCAACAAGCACGTTCGGCGGCATGCCGCCGCGGCATTGCTAGCGATGCCCGGCATCTTGGACGAACGAAAGCGGGCCGAGTTCGTCCCGCGCGTTGCCCGGCTTCTTCGTGACCGCAGCGGCACGGTGCGACACAAGATCGCCGGCATGCTCAAGCGGTGGGCGGCGAACGTGCCGATGGAGCGAGTCGCCGAGGCGCTGGTCAAGGAGGACGTGCCGCGCTGTCGGCGCGCCCAGGAGAAGCTTCTCAAAGCCATCGTCCGGGCTTCTCGGAAGGCCAAAGGGACGGACAATTGCACTGGCGGGTAGCGGATGCGGGCGGGATCGTGGTGGCGCGACCGGCTCACGCGAAGACTCGCAACCGGATCGTGCCGGACCGTGAGAGTGCGTTCTCACACGCGAACGCACGTGAACAGACCGAGTCGGACCGTGAGGAGTCGCCCGCCACGTGAAAGCCCGTCTCCTGCCGGGGGAGGTGGACACACGCCTCCCTCGGTCCCGCCGCCTTACCAGCGGCACGCACGACCACTACCTGATCGTCTAGGAGCTGCCCGGCGGCGCGCTGAGCGGAAGCTGCCACCCTCTTGGCGACTTACTTGCGCCGGATGAGCTATGACTAGGCCGTGCTGAGCTTCGAGCAGAGCACCGTCCGGAGCTGCTTGCCGACCTTGTCGAAGGCGTGCAGGGCCACCTTGGGCGGGACGCTCATCCGGCAGGTGACGGTGAAGTGGTCCTCCCCGAACGCGCCCGGCATCGGGCCGATCGGCAGCGCCAGTTGACGCAGTTTGGCGCCAGTTTCGCCAGCTGGCGGCCTACTGCGCAACTGCGCCAGAACCCAGTGGAGGAACTGCTCGACTTGGCGGCGCTCTTTCACTTGGCATGGGTGGCGGGTATGCTCGCGTGGGTGGCGCCTTGGGCGGCCGTGGACGGGCGGGGCGCCGACGAGGATTTCGATTGCGGGAGAATGCTATGGTCATCACACGGTTCTTGGGGGTGGTGGGTTGGGCTGTCCTGGGGGCGTGGACCGCTCTTGTCTTCGCCGCCGGGCCGGCGCTGGCAGTTGAGGCCGATGGGGTGGCGGTCACGGTCCAGCGTGCGGATCGGCATCAAACGATTCTCGGTTGGGGCAAGACGACGCCATGGCTGGCGGGTACGGCGCTGCTTCGCCAGCAGTCCATCGAGCAGGCGGTGAACGACTTCGGCATTAATCGCCTGCGGTTCGAGGGGCTGTGTGGCAACGGGCTGACCAGGCGAAGCTGGGAGTGGCTCAACGACGACGACGATCCGCGAAAGATCAACTGGCAGGCATTTAACACAGCGCAGTTGGACGCCCGCGCCCGCCAGTGGCTTCTACCGTGGAAGAGCGCCGTCGAGTCCCGCGGCGAGAAGTTCGACCTGTACGTCAGTCCGTCGTTCTTCCAGGGCGGCTCCACCGGCGACGTGCCGGCGTGGATGCTGGCCGATCCGGCCGAATACGCCGAGTGGGCGGAGGCGCTGCTCTTGCGGCTGCGCGACAAGCACGGCATCGAGGCGGACTGGTACTGCATCTGCAACGAGGCGGGCAATAACAATCGGTTCAGCCCGGCGGTGGTGGTTCGGTGCGCGAAGGCCTTGATGCCTCGCCTCCGGCAGCGGGGTTTCCGAACGATGCTTCAGCATCCGGAGTCCGTCAACGCCCACGTGGCGTGGCGGTACCTGGAAGCGATCCGAAACGACCCGGCGATGTGGAAGTGGATCGGGCTGGTCTCCTATCACTGGTACGGACGGGATAATCAGTCGGCGATGGTCAAGCTGCGCGACCTGGCCGGGCGGCGAAAGCTGCCCACCGCCCAGACGGAGTTCATGAACCTGACCATCGATCACCTGTACGACGACATGGTGCTTGGCGGCGTGTCGTACTGGGAAGTGTACGGCTTGGTCGGGCCGGACTACCAGGCGGCGGCCAGCCACGTCTCCAGCACGACCTTCCAAGGGGGCAAGTGGTACTGGCGGTTCCGGCAGGTCTCGCACTACGTCCGGCCGGGGGCCGTCCGCATCGGATGCCGGTCCAGCGACGACGCCCTGCGGTGCCTGGCCTTTCTCGGTAAGGGCAAACCCGCTGTCGTGCTCATCAACACCAAGCAGCCGTGCGCCGAGCGGAAGGTCACGATCGCGGGCCTCTCGCCGGGCAGCTACGGGGTCAGTCATTGCGTGGGGCCGGCGGCCTTCGAGGAGCTGGGCCTGAGGACCGTCGGGCGCGACGGCAAATTGGCGGTCGCCGTTGCCAAAGACTCGGTGCTCACCGTGTATCCGCACGATGGCAAGAACCGTCCCCCCACCGTCACCGAATGGCGCTCAACGCCGGACTTCCTGCACGTGCCGCGTTCGACGACGGAGCTGTCGTGCCGGGCGACGGACCCGGAGGCGGACTCGCTTTCGTACGCATGGTCGGTGGTTCGCCAGCCGAAGGGGGCAAAGGCCGCGCTGGCGGCGCCCGCGTCAGCGACGACCCGGGCCGACGGCCTGACCGCCCCCGGGGAGTACCTCTTCGCGGTCCAGATTGCGGATGGCACCAACAGTGTCCGGCGGGAAGTGCTGCTGAAGGTGTTCCGGGGCAACCAGCCGCCGGTTCCGGTGGACGTGCACAACCGCCGTCCGGTGTGGGTGCGAGTGGCCGACGGCGGAACGCTGCTGCGCGGCGCGGCCTGGGATGTCGAGAACGACCGCACGTCGTTTGCGTGGACGGTCGTCCGCCAGCCGGCGGGCGCGGCGGCGAAACTGGTGAGCCCGGACAAGCCCGCCTGCCGGGTTCGCGGCATGACGGTAGCGGGCAACTACGTCTTCCGCCTGACGATCGGCGACGGGACGAACACGGTGACGGTGGACCACACGGTGCCAGTCTATCCCTGACTGCCTGGACCGCACGGGGGCGCGCCATGGGCAGCGTTTCCGCGTGGTTGCAGTGCGATTACATGTCTCGTCGGAACGCCGCGACCTCCGCGCTATGACGACGCCGATCGTCGCTAGGCGCAATCATCGCGACCGATTGCGCGGGAGTTACCTCGGTCCAAACGCATCAATTAAGGAAGTTCTCGCCCGATGTGTCCCCATTGCGTCCCCGTTGCGCGCGGTTGCGCGCAAATACGCGTGCCGGAGGCGCGACGGATCGCCGTTTCGCCGCCTGCGGAATCGCTGGCGAGGGCCGCGGCGCCTTGTACAAGCGAACAGACCTTCGTAGGATACGGCCTGGCGCAGGCGGAGGCTGCAGATGAACATCCTGTTCGTCCAGACCGATCAGCAGCGACGGGATTCGCTGCGATGCTACGGCAACAGTGAGGGCCGGACTC
>CAYNYF010000058.1:0-27155 GCA_964401385.1 uncultured Planctomycetaceae bacterium | reverse complement strand
CACCACGTCCTGGTCGAGGTAGACCGGCCCGTGCTCGGCGTCGATGACGACCATCGGGTGGACGACGGCCCCGGCCGCGACGTACACGTCCTTGGCGCTGCCGCGGATGGCGCCCGGCTGCTCGACGGTTCCCTCGATGCCGCTGCGCCCGGCGGCCTTGCAGTCGGCGGTGATCTGGTCGCCGTTTTCCAGGACCAGGTCCCAGGGATAGTTATACGTCGGCCAGTCACACTTTTCCGCGGGCAGGGCCGCCTTGGCCGATTCCAGCAGGTCGTCAAAGGACCCGCTCTTGACGCGACTGATGTCCGCCTTGCGGACCCAGGCCCAGAGGCACTGGCCGTCCTCGTCCAGGCCGACCTTGCTTGGGCCTTTCCGGTCGAACTTTACGCCGGCGGCCTTGAGCCGGCCGTTGAGGATCAGCAGGTCGTCGCCGGCCAGGACGGCCGGGTCGTTGACCTTCCACTGCGTCCGTTGGGCGTACGCCCCGGCCATGTACTCCGGCACGAAGCAGGCCGCCTCGCTCACTCCGGCCTTGGCCAGGAGCTTTTCGCTCAGCGTCGTGATGCCGCAGCGCAGCTCCCAGATCGGCCGGGACAGCGCCAGCGGATAAAACTTGGCCCTCTTTTCAGCCGGTCCGTCGAACAGAATCAACTGCACCGAAATCTCTCCTGTATCTTGATTCAGATGGCAACGATGATCTCGTCCCGCGCCCGAAGTCTGCGAGCACACTCGTCCGGGTTGCACCAACCGTTTCGGCTCTCCAGAGCCCAACTCCCTGGAGCGGTCAGATCTCGGCCCTGGGGGCGGCGGGCTTGTTTGCATGGATCCATTCGTAATACTCGCGCATCTTCAGCTCGCCGGCGGCCCCGTCGTCCATGAGGATCATGCTGTCCGGGTGCAGTTGCAGGGCGCTGGCGGTGACCATGCTGGTAACCGGCCCTTCGATGGCGGTGGCCACGGCCTTGGCCTTGCTCTTGCCGCTGGCCAGCAGCAGCAGCTTCCTGGCTTCCAGGATGGTGCCGACGCCCATGGTGATGGCGTAGATGGGGACCTCTTCCTTCTTCTCAAAGAAGCGGGCGTTGTCCTCGATGGTCTGCCGGGCCAGCGTCTTCAGCCGGGTGCGCGAGCGCAGGCTGCTGCCCGGCTCGTTGAAGGCGATGTGCCCGTCGCCGCCGATGCCGAGAATCTGAAGGTCGATCCCGCCGCATTCTTCGATCCGCCTCTCATACCACTGGCAGAAGGCCAGATAATTCCGCGTCGTCCCGGAGGGGATGTGGACGTTCTGCTGCGGGATGTTGATGTGCCGGAAGAGATTCTCGTTCATGAAGTAGTGGTAGCTCTGCGGGTGGTCGTTGGCCAGGCCGACGTACTCGTCCAGGTTGAAGGTGGTCACCTGCGAGAAGTCCAGGCCCTCCTCGCGGTGCATCCGGACCAGCTCCTGGTAGAGCCCCAGCGGGGTCGAGCCCGTCGCCAGCCCCAGGACGGCGTTGGGCTTGGTGTTCATGACTTTGGCCACTTCCTGGGCAGCGACCTTGCTGGTTTGCTCGTATGTAGTGCAGACAATAACTTCCATCTTGTCTCTCCCGTCCGGGTGTCCGATGGCCGGGTATCAGGACGCAGCCCTGCCACAAGCGATGAAAGCATAACTACAGCGGGGGATTGTAGGCAATGTGGCCCGGCCGGGCAAGAAGTTTTCGCGGAGGGGAGGGAGGAGCGGAGGCGGCCGGGCGGGCGCTATCCTTCCTTGCCGGCAAAGCCTAGGAACTCGTCCAGCCAGTTGTCGGTCTTGAGCACGCCCTTGCGCTGACGCAGCGCCAGCCTCTGGGCCCGCTTCTGGGCGGTGTCGAAGAGTCTGCGGGTGAGGGCCGAGGAGATCTCGCGCTCCGTCCGCCCGTGGATGCGGCGGAGCTGGGCCGACAGGTGTGGGCTGTGGCGGCGAACCAGCTCGTCCTCCAGCGAGACGAACGCCTGCGCGCTGCCGGGGTCGCCCTGCCGGGCGCAGCGCCCGAAGAGCTGGCGGTCGATCCGGCCAGCCTCGTGCCGCTCGGTGGCCAGCACGTGCAGCCCGCCCTTTTCGGGGACGCCTTTTCCCAGCCGGATGTCGGTTCCTCTCCCGGCCATGTTGGTGGCGACGGTGATCTGCCTGGGCTGTCCGGCGTGGGCGACGATCTGGGCCTCCTCCTTGTGGCGGACGGCATTGAGTACCTGGTGGGCCAGCCCGTGCTCGCCCAGAAGCCCGCTGAGGTGCTCGCTGGCGCGGACGCTGCGCGTGCCGACCAGCACCGGCCGGCCCGTCTCGTGCAGGCTGGCGATTTCGGCCACTACGGCCTGCCATTTGGCCTGCTCGGTGGCGAAAACCCGGTCCGGCATCCGCCGCCGGATGCAGGGGCGATTCGTCGGGATCACCACCACCGGCATGTGGTAGATCTGCCACAGCTCGGTGCGGGCCTCGGTGGCGGTGCCGGTCATGCCCGCCAGCTTGCGATACAGCCGGAAGAACCGCTGGAAGCTGATGCGGGCGTGGGTGTCCTTGGGCGGGTTGACGGTCAGTTTTTCCTTGGCCTCAACGGCCTGGTGAAGCCCGTCGCGCCAGGTCCGGTCGGGCATCAGCCGGCCGGTAAATTCGTCCACGATGACGACCTTACCCTCCTGGACGACGTACTGCTTTTCGAACTGGTACAGCTCTCGGGCGACCAGGGCCTGGTTGACCAGCTCCTCCCGCCGGCGTGCCCCGTGCCAGAGGCCTCCGTAGGGCTCGCCCAGTTCGGCGATCCTGTCCCTGCCAGCGGAGCTGAAGTTCACCTCCCGGTAGCGATGGTCGAGGCGGTAGTGCTCGCCGCGGCGGAGCTGGGCGGCGATGTCGACGGCCTGCTGGAAGGCCTCGACCTGCTCGGGGTTGGGCCCGTCCCCGGAGATGATCAGCGGGGTGACGCCCTCGTCGATGAGGTTGGAGTCGGCCTCGTCGACGATGGCGAACTCGACCCCGCGCATGACCAGCCGGTCGGCCCCGCCGACGCTGCCGGCGACGATGCTGCTGAGAATGGTCGAGCTGGCCCCTCGCTGCCGCCCCAGTTGCAGTTGGTCGCGCAGGTAATCGGCGGTCGCTTCCTTGTTGCTGACGTAGGTGATGTCAGCGGCATATCCGGCGCGGCGGGCCGGCGGCGGCATGCCCGCCGCCACGTGGGAGACGGTCAGCCCGCAGAACTTGTAGATCGGGGTCATCCACTCGGCGTCGCGCTGGGCGAGGTAGTCGTTGAAGGTGACGATGTGGCAGCCCCGTCCGCGCCAGCCGGCGACCGCGGCCGGCATCGTCGCCGACAGCGTCTTGCCCTCGCCGGTCGCCATTTCCGCGGTGCAGCCGTTGTGGATGGTCAGGGCGCCGGCCACCTGGACGACGAAGGGCTTTTCCCCCAACACTCGTGGGGCCACCTCGCGCACCAGGGCAAAGGCGTGCAGCAGGTGCTCGCGCGTGTCCTTGCCGCGGCGGAAGACCGTGTGCAGTTCCTGGGCTTTCTCGCGGAGCTTGCGGTCGGTCAATTCCGCGTACTGCTTGGCCAGGGCGTCGACCAGCACGGCCTGGCGGAGGAACATGCGTCCGCGCGGGACCATGCGGGAGACGCCCCCCGCCATCCAGTCCCAGGCCGCGTCGAGCCCCTTCGGCAGCGGCTGGTGGTTGGCGCCGTGGGCCAGTGCCCGCCAGAGTGTCGAGCGTATCGCCGTCACTGCCGTCAGATCCCCAATCTCTTTTGCAGCAGTTGCAGCAGGGAATCGTATAACCGCGCCGCCAGCACCCTTTTCGGCAGGTTGAACCGCACCGCGATTTTCTGCCGGGCCCGCAGGGACGGCCCGTCGCCGTCCGGGCGGATGAGAACCTTGAAGAACGGCTCGGCGGCCTCGCCCCGCCCCTCGGGGTCCAGGGCGATCTCGCCCCCGCCGGTCGTGCCCAGAACCGGCGAGGGAAGCTGCGTCTGACCGGCCGGAACCTTCTCCACGATGGTGCCGCCGAAGACGCGCTCCGGGATGCCCGGCAGGCGCAGCTCGACGCGGTCGTCCACCTCGGCGAAGACCCTGGCCGCCTCCTCCTGCGTGATGACCGTCTCGATGAGCAGGTCGGTCAGGTCCACCAGCAGGCCGACGGGGTCGCCGCGCTTCAGGTACGCCCCGTTGGCCTGGTCCAGCGCCGGGGCAAACCACTGCCCCTCGTGCGGCGCCCGGACCGCCAGGCGGTCGATCTCCCGTTCGATCAGCGCCAGGCTTCTCTGGACGGCCTGGATCTGCTTTTCCAGGCCCTGTCCGGTGCCGATGTCGCCCTCCTGCTCGGCCTGGCGCCACTGCGCCTCCAGCTCGCGCTTCCTGGCGACGACGGCGTCGTGGGCGTATTCGAGCTGGCGGTTCCGGCAGCGCAGCAGCACCCCGTCATCCCCGCCGTCGCCGGTCAGACGGACCGTCGAGCCGGAGGGTCGGTGGTAGCTGAGGAACCCGTCGGTGCGGATGAAGATCACCGACTGCTGCTGCGGGCGGACGATGGCTCCGGCCCGGACGTGGTTGGGCACGGGCAACAGGCCGATCAGGGCGATAACGCCCAGGATCACCCCGGCCGTGGTGGCCACCGCCCGGGAGCGGGCCCGCATCAGCTCCTGGTTTGCCAGCAGGTAGTGGAGGAACTTGCCCAGCGGCACAAACACCCAGGCCACCACCGCCACCGTCGCCAGCGTGGCCCCCACCAGCGGGACCGCCCCGGCCACGAACAGCAGGATGGCCACGACAATGAAGGCACGATAGATCACGCTGGCGATGGCGTAGCCGGTCAGCCACAGCTTCTCGCTGCGGCTTTGCGAGGGGCAGCGCGGGCGGCGAGCGTTCCAGACGTAGCGCTTGACCAGGTAATAGATGTACTCCCGGCTGCGGTTCCACAGGTTGGGGATCTCCAGGAGGTCCGAGAGGATGTAGTAGCCGTCGAACCGCAGCAGGGCGTTGCCGTTGAACAGCACCGAGGTGACGCTGGCGATGAAGATGATGTTATAAGAGACTGTATGGACCAGCGATCCCGGGGAAACGTGCGACCACACCACCACCGCAATGGCGGCGCAAAACAGCTCCACGAACATGCCGGCGGCGCCCACGACGACCCGGTGCCACTTGCTGCGGAAGGCCCAGGCGCTGGAGGCGTCCATGTACGGCAGCGGCATGAACACCAGGAACATGATGCCCAGGACGTGGACCTCCCCGCCGGTTCCCTGCTTCTGCCCGAAACGCTTGCAGGCGAAACAATGCGCGAACTCGTGGCAGGCCTTGATGACGGCCATGGAAACGTACAACCAGGGCAGGTTGCTGAAGGCCAGGATTTTGACGGCCCGGCCCTGGGCGATCAGGTCGTCGAAGTGCCCGGCCACGAAGTACAGCCCGACGGCCATCATCATCAGCCACAGCACCGCCCCGATCGGCGAGAAGATCCACCCGATCACACCCACCCAGCGGTTCAGGAAGGCGTCCGGGTCCAGTAGCGGGATGCGGATGAACAGCAGGTTCATCATGTACCCGCGGACCTCGCGTGTCTTGCGCTGGCGGAAGCGGCGGAACATGCTTTCAGCGTCGGGCGGCAGCTCGGCGTGAATGAGGTTGGCGGCGTAGAGCTGGCCCAGCAGTTGGATCGCCTCGCCCTGGGTGGGGGCGTCGTCGCCGAGTTCTTCGTTGCAGGCCCGCCAGACCTCTGCGACGGCCCGGTGCCCGTCGAGCATGCCCACGAAGTGATACGCGGCCGGGTTGAGGCGGTAATACTGGTTGTTGGCCGGGTCCTGGATCACGTACCAGATCTGCCCGCGGTAGTGCTGGCGATGGATCTGTACCGCGCTGCGCAGCCGCGGGCGCAGGTTCACCACCCGGTACCAGGACTCGCTGAATGTGGGACGATCAACGGGCATCCGGCATCCTGCTCATCGCAGCGGCCGCAGGGGGCCGGGAGGTCTGCGACTTCGGATTTCCGATCTTCGATTCGCGCCGGCCGGCGCCGAGCGGCGGATTCCAGCCCGGCCGAGCCTTCGCCGGCGCGGTCTCCCGTCCATGCGCTCTTGCGGAATCTACAGCCACAGTTTCAGTCGCAGCCAACTGATCACCCGGCGCGTCCAGATCCAGGCGAATCTGCGCCGGTCGATGGAGACGTGGGCGACGCCCGTCATGCCCGGGTGCATCCACTCGGGTACGTCCTTGAGGGTTACGCGCACCTTGAAGACGTTCTTTCCTTCCACCGTCTCGGCCGTCGGGGAGATGCTCGTCACCACGAAGGAGACGCGATGGGCGGGATTGCCCACCGCGGCCAGCTCGCCTTCCTGGTTTTCGCGCAGATCGTGGACGTCCTTTTCGTCGACTTGCATCTCCGCCCGCAGCCGACGGACGGGGGCGACCTCGAAGAGCAGCTCCCCGGTCTTGACGGGGCTGTTGATCCTGTGCTCCAGGTCGCCGGCGACCACGTAACCGTCGATGGGCGAGCGCAACTCGGCCCTTTGGATCTGGTCGTCCAGGAAGAGGATCTTGGCCTGACTCTGCTCGGCCCGGGCCAGGGCCTGCTGGGCCTGGACGGTTTTGCCGTCGCGCATGTCCTTGGCGTACTCTTTGTCGTGGACGGCCTTTTCGGCCGCGGCCTCCCTGCGGCTTTGCTCCAGCTCGTCGGTTTCCAGCCGGGCGAGCAACTGGTCTTTCTGAACGTGCTGGCCGAGCTTGACCGCCACCATCTCCAGCCGGCCGTCGAAGGGGGCGGGGACGTGCTGCCGCTGCTGTGCCTGGAGGACGAAGGGAGACTTGACGGCATACTCGCCCTTGGCCACGATCAGAAACACGATGAGGGCGGTGATGCCTATCGCCAGCAGCTTGACCCAGGTGTGCCGGGGGCCGACGAAGGCGGCGGCGCCCTTGCGGACGGAGTGGGCGGCTTTGGCCCCGAACCAGCGGTCGTGCTCGTGCAGATTCACCATCCGGGCCGTCACCAGGTCCACCGCCAGCCGCATCGACTCCACCATCTCACCGTCGAAGGGCTGCTCCCTGGGCGTCTCCACCGTCACCACCGCCTGCACCTCGCCGTCGTGCCGCAAGGGGAAGCTGCACACATTGGCCGGGCCCTGCTGCTCGCTGAGTCGGCTGGCCGCCCGGCTGACGAAGGTGGCCTCGGCCGGCGCCGGGTGAATCACCTCCACGTCCTGGTCCAGACACTCCTCCATGGCGGATTCGATGTCCTGGACCAGCCGCATCTTCCGGGAGAAGTTCTCGGTGTGGCTGATGGCCCGCAGGCGGATGCCGCGCCCGCGCAGGAAGCCCAGGCTGACGCGGCTGGCCGACCAGCGGGCGGAAAACTCGTTACACAGCGCCATGCTGGCGGCGCCGAAGCGGTCGTGCAGGTTTACCGCCGAGACCACTTCCAGGGCGTCCCGCAGCCGGGCCATGTCCATCGTCCGCCGCTGGAGCATCAACTGCATCTCGTACAGGCTCAGCAGGGAGCTGCTCAGTTCCAGCCGTTCCTGGCTGGCCTGGAGGACGGCGCTGTCGCGGGCCCGGACCAGGAAGGCCGACACCCCTCGAATTCCCGTCCGCCCGGTGTATCGGATGGGCAGCAGGATGAGGTGGCGATTGGGGGCGTCGCCGTACATGTCGGTTTCGGTGTGCACCGGCACGATGGCGGTCTTGCCGCCGTTGAGCACCCCGCCGGCGGCCTCACCCGCCTGGGCGACCCACACCGGCGGCGGGCCCTCGCGCTCCGGCGGTGGGAAGACGGCCACGATCTGGAGATCCCCCTCGGGGCTGATGCGGAGGATCGCGCCGCCCTCGGCCGCCGACAAGCGGCACTGCACCGCCAGCAGATAGCGCAGGAACTCGTGGGGGGGGCCTTCGAACTGGACCAGATGCTCCACCAGGTCCGCCGCCGTCGGCTGCCGCTGCATGCTTACATCCTGGCTCGACATAATGTTTTACGACTCGATTTGACGCTAGGTGGAGGGCTGCTCGCCGGTGCGACGCCGGGCCACGTTCAGCTCCAGCTCGCCGAACTGCTCCTCATACCGCCGGATCATCTGGCTGAGCGTAATCGCCAGGCGCTTGGCGGAATAGTAGTTCAGCACGATGCGATTGCTGATCCGGAAGAGGATCTCCGGCTTGTCCTTGGCTGCCGCCGGATTGGGCAGGTTCACCCCGAAGTCCAGCATGACTTCCTCGGCCGTGGCGTTGGTGCGGAAGGCGTTGGCGTAGTGGGTCGCCATCTCGCGTTCGTCCATCCGCAACTGTACCTGCTGGGCACCGGTTTGCTGTTGGGCCTGCTCGCTGAGCTCGCCGCCGCCGCTTTCCGGTGTGTCTTGCTTGGCTGACATTCACTTCTCCTTATGGTTGGGTTTTCTTGGCCGTCCGGGAGGGCTGGCTGTCCGTTGCCGCTTCTTCCTGCTGGGGGAAATCCACGAGCACGTGCAGGCCCGCGGGGACGTTCTCCGGGTTGGGCAGCTCCACCCGGACCCGCCGGGTGTTCGAGGCCGCGTCCGCGACCGTCGATATGTGCTTGATCTTGCCCGCTGCCAGCTTGTAGCGGAGCGGGAAGTCCTTGTCCGTGAGTTCCGGGTCGTAGCGGGCGGGGTTGACGCGGGCGCTCGCCGGCTGCCCGGGTTGCAGCCGCGCCGCCACCGCCGCGGGCACCGCAACGTCCACCCACAGCGGGTCGGTCTGGACCACCCGGACCACGGGCGTGAGCTTGTCCACCGATTCGCCCACCTCGACCTGTACGTTTTCGACCCGACCGTCTATGGGCGAATGTATCCGCATCCGCCGGAGCTGCAAGCTGTCGGCCTGGTACCGAAGCTGGTCGAGTTTCTGCTGGAACCGGGCCAGCTTGAGTGACAGCTTGGCGATTTCCCACTCCACCTCCGCCTGGTCTCGCTCGAGCTTGGTGGCCGCCTGCTGCCGGTACGTCTGGTCGGTCCGCTGAAAGATCACCTGTCTCAGTCCGCCCTGCTTGATGGCCGCTTCGATGCGCGTGGTGTCCTCGGCCTGGAATTTCGAGACGGCGAGCTGTTTCTGTTCGGGCTCGTCGTCCTGGCGCATGAGGAGCTGGCCTTTCTTGACCCGTTGCCCCTCGACCACGGCGACCTGGGCGATCTGCCCCGGCAGCAGGAAGGCCAGGATGATGTCCTTGCTGGGCCGGGTAATGGCCGACTGCCCGTCGGCCAGACATGGGCCGGCGGCGAGAAGCACCGCCATGCTGACGGCCGCGAATCGCACGGTTCTGATCCTGATGTCAGTCGTCTCCATTTTCACCATGATGCCGCCGGAGCCACCGTGTTTGCAAGGCGGATATTCTGTCCGGCATTTCCCAAACGCCCCTCGGGTCGGGCGCACTGGCCAGCCTGCCCCGCGAGGGACCGCAAGTATACGCTGGAACGATACTTTACATATATCGGCTTTCTGCTCGGCTGGGTTCGGCAGCATTGGCGAAAACGCTGGGGGGCATCCTCGCCGCCGGCGGGGCCGGCCAGGCCCGGCGGAAGGCTGCCGCGGCCGCTGCGGTCGATCTTGCCGATGCAAAAAGAACTTGCCTTGGCGGCTCACAATGCGATAAAAGGCCGCATTCTTGATACGGTGCGACTCCATGAAATTCCACTTGGTCGACAGGATTGAGCGGATTGAGCCTGGCAAGCGGATCATCGCCGTCAAGGCGCTCTCGCTGGCGGAGGAATATCTGGCTGACCATTTTCCGGCCTTTCCGGTCATGCCTGGAGTGTTGATGCTGGAGTCGCTGGTCCAGGCGGCGGCTTGGCTGGTGCGGATCGAGCAGGGCTTCTCCAATAGCATGATCGTGTTGTCGGCGGCCAGGAGCGTCCGTTACAGCAACTTCATCCTGCCGGGTAGCCTCCTGCGGAGCGAGGCCGAATTGGTAAGTATAAACGGCGAGCTGGCCAAGTTCAAGGGATCGGGCTCGACCGGCGATGGACGGACGACCGTCCAGGGCCGACTGGAGCTGCGCTGCTTCAATGTCGCCGACGTCTTTCCGCCGGCCGCTGACGCCGACGCTCGGATCATCGCACAATTGAAAGAGCGGTTCAAGCTGATCGGCGGGCCGGCGGCCCTGGCTTCGGCCGGGGCGGCGTGGAAGCCGGATTAGCGACAGCCTGCGCCTGGGTGGTGGCGGCGCATCCGGGCGAACCGATGAGAGTTGCACTTTGGATGCCAGGGCGGCGTTGACTTTGCCCGGCGTTTTTCCTACTGTAATGCCGCGCTGGGTCAGTTGCGGGCAGCCAACGGCGCCGCAGGCCGCAGTGGCAGGAGAGAAGCGACGATGGCGATGACGCAGGACGAAGTCTTCGAAAAGGTTAGGGAAACGATGGTAGAGGCCCTGGGCGTGGACGAGGAGGAAGTCACGCTGGAATCTACCCTCACCGGCGACCTCGGTGCCGAGTCCATCGACTTCCTGGACATCGTCTTCCGGTTGGAAAAGACCTTTGGAATCAAGATCCCGCCCGGCGATCTGTTCCCCGATAACATCCTCAACAATCCCGAATTCGTGGCTGACGGCAAGGTGACCGCCTCCGGGCTTGCCAGCCTGAAGGAGTCCATGCCGCACATGGACTTCAGCCAGTTCGCCCATGATCCGGATGTGAATAAGCTGCCGGAGCTATTCAAGGTTCAGACGATCGTCAGCTACCTCCTGAGCAAGGTAAGTTGATTCATGATCGACGCTTGAGAGGTGTCCTGGGGAAGCTGCTCGGGAGGATCGAAAATCTGCCCGCCTGCCGGCAGACAGGGAATCGAAGACTGCCATGCGTTGGATATGGATCGATCGGTTCGTGGAGTTTCACCCGAGGGTCTCGGCGACCGCCATCAAGAACGTCTCCCTGGCCGAGGAGCATCTCCACGACCACTGGGAGGACTTTCCGGTGATGCCGGTCAGCTTGATGATCGAGGGGATGGCCCAGACGGCGGGCATACTGGTCGGCCAGGCCCGGGACTTTGCCGAGAAGGTCATCCTGGCAAAGATCACCAAAGCCGAGGTGCACGAGCTGGTGCGGCCGGGCGATCAGATCATGTATCGGGCGGAGCTGGACACCATCACCGACCAGGCCGCCAGCACGCACGGGACCGTATTCAAGGGTGACAAGCCCATCGGCAGGATCGATCTGATGTTCTCGCACATCGATCAGAACCTCGCCGGCGTGGAATTCCCGGAGGAGAATTTCGTATTTACCGGTCAGTTTTTGCGGCTCCTGGCGGGTCTGGTGGAGGTGCCGCCACGGGCGGAAACGTCGCGGCCTCACCGGCCGGAGGCGCCGCCGCGATGAGCGAGCGTGGCGTGGTCATCACCGGGCTGGGGGTGGTCAGCCCCGGCGGCCTGGGTATCGAGGCGCTTTTCGATGGCCTCCTGTCCGGCCGGCGGGCCGTCAAGCACATTGACTTCTTCGACACCGCCAGCTTCCCCTGCCGGATCGCCGGGCAGTTGGACGGCTTTTCCGCCAGAAAGTACGTGCCGAAGACCTACCGCAAGGCCGTCAAGGTCATGGCCCGGGACATCGAGATCGCCGTGGCGGCGGCGGGGCTGGCCGTGCGGGACGCGGGCATCACCAGCATTGGCATCGACGCCGAGCACACGGACGTCGATTCGGCCCGGCTTGGCTGTAACGTCGGCGCCGGGCTGATGTGCGCGGACCTGAACGAGCTGGGCTTGGCCGTCAACACGGCCCTGACCGACGGCAAGTTCGACTTTAAGGTCTGGGGCCGCGAGGGGATGAACAACCTCACGCCATTGTGGCTGCTGAAATACCTGCCGAACATGCTCGCCTGCCACGTGACCATCATCCACGGCGCCAAGGGGCCGTCCAACACGATCACCTGCGGGGAGGCCTCCGGCCTGCTGGCGGTGGGGGAGGCCACGCGCACGATTGCCCGCGGGGCCGCCGACGTGGTCATCGCCGGCGGCGCCGAGAGCAAGCTCAACCCCATGGGCCTGCTGCGGCAGTCGCTGTTGGGCAGGCTGACGACCAGCGGCAACGAGGATCCGGCCTCGGCGTGCCGGCCGTTTGACGCCGGCCACGTCGGCACCGTCATCGGCGAGGGCGGCGGGCTGGTCATCCTGGAAGAGTCCGGCCGCGCCGCCGGCAGGGGCGCGCGGGCCTACGCCGAAGTGGCCGGCTTCGGTGCCGCCTGCGACCCGGATGCGCTGGGTCATTTCGGTCCGGGCGCGGGCGGGCTGGCCCCGGCCGTCAAGGCTGCCCTGACTGACGCCGGGATTGGCCCGGAGCAGGTCGATCTGGTGGTGGCCCAGGGCACCGCCGTGCCGGCCGAGGACGTTGCCGAGGCCGACGCCCTGCACGAGGCCCTGGGCGAGAGGGCGGGCTCCGTGCCGGTGGTCTCGCTGACCGGGGCGATCGGCGAACTCTTTGCCGGGGCGGGCGGAGTCAACTTGGCCGTGGCCGCCATGGCCCTGCACAAGCAGACCATCCCGCCCGTGGTCAACTGCGAAAAAGTGGACGATGCCTGCCGGGTGAGGGTGCCCATGGCCGCGGCCGCCGGCCGGCTGGGATACGCGCTTTGTGAAAGCTTCACCGCCGGCGGGCAGAGCGCCGCGGTCGTGCTGAAACGGTGCGAACCATGAGGCGAAGGGTCGTCATAACCGGCATGGGATCGGTCAACCCGCTCGGCCACGACGTCGAGTCCACGTGGGCGGCGGCCCTCCGCGGCGACAGCGGCGTCAGCAAGACGGAGCTGTTCGACGCCTCGACATTCCCCTCGAGCTTTTCGGCCCAGGTGAAGGGCTTCCAGTTCCCGGCCAGGCTGGCCGAGTCGGGCAGGCACGTCCACGCCGGGCGGCACGTGAAGTTCGCGCTGACGGCGGCCGACCAGGCGTGGACCGAAAGCCGGCTGGCCGAAGGCGACGCCTACGACCCCGCCCGGACGGGCGTGTACCTCGGCTGCGGCGAGGGCAGCCTGGATTTCGACAACTTCACCTCGCTGCTGATCGACGCCTGGACCGATCGCGGACAGATCGACACCGTCCGCTGGGGCGAGCTTGGCTTCCAGCGGATGAACGTCTACCGCGAGCAGGAGCAGGAGGCCAACATGGTGCTGGCCCACTTGGCGGCGGAGTTCGGCGTCCGCGGGCCGGCGTTCAACGTGCTGACGGCCTGCGCCGCCAGCACCCAGGCCATCGGCGAGGCGACGATGATCATCCGCCGCGGCGACGCCGAGGCCATGATCGCCGGCGGGGCCCACAGCATGATCCATCCCTACGGCATGACCGGCTTCAACCGGCTGACGGCCCTTTCGACGCGCAACGACGAAATCCCCACCGCCTCGCGCCCCTTCGACATGACCCGCGACGGGTTCGTGCTGGGCGAGGGCGCCAGCGTGCTGATCCTGGAGGAGTACGAGTTCGCCCGGCGGCGCGGGGCGAAGGTGCTGGGAGAGATCCTCGGCTACGGCTCCAGCGCCGACGCCTTTCGCATCACGGATCAGGACCCCGAGGGCGAGGGAGCGGCCGCGGGCATGCGGGCGGGGCTGGCCGACGCTGGCCTGACGCCCGCCGACATCGACTACATCTCCGCCCACGGCACCGGCACCACCCAGAACGACCAGGTGGAGACGCGGGCGGTCAAGGCCGTCTTCGCCGAGCACGCCCGAACGGTTCCCATCTCCTCGCCCAAGAGCATGTTCGGGCACCTGATCGCCGCCGCCGGGGCCACCGAGCTCATCACCTGCGTGCTGGCCATTCGCGATCAGATACTGCCGCCGACCATCAACCTGCGCACGCCCGATCCCAACTGCGACCTCGATTACGTCCCCAACCAGGCCCGCAAGGCGAAAGTCGACATCTGCATGAGCAACTCCTTCGGCTTCGGCGGGCAGAACAACACGCTGATCCTCGGCAGACCCTCATAGCCGGCCGCGACCGTGCCCGTGACGTGGGGGGAAGGACCGAGCCGGTCCATTTTCGCGGTTCTTGCGGATTTTTCTGCATAAACTGACCTGGCAGAAGCGTCCAAAGGGTGATGTCCGACGGCATAAGGGTCCCCGGTGCGGCGAGCACTTGAAGCCATTTATCGCAAGCACAAGCAGGGCCTGTTCACGCTGGCCCTGGCGGTCACCGGGCGGGCGGATCTGGCCGAGGACGCCGTGCAGGAGGCGTTCCTGCACCTGTGGAACTCGTCAAGGTCGGCCCGGGCCGGGGACTTGGTGGGGTACGTGTTTGCGGCCGTGCGGAATGCCGCGATCGATCAGTTGCGGAAGCGCCCGTTCGCGGCGGCGCCGGCCTCGATCTTCGACGGTTCGGCCGTCGGGCCGGAGGTTGCTGTTGACCAGGCCGAGCAATTTCGCCTCGTCCGCCAAGCGGTGGAGGCCCTGCCGCCCGAGCAGCGCGAGGCGGTGGTGCTGCGGGTCTACGCCGGGCTGACCTTTCGGCAGGCGGCCGAGGCGCTGGGCGAGCCGCTCGCGACCGTCGCCAGCCGCTATCGCCGGGCACTGGAGACGATCAGAGCGCAACTGCGGGAAATCTCATGAGCGACGAGATCGAAAAGTTGCTGCGGAAGATGCCGCTTCGCCGGCCCCCGAAGACTCTGGACCGGCGCGTCCTGCGCCAGCCAGCCGGAGCGGCTCGGCTGTGGTGGGCGGCCGGGGCACTTGCAGCCGCGGCGGTCGTTGTGGGCGTGGCAATTGCGCTGTCCGGCGGCGGCAAGCAGCACAGCCATCCCGAGCCCGGCGTGGCCGAGCGGACCGCGCAGCCGGAGCCACAGCCGGCCGGGCCGGTGCGGATGGAGCAGACCTACTCCCGCATGCAGTATGAAGGCGTGCTGCTGCTGGACGATCGCACGCCCCTGCGGAAGTTCCGCCGGCGGATCCTGCGGCGCGTCCTCTGGATCGACGTAAGGACCGGCTACACCGATGTAATGTCCATCCCGGATGAGCAGGTGGTTCTGATAGCGGCCGAGACCTACTGACCCCCGGCCGTGGAAAGGAAAGCAACATGCAAGGCTGGAACAAGATGGCCATGGCGCTGGTGGCAATGCTGGGTTGCACGACGGCCGGCGTAGGGCAGACCGCGGCCGAGGCCGAAAAAGACGCGGGCCAGCCCGGGCGCGGGGCTTACCGCGTTGTGCCTGGCCCCACGCCCCCCTCGACCCAGCCGGCCACTGCGCCAACCGTGACCCCGGAAATTCAGCAGACGTTGAGGCTCGATCCGGTCCTGCGAACTCTGGAGGCGCAGAAGGCGAAACTCCAGGCGAACCTGGACAACCTCCGCGGGAAGTACGGACCGGAGCATCGTAGCGTCCGCAACCTCGAATCCCTCGTCGAGTCCATGGAGCGTCAGATACAGTCCCGGCGGAGCGACCTGATCAAGCAAGCGTTGGACGGGGCTGCGTATGTCGTCCTGACGGCCGCCCGGCCGTATACGGTAACCGTCGGCGGCTGGGTCAGTGTGGAGAAGGTCAAGGCGGCCTATCTGGGCGTGTCGGTCTCGCCGGTGACGGGGGCGCTGCGCAAGCAGTTGACCCTGCCGGAGGGGGTGGGCCTGCTGGTCGATCACGTCGACCCGGACTCTCCGGCCAAGACGGCCGGGCTGGAGCGGCACGACGTGCTGCACAAGCTCGACGCCCAGATCCTGATCAATGCCCATCAACTGGCGGTGCTGGTCCGCACGTTCAAAGGCGGCGATCAGGTTCAGCTCACCGTCATCCGCAAGGCCAAGCCCCAGACCATATCCGTCAAGCTCACCGAAAAGGACCTGCCGAAGCTCGGACCGCCCCCCCTGTGGCCTCCGGGACTAGACATCGGGCGCAGCGCACGCGCGTACGGGATGATTTCCAGTTTCCTGAATGCCCCCACCAAGACCACCGGCACGACCATTTACGAAGGGCCCTTACAGACCCCCGAGCAACGCAAGAAGATTCGCGAAGATGCCCGTGACCTGCTGATGGGGCTCGAACCGGCGCTGGAGGGCCAGGCTCTATCGAGCCGGTATTTCTGGGCTCCCAAGTCGCAAAGCTACCACGACGCCGAGCACACACTGGCGGTCACCACCCGCAAAGACGGGCAAAGGTACCTTTCCGTAACCGACAACAAGTCCGGCAAGTTCATCCGCTCCGGTCTGATCCAGACTGCGGAGCAGCGCCAGGGCCTCTCCAAGGAGATCCTCGAAAAGCTCGAGAGGATGGAGAGGTCTTTCCAGGAGGGGTCGAAGCAGCCAACGACTCGTCCTGGACTGTCGCCGGCAAGCCCGCCCGCCGCCGGCCGGCAGGCCATATAAGCCCAAGCCGATCCGATTATTGCCGGGCGGCGAATCCCACACTGCCCACGCCCGCGTGGGCATTCCTTTTCTCACACCTGGCCCGTTCGGGCCCGATCGCGCTCCGGGAGCGGAACAGCGCGCCCGGAACGTAGCCGGCGCGGGGGTTGCTTTGACCGGCCGGGGAGCGTTATCCTGACGGGTGCCTCACCAGCGTTTTCAGTTTGGCTTTCCGGCCGGCAGGGCAGATCGACAGCGCAGGCTGCGCAGACCATGAGCGCGACGATGGCGACAATACTTGTAACGGCGGAGTTGTGGCCGTGGGTCGGGCACAACTGGGCGGCCATCGCCATCGCCTGGACGTGCCTTTCCCTGCTGATCTTCCTGGTCCTGCTGCTGGGCAAGTACGTCCGCATCTGCCTGAACATCTTCACCGACACGCCGCCGCCGCTGTCCATGGGGCCGAGGGACTTCCAGATCATCCAGGGTGAGGAGGTCCGCTTCCGCAGCTTCGACGGCACGTCCCTCCGCGGGATGTGGCTGCGGACGCCCGCCGGCGCCCGGCGCAAGGGCACGATCGTCTTCTGCCACGAGTTTGGCTCGGACATGTACAGTTGCGCCCGCTACGCCCGGCCGCTGGTGGACGCCGGCTTCGACGTGTTCACCTTCGACTTCCGCGGTCACGGCGGCAGCTCCAGCGGGCGCGGCTACCGCCCGCTGCAATGGCCCTCCGACAAGGAGCTGGAGGACGTGCTGGGGGCGTGCGCGCACGTGGAAGACGCCCTTTCCACGGCGGGGGAGCCGACCCGGGTGGGGGTGTTCGGCATCAGCCGCGGGGCCGGGGCGGCGATCCTGGCGGCCAGCTCCGACCCCAACATCAACTGCATGGTCTGCGACGGGGCCTTCAGCACCGGGGAGACGCTGGTGTCGTTGATGAAGCGCTGGGCGTACATCTTCGCCCGGGTCAAGCTGGTGTACGAAAACCATCCCGATGCGTTCTGGCGGTTCCTGCTGTGGTGCATGATGGTCTTCGCTCAGCGCAGGCTGGGGCGGCGATTTCCGTCGGTTCGGAAGGCGCTGGCGAACATGGTCTCCTGCCCGATTCTGTTCATCCACGGCGAAAAGGACAGCTACATCCGGGCCGAGCAGGCCGGCATTCTCTACACCGCCGCCGGCCAACCCAAGTACCTCTGGATCGTGCCCCGGGCCAAGCACAACCAGTCCGTGATCGTCGCCCCGGTCGAGTACACGGCGAGGATCGAGGCCTTTTTCCGCAGGCACCTGGCCGGGGAGGAGGTCGGCGAGGAGGAGCTGACCCGACCGGCGGCGGATGCCCGGTGGGCCGGCCCACCCGTGCGCGTTCGTGAATTCGTGGACTCGTGAGTTCGGGCGGCGGGCCCTTTTTCCCTCGAGCTGCGCCGCCCGCCCGGTGGAACCGGCCGGGGGAAACCGTATGCTGAGCCCCCGTAGGACGAAATGACGATCCTAGGCACAATTCTGCGTCCGGCCGCGCGGGTGGCGGCAATGCACGCGGGCCACCAGGTGCGAGCGTTCCTCCGGGCCCACCAGCGAACCCGGGAAGGGCAGGAGCGGCTGCTGCGGCAGATGATCGACGCGGCCGCCGACAGCCAGTTCGGGCGCGACCACCACTTCGACCGGGTCCGCTCGTACGCCGACTTCACCGCGGCCGTTCCGATCGGGGACTACGAGAGCCACCGCCCGTACGTGGACCGCGTCCTCGGCGGCGAGGTGCGGGCGCTGTTCGCCGCCGGCACGGAGGTCGTCATGTTCGCCGTCACCTCGGGCACGACCGGGGCGCCTAAATACATTCCGGTGACGCAGCGTTTCCTGGCGGACTATCGCCGCGGCTGGAACGTATTCGGGCTGCTGGCGCTGAAGCGGCACCCGCAGGCCTGGCTGCGGCCGGTCGTGGCGATCACCTCCTCGGCGCGGGAATCGCTCAGCCCCACGGGGATTCCGTGCGGCTCGATCAGCGGGCTGTTGGCCGAGACGCAAAAGTGGATCGTGCGGAAGATGTATCCGGTCCCGCGGATCGTCAGCGAAATTCACAATCCCGCCAGCAAGTATTACACGGCCGTGCGGTGCTCGATGACGCGCGACGTGGCGATGCTTACCACGGCCAACCCTTCCTCGGCCATCCGGCTGGCCGAGGCCGGGCGCGACTGCGCCGAACGGATCATCCGCGACGTCCACGACGGAACGCTGAACCCGCCGGAGGGCCTGCCGCCGGGGCTGACCCGCCGGCTTTCCCTGCGCCCCGAGCCGGGGGCCGCGAAAAGACTGCAAGAACTTCTGCACCGCCACGGGGAACTGCTGCCGAGGCACTACTGGCGGCTGAACCTTCTGTGTCTGTGGACGGGGGGAACGCTGGGACTGTACCTGCCGCGGGTTCGCCGGCTTTACGGCGACGTGCCCGTTCGCGACATCGGCCTGCTGGCCAGCGAGGGCAGGCTTTCGATGCCGATACAATCCGGCACGCCGGCGGGGGTGGCGGAGATCACCTCCAACTTCCTGGAGTTCATCCCGTCCGAGCAGGTCGAATCGGCCCGCCCGGACGTCCTCCGCGCCCACGAGCTGGAGGTCGGGCGGGAGTACTTCATCGTGCTCACCAACCGGGCCGGCCTGTGGCGGTACAACATCGACGACCGGGTGCGCGTCACCGGGCGGCTCGGCGCCAGCCCCGTGTTCGAGTTTCTCTCCAAGGGCTTTCACGCCTGCTCGATCACCGGCGAGAAGCTCACCGAGCACCAGGTGGTGGAGGCGATGCGGCGGGCGGCCGGCGCCCTGGGCGTCGCCGTGGAGACGTTCGTGCTGCAAGGGCACTTCGCCGCGCTGCCGTACTACCAGTTGCTTGCCGAGCCCATCGGGCGGGTCGGTGCGGAGACGCTTTGCCGGCGGCTGGATGAGGCCCTGCGCGAAATCAACCTGGAATATGATGCCAAGCGCGGCAGCGGGCGGCTGGGGCCGATCCGCCACAGGTCGCTGCCCGAAGGCAGCTTCGCCCGGCAGGAGGCCCGCCGGATCGTCCAGTGCCGGGGCCGGGCGGAACAATACAAACACAAGTACCTCATGAACGAAATCGTCCGGGATTCAGAGTGTGCCGGCGGCGGGAGCATTAGCGGATTGACGCACCCACCTGCCGCTCGGTGGGAGAGCTAGGATGACTGAATTGGTCTTTCACGGGGCCGCACGTCGCACCACCGGCTCCATGCACCTTCTCCGCCACGACGGCGCCCAGGTGAGCCTGGATTGCGGCATGTTTCAGGGGCATCGGGCCCAGGTCCGCCAGTTGAACGAGAGCTTTCCGGTGCCCCCGGGCAAGATCGACATGGTCGTGCTTTCCCACGCCCACATCGATCACAGCGGGCGGATGCCGGTGCTGGTCAAACGCGGCTTCGCCGGGCCGATCTATGCCACGCCCGCCACCCGCGACCTGTGCGGGATCATGCTGCCGGACTCGGGACACATTCAGGAGGAGGACGCCGAGTTCTGGAACACCAAACGCGCCGACGGCGGCGACCGCATCGAGCCGCTGTACACCGTCGCCGACGCCCGGGCCACGATCCCGCGGATGCGCTCGATCGACTACGACACCACCTTCCAGGTCGGCCCGGACTGCAAGGCCACCTTCATCGAGGCCGGTCACATCCTCGGCTCGGCCATGGTGCTGCTGGAGGTGAACCGAAACGGCAAGAGCCTCCGCCTGCTGTACACCGGCGACCTGGGGCGCTTTGAGGTGCCCATCCTGAAGAACCCCACCGAGCCGCTGCCGGAGGTGGACTACATGATTACCGAGTGCACCTACGCCGACCGCCGGCACGACAACCCCACCGGCATGAAGGAAAATCTCTGCCGGATCATCAGCGAGACCGTCGCCGGCGGCGGCAAGGTCATCATCCCGGCCTTCTCCGTCGGGCGCACCCAGACCATCATCTACCACCTGATGGGGCTGTTCGAGGAGGGCCGGCTCAAGCGGCTGCCGGTCTACGTCGACAGCCCGCTGTCGACCAACGCCACCGCGGTCTTCGCCAAGCACCCTGAATGCTACGATCGAGAGGCGGTACAGCAGTGGTCTCAGGACGGGGACCTGTTCGGCCGGGACGGCCCGGTGCGGTACATCACCGACGTGGAGGATTCCAAGGCCCTCAACCACAAGAGAGAGCCCTGCATCATCATGGCCGCCAGCGGAATGTGCGAGGCGGGGCGGATCCTGCATCATCTCAAGAACAACGTCGAGCAGGAGAAGAACACCGTCATCGTGGTCGGCTTCATGGCCCAGCACACCCTCGGCCGGCGGATCGTCGAGCGCCGCGAGGAGATCAGGATCTTCGGGAGGATGTACAAGCTGCTGGCGCGGGTGGCGATTCTCAACGGGTTTTCCGCGCATGCGGACGTGGACGAATTCCGCCGGCTATACGGCCCGCTTGCCCGGAAGCTGCGGCGGGCGTTCGTGGTCCACGGCGAGGAGACCCAGGCCGCCGCCATGCGCCAGTTGCTTCAGGAGCTGGGCTGCCGGGACGTCGTGATCCCCGCCCCGGGCGACGCCGTCCGCCTGGACTAGCCCGCGCAGAGGACCTGGCCCCGGCGGCCGCGGAGCGGGCGCGCCGGCGGGGCCTCGCCCGGGGCGAGCTGTCCCCAGGCGCAAAAAAACTCGGGGCGACCCGAAGGCCGCCCCGACGGCGATTGGCTGAATCGAGTTGGCTGTGATTACGGATACCAGTGGAACAGAACGGTGTCTTTCGTCCCGTGTGCGTCCGTCGGCGTGATGTTCTCGTTGCCGATATCGGTCAACTTGGGATTCTCGGCCGTGCTTGCGGGGTCCCACGTGTCGGCGGTGTAGACGTTGTTCTTGGCAAAACCGGAACAGTTGTTGCTGAGTATGCCCTTAAGTATGTTAATGTCCTGCCTCCACTCGGCGTGGAAGTCGCCGAACAGCAGGTTCTCGCCTTCATTGCCGTGGTTGGCGCTCCAGTTCTGACGCAGCATATCCTGTGGATCGTTACGGTCGTGTTGAACCGGCTTGTCGGCCAGGACGGCCAGGGCTGTGTCCATGTTCGACTTCCACGGGCAGTAGTTGGTCCCCTCCATAGTTTCCCGGTAGGGGATCTGCACGGCGTAGTCGACGAAGCTCGTGCTTTGGCTGGCGTCGCCCAGCCCGTACTTGCGGTCCTCAGAGTTGCGCTCCGCCCTGATCGTGCCGCTTGACGGACACAGCAGCAGCTCCCAGGTGATGGTGTTGACCTTGACCAGCAGGCACAGGTTCTGCTGCGCGCCGTAGCCGAGCCTCTTGGTTCCCGTTGAATCGCCCGTATTGGGGTCGCGATCGTAGGCGATGCACTCGCTGTCCATCTTCAGTTCTTCGGAGTAATCGGGCGCGTCGGCGACCTGACGGATGTCCGGCAGTATCGGCGGGACGTCCCTGGTGTCGACACTGGAGTACATGGCAATACCGGTTCCAGTGTTTCTGAGGTTAGCGCCACACATGGAGCGCTTGGCCAGTTCCCTGGCCTTTGCCAGAGTCGGCAGCAGCATGGCCACCAACAAGGCGATGATGGCGATCACAACCAACAGCTCGATCAGCGTAAATCCTTTCGACCGTCGCATGCGCGACCTCCTTCCTGTCCCCTCCACCTCGGTTACCAGGTCGGCTGCCGAATGGCGCCTAGCAGGATCATGAGTTCGTCCAGCAACATCTGCCACGGGCACCGACCCAACCAAAACCAGCATTCTTGTACGCCAAGAACGCTACGATCTTCCAGCAATCGTCCTTCCCGGCTTCCTGCCAACGTCTTTCAGGCATCCACCTCGCCTGGGCGCTTCTAGCCGGCACCTGTATTATGCGCCCACGCGGCCCGGAAAGGCCAGCAATTTATATATCGCTCCGGCACGGGAATGCTACCGGCTTTTTCCCGGCCCGGGATCACGAGGAGGGATCCGGATGGTAGGATAGATGAGGACAGGCCATCCGAAACTGGATCCCATTCTCTCGCAATCCACATGTATGGTACCACCGCCGCGAGGATACTGTCAACATGGTAGCCACGAAAAAAAAACGCCCTGGAGGGCGGCCCGAGCCGGCCATTTCGTTGACACACAGCCGCCCCGACCGGTAACCTGACCCGGTGCCGGGACGGATGGCCATTTCGGCCCCCCCGGCCTCGGAGTCGAACGGATGCTTGCTTTTCAAAGCGCCAGGGAAAGCTTGCGCAAGCACAATCAGGAGCACCTTCTCACCTTTTTCGCGGAGCTGGACGAGCCCGAACGGGCAAGCCTGCTGTCCCAGCTCGGCGAGATAGACTTCCAGCAGTTGGACGATCTGATACGATCTTATCTGGCGGGCCAGACGCAAGTTGAGATCCCTAAGGACATTATGCCCGCCCCGATTCTTCCGGCTGCGCCCAAGCCGGGCCGGGGAACCCGGGCGGAAGCGTCCGCCGCGGAACAGCTCGGCTTGGCTGACGCCGGAGCTGACCTTCTCGATCTGTACCGGCGTGCCAGGCGCCGCGGCCGGGAGCTGATCTCGGCCGGGAAGGTCGCCGCCCTGGTGGTCGCCGGAGGGGCCGGAACCCGTCTCGGCTTTGCCGGCCCGAAAGGCTGCCTGCCCGCCACCCCCGTCAAACGCAAGACGCTCTTCCGCCTGTTTGCCGAGCAGATGCTGGCGACCGGCCGCCTGTGTCGGACGCGCCTGCCGTGGTACGTCATGACCAGCCGGGACAACGACGCCGCCACGCGAAAGTTCTTCGACGACAACGATTTCCTCGGGCTCAACCGCGACGACGTGACCTTCTTCCGCCAGGGGAGAATGCCCACGGTCGGCACCGACGGCAAGCTCCTGCTGGCCCGCAAGCACGAGATCGCCATGAACCCCGACGGCCACGGCGGGTCTCTGGCGGCGCTGCACAGGAGCGGCGCTCTGGAGGACATGGCCCGGCGCGGCGTCGAGTACGTCTCCTATTTCCAGGTGGACAATCCCCTGGTGCGGTGCCTGGACCCGCTGTTCATCGGGCTGCACGCCCAGGCCGCGGCCGACGTCTCCGCCAAGGCCCTGCCCAAGCGCCACCCGCTGGAAAAGCTGGGCAACTTCTGCGTGGCCGACGGCAAGGTGGCCGTGATCGAGTACTCCGACCTGCCGGAGGAGCTGGCCTATGCCACCCGGGACGACGGCACGCTGCTGTTCGGGGCCGGCAGCATCGCCATTCACGTCTTCTCGCGTTCGTTCATCGAGCATCTGACCGGCGGGTCGTGCCGGCTGCCCCTCCACTGCGCCCGCAAGAAGGTGGCGCACGTTGGACCCACCGGCGTGGTGGTCGAGCCGGCCGAGCCGAACGCGGTCAAGTTCGAGATGTTTGTCTTCGACGCGATGCCTCTGGCGGACAAGGTGCTGCTGCTGGAGACGGCCCGCGGCGAGGAATTCTCCCCCATCAAGAACGCCGACGGGGAGGACAGCATCGCCACCAGCCTCCGCGACCAGGTCCGCCGGGCGGCGAACTGGCTGGAATCGGCCGGCGTGCGCGCCCCCCGCGACGCCAACGGGGAGATCGCGGCCGCGATCGAAATCAGCCCGCTGTTCGCCCTCGACGCCGCCCAGCTTGCCGAAAAGGTCGACGCCGGCATGACCATCAAGCCCGGCGACCAGGTATACCTCGAATAGCCCGCGACCGCCGATCGCCGAGCCGGCGCGGCCGCATGCAGGCACGGCGACCGGGCGCGGCGCCCGCGAAACCGCGAGAGGAAAGCAGAGATGAATGACCGAGAGCGCTTCAACGCGATCATGCATTACCGCTCGTTCGACCGCTGCGTGATCCAGGATTTCTCCTACTGGGATGAGACCGTCGAGGCCTGGCACTACTACGGGCTGCCGAAGGAAGTCACCCGCGCCAACACCGAAAAGTTCTTCGGCTTCGACCCCATGTGGAACAGCGTCGGCGCCAACGTGGTGCTGTGCCCGGGCTTTGAGACCAAGGTCCTGGAAGACGACGGGAAGTTCCAGGTCGTCCGGGACGCCGACGGAGCCGTCGTCCGCCAGCAGAAGAAGCTGGGCTCGATTCCCCAGCACCTTGATCACACCCTCAAGGACCGCCGGAGCTGGGAGAAGCATTTCAAGTGGCGGCTGGACCCGGACAACCCCGACCGCCTGCCGCCCGACTTCGACGGGCGCCTGGCCCAGGCGGCCGATTCCAAGCGGACCTTTCCCCTGAAGACCGAGGCCGGCAGCATCTTCGGGCGGGTGCGGAACTGGATGGGCCTGGAGGGCGTCTCCTACATTCAGTACGACGATCCCAAGCTGTTCGCCGAGATGATCGAGACCGTCGGCTCCTGCATCGTGGGCACGCTTCAGAAGGTTCTCAAGCGGGCGACGGCGGCCGGCGTGACGTTCGACTATGCCAGCATGTGGGAGGACATGTCCTACTCCCACGGCCCGCTGCTGGGCGTGCCCGCCTTCGAGGCCCACTGCGTCCCGCAATACCAGCGCATCAGCCGGCTGCTGAAGGAGCACGGCACCGACATCATCATGCTGGACAGCGACGGGGACGTGCGGCTGCTGCTGCCGGGCTGGCTTGTCGGCGGGGTCAACTGCGCGTTCCCGTTCGAGGTCGGCACCTGGGCCGCTGACCCCATCCAGGTCCGCAAGGACTTCGGCCCGGACCTGCGAATCGCCGGCGGCTTCGGCAAGCGGATTCTGGCCAAGGGCGAGGACGCCATCGCCGCGGAGATCGATCGCCTGGCCCCGCTGGCCGAGGCCGGCGGGTTCATCCCGTTCTGCGATCACCGCGTGCCGCCGGACGTGAGTTTCGAGAATTACCTCTTCTACGTCCGGCGGGTCAAGCAGGTCTGGGGCAAGTCGCTGCCGAACCTGCTTCCGACCGGCGAGGCGGACACCTCGGCCCCGTACTACGGCAAGCCCTACGACCACCGCGTCATCCTCTCTGATGCGCCGGCCCGGGGTTAACGGCCGCCGGGCGGGCTCGCCCCCGTCCGCCGGGCGCCGCGCCGGCCCCGGCCCCGGCCGCCCCAGCCGGCTCCCTGCTCCTGCATCATCTTCTGCCGCTCCTGCTGGTCGAGGCTGCCGTTGTTGTCGGCGTCGTACTTCTGGCGGAGCTTCTGCCAGTAGTTTCGGCTTTCTTCGCCGCTGACCTTGCCGTCGCCGTCGGCGTCCATTTCCTTCTGGCGCTGCTGGGCGCGGCGGCGGATCTGGTCGCCCATGGCCGCCCGCTCCTGGTCGGAGAGCTGGCCGTTGCCGTCGGTGTCCCAGCGCCGTATCAGCACCCTTCGTTGCTGTCCCATCCGCCTGCGCATCTCCTCGATGCGCTTGCGCCGGCTTTCGCGCTGGGTGTCGCGGGCGGCCTTCTCCTCATCGTCCAGGGCGCCGTCCTTGTTCTTGTCGTAGCGCTGGAGTTCCCATCTTTCCCGCATCTGCCGGACCACGGCCTGGCGCTCTTCGGCCGAGAGCTGCCCGTCGCCGTCGCTGTCGTTCTTGGCCCTAAGGGCCTCCCACTGCTTGCTCGCCTCCTCGGCCCGCCTGCGCCAGTTTTCGCGCTCGGTGTCGCGGGCGGCCTTCTCCTCATCGTCCAGGGCGCCGTCCTTGTTCTTGTCGTAGCGCTGGAGTTCCCATCTTTCCCGCATCTGCCGGACCACGGCCTGGCGCTCTTCGGCCGAGATCTGCCCGTCGCCGTCGGCGTCGTAGCCCTGAACCGCGCCGGACCGCGCCCGTGGCCGCGGCTGCGGCGCGGCGGGCTGGCCTTCCTTCGCCTTGCCAGCCGGCGCTGGCGCGGCGGGCTGGCCTTCCTTCGCCTTGCCAGCCGGCGCCGGCGCGGGCCCGCGGAGGATCACGGGCATCTTCATTCCGCCTCTCAGGTACAGATTGGCCGCGGCGCGCTCTTCGCCGGTCAGCTTGCCGTCCTTGTTCTTGTCGAACATCGCCAGCACGTGTTTGCGGATGGACTCCCGGTACTTCTCGGCCTCGGCCCAACTGAGCTTGCCGCTGCCGTTGGCGTCGAAGGGCACGGTCGCCTCCCAGCGGTCGTAGGCGCGGACGAAGGACTTCGGCTTGCCGCCGGCCGCGGCGAACTCCTTGCCGCTCAGCTCCCCGTCCACGCCGGCGGCGTCGAAGAAGCGCGTCCGCTCGTCGCCCTGGGAGTACAGGTCGAACAGGTCCTTCACGTGATCGACGGGCGGCCTTGGCCGCGCGGCCGGGGCCGTGGTCGTCTTCTGGGCGAGGCAGACCCCGGCCAGTGAGACTGCCAGGATTCCGCACGCAATAGATAGGACTCGTCGCATCTCGGCAAACTCCTTTCCGCAACCCGTGGGCGAATCTTTCGCGGAAACGGCTTGCACTGCTGCCCGCGTGCGCTTATACGCGGTTGCCATACTATTATTGCACGTTCGGCCGATTCTGAAAACACCAAATATCCGCGCCCGGCGGGCGTCGGCGCCGGGCGAGCCAGGGGCTGCGGCCCGGGCAGTCGCGGACATCGGCCCGGCCATCCGGTTCTGTTGAAGGAGGCAGTCATGCTCAGGTATCTGTTGATCGCGGGATTGGTGACGGCGGCGCTTCTGTTTCTGGCGGCGCCAGCGCCGGCCGAGGAGCCGACCACCCAGCCCAGCCAGGACGGGCCCGACATCGCCGCCCAGCTCAAGACGGCCACGGCCTGGGCCAGATGGGGCTGCATCCTCGCCGGGTTGGCGCTGCTGGGTGTCCTGTGGGTGGGCTACTCCATGCAGGCGCTGGCGAAGAATCAGGTGCAACTCGGCCGGATGATCCGCGCCGGCAACGAGGAATAACGCCGGCCGCAGGCGGTGGCCCCGGCCGCCGACCTCGGACCTCGCGCCGGGCGTCCAGAGCTGTTGCCCGTTGGTGCCATGCTTCTGCCTGCCCACCTCCGGTAGGTAGGCGGGC
>CAYNYF010000057.1:0-27210 GCA_964401385.1 uncultured Planctomycetaceae bacterium | reverse complement strand
AGGCGACGGATTGCAAATCCGTTATTCGTGGGTTCGAATCCCACTGCCGCCTTTGACGACAGGACAATGTCTGCCCCCGCCGGCCGCACCGCCGGCCCGGCGGCGGTATGGCGGAGAATTCGATCAGGGAAGAGGTCGAGCCATGAGGCCAAAACACGCGCTGGTGCTGACTGTGATGGTGCTGCTGGTCGTGTGGGTGTGCGTCACCGCCGCGGAGAAGGTCGTCACACTCAAGGACGGACGCAAGCTCACCGGCGAGGTGACGGAGACCAGCGACGGATACGAGGTCAGGATTCGCGCCGGGGCCGTGGTGGTCGTCTCCAAGGACGACGTCGCCAGCGTCGAGGACGTGAAGACGTCGCAGAGCGAATACCAGCGCCGCCTGGCCAAGACCGACCAGAAGAACCCGGACAGTCTCTACGCGCTGGCCCGCTGGGCGGCGGACAACGCGATGCTCACCGAAGCCCGCGACGTTCTTACGAAGGTGCTCGCCCTCAAGAGCGACCACGAGAATGCCAAGCTGCTGCTGCGGCTGGTGGAAATTCGCCTGGCCAAGACGACCAGGCCGGCGCCGCCGCCGAGCACCGGCCCGGCCGTGCCTGCCCTGGGCAAGCTGCGGCTGCTGAAGACCGAAGACGTCTACCGCATCCGGCTGCTGGAGCTGCGGGCCGACGACAGGGTGCGGATCGAGTTCCGCAAGGACTTGCTGGAGCGGTTCATCAAGTCCATGCGGGGAGTGGGCATCTTCGCCGAGCGCGGCGGGGAGAGGCGGTTTCGCACCATGTCCAGGGTCGCCCAGGCCAGGTACATCCTGGAGAACACCGACCGGGACAGCACGCTGCGCGACGAGATCCTGGTCAAGAGCGATCCCGCGGTCATCAGGCAGTTCAGGACCCGCGTCTGGCCGATCGTTTCCCGCGGCTGTGCCACGGCCAGTTGCCACGGCGGGGTGAAGGGTGAGGGGGGCCTGCGGCTCTTCAGCGTGCCCCTGAAGGACGATCGCGTCGTGTATACGAACTTCTACATCCTCAGCGAGTGGTCCGGCGGGCGGAAGCTGATCGATCGGGGCAAGCCGGAGATGTCTCGGCTGTTACAGTACGGCCTGCCGTCGGAGCTGGCCAAGGCGCCGCACCCGAAGGCTTTCACGCCGCCGCTGTTCCTGAGCCCGCGCGACCGGAACTACAAGTTCGTCGAGGAGTGGATCCGGTCGCTGCGGCACCCGCTGGTGGGGGGCTACCGGATCGACTACAAGATTCCCGGACTGCCGGAGCCAACGACGACCGCCCCGTCCCCGTTCGAGTGAGTCCGCCAGCGGGCGTTGCCGATTGCCGCTCCGGTGCCGACAGGCGCTCGTTTTCGATCGAGCCCACGGAAAAGGCCCATGCAACTTGTCTTCCTGGCCATCCTGATCGGGGCGTTGGCGGCGGGGGTGGTTGTGTTGGCGTCGATGGGATGGCTCCAACGCCGCAGGCGGATCCGGCTGGCCCGCGTCGCCTATGGGATGGAGTTGAGGTTCTCGGCCAGGGATCCGTTCGAGCTGACGCGCCGCTACTCGTCGTTCGTGCTGCCGGCGGCCGGGCACAGTCCCCGGGCGGAGAACGTGATCTACGGGCGGCACAAGGGCTGGCATCTGCGGGCGTTCGACTATCGTTTCGAAGCCGGTCACGGCCCCCGTCGCCTGGTCCGCCGGTACAGCGTCATTGTGGCCGAGGCCGACCTGCCGCTGCCGCCGGTGCTGATGTGGTCCGTGGCCGACACCGACCACCTCCCCCTGGCCGTACGGAACCCGCTGGGGCAACTGGGCGGATGGCTGGTGATCTCGGGCGAGCAGTCGGCCGCGCTGCTGGCCGAGGCGTTCGCGGCCTTCCAGAAAGAGCCGGTGGATTTGCAGGTGGATGGCGGCTCGGTGATGTTGTCCTCGGCCGCCCCCTGGAAGCCGGCGGACGTGGCCAGCCGGATGGACCAGGCGGCCGCGGGGCTGGAGCTGCTGCGGGCCCGGTGCGGGCAGGGCTGATCGCCCGGCCGGCGCCGCGGCCGCACTGTTGCGTGGGCCGGGCGCTTGTGATACAAAGCCAGCCGCGATCGAAGCAGACAGCAGGAAGGAGACCGCGACCGTGCGACGTGTGAAGTGGTTGACGGCGGCAGTGTCGGTTGCCCTCATTTTCGCCGGATGCTCAGACCCGGCCAGAGAAGCCGGCAAGCGACTGGCAAAGAGCGTGGACGAGGCCCGCAGGCGGTACAACAGCGCGACGACCCTGCTGGCCGACCCGCAGTACATTCTCGACATCGAAAGCGGAGATCTGACCCGGGTCGACGCCAGCTTGCTGGCGGCGACCACCAGGTCGGCCCAGCCGAAGCCGCCGGCGGACAATGCCCTCCAGCACCTGAAAACGGCCAGCCAGCTTGTGGGCAAGGCCCTGGCCGACAATCCACAGGCGCCGACCGCCACAAAGGCTAACGCGAATCTGCTGTTGGGCCAGATCCAACTGGCCATCGGTCGCTACCATGCCGCCGGGGCCGGACGCATGCGGTCGGCGGCCTCGCGGGCGCGGCGGAAGGGGCGGGACCTGTTGGTGTCCGTTCGCGACCGGGCGGCGCTGGCAAAACTCTACGCCGACCTGGGGAGCCTCCCCGCCGACCAGACCGCCAACCGAAGAGACAAGGCCCAGCGGGAGCTACAAGCCCTCGCCGCCAAGATCAAGTCGGCCGAGGACGAGATCGCGAAGCTGGAAGCCAAGATCGACGCCCTGGCCAAGACCAACGAGGGCCTGTTGGAGCGCTCCGAGGAGCTTCGCGACCGCGGCGCGACCGCCGGAGGCCCGCAGGGGCTGGACCTGATGACCAAGGCCGCGGACATCGACGTCACGATCACCCAGAACCAGAGCACGATGTCGGCCTACCGGAAAACAGTGGCCTTCTCGAAGGCCGACCTCGCGCTGCTGAAAAAGCGGCAGTTCTTCTCCCAGTTGGCGAAGGACAGCCTGGACAAGCGGCTCAAAGACATGGCTCGGCAAGACCAGCGCACCGCCGGGGCCATGACCAAGGCCCGCGCCGAGGCGGAAGCCTACCAGGAAGAGGTTGAGGCCCTCGTCGCCGAGGCGGGCAAGCACGGCCGGATCGCCGAAGTGCAGGAGAAACTGGCGCTGGACGCCCTGGGAGATGCGGTCAGGAACTTTGATGCGGCCGAGAAGCAGGCGAGCAAGGTGCGGAGCGAGGCCGATGCCGCCAAGCGGAAAAAGAAGGAGCCCGACGAGATCCTGGCGGCGCTGGCCGACGACCAGCACGTCGCTTCCCTGATCGGCTTGCGGGCCTCGGCCAGCCTGGGCATGGGCGAGCTGCGCCGCTCTCGGATCGCCGCGGTGGGGGCCGACGAGGCGTTCGCCAAAGAGGTCGAGGCCGCGGCCAAGCTGCTGGGCAAGGCGCTGCCGGAGGCCACGAGCAGCGTCCTCGTCCAGTGGCAGAAGGCCGGCTCGCTGATCGCGCCGGATCGCAAGGCCGCCGAGGCCAACTACCAGGCCGCCGAGAACGACCTGGAAGGCCTGCTGCGGAAATATCTGACGGGCAAGGGAATCGGCAGGAACATCCGCTGGATGTATCAGGGCAAACTGGCCAAGGCGTATTTCGGCCATCACCTGCTCGCCGGCGACCGCGCCCTTCTCGGCAAGGCCAGGGATTGGGTGGAAAAGGCCACGGCCCAAAAGGAGGATTCCCCGCACGTGGCCGCGCTGGTCGATCTGAAAGGGATGATCGACTTGGCCTGGGCCTCTCCGTAGGGCCTCCAGCCCCGCCGCCAGTGGGAGATCGCCTGCCGATCGGGCAGTATTTACCAGTCCAGAATCGGAGGGCGTCGGTGGCCCAGCCGGCATGCCTCATATATCCCTCGTCTTACAATGCGCTTAGGACCATTGGCCCGGGCGGACGTCTGCTCTGGCATGTCCCGTGCTGGTTGTTTCAGATGGCGGAGCAGATTGCCCCGCCATGCAGCAGGTTTTTTGCCGCCCCGCCGGTCCGACCGCCCGGGGCATTGCCGATGCGGTTGCCAAGTTGGACCAGTCGCAAACCCTTGCGTTTTGCCGCCCCCGGCCTTATCATAAGCCGGAAGGCTGTCTGTTAAGGACCCGGATGGGCGAGGCCGCGTCTGACAGTTGCAGCCCCGGCGAGCCCACCGCATGAGCCGGAACGCGGATGGGCGGGGCGCGGGAGCAGACCTATGCGGGCATACAAGAACGAGGCAATGGCGGATCTGGCCAAGCAGTTGACGGCCGGGCTGCTGCGTCTTCGCAAGGGGTATGTCGACGCCGCCGAGGCCTTCCTCCAGATTACCGAGCCGGAGCGAGAGTATCCCTACGAGCTGGTGGTGTACCGTCTGACCGGCTACCGCCCTCGCCGGCGCGAGCCCATCCGCCCGCTGACGGGCAAATCGCTTCAGGCCGACTTGCAGAAGCTGATCCTGGACATCTGCGACAGTCTCGATCTGCCCACCGAGGCGTACGCCGAAGAGGTCCACGACACGCACTCCCTGGCGCGGCGGCTTCGGGTCTCGACGAAGACCATCCAGCGATGGCGGCGGGGGGGGCTGGTGGCCCGCCGTCTGGTTCTGCCTGACGGCAAGAAGCGGGTCTGTTTCCTGGAAAGCTCGGTACGGCATTTTGCCGACCGCAGGCGCTGGGCGATCCTGCGCTCGGCGCGATTCAGCCAGATGGGCCAGGCCGAGCGGGCCGACATCATCCGCCGGGCCAAGCGCATCGTCGGCCGGACCGGCTCCTGCCTGCACGAGGTCAGCAAGCGGCTGGCGGCGCGAACCGGCAGGGCGGTGGAGACCATCCGCTACACCATCCGCAAGCACGATCAGGAGAACCCCGCCGACGCCGTCTACGCCGGCCATAGCGAGCCCCTGGACGCCCAGGCCAGGGAAGTGGTCTACCGCTGCTTCCTGCACGGGGTGCCGGTGACGTCGCTGGCCCGGCGATATCAGCGCACCCGCGGCAGCATCTATCGCGTCATCAACGAGATGCGGGCGCGGCAGTTGATGACGCGCAAGATCGATTACGTCTACAACCCGCAGTTCGATCTGCCCGGGGTCGATCAGATCATCCTGGGCGAGGCTCCGGCCGAGAAGGCAGCTTCCACCAGGACGCGCACCCAGCGCCCGCCGCGCGACCTGCCGCCGTATCTGCGGCGCCTTTACGAGCTGCCGCTGCTGCGGCCGGAGCAGGAGCGCCACCTGTTCCGCCAGTATAACTATCTCAAGTACCGGGCGGATCGCCTCCGCAAGAAGCTCGACCTCAACCACATTCGGTCCGCGCAACTGCGCCAGATCGAGCGGATTCTCGCCCAGGCCGAGGCGGTCAAGAACCGGATCATTCGGGCCAACCTCCGCCTGGTCGTCTCCATTGCCAAGAAGCACCTTGCCGGCCCGCAGAGCCTCTTCGAACTCATCAGCGACGGCAACGTCTCGCTGCTCCGTGCCGTGGAGAAGTTCGACTACGCCCGCGGCTTCAAGTTCTCCACGTATGCCTCCTGGGCCATCATGAAGAACTTCGCCCGGTCGGTGCCGAAAGAGCGCTACCTGCTGGACCACTTCGTCACCAGCAGCGAGGAGATCCTCGACCTGGTGGCCTCCGCGGGTCGGTACGATCCGCGGGCGACCTCGATGCTGGAGCTGCGCGAGTCCATCCAGACGGTGCTGGCGCAGCTTTCGCCGCGCGAGCGCTCCGTCGTCGTTCGCCGCTTCGGCCTGAGCAAGCTGTCCGAGCCGCAGACGCTGAACCAGCTCAGCCGGTCGCTGGGAATTTCCAAGGAGCGCGTCCGCCAGATCGAGCATCGGGCGATGCAGAAACTTCGGGTCATGCTCGAGCCGGTCCGGGCCGATTTGATGCGGTAGGGCATCAGGAAAGAAGTCTCTCGTGCGTGATCTCTTTGGCCGGACCTGCTTTGCCGCCGCCGCGGCTTTTTTCGTCGCGGCCGCAGTGTTTTCGTATGGGATTCTTGCCGGCGAGCCGGTCGCGGCGACCGGCTCCGCACGCGCCGCCAGCTCCCGTCCGGCGGGCGAAAACTATCCGTCGGAGAAGCTCTGCCGTGCGGCCCGTTCAGCCGCTGCCGCTATGCTGGCCCGCCTGGACGGCAGCTTCGCCGCGGCCGTGCGCCCGCCCTTCGTCGTCATCGGCAACCTCCCGGAGGCGCGCCTGCGGCGGCTGGCCGATGGCACCGTGCTGGCGGCGGCCAGGGCAATGTGGCAGAGCTATTTCCGCCGCCGGCCCACGGACGTCATCACCATCCTCCTGTTCGCCGACGGGAAGTCCTACGCCCGCTGGGCCACAAAGCTCTTCAACGACACCCGCCCGCCGTATTTCGGCTACTACAAGCCCTCCATTCACACCATGGTCATGAACATCGCCACGGGCTCGGGCACGCTGGTGCACGAGCTGACCCACGGGCTGATCGTGTACGATTTCCCCAAGGTGCCGGCCTGGTTCAACGAAGGCTTGGGCAGCCTGCACGAGCAATGTCGCATCGAGCCCAAGCGGATCGTCGGACTGGTCAACTGGCGTCTTCCGGCCCTTCAGAAGGCCGTTCGCGCCAAGACGCTGCGACCTCTGCGGGAGCTGGTGAGCCGCGATGACTTCTACGGCCGGCTGGTGGGGCTCAACTACGCCCAGGCCCGCTACTTCCTCATGTACGCCCAGCATCGCGGCCTTCTGGAGAAGCTGTACAAGACGTTCCGAGATCATTGCAGCGACACCGACGCCGCCGTCAAGGCCATCGAGAAGGTCTTCGGGTCGGGCATCGACAAAGTCGAGGCGGACTTCCTCCGCTGGGTGATGACCCTCCGCTGGCCCGAACGCAGAGCCGGCGTTTAGCGCCGTTTGCGGCGGATCAGGCCCGTCGGCCGAACAGAATCATTCCGGCCGCGATCGAGCCCAGCGACAGCACCAGCAGGGAGAAGCTGGTCCAGCGGTCGTTCAGCCACCGTCCGGCCCGGCAGAGCGTCCCGTCGGCGGCGGGTGGGGGGGTGCCGGCTTGGCGGAGGAGCCTGTTCGGCACGGCCGGGGCGCGGGCACCGCTCTGGAAGTCCACGACCTCGCAGCCCTGGCGGCGAAAGTTCCCGTGCCGCATCAGCAGTCGGGCCGCGGTCACCGGATCGGTCTGGATGGCGTGAATCAGCCGGTCGTTGTAGACGCTGAGCTTCTTCTCGCATTCGAGCCGGTGTGCCAGCGCGTCGCGCTGGCTTCCCAACTCCGCCAGGGTGACGTACTCAGGCAGAATCACCACGGCCGAGAACGTGGCCAGCCCGAAACCCACGAAGACGGCAAAGCAAAAGGCCCGTCCGGCCGGGGACATTGTCCGGTCCCTCTCGGCGGCTCCGGCCGCGCCGCTCGCCCACTCCTTGGGCAGCCTTCCCTGGCGGTTTCCGTTCATCCTGACAATCAGCTTCCTGTCGCTCCGGGTGATCCGTCTTGCCGGCTCTTTCCTTTTCTATATCGGACGAGGCCGCGGCCGCGGCTTTAGCGATTCGCCCGGCGGCGATCTGCCTCCGTCAAGGCAGCTTCATCTTGTCGCGGTAATAGTACGGCAGGTCGGCCTCGGTGACGTCTCGCCACAGCCCCCTCCGGGTCTCTTTGGCTTCGGCCTGGGCGCGCTTGAACTGCCGCCGCAGCGGGTGGCGGAAGCGCGGGTCGGCGTAGCCGTGACCGGTGGCGACGATCTGCTGGTTGATGTTTTTCCCGTCGGGCGAGATCACGTAGCCCAACAGCCGCTTGTACCTGCCGCGCGTCCGCGAGCGATCCAGCCTCAGCGTGACGGTCTTGCCCATGGCGGCCTCGCGGAGATAGTCGGCCGCCTCGCGCCCGTAGTGCTGGACGGGCGTGTCGGGCTTGACCGACTCGGGCGTATCCACGCCCAGCAGCCGCACGCGGGTCGTGCGGAAGCCGCCCTTGGCATCGGGGCAGTCCACGTCCAGGGTGTCGCCGTCAACGATCCTGGCGACCTTGAACTGCCGGTCGTGATACCTGTCCCAGTCGCCCTGAGCCGCCCGGCCGAAGGCGCCCAACTGGTCGGCCAGGACCAGGCCGCCGACGATCAAGGCGACCGCCAGGATCCTGGCGGACCGCCGGCCGAGGGTGCGCAGCCGCCGCTGTCGGGCGGAAAGTGCGGTCATCCTTCCACGGGGCTTGGCGGTCATCTGGCTTTCATCTTTTTCGGCCCGCGGCCCTGCGTTTCCGGCCGAGGGCGAACGCGTCGTGGACCAGTTGAAGCGCCTCCGGGCCCTGGGCGCGATCGATGATGCAGGAGATCCGAATCTCGCTGGTGGTGATGTTGCGAATGTTGATGCCGGCACCCGCCAGGGCGGCGAACATGCGCTTGGCCACGCCCGTGTGCACGCGCATGCCCATGCCTACCACCGAGACTTTTGCCAGGTCGTCGCGAAACGTGGCGGTCATGCCCTTCATGCGCTTGCACAGCTCCAGGCAGACCCTGCGGGCTTCCGAGAGGTCCGGCAGGTCCACGGTGAAGGAGACCGCCGCCACCGTCGGGGAGGTCTGCGTCTGGATGATGTCGTCGACGACGATGTTGCCCGCGGCCAAGGCGTAGAAGATGCTGGCGGCCACGCCGGGCCGGTCCGGCACTCTGCTGAGCGTGACCCGGGCGAGCTGCTTCTTCAGCGCCGCCCCGCTGACCACGATGCGTTCCATTTCCTCTGTCTCGGCCACGATCATGGTTCCTTTTCTGTTGTGCAGGCTGCTGCGGACGTGGATGGGCACGTCGTATTTCTTGGCGAACTCCACCGCCCGGTTGTGCAGCACGGTCGCCCCCAGCGAGGCCAGCTCGAGCATCTCGTCGTAGCTGATGCGGGCGATCTTGCGGGCGTTGGGGACGATTCGCGGGTCGGCGGTGTAGATGCCGTCCACGTCGGTGTAGTTCTCGCAGACGTCGGCGCCGAGGCCGGCGGCGATGGCCACCAGGGTGACGTTGGACCCGCCGCGGCCGAGCGTGGTGACCGCGCCTTCCTCGGTGACGCCCTGGAAGCCGGCGACGATGACGATCTTGCCGGCGGCCAGCTCGCGCCGGATCCGCTGGGCGTCGATGCGTTTGATCTTGGCCTTGGAGTGGACGTCGTCGGTGACCATGCCGATCTGGTCGGCGGTGAAGCTGATCGCCGGGCAGCCCATCGCGTCCAGGGCCATGGCCATCAGCGAGATGGTCACCTGCTCGCCGGTGGTCACGAGCTGATCGTACTCTCGCCGCGGGGGGTTGGGGTGGACCTGGGCGGCCAGCTCCTCCAGCCGGTCGGTGGTGTCGCCCATGGCCGAGACCACCATCACCACCTGATATCCGCGGCGTTTGGCCTGGACGGCGCGTCGGGCGGCGGCGCGGATCTTGTCGGCGTCGGCCACGGACGTGCCGCCGAATTTCATCACCACGATGCCCATCGTCGTCTTACCTGAGCTTGACCGCCCGCCCGTCCGCGCGGGCGGGGCGGTTTGCAGATAACATAAGAGATGTCCGGGCGGGCTGCCAAGGGCCGATTTGCCGAAGTGTCCGAACGACGGGCCACGTCCGCCGTCGCTACCTCACCGTCAGGAAGTACTCCATCAGCTCCCAGCCGTTCTTGACGTGCAGGTCGGAGGTGCGGGCGGACTCCTCGTCGAAGGGCAGTTGGATGACCGAGGACATGCCCGCCCCGGCGATGGCGAAGGGCACCGGATCGGCCGTGTGCGTGCGGATGGAGCAGGGGGTGGGGTGGTCCGGCATGACCAGGATTCGCCACGGCTCCTGCCCGCTCCGCAGCCGCTCCAGCAGCGGAGCGACGATGTGGCGGTCGATCTGTTCGAGGGCGTGCACCTTGCCGTCGACGTCCGCCTCGTGGCCGGCCTCGTCGGGTGCCTCCACGTGCACGAACACCAGGTCGTGGTCGGCCAGGGCCTCGACGGCGGCCGAACCCTTGCCGGCGTAATTGGTGTTCACGAATCCGGTGGCCCCGTCCACCTCGACCGTGTCCCAGCCGACCAGCCTGGCCAGGCCGCGAATCAGGTCCACCGCCGAGATGGCCGCCGCGCTGATCCCGAACCGCTCCGAGAAGGCCGGCAGGTGCGGCATCTTGCCCTGCCCCCACAGCCAGATGTGCGTGGCGGGGTTCTCGCCCAAGTCGCGGCGGACCTGGTTGACCTCGTGCTCGGCCAGGACCGCCTGGCCGCGCTGATGCAGCGTCAGCAGGAGTTCACTGCCGGCGCCGGTGGGCAGGTGTCCGGCGACCGGCTGGCCGAGAATGTTGTGCGGCGGCGTGGTGACCACGTCCACCTCGCCCTTGACCGTCATCAGGTGGCGGTAGGAGACGCCCGCGTGAAAGCGGATTCGCTCGTGGGCGATCAGCCGGTTCAGCTCGTTGACCAGCAAGGTGGCCTCCTGCGTGGAGATGTGCCCGGCCGAGTGGTCCTCCATGATCCCGTCGATGATGGTCACGAAGTTGCAGCGGAAGACCCACTCGTTGGGGGCGACCTCCAGGCCCCGTGCGGCCGCCTCCAGGGGGGCACGCCCGGTATAGTACTTCCGCGGGTCGTATCCCATCACCGAGAGGATGGCCACGTCCGAGCCGGGGTCCATCTCGCGGGGGATGGTCCGCACCGTGCCGCATTTGCCGTGGGCGGAGATCCAGTCCATGTTGGCCGTCGCAGCGGCGGCCAGGGGCGTCCGGCCGGACAGCTTCTCAATCGGCAGGTCCGCGGCGCCGTCGGGAATGATGACTGCATATTTCAAAGTCGCTCTCCGGGAACAGCTCGTCAGAATCGCGAATCTGGCGGCTCGCCTCAGGGCGTCCAGGTCAGATTAGGACGAATCACGCGGAGTTTTTCAATCCGTTCATCCCTGGCTTTCGGGGTGCTCCTCGATCATGCGGATGCACACGCTGGCTGCCTTGATCGCATCCAGGCGGTCCACCTGCTTCAGGGCCTCGCGGACGTTGCCTTCGAGGGCGCGGTAGGTGGTGACGACGACGGGCACGCCCTCGGCCTCCACGTCGCCGGTGGGCTCGTGCTGGAGGACGGAGGAGATGCTGATGTCGCGGTCGCCGAGGATGCGGGCGATGCTGGCCAGCACGTTGGGTCGGTCGGCCACCTGCATGCGGAGGTAATAGCGGCAGCGGACGGCCTCGATGGTCAATTGGTCGGCCTGCTCGCAGCGGTCCGGCCAGATCGTCAGCTTCTGGAACTTGCGTTGGGCGTTTCCCAGGGCCACGGAGACGATGTCGCCGACCACGGCCGCCGCCGTCGCCGCGCCGCCGGCCCCCCGGCCGTAATACATCGTGTGCCCGGAGTTCTCCGCGTAGACGCTGATGGCGTTGAAGGGTCCCGAGACCCACGCCAGCGGATGCCGCGTGGAGATGAACGCGGGATGCACCCGCAGCGATAGGGCGTCCTCCTGCCGCCGGGCAATCGCCAGCAGCTTCACCAGGTAGCCCAGCTCCCGCCCGTAGCGGATGTCCTGGAGCTGGAGCTGGTCGATCCCCTCCACGTAGATCTTCTGGAAGTCGACCCGCCGTCCGAAGGCCAGCGCCGCCAGGATCGCCAGTTTGTGGGCCGAGTCGGTCCCGGCCACGTCCAGGGTCGGGTCGGCCTCGGCCAGGCCGCGCTGCTGGGCGACGGTGAGGGCCTCGGCGTAGGTCTGGCCGTCCTCGCTCATGGCGGTGAGGATGTAATTGCAGGTTCCGTTGACGATGCCGTAGATGGCTTCCACCCGGTCGGTCACCAGCTCGCCGGTCAGCACCGAAACGATGGGGATGGCCCCGGCGCAACTGGCCTCGAAGGCGATGCAGACGCCGGAGTCCCTGGCTAGGGCCCAAAGCCCGGCGCCGTGGTGGGCCAGCAGGGCCTTGTTGGCGGTGACGACGTGCTTGCCAGCCCGCAGGGCGGCCTCGACGATGTCCTTAGCGATGGTGGTGCCGCCGACCAGCTCCACCACGACCTGCACGTCGGGCCGCGCCAGGGCGGCGGCGAAGTCGTCGGCGAAGAGGGCTTCAGCCAAGCCCAGGTCGCGGGCGTGGGCGAAATCCACGTCCACGATCGCGCGCAGCGGAAGCCCCACGCCGACGCGTTCGGCCGGGTTCCGGTCCTGCCGGCAGAGCATCTGGGCCGTGGCCCCCCCGACCGTCCCGCAGCCGACCAACAGGACGCCGCATTCGTTCCGCCGTGCCATTTACGCCTCCTTGGTTGGCCTACGGCGAATCGTAATTCGCCCGTGGGTGGAGGTCAAGAACACGCAAGCCCGCCGCGGGAAGGATTTACCGGTTGGAAATGTCACCGCCGGCCGCGAAGGCATCCCGCCGTTGGGCTCAGAGGGGGCATCTGGCATCTCTCGGCCGGTCCCGTTCCGCCCGGCCCGGCCACTATTGCAGGATCCACCTGCTGATGTCGTTCCAGGTTATGAACAAGAAGATGCCCCCGATCAGCACCAGCCCGGCGATCTGAATGGCCGCCATCGTCTTCGTCGGCAGCGGCCGCCCGCGAACCTTCTCGATCAGAACCAATACCACGTGCCCGCCGTCCAGCACCGGCAGCGGCAGGAAGTTGAAGAAGGCCACCACCGCCGAAAGCATGGCCATGAAGTACGCCAGGTCGATGAAGCTCTTCCGGGCAATCGCCACGCCCAGGACGGTGATCCCCACCGGGCCGCTGAGCCCCTTGTGGCTGGTCCGCCCCGTCGCCAGGTTCCGGAGGGTCTTGTACGCCGTCACCAGCCACATCCAGGTGTCCTCGCCGCTCCAGAGGAGGGCTTGCCCGGGATGGCCGCGGATCGGATCGGTCATCACCAGCGACAACACGCCGAGTTCGGACACGTCGAAGAGGTACCTCTCGGGATCGACCTGCGCTTCCGCGATCGCGCCGATCTTGACGGTCTGGGCTTTGCCTTCGTGCGTGTAGGCGATCGTGGCCTTGCCGCCGGCGCCGGCCCGCAGCGCCGCGAAGAGCTGGCTCCAGTTCGCGACGGGCTTTTCGTTGACCTTGTCGATGGAGGCGCCCTCGGGAATGCCGGCTTCAGCGGCGGGGGAGCCCTCGGCGACGTTTGCGACGACTAGGGTGTCATAGTCCGGCTCGGCGATGATTCCGATGAGGGCCTCGCCATCGACCGTCTTCGGCGTGATCGTCAGGTCCAGGACCTGGCCTTGCCGGAGGACGCGAATGGCGGCTTCCTTGCCCGCGTATTCCTCGTTCAGGTCGAGCAGCTCCGCCCGGCTGGGCGGCCCGCGACCGGCGTAGTCGAGGATGACGTCCCCCATTTGCATGCCGGCGTCTGCGGCGGGGGAGCGATGGGGCGGGCGGGCGACCCTCACCCGCGGCGACATCCCCAGGATGGTCAACGTCTCCTTCTGGTCCGGATTCTTGTTGAGCATCTGCGGCGGCTTGACCTTGACGGGCGTGCGCTGGGCGTTGCGAAGGACGACGATCTCCAGGTCCTGCCCGGCGGCGTCGGCCAGGGGAGCCTGGATGTCCCAGAAGCTCTCGATGGGCGTTCCGCCCACCTCGACGATGCGGTCGTTTCGCTGGAACGGGCCGGCCTTGGCCGGCTCCTCGATCACGGTCGACGGCGGCTTGCCGATGCCGAAGACGTACATCGTGCCGAAGGTCGGATGGTCCCGCCTTTCCGGCGTCATGGTGACGTTGAAGGTCACGTCCTTGCCGTCGATTCTCCGCAGCAGCCGGAAATCGAACTGCTCGCCTTCGTCGCTGGTGATCGCGGCCAGGAGGATCTGCCCCCAGCGCCGGGCCTTCCTGCCGTTGATGGCGAGGATGCGATCCCCCGGCGCCAAGCCGGCTGACTTGCCGGCGGGCATGGCCCCGGCGACCTCGGTCGGGAGCTTTGCCTGCGCCGCCGGGTAGCCCGGCTCGACGGCGCCCACGATCGGGGCGGTGAAGCGAATGCCAACGGTGTAGATCAGGACGAACATCACCGCCGCGAACACGACGTTCATCCCCACGCCGGCCGAGAGCACCACCAGCCGCTTGCCGACCGGGGCGGCCTGCCAGGAGCGCGGATCGGCCTGCTCCTGCGTCAGCGGGTTGAAATCGTCCTGGCCGAGCATCTTCAGGTAGCCGCCCAGCGGCATCACCTTGAGCGCGTACTCGGTCTCGCCGCGCTGGAATCGCACCAGCGTCGGCCCGAAGCCCAGCGCGAACCGCTCGACCTTGATGCCGGCCCACTTGGCCGCGACGAAGTGCCCGAGCTCGTGAACGAAGACCACCAGACACAGACCGATCGCGAACTGGAGGATCGGCCAGACCCAGTGCGACCAAGCTGCGATAATATCAAACGCAAGTACGTCCATTCCAACCTCGTGAGAAGCACCGCTCGGCGGCTCGCCGCAACCGTGCTACACCTTCGATTTCGTCCGGTTGCCTCGGCGGGTCTTTTCCAGGTTGATGATTTCCTCGGCCTGTCGTGTTGCCTCGGTCGCCGCGGCGTGGATGCTGTCTAGGTCTACTTCGACCTTTACCGGCGTGCGGTTCAGGACATCTTCGACGATTGTCGGGATGCGGCTGAGTCGGATGCGGCCCTCGGCGAAGGCCGCCACCGCCGCCTCGTCGGCCGCGTTGAGAATCGCCCCGGCCGTGCCGCCCCGCCGAATCGCCTCATACCCCAGCCGAATCGCCGGGAACCGGACCGCATCGACCGGGGCGAAGTGCAGCTCCGACAGGCCGGTCAACTCCAGCCGCGCCGCCGGCGACGGGCGCCGCTGCGGATAGTACAGCGCGTGCGCGATCGGCGTTGCCATCGAGGCCGCGCCCATCTGCGCCAGAATGCTGCCGTCGCGGAACTCCACGCACGCGTGCACCAGCGACTCCGGGTGGATGACTACCTCGATCTGCTCGCCCGGCAGGTCGAACAGCCAGTGCGCCTCGATCACCTCCAGGGTCTTGTTCATCAGCGTGGCCGAGTCGATGGTGACCTTCTGTCCCATCTGCCAGGTGGGGTGGTTGAGGGCCTCTTGGAGGGTGGCCTGTCGGATGCGTTCGGCCGGCCAGTCGCGGAAGGGCCCGCCCGAGGCCGTGAGGATCACTTTGCGGACGTCGCTGCGGTCCTGTCCGGCGAGGCACTGAAACACGGCCGAGTGCTCGCTGTCGACCGGGACGATGCGGATGCCGGCGGCGCGGGCCGCGGCCATGACGACGGCCCCGGCCATCACCAGCGATTCCTTGTTGGCCAGGGCCAAGTCCGCCCCGCACTCGATCGCGGCCAGCGTCGGCGCCAGCCCGGCCGAGCCCGCCACGCCCGTCAGGACCATCTCCGGACGCACCCTGCGGATCAGCTCAGAGGCGCTATCCGGGCCGGAAAGGACGGCAACGCCTTTGCCGACGGCCTCTCTCAGCGACCGGGCGGCGCCGGGGTCGGCGATCGCCACGGCCTCGGGGCGGAAGTCGCGCGCCTGCTCGGCGAGCAGCTTCCAGTTGCTCCCGGCCCCCAGGCCGCAGGCGATGAAACGCTCTTCGGCGGCGACGATTTCCAGCGCCTGCCGGCCGACGCTCCCGGTCGAGCCGACAATGGCAATCCGTTTCGGCGTGTCCGGCATGCAATCATCCTACCCGCGCCGCGCCCGCCGGGAAAGAACCCGTCCGGCTCGGGCAATCAGTCGGCGCGGCCCTACAGCAGGATCGGGTTCGTCCACGCCTTCCGGCCGGCGTGATCGACGACGACGGCGCGGACGTAAATCCAGTCCTCCCCGACGGGGGCGGTGAACTTGCGGATACTCTTTTTCGCCTCGGCCTTGCGCCGCTGGCCGTGCCAGGTGTGGGCAACGAAATAGATGCGCTCCGCCGGCGAGCAGGTCACCTCCGCTGCGCCCCGGCGAACGCGGAAGTCGTGAATGACCGGCCCGGTGGAGCAGTAGTAGCAGCCGGCGCGCAAGGCGTCCATCACCGCCGGCACGCTGAGCTTGCCAAGCCGGAGCCACGTCCAGCCTCCGAACCGATCGTGCAGGCTGTGGCTGTCGTCGACGGCCACCGCCGGCAGGATGCGCCCGGCGTCCAGCAGGTGGCACCAGGCGGCCTCGCTGTTGGCCCGGCCGATGCGGTCGGTGGTCGTGTTGTACACCTCCATGCCGATGTAGCCGTTGAGGTAGGCGTACATGTCGTAGCGATGGCCGCACCAAAGCGGATGGGCCAGGATCGACTCCCCGCCGGCCGCCTTGACCGCCCGGATGCAGGCGTTGCCGTCTTCGGGGTAGTCCTGGTCAAACCCGAACCCGTGCGGCAGGTTCAACGCCACCAGGTGATGGGGATTGGGCGTGGACGGGCATTGGGGGTGGTATTCCATCCCGCTGAGGACCAGGAAGTTCCTTCGCGCCATCCCGCGGACGTCGTTGGTCCGGTTGTGATCGGTCAGGGCCACGACGTGATATCCGGCCTTGCGATACGCCTCGACTGTCTCGGGCGGACTCTGCTGGCCGTCGGAGGTGGTCGTGTGGGTGTGAAGGTTGGCCTTGTACCACTTGCCGGCCCGGGTGAACGGATTGCGTAACTTCATCATTTCTCCTCGAGAGACAAAGGGAAAGAGCATGATAGCCCCGGCCGCCGCCGAGGTCAACCATCCATCGCGGCAGCTTCCGTTTTTGGGCAGGGGCGACGTGAAGCTAGCGCGAGCTGCCGCCGGGCGGCGGCTGTTCCACCGCGAATTCCCCCTCCGTGCCGATCCGCACGAGGAAGATCTCGTCAAAGCCCTCCTCGCCGGTGGGCGGCTCGAGCCGCCGGTGGAAGCTCCTGATCGCGGCCGGGGGGACGTAGTAGGGCACCCCGGGCGGCGTATCCTTCGGCCGCTGCCGGTTGCGGTCGAGGCAGCTCTGAACGTCCGCGTCAAAGAAGCAGGCGATCACGTGAACCGGCCGGCCCGCGCCGCGGGAGAATTCGTCGGCGGTTTCGAAGTACCGCTTGCGCGTCTCGGCCGTGATGTTGGTGTTGTCCACGACCACGCCGCGTACTTCGCCGCTGCTTTCGGCCGCGGCCGCCAGGGCCGCCATGATGGCCTCGTGCTCCTTCCGGCGGACGTTGCCCTTGCCGCGCCAGTTGTCCAGGCTGACGTGGCTGTAATCCGCCTCCAGGTGCCGGCGATAGAAGGTCGTCTTGCCCGAGGCCTGAAGGCCGACCAGCACGACCAGATCCACCGTATCCGCATCGCCGCTTTGCATGGCGAGGGCATTGTCCGCTGTTTTTTCCGGATTTTCAGCAAAAGATCCGCCGCTCGGGAGGCGGGCACCGCGGCTCGACTGTCTTCGACGGCTCGACTGAGCTCGCCGAAGTCCCTGAGGCTCAGACCCGAAGGGAGCTCGCCGAAGTCCGGCGACGGATCGGACCGTCGCCGGCAGCAGCCACCTTCGATGTGTCCAACGGGGGCACGTACGGCATTTCATCAACAGCACTCAATCCACGGCCGGAGGGGCGAGTTTTCTCCCGTGGCCGTGGTCAAGTGCGCCCCCGTTCAGACCGAACAAGAGGTCATAGGGAGGGGCTGCGGCCGCAGTCGGTCTCGGGCAGAAGAGGCACAATCCGTCTTTCGTGAGGCAGGAACAATGAAGCCGGGAAACCGAAAAGGCGGTTTCACGTTGGTCGAGGCCCTGGTGGCGGCGGTGATACTCCTGATCGGCGTGATGGCCATTTCCGTGGCAGTGAGTTCCGGCCAGATGCAGATGTACCACGCCGTCCACGCCCAGCGAGGCGCCCAACTGGCCGGGGAACTCATGGCGCGAGTCCTTGCTTTGCCGTATTTCGATCCCGACGGTGCATCCGCGCCGGGGCCCGAAGTCGGTGAGACCAGCGTCTTGGACTTTGACAATGCGGACGATTTCCACGGCTACAGCCAGGCGCCGGGCCAGGTGAGGGACGTGGCCGGCAATCTCTACCCCGCCTCGTTCCAAGTGTTCAGTCGCAGCGTCACGGTCGAGTACGGCAGTGAGAGCGTCCCCGGGCTGGGCAATCCGATCCCCGGACTGACGGTCACCGTGACAGTGCAGGACAGCAAGGGCCTCACGTGGACGTCCACGCGATTCGTCCGGGAGTAGACGGTCGCGGCTCGGCTGTCTTCGACGGCTCGACTGAGCTCGCCGAAGTCCCTGAGGCTCAGACCCGAAGGGAGCTCGCCGAAGTCCGGCGGCCGGTGCGAGCCGATCAGAAGCGCGACCAGATGGAGCCAGGGGCATGATGAAAACGACTACCAGGGGCGAGGGGATTCGTCGGCGCCGCCCGGCGGCGCGCCCGCGGTGCCGGGGCGGACGTTCTGCCCGCCAGGCAGCGGCGAGAGGGCTGACGCTGGCGGAGTTGCTGGCGGCCTTGCTCATTACCGGCTTCGTCAGCGCGGTGGTGGCGGCGATGCTGTTCTTCACGTCCTACGGCACCTCCAACCATGCGGAAATGCGCAGCCTGTTGGTGTCCAAGGAAACGCTTTCCAGGCGCCTGAACTGGGCGGTGGCGCCTGCGCAGAAGGTGCTGGCCAAAGGGGATAACTACCTGGTGCTGTGGAAGGCCGAAACGCTTGTTAATGCGGCCCCGAACCTCTCGGAGCTGCACCGGATCGAGCGCGATCCGGCGACGAATGAGCTGCGATCTTACCAGGCGCCGGCCGATCTGGCGCCGGTCGATAACACGCTGTACGATCTGGCCACAACCGACTTCAACGCCGTCACCGAGGCCCTCAAAGGCGGCCTGACTTTCCCCGGTGAAGTGTGGGCGACCGACGTAACCGGCTGGACCATCACTCTGAACGCGGCCGCTCCCCAGCACGCCAGCTTCGTGGGCTACCGAATAGCCATCACCTTGGACGGCCTCTCGGAGACCGCTGTCAGCGGGGCGCCGCTGATGAACCGATAGCACCATCAAGGAGAAGCGCGATGTCCGGCTCCCGAACCAGGCACGCCCGCGGCGGCGTCGCACTCATGCTGGTCGTGATCGCGGTGGCGGCGGCGACGATCATGGCCTTGGGCTTTGCCATCGCACAGAGCACTTCTGCGTCGCTGGCCCGAAACATCGACGCCAGCGGGCGGGCGCGCATGATCGCCGAGTCGGGCATGGAGATGGCGATGGCCTACGTTCTCGGCAGCGACGGCAGTTGGCGCACCGACCAGACCAATGGCCTGTGGGTCGGCGACCATCCCTACGCCGGGGGCGCGTTTACGATATACGGCGAGGACGGCGAGGACGAGGACGGAGACGGCGTCGTGGACGGCGACGGGGATCTGTCCGACCACTCGCTGGACCTGTTGACCCTCTCGGTCGTCGGCACATACGGGGGCTCCCGGCAGACCGCCCGGGCCGTCATTTTGCCGATCAAGAGGGTGCTCATGATGGTCCCCGACCCGGCGAATCTGACGGTCGAAGATACGATCCGTCTGAGCTTGCTGCAAAGCTGGGGCTGGAGCACACGCCTGCTTGGGGTGAACGCGACGGAGGCGGAATTCGACGCCGCCATCGTCGACTGCCATATAGCCTATTTCCCGGCTCACGCGGCGGTGGCAGATGCTATCGCGACAACGCTCTCTGAACGGGGCTTCCCACTCGTCGTGGAACGCAGCAGGCTGCCCAAGGAGCTCAAGATGGTCCAGTTGAGTAGCGTGGAGTACGATAGCTCGGCCATCAAGGTGCTCGAACTGACCCGGACGTACCTGGACGAACTTGGCATCCCGGTCACCGTGGTTGTCAGCCACCACATCACCGAGGCGTTCCCCCCGGGCGATGTGACCATCTGCGATGCGCCCACCAAGCTGCTGCGTCTGAGCGGAACCCTAGCCACGGGGGCGGAGTCCGTTGCGGCAAAGGTCGACGACGAGAGCCTGGGCACCCTGGCTGTGATGGAGCAAGGCGCACTGAACAGACGCAAGAAGCCCGTCCCCACCCGCCGGGTCGCGCTGCCCTGGGGCGGCGCTTCGTTCTCCATCCAGTCATTGAACTCGAACGGACTGGAGATTCTCCGGCGTTCGCTCGACTGGTCGGGCGGCGCCTGGACGGGGCTGATGCCGGGAATTGTCGCCTGGAAAGACATCGCCATCAGGCATCTCGGCGTGGTCGACAGCTACGACTCGAGGCTCGGGCCCTACGGAGGCGAGAACGTCACGGCCGACGCCACCATCGCCGTCAACTCGGGCCGGAGCGGCTCGATCCTCGTGGACGGCGGAACGGTCAACGGCGCCGCCTATGCCCCGCCCAACGCCAGTCCCGCCGAGGTCGTCCAGCTCGCCAACGGGGGGTCGGCGACCGGCGGATGCCTCAATCTGTCGGCGACCGTCCCCGTTCCCCAGGTGACCGAGCCAACGGACATGGGCAGCGCTACCGGCGATGTGATCTATTCCACCGGCGCCACCGACATCAGCGCCAACCTGCACGTGAACAACCTCACCCTTACCGGCGACGCCGTGGTCAGCATCACCGGCCTCGTCTCCATCCTCTGCCAGGGCCAGGTGCTCATCGAGCAGGACGCGCAACTGATCCTGAACGACGGCGCCGAACTCACCATGTACACCAAGAATTCAGTGGTAGTGAAAGACAACGCGCAGGTAAACGTCAACACGTGCGATCCCAGCCGGCTCAACTGGTCGGTCCTGAAGGGTGGGATTGCAGTGTCGGACCAGGCCCGGCTGTGCGCATCCGGTTGGGGTTACGCTGCGACGATGAGTGTGAATGGCAGCGCTCACTTCTACGGCGTCTTTGTCGGTAGGAAGGTTAAGATCCAGAACAACGGCGCCTGGCACGTTGACACCGCCATTTCCGGCACGGTCGTCACCATCGGCGGCGCGATCGACCTGGGCAAGATCATCGGAAAACGCTACCAGTGGCTGCCGGTACGGTAGATCGCCGGCGGCGCCGATAGCTCTGGCGAACCGCTCTCGGCCGGCCCTTGCCGGCCGAAGGACCCAGTCCCGCAAGCCGCCTGTCAACTCCCTCATTTCTCCTGATCTCCGCCCGCCGCGACCGCGGACGCGGCCAGACGGTTGATGAATCCCGAGAGAATGACACAATAGCGAACAGGCCCTGCCCGAAATGTTGCTCGGGCGGGAAGTCGACGCCGCCCGGGGGAAAGCGGCCGGTTGGACCAGCGCGACTGAGGAGACGGAGAATGTTCGAGAGCGAGCGCGGCCGGAATCAGATGGCCCTGATCGACGATCCGCTGACGCGCCGGGGGTGCCGGCTCTGGCTGGAGCGGGTGCTGGGCTTCTACGGGGAGCAGGGAGGGGTGGATGTTGAGGTCATCGACGACCAGATCATCCTGAACGAAAAGACGGTGGAGTACCTGTACGCGGAGTACACGCCGCCGGAGATCCGCTACGTTGGCGGTGCTCGGCCGATGCTCGAGGCTGTCGTGGGCGAGCACGTGCGGGCCGGCATGAGCGGCCGCGAAAAGGCCCTGGCCCTGATGCGACGCGTCCGCGACAATCAGGATTGCGGCCTGGCCCGGCCGGACCTCTTCAACGGCGGCAGCGAGGAAGACCTGCTCAAGCGCGGGGCCCTGATGTGCAACGAGGTCTCGCGCCTGTACGTCTGCCTGTGCCAGATCGCCGGCCTGCCCGCTCGCCTCCAGTGCTCGCACATCTCCGGGCACATGATGACCGAGGTCTACACCGACGGGAAGTGGGGCTGGATCGACCCGATGAAGGGAATCGCGCCCGTCACCGACGACGACCGGCCCGCCGGCACGTGGGAGCTGCTGACCGATCCCAAGCTCTTCGAGCGCCAGCCAAGGGAAATCTGGGCCGACTGCCGCCCGCCGCACGTTCGCTTCGGCACCGAGCAGCGCGACCCGCGGAACATCGCGGCCGAGACGGCCCGCAACCGCGATTGCTACTTCCACCCGCGCGAAGCCGTGGCCATCGGAAACTACTTTGTCTGGGAGCACCACCGGTACACCTTCCCCTGGCGAATCGCCCCGGCCGACCCGGAGCGGCTCCAGCGGGCACGCATCGAGGAAATGCGCAACCGCAAGGCCGCCGGCTGGCCGGATTACTACTTCGACGACTACCTCTTCGACGAGGAACTGAAGACCCGGTAGGGGGGCTGGGCGGCGTTGGCCCCGCCATTGGGCGTGCCCGCGGGCGGCATGCAGCAAAGCCACATGCCCTACGAAGCCGCCATCATCCGCGGAACTGCGCGAATACCATCGATGTTGCCGAAAAACCGCCCGGCGGCAGGCGGGCCTATTTCCCGGCCGCGATGGCATGCAGCATGTACCGCCCTCCGCCCTGGAGGTGCATGGTGGTGTTCTTGCTGGTCCAGAAGCGCCCGCGGCCGTCGGGACCGACGTGTTCGTCCAGGGCGTGGAAGGCCTCCTCGGCCGCCTCGATGAAGGCATCCCGCCGGGCCGCGTCGCTCGTCAGCTCGGCCGCCTGCATCAGCACGTCGCAGATCAGATACGTCCAGGGACTTCCCCGGCGGCGGGCGGGCTGGCGGCGGGAATGCTCGAGGATGTCGGCGGCGTATCGCAGGTAGTTGACGATCGCCTTCTCGTGCCGCACGCCCTTCTCGGTGAGGGTCTCAATGAACCGCCCCAGGCTCTTGAGGTACAGGGCCGACTGCCAGCCGGGGGCCGGCTCGCCGCTGCGCCGGACCACCGCGTCGTAGTCCAGGTTGGCCACGATCGTCTCGCACAGGTCCAGGTACTGCTGGTCCCAGGTCATCAGGTGGGCGTCGAGCAGGATCTGGAGGTTGTTGCCGCCGCAGCGGTCGGGCACGCTGATCTGGGCGAACCGGTCGGCGCGGATCTTCCAGCCGACCAGCTCGACCAGCTCCCAGGCCGCGTCCCGCAGGTGCCCGTCGCCGGTCAGGAGATAGGCCAGCAGGATGCCGCGGTTGCGGAGGTGTCCGGCCTCGGGGGTGGACCCGCGGTGCCAGGGCCAGTCGAGCTTGCCCCACATTGCGTCGGTGGGCGAGCCGCGATGGGTGCTCCGCCCGGCGTCGACGCCGTGGGAGGTGTGGGTGAACGTCCCGCCGCTGTAAATCATCGCCGGGTCGTCCCGGGTGTGGTAGATGTCGATGTCGGCCTCGTGCCACAGCGCCGCCAGCCCCAACTGCCACCAGGCCTTGGCCAGTTGCGGGTCGTGGTCGGTCATGCGCAGCGCCTGGAGCAGCTCGCCGAAGCCGAGGTCGTACTCGTTGTTGAAGTGGCTGACCGCGGCCAGGCCGTGGTAGGGGCCCTGGGTCTGGTCGCGCTCGTTGCGGGCGGGGGTGTCGCCGTAGTGCCGCCATCCGTATTCGTCGTCCTGCTCGATGTGGGTGAAGAGGTTTTCGCGGCCGTTCACGGCGGCGGCGAGAGTCGCCTCGTAGGCGTCGAAGCGCCCTTTCTCGCCCGGGCGGATGGGGTCGAGGGCGCCGGCCGCGGCGTAGCTCTCGGCCGAGGCCCAGACGGCCGGCCGCGAAAGGCAGGCCGGCATCACCTCGCGGGCGTAGGGCATGCGGTCGGTGACCGAGCGGTCGCCCAGCCGGTGCCGGAAGTACAGCCAAAACTCGTGCGTCTTCTGCTCCCCGCCCTGGATCTCGTGCAAGTCGCCGAACTCGTCCGGCCACAGGCCCAGGCGGATCGTACCATCGGCGTCCACCCCCAGGGACTTGGGGAAGTTCTGCCAGAAGTCCGGCACGCCCAGCGCGACGGCCCAGCGCATGTCCGCCACCTCGATCCAAGGCGTCGCCCGCAGCCCGGCTTCGATCTGCCGGCCGTGGTAGTCCACGCGATAGCCGCGGAAGCGCAGCGGAATGACGTTGTCGCGGTTGACGTGAACGCGGCCGAACCAGTTGGCGCCGCCGCTGGAGTCCTGATAGACCGTCATCGGCCCGGTCAGCGGGATGCGGTCGAGCAGCCTGCCCGGCTCCGGCGAGAGCGTCACGCGGCGATGGCCTTCGGGCAGGCGGACCGGCAGGGCGTACTCGAGGCCCTTGAGCAGGACGGCGCCGCTCTGTCCGAGGATCCAGCGGCACCCGTCGTCGGCCCGACCGGCGGGGCGGGGGTTTTGAACGGTCAGCACCACGCGCAGCAGCGAGGAGCCGGCGAAGGCGTGGATGCGCATGGCGTAGTTCAGCAGCGGGCTCTCGCCGCGCTGGGTCCGCAGGTCGCCGCGGAAGACGACGGTGGCGTGCAGCGGGCCGGCCCGTTCCACTTCCATGCCGGCCAGGCGACCGAAGCGGCTGGCGTAGACTTCTCCCTCGGCGTCGGTGGCGAAGATGCCGGCCGCGGGCGAGTCCGGCGCGATCAGGTCGTCGGCGTCGAATTGCCCGTCGCGGTCGGCGTCCAGCCGGACCTGCGAGAGGCCGACGAAGCCGTGCCGGTTGATGTAAAACTTCAGCGGGCCCGTGGCCGCCCGGAACAGCTCCGTGCGCGGCTGCACGTGGACGGGCTGGGCCACCTGCGGCGGGGAAATGGACTCATCGGCGACCATGCGGAACTGCTCGACCGCCGGGCCGCCCTCCTCGGCCGCGCCGACCGCGGCGAAGAACGAGACCAGCGCCCACTTGACCGACCCGTCCGACCACGCCGCCAGCACGTCGAACTGCGCCGGCACGGCCGAGCCGGCCGAGTCCAGCAGCCGAAACGCCGCCGCGTCCCCGGCCGCGCCCTTCGGCAGCGGCACGCCCGTCCAATACGGCAGCGGCGGGCACGCCGCCGGAGAAAAGTTGCGAACGGAAATCGGAATCTTCACATCAACGGCCGACGACATCGCGCGACCTCCCACAGCAGGCCAATCTCCAGGACAACCCATGAGCGGGCCATTGTAACGACAGTCTTGCCTGCCACCAGGGCGGCGATTGGATTTGTGTCCGCGTACGCGGAAAGCCCGGCGACGGATACCGTGGGCTCTGGCATTTGCCGAGCAGCGCGCCGCCTCCGTCCCGCGGCCGCGGTCGACGCGCGGGGCTCACGTCTGGTTGAACCAGACGTCGACGTGGCGCTGGGGGTCGTAGGGCTTGCCGATAATGTCGGGTCGGCCGTCGCCGGTCAGGTCGCCCACCTTTGCCTCGTGCGTCGGCACGCCGCGCTGGATGACCGCCGCCTCGAACCGCCCGCCGCCGGCGTTGCGGAAGACGATCAGCCGCGAGCCCTCGTGGCCGCCGAGGCCCATCTCGCCGACGAAGATGTCCAGCCGGCCGCTGCCCGTGAAGTCGGCCAGCTCCAGGCTGTGCGGATGGAACAGGTCGTCCGCGAGCACGCGCGGCCGATAGTCGGGCGGGGAGCACACGGCCAGCCGGCCGGGGTCGCTCTCGCCCTCGGCCACGACGATGTCCAGGGTCCCGTCGCCGGTCACATCGCCCACGGCCACGCGCGTCTGCCTGTATCGGTCGATGTAGGTTCGCAGGCGCTCGCAACGCCCGGGCGGATCGATGCGGTAGATGTGAGGCCCGGCCACGAGTTCGTTCCGCCCGTCGCCGTCCACGTCGGCGATGCGCAGGCCCTCGATCTGACTGGCTCCCTCCGTCGGCAGGCCCTCGTCGATCATGTGAAAGCATTCCCGCGGCCAGGGCTCGACGCGGGGATCGTCCCCGAGGTCGTAGTAGGCCAACACCCCGCCGCACTGAGAGAGGAACACCAGCTCGTCTCGCCCGTCATTGTCAACGTCGCCGACGGCCTGATCGTGGTACTTGCTGAAGCGATCCTCGATGAGCCACCGCTTCCACGGGCCCGTGGGGTCGGCGGGGTTCTCGAACCAGTACAGCTCGTTGCCGCCGTACTGCTGCCCGACGATGACGTCGGGGCGCCCCGTGCCGGTCAGGTCGACCGCCACGCCGCCGGCCTCCAGCTCCGGCGCCGCGGCCATGTCATGTCGGGCCCAAGAGGGGTTCTCGTACCAGAACAGGTTCGGCGGGCCGACTTTGCCGCCGATGATGATGTCGTTCCGGCCGTTGCCGTTCACGTCGGCGATTAGGGTGATGTCGTGCTCCGACCCCGGCGGGTCGGGGTCGATCACTTCGTGGCGAAACTTCAAGCGAAGGTCAGTCATTGGCATTTCTCCGGCAGGCCCTCAGGCAGCGCCCGGCTCACGGCCCCGCCGCCAGGTAGCCGCCATCCACCGGCAGGATCGCCCCGGTGATAAAGGATGCCTCGTCGGAGGCCAGGCGGATGCCCACTGCCCGTCCCAGGCCCGAAGCGCCACCCGTGATCAGAGCGGCCCGACCGGCAAATCTTCCTTTGGCGTTCATGCGGTCCTCCGCGGCTCATTCCATCGGCCCCCGGCATGATAGCATCCCACAGAGCCATGACAAGGGCGGCCGGTCGGGTCGGCGCACCAGAAGGCGTTGGTCTCCAGGTAGGACAGCCGCCCGCCGTCGATCAGCGGGGGAAGCTGAACCGCCTGCTGGGCTTTCTCATTGGCCATCCGGCCCAAGATAGCAGAACGCCCCCGCCGCGCAAAAAGAAGGCCCCGCGCCGGCATGGCACGGAGCCTGGTGTATCAAGGAACAGTGGGCCGTCTTGGCCGTGCGTCGCCGCACGGCTGCCCCGCCGAAGCGGGACGAGGTTGCGTTGACATTGGCCCGGTCAGATCTCTCTGCTTTCAGCTTTCAGCTTCTGGCTTTTAGCCTTCAGCTTCCAGCCTTTCCCGGGGTTCTAGATTATCCTCTAGAAAGGAGGTGATCCAGCCGCAGGTTCCCCTACGGCTACCTTGTTACGACTTCGTCCCAGTTACCAACCTCACCTTCGGCAGCCCTGTGACGGGCCGACTTCGGGTGCTGCCAGCTTCCATGACGTGACGGGCGGTGTGTACAATGCTCAGGAACACATTCACCGCAGCATAGGTGATCTGCGATTACTAGCGATTCCAACTTCATGCAGTCGAGTTGCAGACTGCAATCCGAACTGGGGCCGGCTTTGGCGATTTGCTCCACCTCGCGGTATCGCGTCGTTCTGTGCCGACCATTGTAGCACGTTTGCAGCCCTGGGCATAAAGGCCATGAGGACTTGACGTCATCCCCACCTTCCTCCGGTTTGACACCGGCAGTCTCGCTAGAGTCCCCGGCATGACCCGCTGGCAACTAGCGACAAGGGTTTCGCTCGTTACGGGACTTAACCCAACATCTCACGACACGAGCTGACGACAGCCATGCAGCACCTGTGCAAGTTTCACCCCGAAGGGCAACGGACACCCCTTTCGGGGGCCGCATCCAAGCATTTCAAGCCCAGGATAAGGTTCTTCGCGTTGCATCGAATTGAGCAACATGCTCCACCGCTTGTGTGAGCCCCCGTCAATTCCTTTGAGTTTTAGCC
>CAYNYF010000056.1:0-27397 GCA_964401385.1 uncultured Planctomycetaceae bacterium | reverse complement strand
TAGTCGATGGGAGTGGCGCCGCCCGACGCGCGAACTACCTTTATATCGTCAATTCTCCCGAAGTGCCCATATCTGGGCACGCGTTTGCCATCTCAGGCCGAACGCACTGGCAGGCATTCAGTTGGGCCTCGCGGGCCGCCCAAGCCACAAACAAATATCATTCTGCCAACTTTCCATGTTTTCCCTTGCAGGAAATCCGACTCGGTGGTATATTACGGCGTTGTCAGTGAGGGAAATGCCGGGCGTAATCCATTCGGCCGGCATTCAAAACAAGAAGTCGAGGAGCCTGTTGGAGAATCAGTAGGAGGGGCATCATGCCTTTCCCCAATCCAACATAGAGGAGGGTGTACGATGCTGTCAAACGTGCGGTCTGCGTTGGTGTGCTTGGTTAGCATTCTCGGCCTGCTGACGGTTCCCGCGTGGGGGACAACGGCCGGTTATCCTGATATGCCGGGCTCGGGCGATGGGGAGGTGGATTTCATCAACATCTCTGAGACCTCCAATACCGATCCCCTGCCGCTGTTCGACGCGCCCACGCGTCTGGACAATCGGCTATTCTTCTTCCCCACGAGCTTCGTGTCGACATCCACCGATGGGAATCCGGGGATGACGGATGAAACGTCCTCAACCTTGAGCGTCACCATCGTGGCCGACGAAGGCTATTACATTCAGAGCATCGCCTTCTCGGAACTGGGCGACTATATTCTGACGGGCATCGGCACGGATGCCACCTTTGCCAGCGTTTCCGGCACGATGACGGTCAACCCGGGCGGTATCGTCGTGCCCGTAGCTATCTCGCCTCCGTCGCCATACTACTCTCCCAGCTCCGACGCCTACCAGGGATACGCGGCCATCGACCTGAGCGGGATGAAGCTCACGCAGGTGGAGCTAACGGTCGGGAACATTCTGCAAACCGGCAGCGAGCCGCTGACCACGGCCTCAATTCAGAAGAACATTATCAGCGCCCCCACCATCGACGTAACGGTGATCCCCGAGCCCGGTTGTCTTTTCCTGCTGGCGCTTGGCGGGGCGGCGCTGATCCGACGCAGACGCGCCTGAGGCACAAACTCCGCCGCGCGCGGCCGGTCGGAACTTCGCGCCGGGCCGCGAGCGTGCATATATAGGGCACAAAACCGAAGAATCGTTCCTAGGGCCGAAGCCGGGCAGATTCAGGCCAGGAAGGCAGGCGGTCTGCAAACGGAAGCCGATGAGCGCGGCCCCCTTATGGGAATAATGGTTCAGGATTTGGGCCTTTGGTCGGTCGGCTATTTCAGTCGGTCGATGCAAGTTTTTACATTTATTGCTTTGCGTTTTGGGCATTTGAGAGTATCTTAGAGTAGAGTCAGAGGGTCGCCCCGCTCGCGCTGTTAGCGGCGGGTGCATGGACAGGACAAAACCGAGGAGCCTAAACAAGGACCGAGGGTAGGGCCAGCAGAGCTACCCACGTCAGCGTCCAAATGTGAGGGCGAAAGAGAGGGTCGAGATGAGCGCCAAATCGGGTATCGCGCTTGCGTCGTGTCTTTCCCTGTTGTGCTTCGTTACCGCGCCCGCTGCGGCCGTATCCACGACGAACTATGATCCGTTCTACGGCACGGAAGTCGGGGAGGTGGACTTCTACGACATCGACGAAACGTCCACCACCGACGAGACTCCGCTTTTCGGTCAGCCGGTGCGCATCGGCAACACGCTGCTGTTCTATCCCGCCGCCTTTGTGTCCGAGTCCGCAGACGGCAATCCGGACACCACCCAGGGAAAGCTGCGCATGCGGATCTCCACCTATCCCGGCACCTTCTTTGAAGAGATCATCGTTAGCGAGTTCGGTGACTACCTGCTGACCGGGCCGGGCACCGACGCCACGCAAGCCAACGTCGGCGGGTCCCTCCAGATCATGGACCTGACCCCCGGGCACTTTCCCGACATCATTCAGGTGGCATTGGAGTCCGTGCCCGCCGCTCCGTATGCCCTCCCCGGAGACAGCGGCGGCATCTTTTCGGCCTCGGGAAGAATCAGCGACCTGCTCCCATACGAGTGGACGGACATCTACTTGATCTTCACCGACACGCTTCAGACAACCAGCGAAGCCGGTACGGTTTCGTTCATCCAGAAGAACATGATCCAAGGCCCGGTCGCTCTGACCATCATCCCCGAGCCCGGCTGTCTGTCCCTGCTGGTCCTGGGCCTGGTGGCGCTGAAGCGAAGAAGGGCCTGAAGAACTTCCGGGGCGACCAGGCCCGGGGGGAAGAAGAGTTCTGTCGGGCCTGCCGCGCCCGACGGCATGGGGGCAATCCGGGTGGGAGCATCGGAGGGTCCGCCCATTCGGAGTTCGTTGGTCAACCGGTGGGAATGAGTGAGCCGCCGGATGTTTCAAGTCTGGTCGAAGCAGAGGAAGGCATTGGCGCATCCACGAGCGAGGGGCCGAACGCGCCACCAACTGCACAGCAGCCAAGGCGCCCGCCCCTTCCGTCCCCGGCTCCTGGGCCGTGAGTGACAGGCCAAGGGCGTGCCAGAATTGATTGCATTGCCGGCGAGGGAGGGTTAGGGAAGTGCGCGGTATTGACTTCGCAATGTGTTTTAGGGCAATGGCCGCGGCGGCAATTCTGGTCTTGCCTGTGGCGCCCGCCGTCGGACTGGTGCTGCATGACGACGCCGAGCCGACGGACCGGCCCGCCGACGAGGTCGTCGGGCGCTGGGCCACAAACGCCTCCTGCGTGGTCGTCTGTCCCAGCATGATCGTGACCACCCGGCATCAGGGCGGCGGCGTCGGCACGCTGGTCGAGATCGGCGGGCTCGCCTACCAGGTGGTCGAAGTCCGGAACCATAACACGGCGGATCTGCGGGTCGCCCGCATCCGCAGGGCGGACGGCCAAATTCCGGTGATGCGGGAGTGGGCCTGGCCGTATTCCGGCAGCGAGGACATCAAGCGGCCGACCGTCATCGGCGGCTACGGCAAGGGCCGGGGCGAGACAAAATACACCGACGCCGGCGTGCCGTACGCGTACCTCTGGTCCGGCGGCGGGAACCGGACGCTGCGCTGGGGGGTCAACTACGTCGACCTCCCGGTCTACCAGATACAGGTCGGGCTGGTCCGCTCCAAGGGGCTGCGGGCCGATTTCGACGACGTGGGCGAAGGCGGGCACCTGCCATATGAGGCCGCCCCGGCCTTGTACGATTCGGGCTCCGGATGGTTCATATACGAAGACGGCGCTTGGCAGGTCATCGGGCTCAGCGCCCTGGTGGAGCACTCGGGCGAAACCTGGTTCCGCAATGCCACCACCGGCAGCCCGGACCCCGATTCCGTGTACGCGGTTCGGGTCGGCTGCTACCGCGAATGGATCATGGACACCATCACGAGCTGGATCGTCCCCGGCGACACCAACGGCGACCGCCTGGTCGACGGGGGCGACTTCACCATCTGGTCGGACAACCTCAAGCACGCGGGCGTGCCCGCCTGGAGTGATGGCGGCTGGGTGCTGGGCAACTTCAACGAGGACAACATCGTCGACGGCTGCGACTACACCATCTGGGCTGAGGCATACCACGAGCAAATATTCGGTCAGGGCATCCCCGAGCCCGCCACGTTCGGGCTGCTGGCCGCCGGCGCCCTCTTGCTGCTGCTGAGGCGCAAGGCAAGATCCCGAGCGGCTCGCCGCTAAGCTGGTCAAACTCTGCCTGCCCACCTGCCTGCCCACCTCCGGAAGGCAGGCGGGCGGAAGCCAGGCGGGCGAAGATTCCTGTGACCAGTTTAGGCGTTGTTCACTCGCATCCTGGACCGCTTACGCGGCCTGCCCCTGGTGCCCACGTGAGCCCTTCACAACCCGGCTGCCGTCTGGGAGAAACGGGGTAGTTTGCGCCAAGACCGGCGGCGACCTTCGCACCGCCCAGAGCTTGCCCTGTCGGGGCCATCCAATACCGATGCGAACCCGCTCGTGCAACATCCGGGCTAGATGGGATCGCTTCCCTCCCCGGAATCAGGGCGGCGTTGCAGCATCTTCCGCAGGTAACCGTTCTCGCGGCGCGTGGCCTCCAGGTCGAACCGCAGATACTTGACGCGCAAGCGGAGATGGTCTAGCAGGTCTTCCACGTTGCCGGCGGCGGAGCCGACGTAAGAGACGTACGCTCCCCGGCTGCGTCCGGCGCCGTCGGCCGGCGGGCGTTCCTTCATCGCCTCCATCAGCTCCACGATCCGCTTGAGGAGTCTGCCGTTGTTCATGTGCAACGCCTCCCAGGCGTTGATACAACCACTCACGTGCCAGCCACCACCGGTAAAGAGATACAAACGCCGTGCCGCCCGCGCCGGCCACGGCCCGGGCGGGGCGCGGTAAGCCCTTCTCCACAGGCCTCTTGCGGCGAAAGTCGACATGTTAGCCCACGTAAGCTATACCACTTGTGGCGACGGCGTTGGCGTTTGGCAACATCGGCGGGGAAAACGCGCCCCCGGCGGGGCGGGATCGCTCGTTATTTCGGCCTTTTCGGCCGGATAGGGCCCCCTGTTGCCTTTCGTCAACGCTGTTGCTGAAAATCATCGCCGACCTGCTCTCCGGTCAGCGTGGCGCAGAGCAACTGGCTCATGGTCAGCAGGTCCAGGAGGTTGTGGTGGACGATGGTCCTGATCTCGGCGGCGTCGCCGCTGGCGACGTAGCGGTGGTAGGCGTCGGGGATGGCCGCGCCGGGAATATCCCCCACCCGCCGCCGCTTGCAGAGGTACTGCTCCAGGGTTTGCAGGCGGCAGTTGGGCAGGCTGCCCCGCCATCTCCGGCGCGACTCGTGCAGCAGGTCGCAGTGGGGGGGCTCCCGGCCGAGCTGGAGGGCGTGGAAGGCCGCCCGCTCGCGGAGGTTGGTCATGTCGAAGGCCTTGCCGTTGAAGCTGACCAGTGTGGCGGCGCCGGCGAGGCGCTCGGCGAAGGCGGCGAGGATCGCCGGCTCCTCCCCGTAGTGGCGGGCCAGGCACTGCTCGAAGAGCAGCTCGCCGTCCCGATAGAACATCAACCCGACCAGGAAGATGCAGGAGCCGACCAGCCCGCACGTCTCGATGTCCAGGAACAGCGGGTCGGACGGGCTGCCGTTGGCGATGTGGCAGAGCGCGGGCGAGGCCGCCTGCTCGTCGAATCGCTGCCGCGCACCGCGGAGGACGGCGCCGTAGTCGCGCTGGACCTCCAGGTAGTCGCCGCTGATGTCGGCCAGCTTGCGCCGGATGAGCCAGAAGTCGCCCGCGGGCGTGTGGGTCTCCGCCCCCGGGGCCGCCTGCCGCAAGCTGACGGGCTCCCGCCGCCCGGCCGGGCCGGCGGCGCTCGCTGACTCCCGCAGGAGCCCCTCGGCCGCCTTGACCTCGCCGGCGGCGAGCTTGCGCGTCAGCATCTCCAGCTTTTTCCGTCGCGATTCAGACAGCATCATCACTTGCCTTCAAGCCGCGAAGCCCGCGAACGACATTTTCTATAGGCCGCGAACGCCCTGAACGACAGCTTACGCCGTGGCGTATTACACGTTACCAGATTCGGTGCCGTCGGCCGCCGTCGCCTTCTCCAGCAGCAGCATGGTGGCCTGTTTGTTGGGCACGGGGTAGCCGGCGCCGAGGTCGGGGTCGTGGTGGATCGGCGGGCGGAGGTTGGGCAGGCCCACGCAACTGGGGCAGCCGGCCTCGCAGGGGCACTCGGCCACGATCGCCCGGCACATGTCGAGCCACTTATCCAGAAGCTGATAGCCCTTCTGGGAGAAGCCCACGCCGCCGGGGTAGCGGTCGTACACGAAGACCGTGGGCACGCCGAGGTTGGACGAGTCCACCACGCCGGAGATGTCGCGCCGGTCGCACATGGCGATGCCCGGCAGCGCCGCCAGCATCAGGTTCCGCGCGCCCATCAGGGCCTCGATGGGGTTGTACCCGGCCGCGGACAGGTCCTCCCGCATTTCCTCGGAGACGCACCACCACATGCCGGAGGTGGAAAGGGTCTGCGAGGGCAGCTCCAGCGACGCCTGGCCGATCAGCTCCATGCTGTAGTACTTGATCTTGCGGAAGCCCGAGGTCCGCCAGGTCACGTCCACCCGGCCGAAGAACTTCCGGCCATCCAGGTGGGGGCCGTCATCGTCGGTGGCGGTGATGCGGCAGTGGCTGGTGAGGACCGGCTGGGTGTAGTAGTCCACGTCGCACGGCCGGACGTAGGCGATCTTGGCGTCCATGTCCAGCTCGCCGACCAGATAGGTCTTGCCCTCGTGGAGATACACGGCCTCGGGATAGACCAGCTCCGGGGCGGAGATGGCGTCGACCTGGCCGATCGTCTTCGACCTTCCGACCGGGGCGGCTTTGTCGCCGTCGGCCTCGGTCGCGCCCGCCTCGGCGCCGCCGGTGACGTCCACGATGGCGTAGTTGTCCTGCGAGATGGTCCGCAGGTTCACCCGGCCAGCGGGGTACTGCGAGCAGGTCCAGTAGTAGCGGCCGTCGATGGCCTTCATCTCCCCGTCGTCGGCGATGGCCCGGGCGACCGGCTCGGCCAGCGGGCCGAAGTAGTCGGCGTCGTCGGCGGTGATGGGCTTTTCGAAGCAGGCGCAGGCGATCTGCCCGCTGAGGATGTAGGGGTTGCCCGGATCGACGATGGCGTGCTCGTGGGCGGCCCCGAAGAAGTAGTCCGGGTGGCGCATGAGGTACTGGTCGACCGGGTCGTTGTAGGCCAGCAGGAAGACGATGCTGTCGGAGGCGCCGCGTCCGGCCCGGCCGGCCTGCTGCCAGGTGGAGCAGATCGTGCCGGGAAAGCCCACCAGGATGGCCGCGTCCAGGCTGCCGACGTCGATGCCCAGCTCCAGGGCGTTGGTGGCGGCGACCGCTAGCAGCTTGCCGGCGAAAAGTTGCTGCTCGATCTCGCGCCGCTCGGAGGGCAGGTAGCCGCCGCGGTAGGGTCGGATCCGCTCGGCCAGGTCGCCCTCGCCGGCGAGCTGATCGCGGGCGTACTTGTAGATCAGCTCGGCCACGACGCGGGCCTTGGCGAAGACGATGGTCTGCGCCCGCCGGCGAACCAACTCCACCAGCAGGCTGACCGCCTCCACGTTGGCCGATCGGCGCGACAGCCTCCCCCCCGGCCTGTCCAGGAATGGCGGGTTCCACAGGACGAAGTACTTCCGCCCCCGCGGCGAGCCGTCGTTGTCGATCAGCATCATCTCCCGCCCGGTGAGCTTGCCGGTCAGTTCCAGCGGGTTGGCGATGGTGGCCGAGCAGCAGATCAATTGCGGGCGCGAGCCGTAGTGCCGGCACATCCGCATCAGCCGGCGGAGCACGCCGCCGACGTGGCTGCCGAACACGCCGCGGTACGTGTGCACCTCGTCCAGCACCACGTAGCGGAGCTGCCGCAGGAAGTTGTGCCACTTGGCGTGATACGGCAGGATTCCCACGTGCAGCATGTCCGGGTTGGTCAGCACGACCGACGCCCGCGCCCGGATGCGGCTGCGGTTGTGCGAGGGCGTGTCGCCGTCGTAAACGGCCGGGGCCAGCACCTCGCTGATTTGCTCCTCCGCCCCGGCCCAGCGCTGGAGCAGGCCGAGCTGGTCCTGGGCCAGGGCCTTGGTGGGGAAGACGTACAACGCCCGCGCCTGCGGGTCCGCCAGCAGCGCGGTCACCACCGGCAGGTTGTAGCACAGCGTCTTGCCGGAGGCGGTGCCGGTGACGATGACCACGTCCTTGCCGGCCGTGATGGCGTCGATGGCCGAGGCCTGGTGGCTGAAGAGCCGGTGGATGTTCTGCCGGCGAAGCACCGAGCGCAGCAGCTCCGGCACCTGAGAGGACGGCTCGGCGAAGGCAGGCTGGCGGGCGGGGATCTCGCGGACGGAGGCGATCTGGTCGCGGTACTTCCCGCCGGCCGTTACCTCGCGCAGAAATCCCTTGGCGTCCATCGCCTACATTCTCCGGGAAAGCCCGCCATCGGGCAAGTTCTGTTAGGAGAATATTCGGTATGCCGGGGCGTTTCAGCCGTCTTCGCGGGCGTCCGCCAGGGGTGCCCCGGCCGGGACGTGCCGGTTCCACAACGCCAGCACGGACATCAGGAAGCACGCCGCCGCCCAAAGCTCCAGGGGCTCGTCCAGTATGCGGTGGCCGACGTGGTTGGCTCCGCGCCAGGCGATGAGATATTGCGACTTCAGCAGCTTCTCGAAGCCCTTGCCCAGGATCTGGGCGCCGCAGTAGGCGCCCACCCCCAGGGCGAAGTAGCGCCCGGAAGAGGTTCGCGGCAGTTGCCGCAGCCCATCCAGAAAGCCCCTCCGATGGCGGATAAGGTACGCCCCGCCCAGCGCCGCCAGCACGATCAGGACCGCCGATGAGACCACGTGGGCCAGGTACAGGTCGCTGGCGCTGACGGCAATGGACTCTCCGGAGCGGAACTCGTGGAAATACGAAGGGTCGATGTACGCCCGCGGGAAGAACAGGTGCCTGCTGTACCAGACCTTGTCGCCATAGAACGGCTCACCCCATTCGATCTCGCGGAGGAACGCGCAGAAGTATCCTCCGGCCAGGAAGACCGTCACCGGCGCCGGCCGCCGCCGCGCAGCTCGCCGGGCCGCAACGAATCCGATTGCCGCGGCCGCCAGCAGGAAATCCGCCGTCAGCCATTCGATGAATTGGTCTTCCCTGGTGAACCTCTGGTAAACCTTGAACTGCGCCACGGCCAGCACGCCCAGCCCCGCAAACCAGACCAGGCTGAAGACGACGAAGCCTTTCCGCAGCGCGGCCTGGGAAGGGCGGCGCCGGACCAGGAGGATCATCAGCAGCGCCACGACCAGCAACAGCCCCCAGACGTATGCCTCCGGCAGCTCGGTTCGCCGCAGCAATAGCCCCAGCGCCCCCCAGCCGCATCCCTGCCCACACATTGCCGGCACGCTTCCGTTCATTCCCGTGACTCAAACCCTACTCATTTGCCGGCTCGCCCGTCAATCCGCCTTTCATGCGAAGACGACCGCGGCATAGCCGACGGCGTCGTTGGCCGCGGCCCGGAAAGTTTTCTTCATCACCTCGGCGCTGGTGGTGTACCCCAGCAGGACGCCGCGGTCGGCCCCCATGATCGAGCAGGCGGCCATTGTGGCCGCCAGCGCCCCGCCGCCGCAGGCGTTCATCCGGGAGTTGGTCTCGTCGATGATCTTCTCGCTCTGCATGCCCTCGACCAGTTCCAGCAGGCGCCGGTCGTTTTCGGCCGCCCACGCCAGCCCGCCCGCCCCGACGCCGCCGGGGGTGAAGCTGTACTGCGGGCCGTAGTGCGTCAGGTCCGTGCTGCCGACCACCGAGGCCTCGGGGAAGCTTTCTTTGAGCACCTTTCCGACGGCGCTGCCGACCTCCACCGCCTGCTCGTTCGGGGGGACGGTCACCGGCACGATGCGGACGTCCTCCCGCAGCATCCGCATCAGCGGGAGCTGCACTTCCAGGCTGTGCTCGCGGGTGTGGGCGCGGACGTCGGACCGCAGCAGCGGGCAGGCGGCCAGCATCGCGGCCGCGAGCTGCTCGTCGACGGCCACCTCGCCCAGGGGCGTTTCCCACGAGCCTTCGTCGTACACGGCCGCGTGGTTGCCGATGCCCCAGTGGTCCGCCCCGAACAGCACGACCCGGCCCAGCCGGCCGCGCTCGGTGAGGGCCTTCAGCGTCAGCGCCGCCGTCCGCCCCGAGAAAACCCAGCCGGCGTGGGGAACCACACCGCCGAACAGCTCTTCCGGCAGGTCCGCCGGCAGGGCGGCGGCGTCGATCATTTCCTTCGCGGCGCGTCGGCAGGGGCCCGGCTCGGCCTCGTAGAAGCTGCCCGCCTGACATGGCATGCGTTTCATGACAGTCCTCGGATGTGGCTGGAAGTGACGGCGCCATTGTAGCCAAAGCGCCGGCCGCTGCAATCCCGCAGCTTGGGCCGCGGGCGCCTACCCGATCCCGGCTCGCCGACACAGGCGGCAACCAGTCACACCTCGCCGACGTCGGTGCGGCTCAGCAGCCCGTACAGCTCCGGGCGGCGGTGGGCGAGATAGTCGTGGGTGCGGCGGCGGACGTCGTAGTACTTCTTGGCCGACAGCTCCGCCACCACCACCTCCTCGCCGGTGGTGGCGCACTCGGCCAGCACGTCGCCGTCGGGGTCGAGGATCATCGAGCAGCCCAGCGAGCCCTCCTCGCCCTCGCCGGCCTGGTTGACGAAGACGGCGAACAGCGAGTTGTCGAAGGCCCGCGACCGCAGCCAGGTGAGAATCCAGTTGCGGGCCTGCTGGTGGGCCGCCTTGTGGTCCATGTCGTGCCACCAGCCTCGCCCGGCCGTCACGTGCGGCATGACGATCATGTGGGCGCCCTGAATGCCCAGGATGCGATGGGCCTCGGGGAAGTGGTTGTCGTAGCAGATCAGCACGCCCGCCCGCAGCTTGCCCAGGTCGAAGACGGGAAAGGCGTTGCCCTGCTTGAAGTAGGCGAACTCCACCCCGGGCACGCAGTGGCACTTGCTGTACCGGCCGATGAAGCCGTCCGGCCGAACGATGACGTAGGTGTTGTAGACGGCGTTGTCGCGGCGGACTTCCGGCAGGCCCGCCCCCAGGATAACTTTGTGCCGGGCGGCGATCTCGATCAGCCGCTGGGTGGAGGGCCCGTCGGGAACCGGCTCGGCCAGGCTGTAGGGGTGAATGCCGGGCAGGCCCCAGGCGGGCGTGACGCGCCCGGCCTCGACCGGCTCGCCGTCGCCGGCGCGGACGTTGCTGCTGCCCTCGGCCCACAGGCTGTAGCCGGCGATGCCCTGCTCCTGGAAGAAGACCATCTCCGCCCCGGCCGCGGCCGCCTTGGCCGTGAGCTCCTCCGTCTTGGCCAGGTTCGCTTCCTTATCGCCACTCTTCGGCTTGAATTGCGCCGCCGCCACCTTCACGTCCTGCATCGCAAAGCCCTTTCTCTGAGAGATCCTCGATCTTTGCGTCCGCGGCGATTCTATCGCCGCCCTGATGCCAGGACAATGCATCTTCCCCTTGCGGGCGGGCGACAGTCGTGGTCTAACTCTAGTCGAAGCACGGCCGAGCAAGTCCGCTGGGAGCGAACATGAAACGCAAAACGACTGTGAGCATCGAGGGCCGATCGTTTCTCATCGACGGCCGGGCGACGTACGAAGGGCGGCGGCACGAGGGCATGAAGGTCGAGGGCCTGCTGCTCAACGTCCGGCTGGTGCAGGGGATCTTCGACGACCTGAACCCGGAAACGCGCGGGCGCTGGGACTACCCCGACGGCGCGTGGGACCCGCAGCGGAACACGGACGAGTTCCTCGCGGCCATGCCCATCTGGCGCGCCCACGGCCTGCTGAGCTTCACTATCAACCTCCAGGGCGGCAGCCCCACCGGCTACTCCAAGGACCAGCCGTGGCACAACTCGGCCTTCGAGCCCGACGGCGGCCTCCGCGGCGATTACATGGCCCGGCTGGAGCAAATCCTCGACAAGGCCGACGAGCTGGGCATGGCGCCGATCGTGGGGTTCTTTTATTTCGGCCAGGATCAGCGGCTCTCGGACGAGCAGGCGGTCCTGCGGGCGACCGAGAACGCCACCGACTGGCTGCTGGAGAAGGGCTACGCCAACTGCCTGGTGGAGATCGGCAACGAGGTGGACAACGTCAAGTACGATCGGGAGATCATTACGGCCGGGCGCTGCGACGAGCTGATCCGGCTCGTGCAGGCCCGCTCGGCCGGCAGGGTCGCCTCGGCGGCGGGGCGCCTGCTGGTCAGCGCCAGCCTCTGCGGCGGGGTGATCCCGCCGGCAATCCTGGCCGCGGCCGGAGATTTCCTGCTGATCCACGGCAACGGCGTCTCCCGGCCGGGGCGCACACGCGAGATGGTCGATCAGTGCCGCGAGCTGCCCGGCTGCGCCGACAAGCCCATCCTCTTCAACGAGGACGACCACTTCGACTTCGACGCCGCCGACAACAACATGCTGGCGGCCGTCAGTCGCTACGCGAGCTGGGGATACTTCGACTTCCGCAGGGAGGGCGAGGGCTTCGACGAGGGCTACCAGTCCGTCCCGGTCAACTGGGGCATCTCCTCGGCCCGCAAGCGCGGCTTCTTCAACCTGCTGGCGAAGCTGACGGGCGCCCGGCCGTAGCTTCTGCGAATCCCCGCCGTCGGATTGCGGCTGACTACGGGTTGACCACGTTGACGCGCTTTCCGGCCAGGAAGGCGGCGACGTTTTCGGCGGTGGCGGCCATGAGGCGGCGGCGGGCGGCCAGCGCGGCCCAGGCGATGTGCGGGGTGATGATGCAGTTCCTGGCCGACAGCAGCGGGTTGTCCAGGCGGATGGGCTCGACGGCGACCACGTCGACGGCCGCGGCGGCGATCCGGCCGGCGTTGAGGGCGGCGGCCAGGTCGGCCTCGACCACCAAGGGCCCGCGGGCGGTGTTGATCAGCAGCGCCCGCGGCTTCATTCGCTCCAGCAGCTCGCGGTTGACCATGCCGGCCGTCGCGGGCGTCTCCGGACAGTGCAGGGAGACCACGTCGGCCGCGGCGAACAGCTCGCCCGCCTCCATCCACGCGAACGGGCGGTACTCCGGCGGCCGGTCGCGGCTGACGTCGCAGGCCAGCACCTCCATGCCGAGGGCGTGGGCGATCCGCCCGACCCGCCGCCCGATCCGCCCGAAGCCGACGATGCCCATTCTCTTACCCGCCAGCTCCACCAGCGGCCAGTCCCAGAAGCAGAAGTCGGCGCAGCGGGCCCACTTGCCGGCCTTGACCGCGGCGTTGTGGTAGCCCACGCGGTGGCACAGCTCCAGCAGCAAGGCGAAGACCGTCTGGGCCACGCAGTCGGTGGCGTACTCCGGCACGTTGGCCACGGGGATTCCGCGCCCGCGGGCGGCGGCGACGTCCACCATGTTGTATCCCGTGGCCGTGACGGCGATGAACCGTAGCCTGGGCAACTGCTCCAGCGTCTCGGCCGTCAGCGGCACCTTGTTGGTTAGCACGATCTCGGCCGCGGCGGCCCGCTCGACGATCTGCTCGGGCCCGGTGCGGTCGTGCACGGTCAGCTCACCCAAAGCCGCGACCGCGTCCCAGGAGTTGTCCCCGGGATTGAGCGTGTGGCCGTCGAGGACGACGATTCGCATGACGCCTCCAGCTAAGCGCGCCGCAGCAATCTTTGAACAGTGGGCCCGTCCCGGGTCTCCACGCGTTCCAACGAATGACTCCACGAATTACACGAATTGGTACGAATTGCACGAATTAGCAAAAGTCGCTGAAGAAGAAGAGAACATTCGTGAAATTCGCCGTAATTCGTGTAATTCCCGCCTGAAGGCTATCGGGCAGGCGTGGCCTCCCGCGCCGGCCGCGCGGACGCATCCTCGCCTGTTGACACTTCGCCTGCTCACCTCCCTGCCCACCTCCGCTAGGCAGGCGGGCGCTAGGCAGGCGGGCAGACATTCCCGTGACCGGCCTAACCGCCCGATGCCAGCGGCCGAAGGCCCAGCTTCCTCAGGATGCCCTTTTCCGCCAGGTACTCGTCAAGCTGCTCCGGGGTGGTCATCAGCACGTCGTAGAACTTTCCGTAGCGCTCGCACTCGGGCGGGTTGTGCTCGCGGCACCGCCGCGGGCGCCTGGCGTAGATGCGGCAGAGGCCGTTCTCGTCCAGGTAGATGCACCTTCCCTTGACCAGCAGGTACCACCGGTGCTTCCGGATGTAGATGCTGACGGTGTCAAAGCGGACGTACCATCGCAGCTCCTCCACGTCGACTTTGGCCTTGGGCTTCTCGATGAGCATGGCCAGGTCCTTGCAGCAGAGGCTCGGGCAGTTTCGGCAGGCGCGCAGGGAAGTGCCCTTTGTCGGCCTGCTCCGGGAGCCGCTCCCGCTTGTCCTGGATTTTCTGCTTCTGGCCATGTTGCGGTTGCGCTATCTCCGCCGCGCCGCGTCGGCGGCGACGGTTGGTCGTCGGCTAAGCGGATGGCAACAATGTTTGAACAGTGGACCTGCCCACCTCCCTGCCCACCTCCGGAAGGCAGGCGGGCGGAAGGCAGGCGGGCCTGTCCGCGGTCTGTACGCATCCCAACGAATGAGTCCACGAATTACACGAATTGGCACGAATTGCACAAATTAGACAAACTCTGCTCAAGAAAAGCAGGTCATTCGTGAAATTCGCCGTAATTAGTGTAATTCGTGGTCTCCCGCGCCGGGCGCCCGGACGCATCCTCGCCTACTCACACTCTGCCTGCCCACCTGCGGAAGGCAAGCGGGCAAACATTCCTGTGACCAGCTTAGGGCTTCTTCCACGGCGGCGTTTTCGGCAAGCTGGCGTCGAAGGCGGCGAGGAGGTCCTGCTCGTATTTGCCGCCGTAGGTGCCGGCCAGGAAGCGGTCGGCCGCCTCCTCGTAGAACCGCCGCCACGAGGCCGCCTCATCGCCCAGCATCACCGGATAGAAAAGTGCGTTGTTGGCCTTGGCCGCCTTCATGTCGCCGGGGGCGTCGCCGACCATGAGCACCTTGTCCGGGTCGTACTTGCCGCCGGCGCCGTACTTGAGGTGCTCGGCCTTCTTGCCCATCTCCTGCCCGCAGATCAGCCGGGCGTACTGCGCGATGTCGTGCTCGGCCCACTCCCGCCGGAGGGCCTCGTTGGGCGTGGCCGAGACGACCATGACGTCGGCCTTGGCGGCGACCTTCCGGAGGCTCTCGCGGACGTGAGGGAACGGCGGCACGTCGTGGACACGGATCGCCACCATGCCGTTGACCAGGTGCGTCCACAGGGCCAGCCGCAGCAGGCAGTTCTCGGCGTCGGCCTTCGCCCCCACCAGTTCGCGGCCCCGCGGGGAGTTGGCCAGGGCGACCGGCTCGGCGACGATGGTCTTCAGCAGCTTCCTGGCCCGGCCGTCGAGCTTCGTGGCGGCGAAGCGCACCAGCCCTTCGTTGCTGAGGGTGATCTCGGGGCTGGCCTCGGCCGCCTGGATGAACTGCTCGATGACGTCCAGGTGCGCCTGGAGGAACGGGGCGAACCGCTCGTAGGGCGACAGCTCCATGAGGTAGCCGAACGTGTCCCGCAGCGCCAGCCAGCGGTTGCAGCCGCGCGTCTGGCCGTTGAGGTTCACGAAGTCCCACACGTCGCGGAGGATGCGGGCCAACGCCGCCAGGCCGAAGGCGTGCAGCACGGCCACCACGAAGCAGTACTTGTGCTTGACCTCCATGGTGTCGAAGGCGCAGCCGTCGGAGTCGATGCCGACGAAGAAGTCCCTTTTCTTTTCCATGCCTTTGAGCAGCTCAACCGCATCGGACATTTGGCGCTCCCGTTTCAGGCTGCCGTTTGACGGCCCTGGGATTGTGGCTGCGACGGCGGCAGATTAGCCTTCGCAGGCGGAAGATGCAATCGGCATTCGGGGATGCTCACACGCCGCTGTAGGCGTTGAATCCCCCGTCGACGGGGACGACGCAGCCGTTGACGAACCGGCCGGCCTCGGAGATCAGGTAGACGATGGTGCCGAGCAGCTCCGCCGGCTCGCCGAACCTGCCGGCGGGCGTGTGGGCGATGATCTGCTTGCCGCGGGCGGTCAGCTCGCCGCTCGTCTCGTCGATCAGCAGGAAACGGTTCTGCTGCGTCAGGAAAAACCCCGGGGCGATGGCGTTGACGCGAATCTTCGTCGAGTGGTTCTGGGCCATGTACACCGCCAGCCACTGGGTGAAGTTGCTCACGGCGGCCTTGGCGGCCGAGTAGGCGGGAATGTTCGTCAGCGGGCGCAAGGCCGTCATCGACGAAATGTTCAGGATCACGCCCTGCCCGCGCTCGGCCAGGTGCCGGCCGAAGACCTGCGAGGGCAGCACCGTGCCCAGGAGGTTCAGGTCCGAAACCCAGCGGAAGGCGTCCTCCGGCAGGTCGAAAAACGTCACCTCCGGCAGCTTGCAGGTGGCCTCGGGCTTGTTCCCGCCGGCGCCGTTGATCAGAACGTCCACCCGGCCGAAGGCTTGGAGGGTCTGGGCCAGCGCGGCCGAGACGGAGTCCTTCTCCAGGACGTTGGCGTGCACGGCCGCGGCCTCGCCGCCGGCGGAGTTGATTTGGGCGGCGAGCTTCTCGGCGGCCTCGACCACGATATCCAAAATGGCGATCTTCGCCCCGCAGCCGGCGAGGCCCTTGGCGATGGCCGTGCCCAAAACGCCGGCCCCGCCGGTGATGGCGACGATGCTGCCTTTCACGTCGAAAAGATCTTTCTGGCCGAAGTCGATTTGCTCCGGACGGATCTCTCGCTTGGTCATCTATTTCTCCTTTTGCTGGTCGCGTCGAAAGGGCGCGACGTGCCGGCCGAGGTGGCGGGCCAGCACGGCGTAGTGCGTTTCCTCGTCCTGCTTCAGCGCCGTCAGGATTCGTTCGCGGAATTTCTCTCCGTCGTCGGCCGTTAGCACCGAGCCGAAGGTCACGTGCAGCAGTTGCCGCCCGTCGAAGCCGTCCAGCACGCCGGCCAGCTCGCCGTCGGCCAGGTCGCTCGCGGGCGGCACCTTGCCCGGGTCGGCCGAGACGTGATACGTCGCCTTGTCCTGCCCGTAGCGGCCGTGGGCGAAGTCGAGGATCTCGCGGAACAGCGCCGGGTCGATGGAGGCGATGGCGCGCACGGCCTCCAGGTAGCTGGTGCCGGCCGTCTTGAGATGCACGTACGGTCCGGCCAGTTCCGCCACCGTCGGATAAATGCTGAACTTGTCCGAGCCGGAGTGGATCGAGAGCTTGTACGGGCCCAGGGCCTTCATCACCGCCACGTGCTCGGCGAAGGACTTGCGGAAAACGCCCAGGTCGCCGATGTAGTCCACGCCCTTCTCGAACCGCCCCACGAACCGCGGCGCCATCGAGACCCACTCGACTCCCAGCCGCTTGAGCTCGGCCGCGAAGAAGTAATGCTCGGCCGGGGAGGTCGGGGTCTCGGTTTCGTCCACCGAGACCTCCAGCTCGAATGGGCCCGTCGCGACCTGCTGGAGGTGGCGGTACATCTTGACGGTGTGGGCGATGGCGCCGCCGTACTTGGCCGCGGCCCGCAGCAGCACCTCCTCGTCGAAATCCACCGTCGCCCCGTCCAGCTTGAAGGTCTTGCCGACGTAGCGGCTGATGAGCTCGGCCGGGAGCGCCTCCAGCGCCGCCAGGTCCAGGGCGCCGACCTTCTCGGCCAGCTCGGCGTGGGAAGCGCCGTCGGCCGCGTTGTCCACGTACGCCCTGGGATCGATGGTGAACATGGTGAAGCCGGCCGCCACCGTGGCGTCGATGTCCTCGAGCTTCTGAAGGTGATCGGCGTCGGCGCCGAAGCCGTCGCGGAAGCCGGCCTGGAAGACGCCCCAGGTGGCGCAGTCCATCACCTCCTCCGGCGTCCGCCGGGTGCGCGTCATCTCCCGGATGGACTGCTGGGCCAGCACGGCCGCAAGCCCGCTGCCGCGGACCGCGCGGACGTGCCCGGGCGTGGCCAGGCCCAGCCGGTCGCCCAGCCCGACGCTGGCGACCAGGCCGAGGCACCGCGGCGCGGTCCAGTCCAGCGCCTTGCGAATGGCTTCGGCGTTGGCGTGATCGGCCGGGCCGACCGTCACCGGCCTGCCGTCCGCCTCGCCGGCCTTCTCGCCGGAGATTCCCCCCGCGCCGACGCAGCCGACGAGCTTGTCCAGCCCCCGCCGGGCGAGGAAGTACACCACGCCATCGGCCTCGGTGAGGCTGGATTCGTAAACCTCCAGCCCCGTTGCCCGCTCGATCTCACTGTGGGTCATTGCTCTATTTCTCTCATTTGGGCAGGTCTTCCAGGGCCTTCCGGAACTGCCTGCGGGTGACGTTGATCGGGAACGGCTTGCCGTGCTTCTCGAACAGCGCGCGGCACTGCTCCACCGTCTGTTGGTATTCGGCCTCGCTCATGGTGTCCCACACGACCTGCGTGAGCCACTGGGGATTTCTCGTGTCGGGCGGGGCCAAGCCGAGGTGGGCGTACCAGAGCGGCAGCTTGGCGGCGGCCTCGTCCAGGACGCGGCGTTTATCCAGCGGCGATCCGGCCGCGCTTACAGAGGCGAACGCCCGGAGCGCTTCCTGGTAAATCATTTCGCGCGTCATCGGCGGGCCGGGCGGGGCCGGCCGGCTCGTGGGGGTCGTGGCGGCCGGCCGCGAGGACCCGGGCGTCTTTGCGGACCTGTCATTGGGCTCGCCCTCGCCGTCTCCGCTGCCGCAGCCGGCGAGCAGGGCCGCGCTCAGCGCGATTGCGATGATTCGACCGGGCATCTGCCTGTCCCTTGCTTGGGCGCGGCCGGGGTCACTCCTTCCCGGGCGCCGCGGCCGGCTTGCTGCTTTCGGGCTTCCGGGTCAGTCTGTCCCACAACGACCGGGGCTCCTTGTGCTCGTCCGGCGTGGGCGAGGTCGAACCTGCCCTTCTGATGCCCACGAAGTCCGGCTTCGGCGACTTCTCGGTGTCGCGCGCCTTGAAAAGTCCTGTCCACCAGTCCCGCCCGTTCGAGTTCGGGCGCTTCTTCGCGCCCAGCGACCCGCCATGGACGAACTGCGAGCCGTCCGGGCGGAGTTCGCCTCGCCCGATCTCTTCGGTGCACCCGGCCGCGAGAGCCGTCAGGATGATCGCCACGGCCAGTCTCATCTCTTCCAGGATGCCTCTTGCCTTCGAGGCGGCTACGCCGTGTACGTTCCGGCGGTGGTGGCCCCGCCGGTGCCGGTCCAGTTGGTGTGGGAGAACTCTCCCCGCGGCTTGTCCACGCGCTCGTAGGTGTGGGCGCCGAAGTAGTCGCGCTGGGCCTGGAGCAGGTTGGCCGGAAGCCGCTCGGAGCGGTAGCCGTCGTAGTAGGCCAGAGCCGTGCTGAACGCCGGCACCGGCACGCCCAGCCGGATCGCCTTCGTGACGACCCGCCGCCAGGCCGTCTGGGCCTTCCGCACGGCCGAGCGGAAATAGGGCACCAGCAGCAGGTTGACGACCTCCTTCTTCCCGCGGAAGGCCTTGGTGATTCGCCCCAGGAACTGGCTGCGGATGATGCAGCCGCCGCGCCACATGGCCGCCGCCCCGCCGTAGTTGAGGTCCCAGCCGTACTCGCCCGCCGCCGCCCGCATCATCTGGAAGCCCTGGGCGTAGGAGCAGATCTTGGAGGCGTACAGCCCCTGGCGGACGTCCTCGATGAACTTGGCCCTCTCGCCCTTGAAGGCCCGCTTCGGCCCGCGGAGCTGCTGGGCGGCGGCGACGCGCTCTTCCTTGATGGCCGACAGACAGCGGGCGAAGACCGCCTCGCCGATGATCGTCACCGGCATGCCCAGCTCGCAGGCGGAGATGACGGTCCACTTTCCGGTGCCTTTCTGTCCGGCGGTGTCGAGGATCACGTCCACCATCGGCCGCCCGGTCAGCTCGTCGGTCTTGGCCAGGATGTCGGAGGTGATCTGGATGAGATAGCTGTCCAGCTCGCCGCGGTTCCATTCGGCGAAGACCTTGGACATCTCGCCCGCCGTCATGCCGATCGCCTGCATCAGGGCGTAGGCCTCGCAGATGAGCTGCATGTCGCCGTACTCGATGCCGTTGTGGACCATCTTGACGAAGTGGCCGGCGCCGTTTTCGCCGACCCAGTCGCAGCAGGGGGCGCCGTCGGCCTTGGCGGCGATGGCCTGGAAGATGTCCTTGACGTGCGGCCAGGCCGCCGGCGAGCCGCCGGGCATGATGCTGGGCCCGTGGCGGGCGCCTTCCTCGCCGCCGGAGACGCCCGTGCCGATGTACAGTTTGCCCTGGCTTTCGGCGTGGCGGGTGCGGCGGATGGTGTCTTTGAAGTTGCTGTTGCCGCCGTCGATGATGATGTCGCCGTCTTCCAGGTGGGGCAGCAGCTTTTCGATGAAGCCATCCACGGCCGGGCCGGCCTTGACCATCAGCATCACCCGCCGCGGCCGCTTCAGGGCGGCGACGAACTCCTCGATCGAGTGCGTGCCGATGATGGTGTCGCGCCCGGCGGCCGGGCCGTTGACGAAATCGTCCACCTTGCTGACCGTGCGGTTGAACGCCGCCACCGTGAAGCCGTGATCGCTCATGTTCAGAACCAGGTTCTGACCCATCACGGCCATGCCGATCAGGCCGATGTCAGCTTGAGGCATTTTGTGCTCCTTACTCTCGCCGGTACTGGCCGGGTGAGGCCATGGTAGCACCCCGCGCGCCGATTTCAAGGCCCATTCGCGCCCGGCGGCGCGGGCGAAGCCAGCCGACCAAAAAAAAATGAGAAATCAGCTTGCCTTGACGAATTCCTTCGTGTATGTTGACGAATAGCTTCGTGATCCATGCATGTTTCAGGAGGTCGCAGGACATGCCCAGGCGAGCGAGCAGCAAACCGACGGAAGGGGAGCTGGAGATCCTTCAGGTGTTATGGGAGATCGGCCCGGCGAGCGTCCGGCAGGTCAACCGGGCGTTGAGCCGCGCCAAGCCCACCGGTTACACCACCACGCTCAAGCTGATGCAGATCATGCTGGAAAAGCGCCTGCTGCGGCGGGACGAGTCCCAGCGTCCGCAGGTGTACGCCCCGGTGATCAGCAAGGCCCGGACCCAGCGCCAGCTTGTGCGCGACCTGTTGGAGAGGGCCTTCGACGGCTCGGCCAGCCAGTTCGTCCTTCGGATTCTGTCCACCAAGCGGGCCACGCCGGAGGAGCTGGCGGAAATCCGCCGCCTGCTCTCAGACTGGGGAAAGGAAGAAAAATGAGCGCGATCCGAGAGATGTTCAGTCAGCCGTTGGTGCACAGCGTTGGCTGGGGGCTGATCCATTCCGTCTGGCAGGCGGCGGGCCTGGCGCTGCTGCTGGCGGTGGTGTTGCGGCTGCTGCGCCGGCGCAGCCCCCAGGCGCGGTACGTTGTTGCGTGCGCGTCGTTGGGATTGATGGTGTGCCTGCCGGTGTTGACGCAGGTTTTGACGGCGCCGACGGAGGCGGCTCCGCCCCTGCCGGCGCGGGTCGAGGGGCCGGCTCTGCCGTCGATTCCGGTGGCTCGGGTCGGGCGCGTCGAAGAGCCGGCGGCGGTCGGCGTTTCCGGCGGGGCGCTGGAGGGGCTCTGGGACGCCGTCGGGCGGGCCGCGCCGTACGTGTTCTGTGCCTGGCTGTTGGGCGTGCTGGCGCTGTCGCTGTGGCGTGCGGTCGGGTGGGCACGCGTCTACCAGTTGGGGAGTTCGGGCGTGCAACCGGTCGGAGGCTCCCTGTCCGAGACGTTCGCCGCGCTGGCCCGGCGGGTGGGTGTTTCGCGCCCGGTGCGGCTGATGCGATCGGCGGGCGTCCGCGCGCCGATGACGATCGGCTGGCTCCGCGGCGCGGTGCTGCTGCCGGCCGGCGCCTTGGTCGGGCTGACCCCCGACCAGCTCCGCGCCGTCCTGGCGCACGAGCTGGCACACATCCGCCGCTACGACTACCTGGTGAACCTCGTTCAGACGGCCGTCGAGACGCTGGGGTTCTATCACCCGGGCGTGTGGTGGGCCTCCGCCCGCATCCGCGAGGCGCGGGAGGAGTGCTGCGACGACCTGGCGGCGGCCGCCTGCGGCGATCGCGTCCTGTACGCCCGGGCGCTGATCGCGGTCGAGGAATCACAGCAGCCGCCGCCGGGGTTGGCCGTTGGCGCCGGCGGGGGGAGCCTCCTTGGGCGCATCCGGCGACTGACCGGGTCGGTTGACCAGCAGCAGCGCCACTCGGCCGGCTGGCTCGCCGGCGCGATGGCGCTGGCGACGTTCGCGGCCGTGGGCATCGTGGCGCCGATGGCACGCTCGTCGGGGCCGGTCCGCCGGGAGGTCGTTGCCCCGATCGAGGGCGAGGCCCCGGCCACGGCCGCGGCCAGGGTGGTGAACGCATACAAGGTCGCCGACATGCTGCCCTCAATCATCAAGCACAACCCCGGGCTCAAGACGAAGGAGCGGGCCCTGGAATGGCTTGCGACGCTGGTCCGCCGGGAGGTCCTTGCCCCGCCCGGGGGCAAGAAGTCCGACGGTGCGGTAGCGCCCGACGCCGTGAAAGGCCTTCTGGTGATCGTGGCTACGCCGAAGGTCCAGGCGACCGCGGCCGCCCTGCTGGAGAACGTGGCCAAGCACGGGCACAGGCGTATCGTGGTCGTGTCGCATTTCGTCCGCCTGGACTCGGACGAGGAGGCAAAGATCCGCGCGTGGCTGGGCGAGCAGGCGGGCGCCAAGGCTGTTGTTATCGACGCGGCCAAGGCCGCCGAGCTGCTGCGCCGTTTGAAAGCGCTGAAGTCAGCCCGGGCCCTGACGAACCCGAAAATCCTTCTGGGCGTCTATACGCCGGGCAACGTGGTCGTGGGGCAGTTTGCGCCGATGCGGCTGGAGAACTTACGCACGGGCTCCGTCGAGAAGATTCAGGCCCGGACCGGCGTGTTCCTGAACGTCGAGGTCCACGTCGGCGCCGACGGCAAGGGCATCGTGGTCCGGGCCGAGTCGGAGCTGCGCAAGTTTCTCTCGGCCGGTCCGCCGCCGACGACCGAGCGGGCCCATGCGCGGGCCGACGCCGCCGTGCCGCCCAAGCACGCGCTGTTGATCCGCATGCCGGTTCGTCGCTACCGCCTGGTCGGGTTCCGCGACCCCGCGGGCGGTGGCGATCGCGAGTTCACGCGGCGCCCGGCCGAGCGAGAGGCCGCCCCACGCCAGTTCGTGTACGTCGTAATCACGCCGGCCCTGGAGAACTGATCGGCGCGGCCGGACACACCTCCGCCGGCGGCCGCCCGGGCCCTGCTTGACCCGCCCGGGTGGGGTGTGGAAGAATCACCGCCCGAGGTCAGACTGTCTTCTTCCCCGGCCGGGGGAGGGGGAATATGATCTCGGGCGTGATGCCAGGAGGAAGTCCGCCGCAATCGCTTGTCACGAACCGTCGGCACGGGCGCGCCGGCGCAATGAATGCGTCACATATCTATAACCCTAGATGAGCTATGTCCTTGACAGAACCGCCATGCGCGGTATGATACCTGGGCTCTGGGCTCCTCCAGGCAGCCCGGGGGCCGTTCTTCTGAGAGCAGCAAAAAGCGAGGTTCGCTGCGTTGTGTTGTTCTGTTCCAGGCATTGCCCACCCGCGAGGGGCGGGCGTCCATCCGCCAATCGACAAGTCGTGGGTATAAGGAAGGGATCGGAACCATGAGGAATCAACTGGTGCTGTTGACGGCGGCCGGGCTGGTAACTGCCATTCTGTGCGGCAATGCACTGGCGGCCGGCTTCGTCGGCCTGGGCGACCTGCCCGGAGGAAACTTTGACAGCAAGGCTTACGGCGTGTCGGCCGACGGGTCGGTGGTGGTCGGCTACGGCGAGTCGACCTCGGGCGAGGAGGCGTTCCGGTGGACGCTTTCCGGCGGCATCGTCGCCCTGGGCGACCTGTTGGGGGGCAGCTTCTCCAGCAGGGCGTACGGCGTCTCGGCCGACGGGGCGGTGGTCGTCGGGTACAGCATATCCACCGAGGGCGGCCAGGCGTTCCGGTGGACGCAGTCGGGAGGCATGGTCGGCCTGGGCGACCTGTCCGGGGGCACCATCGTCAGCAGAGGCTACGGCATCTCGGCCGACGGCTCGGTGGCCGTCGGCTACAGCGACACCGCTTTGGGCTGGGAGGCGTTCCGGTGGACGCAGTCGGGAGGCATGGTCGGCCTGGGCGACCTGCCGGGGGGCCCATTTGACAGCTTCGCGTATGCCGTCTCGGCCGACGGGGCGGTGGTGGTCGGTTGCGCCGAGTCGACCTCTGGCTCGGAGGCGTTCCGGTGGACGCAGTCGGGAGGCATGGTCGGCCTGGGCGACCTGTCCGGGGGCACCATCGTCAGCAGAGGCTACGGCATCTCGGCCGACGGCTCGGTGGCCGTCGGCTACAGCGACACCGCTTTGGGCTGGGAGGCGTTCCGGTGGACGCAGTCGGGAGGCATGGTCGGCCTGGGCGACCTGCCGGGGGGCACGTTTAGCAGCACCGCCTACGGCGTCTCGGGCGATGGGGCGACGGTGGTCGGGCGCAGCTTTTCGGACGTGGGCGCCGATGCGTTCGTCTGGGATGCGGCAAACGGAATGCGGAGCGTCAAGGACGTGCTGACGACCGATTTCGGGATGGACCTGAGCGGGTGGGATTTGGCTGACGCGCGGGCGACTTCGGCCGACGGGAAGTTCGTCGTGGGCATCGGCACAAACCCCAACGGCGAGACGGAGGCCTGGATCGCGTACCTGTCCGACACCGCATACTGGCGCCCGAACGGCAGCGGCGATTGGGACTCACCGGCCAACTGGCCGCTGAACCTTCCCAAGGCCGACGAGGACGTCGTCATCGCCCCGGGCGGGTACGCCACGGTTACCGGCCCGAGCTGGGCTGCGACGGTCAAGTCGCTGACCCTCGGCGGCGGGGCGGGCTCGGCCACCCTCCGCACCAGCGGCGGGGGCGACCTCACCGTCACCGAGGCGGTCACCGTCGAGGCCAACGGCACGCTCGATCACGAAGTGGGAACCCTCTCGGCCGGTTCGGCGCTCAACCAGGGCAGCGTCGACGTGGCCAGCGCCATGGACGTGGGCGGCACCTTCGAGAACAACTACGATCTGGACGTCTACGCCGGCGGGGAGGTTTACGCCGGCAGCGGGCTGCTGAACCGAAGCAGCCTGAACCTCTTCGGCGGCACCATCAGCGGGGGCGTGGTCACCAATGACTACGGGGCGACGTTCAGCGGAAGAGGCGAGGTCAACGCGAATCTGGACAACTTCGGCACCATGGTTCTGTCTGGCGTGCTGGAGGTCACCGGCGATGTCAGCAATTACGGCGAGATCAGTATCGGCAGCGGCGACAGCCTCCAGCAGGAGCACGAGCTGGACAACTACGGGACGATCGACCTGGACGGCGGTGCCATCGCCGGGCCGGGACTGGTGATCAATCAGCCCGGCGGGATCATTCGCGGCGGCAGCAGTATTGAGGCGCCGCTGGCAAACGAAGGGCTCATCCACGCCGACGGGAACTCCACGCTGCTGATCCAGAACCTCTCCGGGGACAACCAGGCCAGCGGCGAGCTGCGCATCGACGACGGCGCCGGCATCAACGTCGTCAGCGGTTTCAGCAACTCCGGAACGATCGTGCTGGACGGCCCCGACGCGACGCTTTCCGGCGGCCGCATCACCAACTACGGGACGATCCGCGGCCAGGGGCGTCTGTCCAATGACGTCATCAGCCGCGGCGCCATCCGGGCCGAGGGCGGCGCCCTGACCTTGGCCGGCGCCTTGACCAATGACACCGGCGGCCTGATCCAGGCGGCCGCCGGCGCCACCGTCATCGTCTCGCAGGGCCTGCCGGTCAATGACGGCGACATCGTCCTGAGCGGCGGGGCCTTCGACAACAACCATCAGACGATGACCAACAGGGGCTCTATCACCGGCCACGGGAGCTTCTCCAGCGGCGAGCTGGAAAACCGCAACCACGTCGGCGTCGGCGCCGGCGACATGGACTTCTTCGGCCCGGTGGTTAACGACGGCGTCGTCAACGTGGTCGCCGCCTGCACCGCCACCTTCTACGACGACGTCAGCGGCTCGGGCAAGTTCGAGGGGGCCGGCACGGTGGTCTTCCTCGGGGCCGTCAGCCCGGGATCGAGCCCGGGGCAGATGGACTTCAGCGGCGACGTGGTCTTCGGTGCGGCCAGCCAACTGAACATCGAGCTGGGCGGGCAGAAGCCCGGCATCGACCAGGACCAGGTCAACGTCGCCGGCACCGCGAGCCTGGCGGGCACGCTGGCGATCTCGTCGCTGGGCGGGTTCGTCCCCGACGTCGGCGACCAGTTCGTCATCCTCACCTGGGGCGTCCGCAACGGCGAGTTCGCCCAGGTGGCCGGCGGCAGCCTCGGCGGGCTGGCGCTGGTGCGGCTGTACCAGCCGCAGCAACTGCTGCTGCACGCCACCTACTTCGGCGACGCCAACCTGAACGGCAAGGTGGATGGTGGGGATTACACCATCTGGGCGGACCACTACGGCCAGTCCGGCGGCTGGGGCGACGGCAACTTCAACGACGATGGCTTCGTCGACGGCGGCGACTATACCCTCTGGGCCGACAACTACGGCGCCGGCGCCGCGGCCATTCCCGAGCCCGCTACGCTGGCGCTGCTGGCGATCGGCGCCTGCCTGCCCATTCTCCGAAGGAGGACGTAGGCAGGGGCTTGCCGTATCTCGTGCCGGGCGTTCTGCCTGTAACCTGGCTTCGCAGTGGTCGGTTGCGGCTATTGCGCGGTGCCGGCGCGCGGGCGGGGCCGCCGGCCGGCGGGCGGGCCCAGACGCTCGCGTCGCCTTGGTCGCCCCCAGATGCCCTTCTTGAGGCGCTTGGCCTTCCGCTCGTAGTGCAGGAACGTAGCCTTCTCCTCGAAGTCGCAATTCCTGTCCGTGATGCAGAAGCCCTGCCGAACGGCCTCGAGGTTGATCAGCAGCCCGTCCGGCGAGCGGTAGAGGTAGGCCACGTACCTGTCTTTCTCGTCCTCCTCCTTCACCATCGAGTCGTACACCACGTACACGCTCTCGCCACGCAGCAGGTTCTCGAGGAACGCGGCCGTCATGGGCGGGCGCGTCGAGGGGCGCTTGCCAAGGCCGGAAACTGGCGTGTCGTGATCGGCTCGGCCGCGACGGAGTGGATCCTCCAGCAGGGGGCCGTCGCCTGGTACGGCGCGTTTGCCGACAACATCCCGTCCCTGCGGATCGCGCGCAGGCTGGGATTCCGATTCATCTGCCGGATGTTCGGCGCGTGAGGCGGCAGGCAAGCGACGCCCGCGACCGCTTTCAGTTGGCGCGCTGGCGCGGTGTAATAGCTCCGCAAAAGAGCCTGGTGGGGCGTGCAGCTCGCAGCTCTGCTGCATGCGGGATGTCTGGCGGTAGGCTGGGTTGCGCAGCAACCCACCATTTCCTGTCAGCCGCGAACAACGCGAACGAAAACAGAGATGTAGGGCGGGGCTACACCGCCCCGCCAAAGGCAGTCGTAGTCGTAGGGCACGCGGCTCCGCTGCATGCGGGATGGCTAAGCCACGAAGGGGCGCAAGAACCTAGCCGGGCCCGTGAGGCCCCGGAAGGCGGACTCTTCCTTCCTCCAAGCCCCGGAGGGGCGATAGGATTCAGGGCACAAGCGCACGGTGTGGCCATTGAAAGAGTTTTTGAGCCGCCAACAACGCGAACGAAAACAGAGATGTAGGGCGGGGCTACCGCCCCGCCAAAGGCAGTCGTAGTCGTAGGGCTCGCAGCTCTGCTGCATGCGGGACGGATTCTCCTTCGCCCCCGCGCGATTGACCCCCTCGCACGCTCAAGCACATGCCGCTTGAGCGTGGCACCCAACCTTGCGTCCGTTGCGGTCGACCCGATGGGAAAGCGCATGCGCGCGCAAACGTGAACGGTCCGGGCGGGGGAATCCGAATTTTCTGAGATTCTTATCTTCCACGGCCGGAGGCCTTTGCCTAACTCGACCCGGTTTTGCGAAAGCGTTTGCGCGCGGGGCTGTTGCCCAAATCCAGTTTTTTTCAATTCTATGTGTTTTACT
>CAYNYF010000055.1:0-29227 GCA_964401385.1 uncultured Planctomycetaceae bacterium | reverse complement strand
GATCACGATTGCTTTCCGTGGTCGGCCGTAGTGACCGTTCAGCCCCATCAGTCCTAACGCATGCAGCACCCCCGCGTACCCGGCGATCTCGTTGTTCCTGTAGAAGACGTGCCGCTGCCACCGGCCGTCCGGCCCCCAGTAGTTCATTCCCTCCCAGGCGATGACCGTCAGCCGGCGGTCTATGGCCACTTGCGTCAGCGGCGTGTCCTGAACGCAGTGGGTCCAGCCCCAAAGGGCGGCGCCGGGCCTCATCTCGGCCAGGTCTTCCTGCACCGGCCTGGGTATGACAGTTACGTCGCATCCGGACAGGATCTCTTCTCGGCTCGGCATGCCAGCGACCTGAGGGGCGATGCTCTCATCCGAGACCCCAAAGGGCAGGCCATATGCACGCTCAAAGAACAGATGTTCTCGGACCTTGCCTGGAATCCGCGCAAGGTGGTCCGGGTGGATGGGAACTCTGCGTTCGTTCTCTTTCGACGATGTCCTGATGACGCCAATCTTTGGCAAAGCCTCTGCCCCCCCCATGGCAGCCGGATAGCCGGCGGCTTTCCTTTCTGGCTATTCCACCATCCTGACCAAGCTCCGCTCGCGGCGTTCGCCTAGGCTCTCTTGCCTGAGGATATCCCAATCGGCCGTCGACGCAATGCTTTCGCGTGAGAAGGCCTGCTCAGACTGCCTGCGGTATCTTGCGCGCAATGTCTGGCTCGCACCGCGCAGTGGACAGCCAACTTGGCATCGGCTTGGGGTGGAATCCATTCTGTAACGCTGCTTGATTCGAGCCGGGAGCTACGCTTTGGATTGTCCGAGGGCTATGATTTCTGGTTCACGGCAAATTGAACTCGGCAGGCGCCTTCCCAGGGCAGCACCCATAGTGCCCGCTGGTCCTGGCGCGAGGCCTGGCTGCCCTGGTTGTAGGGGTCGTGGGGGGCGATGGGCCAGCGGAGTGTGCCTGCACGATCCGCCCGGGCCGACCAGCCTCTACACGAAATCATCCAAACGCCGGGAGCTTCGGCGGGCTCCCGGCCGAGGATGATCGCCCTTTCGTGGTTGATCCGCAGCTTGTCGCCCAGACCGAGCTCCACAGGCAATTGGGCCAGCACTTGACGGGGATGCGTGCTGCGAAAGAACAGGACGGCCTGCTGGCTGAGCCGCCAGCCGACTTCGGCCGTGAAGGTGCGGTAGTGGACCGTTGCGACCAGTTCGGTGTCGGTGGCCCGAAGGGCGCCGGTCTGGACAGGCCAGGCGTCGTCCCCCACGCGAAGCGTGGACCAGTCTGGGTCGCGCTTGGACTTGAAGCCGGAAAGGATCCTCCCGACGTGCCGGTGGACCAGGGTCAGGAGGCCCTGGCGGTCGAGGGCGTAGTCACTGTCAGGGCGCAGTTGGCGATTCAGGGCTCGCAGGGCCGAGAGGCCGCAGGTCCAGTCGCCACGTCGCCGCACGGCCAAAGGCAGCGACAGACGAGTGTCCCCTTCACGCCAGGGCTCGGCGGCCTCTCCTGGCCCCGTTTGCATCGCGTCCAGTTCGTGATCCAGGCGCGCCAGCATTTGAAGCGACGACTGTTCAATGGGCGCGGGCGGCTCGTCACCGAGCCGCAGGCGGAGGTAGCCCCGACCTTCGGGACTGAGCGAATGGGCCGCCGCACCGAACACCCTCAGCTCAAACCGGTTGGTGCGTTCGTCGGCGAAGGTCAGGTTCTCCAGCCTCGCATCCAGGAAGGAGCGGCTGAAGGCCGCGCAGCGCCGAAAGACGAGGGCGTGGTCGGCCAGCGTCCCGTTGGCCCAGCAGACGCAAAAGGCCGCCCCGTACGTGAGATTGGTGTAGGACAGCGAAGGTCCGCCCTCGCGCTCGGCGTTGGTGTTTTCCTCGAAGTAGCCGTCCGGGTGGCAAAACCGGACCAGACGGTCAACAAGGTCGCTCGCCAGAGCGCACCAATCCGGCCGATCGAAGACCCGTCCGGCGAAGAACAGCGCCTCGCCGCAGAGGGCCACGTGGTTCGTGCCCGTGCCCAGCGTCGCATTGTGCAGTTCTCTCAGGCCAGGACGGAAGCGCCCATTTTTCTCGATCACGTCGTCGGCGATGCGCGTGGCCAGGCGGCCCCATTGGCGCCGTTCGCCTGGGGTCAGCTCCCGTTTGAGAAAGCAGTAGGCCCTGGCGATGTGCAGCAGCAGGCGCCGAAGGGGGAGCGGCTGCGGCAGATGGGGCCTGATGTCGTCCAGATATGTCCGGGCGTTGGCCAGTATGTTGGCGATCGGGGCTCTGGCCCGTTCGTTTCCTGCCGCCACGGCCCGGGCGAGAGGGGAAATGCAGCAGGCCTGGTAGTCGTAGAAGTTGACGACGCGCTCCAGCGGCTTCAGCTCGGGGCGGCGCAAGTCGTCCGGGCCGGTGCCACGCGCGAAGAGTTCCTCGGATTTGGCCAGGACGACAGCCTCAAGGCGATCGCGCACAGACCGGATCAGTTCTTCGTCCACGCCCTCTCGCATCTGGGCTGGCGTCGGATGGAACATGTCTGAACTCGCGGTCAAACCGGGGTGGTCTCGTTCTCGCCAATGCGGGCATACACCCGCCGCCACCTTCACGCCGGCATCGCGGCGTGGGCACTGGCACGGTACCAGAATCTCAAGCTGACACCAACTCCGCGCCGACTCGGGCCAGCCCGTGCCCGGCCGCGGAGCCGACTTTGGCCTGGCCTCCCTTCCTGTGGGAAACCAGCCGGCGGCTGGCCGGACCCTGGCCTCCACGGGGGGCGATTCGGCACTGCCTTTCCCCAGCTTCGCCGCGGCGAGGGCGCTTTACTTGATGTCCTCGGGGGCTTTGCTAAGATCGCATCTGTTCAGGCCCAGATCCGGTGGTGCCTCCCGGGCCGCTAATGAGGAGCTGCAAGAAATGAAACACGCCGTCACAATCACCAAGTTGCTTCTTCTTCCGGCCGTCATCGGGATCGGGCGCTCGGCGCCGGCGGCGACGCCGACCGAGCTGAAGGCCGGGTTCCGCTCCGGGCAGGTGTTCATCACCTGGAAAGAAGTCCCCAAGGCCAAGGAATACCGCGTCTACCGCGACACGAAGCCGCTGACCACGGGCACGCTGGATGAAAGCCATCTGGTTAGAAGAGTTCCCCAGGGCTCGTCGGCGAACATGGGCCTGGCCAGCGTCGCCAAGAGGGGCAGCTTCAAAAAGAACGATCCGCCGTTTACGATCGTGCGTAACGTGGTCACCCCGCTGGCCGAGGACGCCGTCGGCAGCGCCGAGCCCGTCGGCGCCGATGAGGGCGTGGTGGTCCTGACGACCCACAAGGACGGCAGGTACCACTACGCGGTGACGGCCGTCGTCAACGGTGCCGAGGACAGGGCCCTTGCCAAGGGCAACACCGCCGGACCCGTTGCCGAGAAGGTCCAGACGCCCGAGCCGGTCCTCGTCTGGCAGTCCAAGATCAAGTGCGCCCGACTGTACCTCCAGTACCGCGACCTGGACGACTGGAACGACTCGATGAGCAACATCTACTCGTTCCTCTACTGGGTCGCCGTGAAGAAGAACCATAAGCCCGGCCCGAGGACCAAGGCCCTGCGGGTGTACCTAGGCGGATACTCCGGCGCGATCAGCGGCGGGGACTCGGCCAAGTACTGCGACGTCACGATCCGCGCCCACGAGGCGGGATGCTGGTGGTGGGGCTTCTCGAGCACGTACCAGTACGACCGCAGGAAGTACCACCACGGCGCCGGCAGCCCCAAGCCGACTTCGGGCCCGATGAAGAACTACGTGCAGGCGCGGTACGTCGAGTTCGCCAAGTGGGTCTCCGAGCAGCCCTACTACTCGGTCGATCCCAACGCCATTCACACCTTCGGCGGCTCGATGGGTGGGATCGGCTCGCTGCTGATGCTGATGGACTATCCGGACTTCTACGCCTACGGGCAGGTGATGGTGCCCCCGACCAACCCGCTGGGCGCAAAGTGGCAGTGGCTCCGCAACTGCGAGGCCAAGTGGGGCGACGCCAGCAACAGCACTCTCAAGGTCGCCTTCCACGGCTGGGGCAGCGACCGGCTCACCAAGAAGTTCGGCGGCATGACAGTGCGCGACTTCCTGAATCTGGAAAAGCGCCTTGAGATGTTCGAAGGGGACGATCTTCCCTTTATCTGGGTCGGTTCCTGCGGCCGGGATCGCAGCGTCAACTGGCCACAGCAGGGACGGAACTTCTACACCGGCCTGAACAAGAGCCGCCGCGCCTGGGCCGGCGGGCTGAAAGGCGGCGGAGGGCACTTCAGCATGGGAGGCGATGGCGGCGGAGTGAGACTCCCCAGGCAACTGAGGAGCATCAGGAAAAACCAGTCGTTCCCCGCCTTCTCCAACGTCTCCGGCAACCCGGCCCTGCCCCTGCCGCTCAAGCCCGAGAACAAGTTCTACCAGTTCAACAGCCAGTTCATCTGGTCCTCGCCGACGTACAAGGTCGCCGGTGTCCAGGAGCAGGTCGATACGCCCGACCGCTACGAGCTCGTCATCGCCTCCATCGCGGGCGACCAGACCGCCGACGTGACGCCGCGGCGGCTACAGAACTTCAAGATCACCCGCGGCCGGAAGTACCTCCTGCAGAACACCGACGTGAAGGAGAAGACCAACGTTCTTCAGTCCCAGACGGTCATCGCGGACAAGTTCGGCCTGGTCACGTTCATGGGATTCCAGGCCAAGGCCGGCACGAACACCGCCGGTGGATCGTGGCTGGTCATCACGCCGGCCAGGTAGGCCAAAGCGCGGAGAAACTGGAGCAAGGCCAGGGGCTCCGCTGGAGCAGCGCCCGGGGCGGCGACGCTGAGTCTGCGGTCAAGAGCCTGAGCCCACCAAGAGAGGATGTCGTGGAGCGATTCTGTGAGGTCCTGGGGATTTCGGCGGCATTGGTTTTCGCCAGTATCCTGAGCAGCTCGTATGCCCGGGCGCAGGAGCAGCCGGAGAGAACGGCTCGCCGCCATCCGGGGTAGGCCGACGCCGGGCACGCCGCCAGTGCGATTGACCCGCTGGGTGACGGCATCCTGGTCTGGCCGGCGTTGGTTCGGAATCGCGATGAGAGAATCGTGGTGCCGCAGATGAAAGAGGTCATTGCCCGAGGTGAGTTCCATGGCTACGCAATCTTCGTCGGCGCGTGATCGCGTGGGGCCACAAAGAACAGCGGGTCACGCTGCAGGGCCTGCAGCGCGCGCTCCCACAGGAGGCGGCTTTCGAGCACGTGGACGGTCGCCTGAAGGACCTCGCCGATTTCCATCCCCTCGCCCTGAAGCAGCGGCCCGAGGCGATCGTAGCGTTGCTCCCAGCCGGCGAAGCTGTGCCGCCGACAGTCCATATCCGTCGCGGTGCCGTCGGCGTGGATCAGCTTGTACCTCACCGTCTGGCCGAAGAGGTACGGCGGCTCGACGAGTTCCTCCACGCCGTGCATCGACGTGTTCGGCCGCAGACCGCAGCCGAACATGACCACCTTGCCGCCACAATCACGCAGCCTTCGGAACGCCGATCTCGGCCCGACCGGGGTCGTGTCCAGGTAGTGGTCTCGCAGCAGCTCTTCGGCCCGCCGGCCAACTGCGCACACGGAATGTGTTGGATGAAGGCTTCGAATAGTGCCGGGACGCTTACGGAAGATCTCCGGGATCGACCCTACGCAGGACGGCGTGTTGCATACGTCAAAGACGGGATTGGCTTCATTGACCTGCTTGTAGCTGAGGGCCGGCATGAGCAGCGTGCCCTCCGGCCCGATCGTGTCGATGAACGCGTCGATGACCAGATCCGCGCCGCAGTTGGGCAGCTTTACCAGCTCATGCAGACTGCCCAGTCTGCGCAGATCACTGTGTACCAACACGATGTCGCCCTTCTTCAGGCCGAGCGCCGTCAGCCCCGCTGTCATCGCTTCGAGAGTGATGCCCACTCCGATGCTCCTGTATGAAGCAGTCGCTGCGCCGTCGTATGAGGCCGCGGAGCCTCTAGCAGCCCGTTGAAAAAGGCCTTTTGACAGCCATGGTATAGTAATCGTGGAAGCGGTCAAGGAGGACGCGCACATGGCGATGGGCAAGCGGGCGACGGAACGGCAGTCAGAGCTGTGGGTGGCGGTAACGGAGATGCCCCAGGCCCCGGGGCATCCTTTCTACCGGAAGCTGAACGGACTGTTGGGGCGGCACGGCTTCGACGCGTTTGTGGAGGGACTGTGTCAGCCGTTTTAGCACGATTGGCTGGGCCGGCCGAGCATTCCGCCTGGGGTGTACTTCCGCATGCTGCTGATCGGGTACTTCGAGGGGATCGACTCGGAGCGTGGGATCGCCTGGCGGCGTGCGGACAGCCGTACGCTGAGTGGGTTCCTGGGCTACGGTCTGAAGGAGAGCACCCCCGACCATTCCAGCCTGAGCAGGATCCGTCGGCGTCTGGCCGTGGAGACGCACGAGGAGGTCTTCAGTTGGGTCCTCAAGCGCCTGGGCGAGACAGGACGAAGGGCCAGACGATCGGCGTGGACGCGACCACGCTGGAGGCGAACGCGGCCATGCGAAGCATCGTCCGTAAGCACACCGGGGAGGGCTACCTGGAGTTCCTAACGGGCTTGACCAAGGCCAGCGGCATCGCCACGCCGACGCGCGAGGACCTGGCCAAGCTGGACCGCAAGGGGGCCGTTTGCAGGGCCCCTGGCTCAGTCACTGTCCACGTTCGTCAAACCCACCCCCCGCCCGCCAATCGACGCCCGCCCATCACAAATTCACCACCGGTGAGAAATGCGGGCTAAAGCTCTGGGGGCTGTCTCTGGCGATGTTCAGGATCGCACGGGGCGACGTGCGCCAGGCGGCCATCGGCGGGACCAACATCGGACGGGACGCCGACACCACCGCGGGCCGAGCGGCCATGCTGGCCGGCACTCTGCGCGGGGCAAAGAGCATCCCCAAGGAATGGATTGAGCTGTTCGAGCCGGAGGTGCTCCAGAGGATTCGAAGCCATGCTGACGAGTTTGCTGAGCTGGTAGCGACCCGGAGACTGGCCTTGCTTCAGAAGCGCCAGAAAGCAGCCGGTCAACAAGAAGGACCGGCGGAGCTGCGACAATGACGCATCGAGAACATTTCCACGAGATCATGTCGGGCCAGCCCAGCAAGTGGGTGCCGAACTACGAAAGCGGCGCTTGGGGACAGACGGTCCAGCGGTGGTTGAACGAAGGCATGCCCCAGCAGCAGATCTACTTGGGGGACTGGAAGGAGGGACAACCTTACTTCAACATCGACGGCCGGGGCTTCGCCCGCCTGGACATCGGCATGATCCCGCCGTTCGAATACCAGGTACTCGAGGAGACGGATCGATACATCGTGGCGCGCCACGCCAACGGCATTGTGGCCAGGGCCCTCAAGCCGGGGACTGTCCGCGGCACGCGGATGTGCATGGATACTTATCTTAGTCATCCCGTCACTGACCGCGCCAGTTGGAACGAGGTGAAGCGCCGCTACGATCCTTCCGGCCGGGTCCGCTAGCATCACCTCGACCAGGTCGGGCCAGTAGAACGGCGGGAACGTGAGTTGAGTGAGTTTGGCGTTCAGGAGTCTGCTGGGATCGTGACTGCGTCTGTAGACTCGGTGTCGCAGCATGAAATCAACACCCTCGCGCAGCCTCTGATCTACTCCTGGGCTGCGGGATGGCGCCGGCATGGTTGCCAGTGCCTTGACCAGGGGAACGACACCTCGGTAGCACGTATGGCGTCCCCAACAGCCATTGTCCGGATCCTCGACATCCTCATCCCCATCCGCGAAGCGCATATCGGTGGCCACCCACCCCAACCCCGCCTGCACTCGTGGATCTTCCCCGAATCCACTGCGGAGAAAGCCCCACAGCAGCCAGCCGTTGTAGCAGGGGACGGGATCCCCTCTGACGTGAGACCTGAACCCACCACTCTCCACGGTCGCGATGTCCAGCAGGAACCTGGCAGCTTTCTGCATCTGGGGGTGCATCGGATCCAAGCCTAACTCATGAAGCAGGAGCCAGCGCCACGCCGTGCCGGTGTCCTTATGGAAGTAGCTGTCCGGACGGCCCCAATGTCCATCCGGCTCCTGGTTCGCCAGGATCTTGACCACATCGGGGTAGCTCGCGATCGCCTCCCTGGCCGCAACTACCTCTGCATCGTCCTCGTCTATGCCCAATAGGTCTGTCAGAGCCCTTGCCTTGACGGGTGGATTGTCCGGCTCCAGGAGCCACTCCAACGGCGCGTTGTCCAATACCCCTTGCCAGGATTCCATGGTATGTGCCTGTTGCTCTCAGAGACACAACGCTACGAGTGAGACGCGGCCTACTGGACGTCGCCTCCACTGGTCTTGTTCGACCCATATGCCTCACAATAGCGGGTGTTCACTGGGCTGCATTGAGCGCTGCTTCTATGTGGTCAGCCGCCTGCGCGTCGAGGTCACGGGCTTGCTCGATGATGGCGATCGATCGGCGGCGCACCTCAGGGCCGGCGAACCTGGCCGTCGTCTCCGCAGAACGGTTCATCCCTCCCTCGTTGCGCCAGACTTCCCACATGAGTTCATGTTCCTTCGCGTAGCACGAGGCTGCGGCGTACAAATGCGACGCCTGGTACGGCATGCACTCGGGTGTCTCACGGACCAGAAAGCGTGATGCGTACCACCGGCCCTCGGCGATCACGTCCGTTGCGTCGCGATGCACATTGAACGGCGGGGCGTTTGTGTCGCCCGGCTTCCAGTTGGCGATTTCCTCATCGCGCTGAAGGTGCTCGATCCAGGCGTCGAAGGCGGCGATGCCGTTTGGACGGTCCTGCCACGATTTTGCGGTGCGAGCAACCTCGAGGCCCCACTTGAGCGCCTTGCCAAACACGTCCTTGTGGTCGGGCTGGGCCTTCTGCTCACCGATTGCCATCACATCCCAGGTGACGGCCTCCCAGCCGCGCTTGCGGAAGTAGCCGCACGGCTCGAACTCGACTCCCGCGCTGGTCTCGGCCCACGTCTGAAAGAAGCTCCAGCCGATCAGCACGTCGCCGCCTTCGTCGTAGCCGGTGATGATACACGTCTCGGGCGGGCCCACCACGCCGTGCGAGAGGCACGGCCGGCCGGCGTTGATTTCGGCGATGATGCGCTCGCGGATGGCATCAGCGTGGGCGGGCGGCTCCCCGCAGGGAACCGGCGTCGGGTCATTCTCGTAGCCGATTGCCTCGAACGTGTGCCGGAAGACCGCGCCCAAGTCGGTGGACATGTAGTACAGCGCGGCGTTGTCGCCCTCCCAGCCGCCCCAGTTGAGGAAAAAGGCCGCCCCGTTGACGCCCATAAGGTGGACATAGTCGTTGCGCGTGTCGCCGTGGTATTCCAGGATGGCGCGCAGGCAGGATGGGAAGATGAAATCCTCTGGCCAGGGCTTGCCGCCCTGGTCCCTGACATCGTGGAAGAAGCCCACCCGGGGCACACCCTGAATTACGCAGCGCTGCCGGCTGCCACCAGCGGCAGAAGAGTTGCTCATCCTGTCTCCTTTCTCGATGCCGAACGCCACTGATCACGCGCGCCTGTATGCCGTCGCCTGCATCCGGCTTGTTCGAGTTGGGTCCGCAAGAGCTGTGCCGAAGGGCACGGCCCCAGAGCTACCTTCTTTGCTCCCACGCATCTTTGGCAATCACCAGCTCGCCCCTATTCTCCGGGTTCTTGTTGGTGAAGCCCAACGACTTGAGCGGAGCGAGCTGCGCTGCGTGGTCTGGTGCGTTGCGCGTGATCACCGACACCACACCTCGCTCGTCGAAGCAGTGCTGAATGAGGGCCTCGAGCGCTTCCCTGTCATGGTCGTTATCCTGGTACTTTGACAGGATCACGTGACCCAAGTCCAACTGCCTGTTCTCGTCGATTCCGTTGATAGCCAATAGACCGACGACCTTCCCGGATTCCCGCAGGCACATCGCGAAGTAGTTGCCCCTCGTGGACATGTGTTGCACCGAACCTTTGCACGCCGCCTCGGATGTACGCCACTTGTCGAACGCCGGCCCGGGCGCAGCCTCCCAGTCGAGGGCAAGTTCTCGGAAATCTTGCCAGTCGTCCGCAGCGAAGGGCCTCAGGACGAGGCGCTTCGTCTCAATCCGGAGCATCTTCCCGCCTTCCCGAGCCGCTGGCTGCTTCGGTACGACAGGGACCCAGATCTCATGTTTCTCCGTCGCTGCTCGGCTGTACTTCTCGATGTTGACCGAGGAGTTCGCCCGCCTGTAGCCCGATGCCTTCAACCATCTCCGCGACTTGCCCCAAAGACGAATCAGCTTCTCGGTGGTGTTCTCCTCTGCTGTGAACACGGCGAACCTCTGCCGGGGCACGATCTTGATGAAGAGCTCGTCTGGTACGTCTTCCACGCGATCGAAGAGAATACTGGCCGCATAGTAGTAATTCTGCTTCGGGTCCGGCTTGGGAGGAAGAACGCAGACTCCGTATTCGGCGCTTCCGGACTTCAGGCCGTGCTTTTTCTTGATCTCGGCAAGTCTGTCCCACGACATGTTCGGACACACCCCAGTGTCGGGGCAACCCCACTGGGGACAGCCCCCGAACACAAATGGCCCAAGCGTCTCGATCCGAACCCCCTCCCTTCAATTCGATCACGTCACCCACACCGGTCTCCTTCGTCGTACCAGCACAACCAGTCAGAATGACCAGCAAGCAGACGACCAGGGCCCTCTTCATTGCCGTCTCCTCTTCTTCGCCCAGGGATGTTCAGGCGGATCCGCCTAACACGCCAATTCGGCTCTAACTGCTGCGCGAAGCCCCCGCAAATCCAGGGACGACTCGCGCTCAACTCAATCACTCACAGTAGGTTGCTCCAAGTGCATACTCTCACCACGGCGGCCCGTACGAAGCCGCATAGGAGCCGCCATGTCAGAGCGCGTCGACCGGGCCTGGTGACGCCCCGACCGCCCATCCCCACGTTGTCATGCGCTTGCCGCAATGCCGACACTCCCGCCGGCGAATGAGCTTTCCGCCCCATCCTCGGCGCGTGTAGATTACCCGGAAGTGACGGCAGCTGCAATGGCGACACTCCAGCCCACGATTGTCCTCTGCGGGGGACGAGCTCTTGCGTTCAGTTGAGGTGCCTTCCATGGCTATCGTCTCCTGAGGTCTGCCTGCGTCTACCGCTTCCGCTGCCGGGAGGGGGCGCTTTCGCCGGGGGCCTCGACGCCAACCATCGACGCCGCTGCTGCGTCGCGTTGAAGAACTGGACCTTGATGGCCTGGACGTTCTCGGCGTAGTAGGTCAGCGTGCACCACCAGTCGGCCTTGAGGACGTTGGTGTGGTCATCCTCGCCGTAGTCGTAGGAACTCCACATGTTGGTGCTGAAGACCTGACCCCGCGCCAGCCGGGCGGCGGCATCGCTGCCTGGGAAAACGTTCTCCGTCTCCAGGACGGTCCCCCACAGGTATCGTCGCCCCCAGCCGCCGAGGTTGCCGAGGTTCCACCGGCAGCGGCGGACCGGCTTGGCACCGTTCGGCATGCCGCCTGGCTCGATGCCGCCAACGGCCTGGACGGCCACCACCAAGGTGATCAGCAAGATGACCACCAGGAACTCCGTCGTTTTCATCGTTCTGCTCCTTCCTTCTCGCCCCGGCTGACATGGGCGTTCAAAGCGCAGTCGGTCTCGGCAGGGCACTCTCTGCCCTACCTCTTTCCGGCAAAGACTACCTCTGCGGCCAAGCCGACACACCTGGTCCCGCCTCACCTGAACTTGCCGCTGTCCTGCCGCAGCGGACCGCGCTTGGTGAGTTTCTTAGCCCACGGGACCAGCACCTTCTCCAGCCCCACGGGGTACTCGATGTACCTCGACGGCGCCCGCCGCGGCTTCAGCGTGTTCCAGGAATCGTAATATCCCTTCGCCTGGAAGGCGGCGTCGTCCACGATCAGCAGGATGCGGGCGCCGGGCGTGATGGGATACCCGTTGCGGATGCCGCGGTACAGTTCGTTGCCGTACATATTCTTCATGCTGTGGCGGACCTGGACCTCCTGGGATGGACTGGTCCCGCCCAGCCCGACAAGCACGTGGATGGGTCTGCGCGGCTGATTGGCGTACGGCGGAGCCGCCCAGTACAGGTAACATTGCGTTTCGTATGTGCGACGGCCTCGCCCGCGGCCGACGTCTCGACTGAGGACGCGGTACAGGATCGGCTCACCGGGCCCGACGGTTTCGGCCACCGGCTCTTTCAGCGAGTTGGCCGGGGTGATGTCGCGGGTGTTCTCCGCGCCGTTGATGCAGACCGTCACAGCGTAGTACGCTTTGCCGGGCTTGCGGACCTGGTGGACGTACAGGCCGGTGTGCAGCGGCAATTGTTTGCCCAGCCATAGGTTGTGCTCGCCGGCGGTCCGGCGGAAGATCCCCCGAGGCTTCAGCACGCCGGCCGGTGGGTCCTCGATGACGTACCGCGGCACATGGACCTCGCCGTCCAGGCCGATCCAGTTCTCCCCGTGGACCACGTGCTGGTGCATGCGGGCGTCATAACCCGAAAGCGGCCAGATCCCGTCGATCAATTCGGCCTCATGAAGGTTCTTGGCCGTGATGGGCCGGGCGTGGCGGTAGATGCGATAGAACTTTCCCCTGCGCGGGCCGCCGTGTTTCTTGAACACGGCCTCGAACTCCTTCCACAGGACCTCCTCCTTGGTGATGATCTTCTCCACCTCGGTCCAGGTGATGAAGGTCTGACCCTTGCGGTGGACGACCTTGATGTCCCTGGCCTGGGCCGGCGGATCTCTGACGGCGCCCTCGTAGCGTACCTCCAGGACGGTCATTTCAGGCACCCAACGGTCCAGGCGCTTGACCCGGAATCCCTTGTTGGCGCGCGTGCCGTTGACCCAGCCGCGGACGGCCTCCGTGGCGTCGAAGGACTTGAATTGCGGCCCTTCCAGCTTGAGGGGTCCCCTGTCGCTACCGACGACGTAGATCCCAATCGGCGCGTCCGGGCGGATCTCGTTGTAGAGGCGGAACGGGTCGTAGTAGAAGACTCCCCGGCCGAAGGCATTCATGTAAGCCCGCTTGTCGGTGCGCACCGGCCTGATCGTCGTGTGCACCCGCAGCGAGGCGTGATAGACCTTCGCGCCTTTCGGGATGGGCGAGAGGTCGAAGGTCAGGGCGTGCCCGCCCTTGTCCGCCGCGGCGATCTTCATCCCCTTGTGCCGGCAATAGTCGGCTTGGCCCCACCATTCGACGACCATTTCACCGCCGGCCCGGCCGGTCAGCGCCGTCACCGTCACCGCCAGGCTGAGAATCGCTCGATGCCACGTATTCATGTCGTTTACCTCGCATGCGCCGGCCGATCGGCCGATCCTTGTGTAATGATCTCCGCCAACTGCTTCTTGAACTCCCGCTATGCCTGGGGAGTGGTCTTTCGCATGGCCTGTAGTCTGAGTGGTTCGGCCGGCCAGACGTTTGGGAATCTCGAACCGAACCAGGAAGCACTTGTGCGGCCCCCGAAGATACGGGAGATCGGGCTTGGCGTGCTTCACCTTCGCTTTCTCGCCCCAAAGGGGTCTGGCCGGCGGGCCTCGGGCCGATGCTGCCTGGAGGTTTCAACCCCTCCCAGGCGCGAGGGTCTCGATGATCCGCGCGAACTCATCCCGGTACTTGCCGTACAGGTCCAGAGACTTCAGCCCCGGCCGCCGACCACGTCGCACCGAGGCGCGGGACATATCGATCTTGACAGAGGCCCTAGTGTCCCTCAGGCGTTGCTCGGCCTTGCGAGCGAAGGCCGCGCCCCGAGCGTCCGGCCCGGTCTTGGCCTTCTCGATGGCCCGCTCGGCAGTGCGGATGTAGCGCATGTCGTCCACGCCCTCGCGCATGTTTTCCCAGTCCGTGGTCGGCAGGATCCCATCGGCCGTGCGATAGAAGATGCCGGTGCTGGCGACCAGACCCTCTTCAGTGAGCCGGCCGTCGAGCTTGTACTGCCTCCTGCCCACGGCCCCGGCGCGCCAGAGCATAAAGCCCTCGGTGAAACGCCGGGTGCCGATGTTCTGGAACCACAGTTGCAGGTCCGGGTGCTTGCCGGCCTCGGCGAGGGTGTGGTCGTTGATGGGCACGCCGTAGTTGTACATGACCACGTCCAGGTGTGGCAGGAAGCACAGTTCCCCCGGCCCGGTGTACTTGACGAACCGCGGCTCGTCCGGGCCGTTGATGGAAGCGCAGACCTTCACGCCCCCGGGGGACTTCATCTCCTTGATCAACCGGATGCCGAAGGGGATCAGCTCACCTTTGACGTCCCGCCAGCGCGACAGCTCACTGGAAGAGTACATCAGCACCTCCGGCCAGCTTCTCTGGCGTGCGTGGTCGCGGATGAGCGTCACCACCTCGCGCATGCAGCGGAAGAACGCCTCGCTGCCGAGCTTGTGGCGGTTGATCTTGATCAGGAAGTACTCACCGGTGGAATCGGACAAGTCGTTGTGGCCCTGGACGAGCAGGTCCACCAGCCCGACGGGACCGCGGAAGCCCAACTGCTTGTGCAGTTCCATGAAGCGGTCCGCGCGGGAGAAGTCCTGAGAGGTGATGTGCCCGGCGGGGTTGGCGCGGAAGCGGCCGTGGAGGATCTCCTTCACGCTGAAGGAGTTCGACCCGTGGGCCTTGGCCGCCCGCATCTCCGCGATCAACTGCTGATCATGGGCCGGAACGTTGTAGTAGTGGGCGTAGGTGACCGGGTCGGGCGAGTCCAGGCGGATGGGCCTGACCCGCAAGGAAAGGCTGATCCGCGCGGCCGGGCGGCCTTTGGCGCGGACTTCAACGAAGCCGCGATACACGCCCGCGGCGGCGTCTTCGGGAACCTTCACCGTCAGCCAGCCCTCCCGGGCGCAGCCGGCGGGGATGTCAATGGGCTTCATCGTCACCAGCACGGCCGGGCCGAGGGCCCAGACCTCCCCGCCGCGCTTGACCTGTCGGGGAATGTATCGGACCCAGTTGACCGTCACCGCCGAGGGGGGAATCGCCAGCCCGTTATCTGACCGCAAAGGCCCAACGGTCGCCCGGACCTCCTGGAGGTCCTCCAGCGCCAGCACCCCAAAGGCGGCCGGCTCGTACTCGTCGCGCGCGGCCACCAGAGCAAGCTCCTTGCCCACGGCGGAGCGGCGCGGGCGAGAATACGGAAGCATCCGCACCATGTAATGCCAGGGGAAGGCCACGTAGCCGCGCCGCTTCTCCTGCTCGGTGGGCGGATACCGGCCGGCCGGGCCGGTGGTGGTGCCCGTGACCAGCCCGCCGCCCTCGAAGTCCACAGTCTCGGCCCCGGTCGGCCGGCGTCTGTTGGAGGCAAGCCAGCGGGCCTGGCCGGCCGTGGCCATTTTCTCCAAGGCGGCCACGGCCTTGGGCTTGTCAATGGCCGCGGCGTCGAGCGGATCGACAACCTGCGCTGCGGCCGGCAGCGACAATGCCCAGATGGACACAACCATCGGAATCACCCAGATGACACAGACATTCTGCATCGCCTTCTCTCCAATTCCGCAGCCGCAGGCGCCGCGCCGGCTGACGTGCAAGCGATGATACGTGATCGCCCGGCCTTTCCGAGCCCGGATACCAAGATGCCAATCCACTCCGGGTTCCGCAAGCTCTCTCTTGTTCGGAGAAGGCCGCCAGGTGACTTGGAATCGCCTGCTCAGCCTTCCTGCGTGACGATCTGTGCCAGTTTCCTCTTGAACTCTAGCCACGCGTGCGGCGACGTCTTTCGCGAGGCCTGCTGCGCCAACTGCTCGGCCTTCTTCCGGCCTATTCTCTTTGCCGCCAGTTGGAGGTATTCGACGTCGAGGATCGCCCGGCGCCAATGCTTCAGGCGAATGCTGAGGACGGGCCCGTCGCAGCCCACCGGCTTGCCCGGGTAGATCAGATGCAGCGTGCCGACGCTCCTTCCGAAGGGATATTCAAAGTTCCACATGGTCCCGGTCCAGGCGAGGTAGCGGCGTATCCTGTTGATCCAGAGCTGGACGAACTGCTTGCGTGATTCGCTGCCGGTGTCAGCGTCAATGGCAGGGACCTGGCCGTAAACGCTCATGCTCTTGCCCTGCTCGGACAGCGTCCAGCAAGCTTCCTGACACCTCCGGAAGCGATAGGAATGCATGCCGACGTACCAGCAATCGACCGCCCCCAGCAGCTTCGGCCCATTGAGTCTTTCGAACTGGTCCTGCGGTCGGCCGTACTTGGCCATGCTCGGACCGCCGGTGAAGCGGCTGATGTCCACGCGGAAGACCACGTTGACGTCTTTGACGCCGGCCGTCACCCGCCTGGTCAGGTCGAGGTAATACTTCAGGGCCAACAGGTCATCCTTGACGGCCCACTCGTCGTAGCGGTTGGTGGCGCGGTTAGGGCCGAGGTCGGAGCTGGGGGTCTTTTTCTGCGGCTTCTGGTTGAAGTAGACCTGGAACTCCGTCCGCGTCCAGCCGCGTTTGCGGGCGTGGGCGATCCACTCCTGGAGGACGTTGGCAAAGGCCGACTCGTATGCCTCCTGTTCGGCCGGGGTGTGCTTCTTCCAGTTGTAGGCCGGTCGCGGATAGTCCGACAGGTTCTCCACCCACAGGCTATGCCACTTCTTCTCCCGGGTCTTGGGATGCCAGTTCCTCAGCGGCTCGGGCCATTCGAGATTGAAGGGCAGATACATCGCCGCGGCAGGCCGGCCGTCACGGAAGATCCGGCCGGCGAGGACCGGGCCGAAACGCTTGTCGTAGACGGTCCAGTCCTTCACGTGCAGCGTCTTGCCGGCCCCGGCCAGGATCGGCGCCCGCCCCTGGTAGGCAAAGCCCTGCTGACCGTGGTAGGGCATGATGTTCATGAGGGTGCGATGGTCGTCGCAGGCGCGGAGGAACTTGTGCTCCAATGCGATGCAGGCGTCGGTGGTGGGGTCGAGCCTCCAGTGGTTCGCGAACGCGCAGCGGTAGGCGTTGAACTCCCCCTCGATGCTGCGCCGGACGGGGATCTCAAACGGCCAGACGGTCAGCTCCAGGGGAAAGGAAGCGATGGTCCGGCCCGCCTGCGAGGCCGTCACGGTGGCGGTGTAGCTGCCGGGCTTGGCCCTGCGGGGAATGCAGATGTCCACCCAGACCGCCTGGGTCACCTGCTTCGGCGGCGTGGGCAGACCTTTGACCTTCACGGGAATCGAAAATGGACGGACCCCGGCCGCTTCGAAGGGCACGCAGGCGTCCGGCGACCACGGGATCTCTATCAGCCGACCTTTGCGCTTCGCCCCCTTGCTCATGGTGTAGCCAACCAGGTACAGGTTCACCTCCGGCCGGAGCCGCCCGGAGAAGGCCGAGACCTTCAGGTCTAGGCCCGCCGCCGGTTCGTCGCCGGCCCGATCGAAAATGACCTGAAAGCCCAGATCCTCCGCCCGCGCGCCGAACAGGCGAATCGTCCGGGCGCGACAGATGGCGTTGGACCTGCGCAGGGAAGCTCGATCGCCTTTGTATCCTATCACGTCCTGCGCCACGGGCGACGGCTTGTACTCCGCCGGGCAGACCCACGCCGAGACGGTCGCCGCGGCCGAACGCGCACTGGATGTGAACGCCATAGCGATTACTCCTGCAAGCGTCAGCTTCATCAGGCCTTGCGTCGGCGGGTGCATAATAGTCTCTCCGAGAGGCCGGTCAGTTGAGGCCAGGCGCGGCGCCCTTGCCTACGATCTCGAAGTACTTCGGACCGATCCGGCTGCCGTTGACAATAAAGTCGTCCACGTAGTACGTGCCGGTCTTGGCGCCGCGGAAGTGCGGGCCGAAGCGGTTGCCGCCGAACTCGAAGCGGTTGTACTTGTGATCGTATAGCGTAATCAGCAGGACGCCATCCACGTCGTGGATCTTCTTCGCATTGCCCTGCTGGTCGTACACCCAGTATTGCACGTGGCCGTTGGGCTTGGCTACGTCGCCCCGCCGGTAGTGCAGCTCAATGCCGAACCACGTGTCCAGGTAGCTATCAATCTTGCCTTTGCTGCGGTTGACGAAGCGCTTGCCGTAAGCGCCCTGCCTGGGGTAGACGTAGAACGTCCGCCCGTCGGGCCGCGTCACACCAACCAAAACGTTGTCCACCAGGCTGATGCCGCGGGGGCGGTCCCACGGGCAGGTGTTGATTATGGTGCAGTTCAGCCCGTAACACCGTCGGTGCTGGATGCGCGTGGCCCGTTGCTGCTGATCGGGCGTGCCCCAGTTGTTGGCATCGCGGTAGCCCAAGCTCAGCACCACGAACTTATGATAGGCCCACCAGGTCGGCTTGCCGTTCCTGAAAGGCGGGTAGAAGTCGCTGCTCAGGCGGACGCGGAAGAAGACGTAGATGTCCTTGTAGCCTGAGCGCGGATGGCCCCGCCCGAAGTAAGTCGCCAGCCGGCTGGGACCCATCGGCCCGCCTTCCAGGCCGGCGTAGTCAATGCACAGGCTCTTTCCCTTCCCGCCCAGCATATTGTCGGGGCCGTGGTAGCCGATCCACTTCTGCGGGGGATTCTTGTTCCGAATCCACATGCTGTAATAACCCCAGCGGGACGACTTGCCAGAAAGCAGCCTGGGCATGTCGTCGGGGTTGGCCACCCCGCCCCAGCCGGTCCCTACCCAGTCGGCCGTGTGGTCGAAGGTCTCAACGATGTCGAAGCCGTACAGCATCCCCTCCAGCTCCACGGCGATGCCCATGCTCATGTCAATGCGCTTGCCGTCGGTGTGCTTGGCTTGCCAGCCGCACGCCGGCCCCCGGTACATCAGCTCGCCGAAAGGCGTCCTGAGGACCCCCGTGGGTGTGCAGGTCAGCTTTCGGCCCCGGTAGGCCAGCGCCCCGACAGGCCTCGGGCCGGCAGCCGTCAACCGGTAGGTCCAGTTCTTCGTCGAGTGTTGGACCGTTCCGTCTGCCAGGACGACCTTCCGGGCTTGGCCTTCGTCCGTCAGCCCCGCGGGATCGGCTTTGACGTCAAGGAGCTTCAGCGGCGGCAGGCCCGGGTGTGCCAGCGGGGGGCTCGCAGAGGCTTCTCCCGCCAGGATCGTGGGTCCGCACAGTGCGACGTACACTATCGTCTTGGGCGACATACTGTATATCCCGACGGCGTGCAGGTTATCGGCCCGTCAAGCGCGCGCCCAGAGTGTCGGCTCCACGTTGGCCGGGCGAATAGCTCCAAGAATGTGGAACACCGGGGGAACCGACTGGTGCTGCTGGTTTGCCTGCCAAAGGACCTCGATATACTATGGCGTCCGTGCGACGGTGGCCGGCGTCGCCTGCCGCCGGACGATGTGCGACCAGCGGGCGTCAAAGGCCTCCTTGGTATAGGTCAGCGAATGGAGATCACCGAAGGTGTGGTTGCCATGGGGGATTGTGCCGACGGGCTGTGGGCGGTGTATGCGGCGGCTCTGGACGAGCGCATCGTTGCCGTGGCTGCGCGAAGGCGTCTGGCGTCGTACCAGCACGTGGTCGAGCACCCCTCGGCGACGTCAATTCAGAACGACCGCATGACGTCCGTCGTGGCGCCTGGGGCGCTGAAGTGGTCGGAGCTGCCGAACCTGGCCTCGGTGGTGGCACCGAGGCATCTGAGGCTCTCCGGCCTGGTGGATGGGCCAAACCGGCCGCTATCCCAGGACGAGCTGGCGGACACACATGCCAGGACCGCACAGCGCTACGAAGCACTCGGGGCGGCCGGCAAGCTGCTGCTGCCAGAGAGCAGCGACGTCACGGACCGGCAAGGCCCGGGAGCGTGAGAAGGCAAGCTGCAGACGGAGTCTTGCCCTTCAGCTCGCGGCCGGTTCAGATGAGCCGGTGGTTGAACAGTGCTCGCCATGGCACCGAGGACATACTTTCACGCGTCAGGTACAAGGAGCACTCAACATGAGACACACCATGTGTAACCAGGCACGCAACGAGCCCAGGGCAGTTGCCGGTGTTCTGGCCGTCCTTGTCGCGGCACTGTTGGGCCCGGCTGGATCGGTCTCGGCCGAGGTGACCGTCTTTCAGCAGGGCGTCTCGCCCACCGCCGAGTACGCTGGCTGCACGGACACCTACATCGAGCGTTCCACCTACACGCGGCCCAGGCACAAGGCCGATTTCCTGTGGACTGCGGGATCGCGCAAAGGGCTGATCCGATTCGACCTCTCATCCATCGCCAAGGACAGAAAGGTCCATCGGGCCCTGCTTCGACTCTACCTCATCCAAGTCCCGAACCCCAAAGTTGAAGTCCTCCTGTACGCCCTGGCCCGGCCGTGGGACGAGACGGCCATGTGGGCCAGCTACAAGGCCGCCGGGCGCAAGCCCAGCCCGGAGCACAAGTGGTCCACCCCCGGCGGGGACATCGACAAGACGACCGACTTCGGCGCTGGCAAGCCGGGACTGGCGGAACGGGCCGGCGCCCGCGGCGGGCCCTTCGGGCATATCGTCGAATTCGACGTCACCAGGCTCGTGAGCGACTGGGTTTCGGGAAAACGCCCGAACTACGGGTGCTTGATCGACAAGCCCAGTTACTCGGCGATCAAGGCCGCCTCTTCAGACAATCCCAACAAGAAGTACCGCCCCGAGCTGGTGATCGAGCACTACGGAGTGAACGAGGCGCCCGAGGGCGACGTGGAATTGAAACTCCCCCCCGCCCCGGGGCCACGAGCAAGGCTGTCGCCTCTGGCGGGGACAAAGAACGCCAAGGAGAGCTCAGGTCCTTGGAGGACGGTCCGGCTCGGCCGGAACTCCAACTGCCAGTACCGCAAGGGCCACGCGGCTGGCTACGCCAAGCAGGATGTGCGGTATCCGGGCAACTGGGGCTGGACGCCGCGGATCCGCGTCGGCGGGACGGGCGGCGACATCAATCACGCGGTGTTCTACTTCGACCTGTCGGCCATCCCCAAGGGCACAGCCATCAAGAAGGCCACGCTGAAGGCCTTCGCCGAGGTCGGCAACCAACGCATCCCCGACCAGAAGCTCGCCCTCGGTCAAGTCCGCGCCGAAGACCCCAAGCGCCGGGCCAGACGCATCCGCAACGCCCTCGGCTCGGCCAAGGCTCTGGCCGCCTACTCCTTCGGCGTCTTCGCCATCGCCGGGGCAGGTGTCGGTCCGGGATGGAAGGAAGATGAGTTCACTTTCGCCCGGGCCGCGGCGGGCCGGCGCTGGACACCCCAAGGCCAGACGCTGCTGGAGGCCACGGACCCGGCCCCGGTGGCCGTCGCCCACGTCGGCAAACAGTGGGCCAGCGAACTGACCAAGAAAGACGCCATGCCGGAGACCTGGCTGTGCTGGGACGCCACCGGCACCGTCCGCGCCTGGACGCAGGGCAAGCTGCCCAACCGCGGGCTGGTCCTCGACGGCCGGCTGATGGGCGGGGAGATGGTCATCTACTCCGACGAGTGGATTGACGCCGACCGTCGCCCGTACCTGGAGGTCGAGCTGGCCGGCGAACCGGCGAGCTACCCGGATGGGCCATTCAAGCCTGAGCCGCTCGTGCCCGCGGGCGACTACTGGGTCGAACCCATGCGCAGGGTCCACGCCCGATGGAAAGGCACGAAGGGCACCTTCAGCCAGTACGGCGACAGTATCACGGTGACCATGGCCTTCTGGACGCCGCTGCGCTACACGGACGGGAAGGGCATGCCCCCGGAGATGCTCGAGGCGCTGGGCACAGTCAAGAAGTACATCCACAAGGACGTCTGGCACGGCTGGAAGGGCGGCAAGTGGGGCTGCTCGGGCAGCACGACGATCTCCTGGGCCTTCGACAACATCGACGTCTGGCAGAAACGGATGAACGCCGAGGCCGCGGCGGTCATGTGGGGCACCAACGACGCCTACCTCGGTCCGGCCGTGCCCATCTACACCGAGAAGTACGCCGCGGTGATCAATCGCATCCTGGCCGACGGCACGGTGCCGATCATCACCACGCTGCCGCCGCGCCACACCCAGCGGCTCAGCGTGGGCGGCTTCATGACGGTGTGGAACTTCCGCCTGGCGACGCTATACATCGCCCGGGCCAAGAAGACCCCGCTGATCGACCTGTGGGCCGAGATGGTACGGCGGCGCCCCGAGGACTGGGACGGAAAGCTCGCGAAGTTCGACGAGGGCGGATGGAAAGGCTACAACGTGCCCACCATGATGGCGCGGGACGGTATCCACCCGTCCAACCCCAAGAAGTTCCAGGGCGACTTCTCCGCCGAGGGCCTGCGCAGCAGCGGGTTCAACCTGCGAAACTACCTGACGCTGAAGACCTGGTACGAAATCTACCAGAAGGTCCTAACCAAGTGACCGTGCGGGGCTACTTCCCTGACCCGGCCAGGGCCCGACCGAGCTGGCGGCGGGCCGTTTCGAACACCGCCGGGTCGTGCGGCCAGAGGCCGACGTGGTCGCGCGGCAGCCTGCGGACCTCGTTCAGAGCGCGGGGAATCAGCTTGCGGATCAGTTCCTCGGCCAGTTCCTTTCGCCCCCCCTGCCGGGCGAGCCAGACGTACTCGGCGTCCTGCTGGCCGCGGCGGAAGCCCTTCAGGCGGATGCTGGCGATGGGTTCGCCGAAGTCCACGCCCATGCCCTTTTCCGGATAGACGTGCTGGGCGTACCCGTACAGGCGTTTCTTGCCGTCCTTGCTGGCGGAGTTGGGCCCGGTCCAGGCGTTGGCGCCGTTGACCATGAAATGCCAGATCTCCCCCCCGGTCAGCTCATACCTCGCGGCGATCAGGGCCCACACCCGGGCGCCCACCGACTCGGAGTCCACGAACGACCCGCCCTGCTCGGGGGGGAGGTTGGTTCCATAGTAGAAGGCCAGCTTGCCCCCGGCGATGCGACGTGAGACCCCATCCACGTCGTACAGCGGCACGCCGCTGGCGAATGTGCCGCCGTTGCAGCACCAGAAGTCGATGGCCGGATCGAGATACTGCATCATGCCCTCGAGCGATTTGAACTGGCGCACCCGGCTGGCGACGTTCGCGAAGTTGCCGATGTCCACCTTAAAGCGGATCCGGTCGCTGCTCATCTCCTTCTTGGCCTGCTGAATCAGCATGCCGATGTAGCGGATCTGCTCGTATTCCTTGTAGTGCGTCGGCTCGTCGGCGCCGTCGGCGTACAGGACGGGCATGGTCCGGGTCCAGCCCTTCTGGCGCCAGTGCCGGTCGAACGCCTTCACCGTGTCCTTGAAGAGCTTCTCGTAGGCCGGGTCGCCCATGCGGAAGGTATCCGGCCAGTTCTGGCTGGCGTGCCGGCGCCGGTCGTACCGCTTGATGCGGCAGTTGAAGGGCAGTTGCAGCATGACCAGCGGCGTGCCTTGCATCGGGCCGGCGCCGTAGCTGTGCTTGCCCGTGAAGGCCGAGCCGTCCAGCAGAGGCGCCTGGCGGCGATCGTACGTGGCCCAGTCAATCTTCCCCGTGTTCTTGTCGATCTTCGGCGTGACCCGTCCGTTGTCGTTGGACAGGTAGACGCGGTGGCGCTGGAAGAGCTGGTAGTACTTGATCCGCATCGGCTCGGGCTTGTGGTTGACCGTGCCGTAGTTGTTCAGACACATCATGTAGTGGAACGCGTCGGGGATCGTGACGTCGAGCACCTCCAGCTCGACTGGTACCCGCCTGGCTACGGGCCCGCCGATCTCTATGGCGCCCTTGTACACTCCCGGCCGGGCCGACTCCGGCACGTACACATCAACCCAGACGGCTTGGTTCTTCTGCCCCTCGACCTTGTTGCGCGGATCGGGGATGTCCAGCGGCGCGCCGAATCTCTCGTGCCCCAGCCGCAGGGGGATGAGCGGATCAGGATACCACCCGTCGCCCAGCGCGTGCTTGACGGTCGACTTGGTAACGTGCAGGTACCATTCGCGGAACATGGTCACGTTGCCGGCGGGGATCCTCGCCCCCGGGCCGACCAGGTCCGTCGCCTTCAGCGTCACGCCTTTGACCGGCCGATCCGGCGACAGGATGATCTGAAACGCGACCACCTCGTTCCGGGCGGCGAACAGGCGGACCGAGCCGCGGTTGGCGTCCCAGACGCCGTTGCGCGCCCGGTAGTCGCCCCGGAGCCCCTTGGGATAAAGCGCGGGGTTGTCCTCAAACGCCTTGCCCGAGACCGGGTCGATCTTCGCCATGTCGTGAATGCACCAGATCCGCATGTCCGCTCCCAGCGCGACGCTCGACAGCATTCCCATCACGATCACCAAGAGGCAATGGCTCCGGCGGGTCAGTTTCCGAGGCTGCATGGCGTGCCCTTTCATTCTCGATCTCGGCCGGTCACGACGGTGATGTCGGCGAACGGCTGAAGCGTCTTGGCCGTATGGAGGGCCTCGAGTTCCTTACCCTTGGAGACCACCGGGGCGGGGATGCCGATCTCGGAGACAAGGCACTGGTGGGCGCGGCCGGCACCGAACAGCGATCCGGCAAGGGCAGCAGCCGATTTCATGTCCGTGTTCTCCTTGTTCGGCTTGGCCTGTGCGAAGACACAAGCCGATGGGCGTTTCCCACTCGGCCCATGCACGGGGCCGCCGCGGGCCGTTTGATTGTACCATACGGTCCACGCTGTGGAGCGCGCCGATGGGCACCGGAGGCAGCGGAGCGGCCACGGTGCAGCGGCCGGTGGAGGCATAGGTCCAGAAGGGGTACGATGGGAGCGACTTCTCACGACCGGCAGCAGGAACGTCAGCGTCGCAATGACAACCCGCGCACACATGGGGCACCGTGCACACGGGCGGAGGAAGGCGAAATGATGGGCCGCTACCACGATATTGCCGGCGTCAACAAGCGACACTGGGAAGAAGCGGTCAGGACCGGTGCTGGATGCACTCGGCCTTGGTTGGCCCTCGACGTCGGATCCTACCGGGCATATGCAGAGCGCCGCACGACCGCTCTTCCCAGACCGCACTGTGATGATGCCGCCGACAGAATGGTAATGCAGAACGTACAGGGCAAGGACGTCTTGTGCCTGGCGGCCGGCGGGGGCCAACAGTCGGCCGTGTTCTCTCTCCTCGGGGCGCGCGTGACCGTATTTGACCTGTGCGAGGGCCAGTTGGCCGGCGACAGGAAGGCGGCCGCGCACTATGGATACGAAGTGACCACCGTCCAAGGCGACATGCGCGATCTGTCTCCGCTCGGCAGCGAATCCCAGGATGTCGTGTACAACATGGGGATGGCGTGGGTGCCTGACGCGCCGCAGGTGTATCGCGAGGTCGTCAGAGTGCTGCGGCCGGGCGGCTTGCACCTGGTGCAGTTCACCAATCCCGCTGTTGAGTTCGTGTGCCCCGATTCCTGGGATGGCGAAGGCTATCGCATCACCGTGCCATACGCGCAGAGGGGCGAGCAGACGCCGCAAGACGGTATTCAGTTTCGCCACTGCATGGGCGATGTGTTCAACGGCCTGCTGGCGGCGGGACTTGCCCTCCTGCACGTTCAGGACACTGCGTTGGGTAACCAGCCGGATGCGGGTGCTCGGCCGGGCAGTTGGGCACACTGGCTGGCCTACGTGCCGGGTATCGCTATCGTCGCGCGAAAGGGATAGCACCCGCCAAGCCTTTCGACTGAACCGGCAGGATCAACAGCGAAGGACTACTAAGCTCCCGGCGCCCCGTCAAATTCGAAAACGATATCCGTCGGGCCGGACAGATCGAATCGGTAGAGCACCCGGCCTTCCTGCCGGACCACCTCCAGCGGGGCGGGGACCGTCTTTGTGGCGGGCTGTGCATGGGCAAGCGCGACGGTGGTCGGGCCGTCGCCGGAAAGCCGGAGCTTCAGGGCCTTCGCCTGATCGTCCCAGACCGCTCCAAGGAAGCACGCGTCGCGCGGCACCAGCAGCAACGGCGCCATGGACACCAGGAAGCATTCCAGCACCGGGCCGCTCAGGGGAGCGCCTGCCTCCGCGAGCGTCGGGACGTCTTCGGCGAGCACCAGCGCCGACACCATCAGCCGCGGGTCCAGGAAGTAATGGTGAATCGGCCGGCGGGGATCGATCCTCGCGTGCCAATCCCCAAGCTCGCCGGCCTTGGTGGCTTCGTAAGGCTTCCGCAGCCAGTCGGGATACGCCCGTGCGAAGCGCGACAGCCCCCGGGACAGGTCCCCGGCCTTGTTCATGTCCTTCAGCAGCATCAGCACCTCGCGCACGGCGTAGCCGTAGTTGCCGCACGAGAAGCCGCTGTTGTCGCCGTAGGCGGTGGGCGCACATTCGTAGTAGCCCGAGGCGACGGCGGGCACCGCGCCGTCGGCCGGGAAAAACCGCTCCACGTAGGGCGCCGAGTTCCAACAGTTCCGGATGAAAAGCTCCGCCTTCGCCGACAGGTAATCGCCCCAGGCAGCGTCGGCCCGCTCGCCGATCTTGCGCGCCATGGCCGCAAACGCGAGCATCCCTTCGTAGGCGTAGTTGATGCCGTCGAGCCACACGCACTCCCCCCGCGCGGACGTCCACGCCACCGTCAGTGCCCAGTCGGCGAACGCCTGGTAGTAGGCGAACAGCTTCCGCATCAGCGGCCAGCGGCGCCGGAGGAGCTCCAGCGACTCCTCCCCCGTCGTGAAGTAATCGTACGCCCACAGCCCGGCCAGGTTCATGCCGTTGTACCACTCGCAGTCGTAGTCCACGACCCCACGGTAGCGGAAGAACGATCTGTGCCGGGCCCACGCCGTTCCGGTGAAGGGCGCCTCGAACTCCAGAAAGTCCTCCTCCGGCAGCCCCCGGAGGCCTCGCGTCAGCAGCTCGATCACCTCCGGGCGTCTGTGAGGCGCGATCGACCAGGTCGCCCACGCCAGGATCCGCAGGTCGTGCAGGGAGTCCATCGAGCACTGCGGATCGTAGTCCTCGTCGCCGCCGAACGTGAGGTACTCACCGCGGGTGAGGTAGCCGGTCAGCCGGTCCGTCAGATCGTCGGCCAGGGGGTTGTGCTCGACCCGCATCGGGGCGGGCGCGAGGTTGCGGAATCGCGACAGCGGGATCTCGTACTCCAGGACCTCGCCCTTCACGGCCTCGTACCAGCCGTGGAAGGTGGGGCACAACTCCGGGAGCATCTCTCCGGCCACTGCCACCTCGCCATCGTCGAGATGGTGACGGGCGTTGGCCACCGCCGGCGGCAGCGGGGCAAGATGCAGCGACTCGACGGGCCAGTCGCTTCGGGATTCCTCATACTCGAACTCGTTGCGGACCCTCAGCACGCCCCGCTGCTCGTCGATGCGGAACAGCTCCCGGCACCGGACCGGGTAGGCCAGCGCGGCCGCCGCCCAAAGGTCCATTCGCGCCTCCTCGGCCGCGGGGAGGCCCTCCCGCCAGCCCGCGGCGAGTTCCTTGTCGAGCCGCTGAGCGCCGAACGGATGGACCTGCACGACGGCGGCGTCCTTTTCCGCGAAGTGGATCTTCAGGTACTCCTGCGTCCACACCTCGATCCTCACGGGGCGCCTGTCGAAGGTGAACATCATGGGATAGTCGAACGGCATGGCGGACTCAGCGAACGAGAAGAGCGCCCACGGCTTGCCTAGCTCGCCGTCACGCGCGGCGTCGTAGCCGGAGGTCGCCTCCACGACCGCAACGCCGCCGGCAAGCGGCAGCAGGAGCCGCGTCGGGCCGTATCCCCGAATCCGCCAGTAGTACTCAAACGTGCCGCTATGGAGCGCGTAGCGGAAGCCCGGGAACAGCAGCGACCGCGTAACCGTGGAGTGTGGCCGGCCATCCGCCGTGGCGAAGCGATACTGCATCGATACCCAGCTCGCGCGGGTCTCCTGTCGGAAGTCCTTCGGGAGATGATACCACCCCAGCTCGACCGGACGGTCGCCATCGGCCAGGTAAAGCCGCGTGGCGGTGGCGTTTGCCGTGAGGTATCCGTTGTTGTAGGGAATCAGGTCGTCTCGAAGCCCGCCGAATCGACCAATAGAGGTCCGGGAGAGCCCTTCAGACCATTCCTCTTTGCTCATTCTGGTCTTGCCTTTCGCTGGGGGCGCCGCGACGGGCCTCGCGGCGATTTCGGCCCCTCTCCTTCCATCCGCGTGCCAAGGTAAAATCGCAGCACGGGGTCCTGCTGCCGGCGGAGGTACTCGGCCAGCATGGCCCGCAGCTCCGCCAGCGGTTGGCGAGCGGCGGGATCGTCGATGAGGTTGCGCCGCTCCAGCGGGTCCGACCTCAGGTCGTACAGCTCGTCGAGGCCGCATCCGTTGAAAACGTACTTGTATCGCTCCGTGCGGACCATCCGCCCGAATGCTGGCACCTGGTGGCCGTGGTACTCGCCGAACGCCGCCGCACGTTCGGGGAACTGGCCGGCCTCGCCCCCGCACAGCGGCAACAGCGAAGCCGCGTCCAGCCGCTCGGGAACGTCGGCGCCGGCCAGCTCCAGAAAAGTGGGCATCAGGTCCATGTTGTAGACGATGTGTTCGTCGCGCGTGCCGCCGCCGCGGCCGCCGGGCAGGCGGACGATCAGCGGCACCCGGCAGACCGGATCGTACAGGAACGGCCCCTTGTCCATCAGCCCGTGCGAGCCGACCATCCCCCCGTGGTCGGTGGTGAAGATCACGGCCGTTTCACCGGCGACGCCGATGTCGGCCAGGCACGCCAGCAGCCGCCCCACCTGCGCGTCGATCAACGAGATGTACCCGTAGCAGGCGGCAACGAGTTCGGCCCAGCGGCTGGCGTCGAAGCCGTCCACGCCCCAATAGCGGGCGTAGTCCTGCTGCAGCCGGGGCTTGCCGGCGAGGTCCTCGCAGCTCGTCGCGGGCGGGGCCACCGCGGCTGCGTCGTGCATCCGCGCGTACTGCTCGGGCAGAATGTAGGGTGCGTGCGGGCCCCAGAAGTTCACGCCCACGAAAAACTCCCGTCTCGCCTCGACGGCCGAACGCATCGCGGCGATCGCCTGCTCGGCCAGGTAGTACGGCACCGACGCCTCCACCCCACCGTCTTGCACCGCCGTCAGCAGGAAGCCCTTCCGACCGGGCAAGCCGTCGCTGTGGCGCTGCTGGCGCAGGACGAAGCCCGGCAGGCCGAGGCGACGGAGGTACTCCAGGTAGTGAGGATGGGCCTCGGGGTAGCCGTAGCCGCGGTAGTAGACCCCCTCAAAGCCACACTCGGCGGGCGTCAAGTCCGTCCCGATGTGCCACTTGCCCACGTGGGCGCAGTGGTAGCCGCGATCCCGCAGCCGCTGGCCGAAACCCTCGGGCCGCCCGGCGAAGTCACGCCCAGCCACGCAGCCGGACTCGACGTTGAAGAGAATCCCGTGATGGATCGGCCGCAGGCCCGTCAGCAGCGACGCCCGCGCCGGGCCACATAGTGGCACGGGTGCGAAGGCGTTGTCGAAGACAATGCCCTCGGCCGCCAGGCGGTCGAAGGTGGGAGTCCGGCCCTCACTGTTGCCGTAGCATCGCAGCGAATCCCGTCGCTGCTGATC
>CAYNYF010000054.1:24384-29455 GCA_964401385.1 uncultured Planctomycetaceae bacterium | reverse complement strand
TGGTCCCAAACGCAACGACTTGCCTGCTTGCCTGCCGCCACCGGGTAGGCCTGGCCGGGCGCCGTTGCCCGGGCAGGTAGGAACGCAAAGAAACGCAACGATTCGCAACAATTCGCAAAGATTCGCAAAGATTCGCAACGATTCGCAACGTTTCGCAACGTTTCGCAACGTTTCGCAACGATTCGCAAAGATTCGCAACGATTCGCAACGTTTCGCAACGTTTCGCAAAGTTTCGGAAAGGGGTCCAAATCCGTAAATCGTTTTTTGAAAATCCTTTGCGTTTTTCGCCTCTTTTCATTCGCGCGAATTCGCTTTCTTCGCCGCATTCGCGTTGTCGCTTCTGCGGTTGCCGTTCCCTGGTCCCTAGTCCCTGGTCCCTAGTCCCTGTATGTTCCCTATCTTGCCCAAACCGCCGGAACGGGCCTGTACCGTTCGATACCATTCGCAACCATTGAGTACCATTCGATACCGTTGAGTACCATTCGATACCATTGAGTACCATTGAGTACCATTGGGAACCGTTTGGAACGGACCCGAAATCCGTAAGTCTTGTTCCAAACAGGCTTTGCTGTTTCTTCTCTTTCATTCGCGCGCATTCGTAGTAATTCGCCGCATTCGCGTTCTCTATCTTGCCCATCTCCCCCAAGTCCTAAGCCCCAAGTCCCTTTGCCGTTCCTGGTCCCTGGTGCCTGGTCCCTATTCCCTAGTCTCAGCCCTATTCCCTTTTCAAAGAGGCTCGGCGCGCACGCGCAGCGTGCCCTCCGTACTTACTTCGCGCGTTCACGTATGCGCGCGCAAACGCTTTCCCAAAACCGCACCCCGGCCGGCAAGCCTCCCCGGCCGCGGGAGATAAAAACCTCAGAGAATCTCCATTCCCCCGGCCGGAACGTTCACGTTTGCGCGCCCAAATGCTTTCCCAACGGCCGTAGGGTGCGTGCTCGCACGCACCGGAATTGCCTGGGCGACGTGTCATTCCATGCGAGGTGGCTGCGAGCAGCCACCCTACCGAGACAGGAAAAGGTGGGATCTTGGGCAAGCCCCCAGCGCTCGCAAGGGGCTGCACGGCCGCAAGCTACCCCCGGATCGCCGATGACATCCGCGACCCGGGCGGCGGATTCGCCTTGTCGATATCGCCAACTCGTGGTAGACTAAGGCACTATCGGCGCGCGTCCCTGCGTCGGCCAGGGGGCTATTCTGTCGCGCCTCCTGTATTTCGTTGACGAAGGCAGCCGGTGCGTGAAACAGAAAGGGGAATTCCGATCACACGGGCGTCCGTTCTGCTGATCGCTTGCGCCGTCTTTCCCGCGATCTCCGCGGCCGTGGACCTCACCTGGGACGGCGGCGCCGGAACCAACGACTGGTTTACCGCCAACAACTGGGACCCGAACAGCTACCCGCACTCCACCTACAACCTGACGGTACTGTCTGGGGCGCCGCAGACGTCCACTTATGTCATGGTCAGCAGCGGCGGGTCCATCACCGTCAACAGCTCCAGCGCATCGGCCTCCCTCTATCTGATTTCCGTGGGGGACGTGGGCGCCGGCACACTCCACGTCCAGAACGGTGGCGCGATTTCGGATTCCTGGGCCTACGTCGGTGATGCCCCCGGCTCGGCGGGCGCTGCGACCGTCGAGGGTCCGGGCTCGAGTTGGTCCAACAGCCTCTTTCTGATCGTCGGGCAGGACGGCACCGGCACGCTGGACATCCTCAACGGCGGCGAGGTTCAGAACACCCACGGGCGCATCGGTGACCAAACCGGCTCGGACGGCACGGTGACCGTTGACGGGTCCGGCTCGCTCTGGACCACCAACCAATACCTGCACCTCGGCAGCGACGGCAACGGCACGCTCAACATCCGGAACGGCGGGGCCGTTGTGAATGAGGACAGGACGTACATAGCCTACGCCGCGGGCTCCAGCGGCACCGCGATCGTCGACGGCGCCGGCTCAACCTGGACGCACACTCACGACCTCGTCGTCGGCAACTACGGCAGCGCCACACTTGAGATCCGAAACGGCGGAGCGGTCTCCAACGCCGACGCCGCGTGTCTGTCCTTCTCTCCCGGCGGCGACGGCACGGTGATCGTGGACGGGGCGGGCTCGACGTGGACCAACGGCTCCAGCGTCTACGTCGGCGGCAGGGAAACGACGGCGTTTGGATCCGGGCAGCTCGACGTCACTGACGCCGGCACGGTGACGGTGGCCGACACGCTGAAGATCTGGGGGGCGGGGACCGTCAATCTGGACGGCGGGACGATCCGGACCGGCTCGCTGGACCTGTCCGAGGCCGGGGCGTTCAACTTCACCGACGGGACGGTCACAATCGATGGGGGAACGTTCATTCCCAAGGGCGACGACATAACCATCGATGGAGGCGCGCCGGGGAAGCTGCCGACGCTGCGACTCATCAACGGGGCGAGTGCGACTGTGGCCGGAGGATTGTACGTTGGCGACGGCAACGCCGGGGCGATGACGATCAGCGGGCCCGGCACGAGCCTGACCGACGGCAAAACGGTTTACGTCGGGGACGACGGCGGGGTCGGCTCTCTGTCCATCCTAAACGGCGCCACCGTTGCCATCAATACGCCGCCGATGGGATGGCGCAGCCTGTATGTGGGCTGCTACGAGGGGGCGGAAGGCAGCCTGCTCGTGCAGGGCGCCGGCTCGACGCTGACATGCAGCCATTCGTTCAGTGTCGCGTACTACGGTGGGACGGGGAGCCTGGAGATTCGACAAGGCGGCATGGTTTCCGGAGCATCCGCGACTGTGGGTGACTTCAACGGCGCCCAGGGCACGGCGACGGTTGACGGCGTCGGTTCGCTGTGGACAAACACCAATGAGCTCTTCGTTGGCGTCGGCAACGGAAGCAGCGGGACACTGTCCATCCTGAACGGGGGCGGCGTCACCAACGGCACGACAGGATACATAGGCTTCGGCACCGGGAGCCAGGGCAGCGTGACCGTCGACGGCGCCAGCTCATATTGGACCAACGGCAGATGGCTGACGGTGGGCGGCTACGGTGCCGCGACCCTGTCGATCCAAAACGGTGCGACGGTCTCCAATACCGACGCCTACATCGCCTGCGGCGGCGCATCCAGCACCGTCACCGTCACCGGGGCCGGCTCGACGTGGAACAACACTGGCAGCCTTTACATCGGAGGCCGGGAGGACACCGCCGGCGGCACCGCGACGCTCGAGGTGACCGCCGGAGGAGCGGTGACGGTGGCCGACACGCTGAAGGTCTGGTGGGGCGGAACCGTCAATCTGGACGGCGGGACGATTCAGACGGGTTCGTTCGACAACTCTGCCGCCGGCGCGTTCAGCTTTAACGGCGGCACACTCACCGTCGACGGGGGATGGTTCTCTCCCGGCCCGGACATGTTTGTCCTCGACGGAACCGGCAGCCCGACGCTGAACCTCACCAACGGGGCCACGGCGTCGCTGCCGGAAAACCTGTGCGTCGGCGACACCAACACAGGCATCCTGAGCGTCAGCGGCGGCAGCAGCATCTCGAACCAGCTGGCGATCCTGGGACGCCTGGACGGGTCAGCGGGCGCGGTGATGGTGAACGGCACCGGCTCGACCTGGACCAACAGCGACACGTTGTTCGTCGGCATCCGGGGGACCAGCTCGCTCACCATCGCCGACGGCGGCAGCGTCTCCAGCGCCGGGGCCTTGATCGGCGCCGGGCCCGGATCGCACGGAACGGCAACTCTCGACGGTGCCGGTTCGACCTGGAGCAGCGGCTCCCTGACGGTGGGCGGCGGCACGGGGACGGGCGCGCTTACCGTCACCAACGGCGGGGCGCTGTCGACTGCTGAGGCCTGGGTCGACAGCGGCCCAGGCTACCAGGCCACAGTGACCGTCACCGGAACCGACTCCAGCTGGACCAGCACCTCCTACCTGAACGTGGGCAGCATGGGGACCGGGACAGTCAACATCCTCGACGGCGGGGCCGTCTCCAACACCCTCGGCGTCATCGGCATGTCCGCCGGCTCGGAGGGAACGATCAACGTCGATGGGACCGGCTCGAACTGGACCAACACCGTCGACGGCCTGATCCTCGGCTACTGGGGCCAGGGCAGCCTCAATATCACCAACGGCGGGACGGTCTCCAACACCCTCGCCTTTCTGGGCTCCAGCAGCGGCACGGGATACGTCGGGACGGGCACCGCGACCGTCGATGGGGCCGGCTCGACCTTCACCAACAGTGGTGACCTGTACGTCGGCGAGTTAGGCGTCGGGGTGCTCAACGTCCTCAGCGGCGGGGCCGTCTCGAACGTGGATGGCTTCATCGGCGCATACGGCGGCGGTGACTCCGAGGGCAGCGTGACCGTCGACGGGGCCGGCTCGACGTGGAGCAGCACGGGCAGCCTTTACGTCGGCGGCCAGGAGGACACTGCCGGCGGCACCGCGACGCTCGATGTCACGGGCGGAGGCACGGTGACGGTGACCGATACGCTGAAGATCTGGGGGGCCGGAACGGTCGCCCTGGACGGCGGGCAGGTCACCGCAGCCGGCGTGGACAACGAGGGCACCATCAGCGGCACCGGCGAGGTCCAGGCGGCCGCGCTCAGCAACAGCGGGACCGTCAGCCCCGGCCTGTCCGCCGGCGTGATGACCGTCGACGGCGACTTCACCCAGGCCGCCGCCGGCACGCTGAAGATCGACCTGGCCGGCAGCGCCGCCCACGACATCCTCGACGTGACCGGCGCCGCCAGCCTGGACGGCGAGCTGACGGTGTTGCTGATCGACGGCTTCAATTGCACCTGCGGCCAGGAATTCACCATCCTCACCGCCGGCGCCGGGGTGACGGGCGAGTTCAGCAGCGTCAGCGGCCCGGTCCTGGACGTGGCCTGCAACCCCTTCAACGTAGTGATCACGACAACGGCAATGGGCGACGCAAGCCTCGACGGATGCGTCGACGGCGGCGACTACACCCTCTGGGCCGATCATTACTCCCAGGGCGGCGCATGGTGCGACGGGGATTTCAACTGCGACGGCTTCGTGGACGGCGGCGACTACACCCTCTGGGCCGACAATTATGGCTACGGCACCGGCGGCGCGGGCGT
>CAYNYF010000054.1:0-24284 GCA_964401385.1 uncultured Planctomycetaceae bacterium | reverse complement strand
CTACGGCGGGGTCTGCTGCCGCGTCGTGGTGGGGTTGTCCCCGGCCGGGCGGCCGCGGGAGAGGAAGCGTTCCCTGATGACCTCCATGGCCGGCTTTCCGCCGGGGAAGTAGGAGGTGTCCTTGGGGCCGCCGGTGACGCCCTCGTGGTTGCGCCACTCCCACACCAGCACGCCGGCGACGGCCTTTTCCCCCGCCCAGGTATCGAAGAACGCCTTGAAACAGGTGGCCTGCGCGGCCGGGTCGGGCGTGGTCGAGCCGTAGTAATTCCACGGCTGTTTGGCGCAGCCGACCTGGCTGGGCCAGCCCACCTCGGTGAACAGGATCGGACGGTCGAACTTCCGCTGCAAAGCGAGGATGTCCTTCTTGATCGGCTTCCAGGCGTTGCGCAGCACCTCCAGCGTGGGCTTGTCCTCGCCGACCAGGTCGTAGTAGCTGGTCATGCCGATCATGTCCAGGTCGCGCCACCAGATAACGTTGAAGTAGTGGTCCCAGTTGGACGAGTAGGTGATCCGGCCGCTGTAGACCTTGCGCACCTTGCGAATCAGCCCGCGCCAGTGGTCCACCTCGTCGGTCAGGCTGACCAGCTCCGAGCCGATCACGAGCACCTCGGTGCCCGTCCGCTCGGCGATCTTGGCGTAGAAGAGGATGTAGTTCTCGTAATCCTCCCACCACGCCTCCGGCTGTTGGGGCTTGATCTTGCCGCGCCATTCGCCGGTGCCGGGGTTTTCCAGCAGGATGATGGGCATCAGCAGCACCTTCATCCCGTGCCCGTGGGCGCGCCGGATGAGGCCTTCCAGGCGCCGCGGCGAAGGCGACTTTCGCATTTCGATGAAGAGCGAGCTGGAGGCGCAGTTCTCCTGGTAGGCGGCCAGGGAAAAGCTCACCGCGTTCGCCCCGGTCTTGGCGATTTCGTCGAGGTACTTCTCGAAGGGGACGCCGGCGTCGTAGGCGTGCAGTTGCAGCGAGACGCCGCGGAACTCCCAGGCCTCGGTGGGCTGGGGCGGCGGGGGCTTCTGTGCGGGGGCGTTCTTGCCGCGGCGGACGAAGGTTTGCGGCACGGCCACCGCCCCCAGCAGCACGCCCACCACGCCCAGCACCACCCAGCGCTCCCTGCGCAAGCCGGCCTGTTTGGTGCTGCGCTCGGGTCGCTCGCCCAGTTCTTGGTCAAGATGCTTCATTGCTGCCTCACTTCCGCGACGAGCCGCCTTCTCCGACGGCGTGCTGGAGGCGCTCGGCCAGGCTGCGTCCGTCCAGCCCGGTCGGGACGGCGTCGCCGCGGCCGATAAGATGCAACATCGTGGGCATCAAGTCCACGGTTCTGGCGCCATGAATCCGCGCCTTGGCCGGCAGGCCCGGGCCGACCCAGACCCAAGGAACCACGATCTCATGCCGCAGCAGCCCGCCGTGCCCGCCGCGGTCGCCCTTGGAGAAATCCCAGCCGTCGGCCGCGAACAGCGTCACGTCGCCGCTTCGCGGCGAGTCGTTCAGCTCGATCAATTGTACCACCACGTCCGGCCGGGGCGTATCCAGCGTCGCCCGCAGCCACGCCTGCCCCTCGTGGTAGACACCGTCCATCAGCGCCGCCGCCGGGGGATTAGAGGCATACCCCAGCGGGTCCGTTCCCGACCTCACGCGGTAGCGGTACAGCTTGACTCCGTCGCGGCGGACGCGATCGATGACGCCCACGCCGCAGCGGCTCTGCACGCGGACGGAATTCTCGCCCAGCCGCACCACGACCAGGTCGACGGCCTCAAACTCAGCCAGCAGCGCGGGCAGGCCAGCGCGTGCCGGGCCGGCGCGGTCGCGAGGCCGGGGGGCGGGCCGGCCGCAGACCCCGATAAAATCGTCAATCTGTTCTTCCGTCGGGCGCTGCCACCAGTGCTCGCCGGGGCGGAGGTGGATGCTGCACCGCCGCTTTCCGCCGGTGACCACCACCGCCCGCGCCTTGGCGAAGTGGGCGATGCGCTTCTCAAACGGCTGGCCCCGGCCGTAGAGCTTGCTGATCGTCGGGATCTTCAGCTCCTTCCGGAAGTACTCGGCGATATCAGTGTGCTCGGGCGTTTCCACGAAGCCGTGGTCGGAGATCAGCGTGACGTGGGTCCGCTCCAGCAGGCCGGCGGCGGCCAGCGAGCGGCAGATGTGCCCGACCTGGCGGTCGATGTCGAGGATCATCTCCGTGTACGGCGGGGCCTTGACCCCGTGGGCGTGGCCGACGGTGTCGGGCGTGACGAAATACGCCAGGATGAACCTGGGCCAGCGGCCGGCGCGGTTGGCGACGTCGGCGATCAGCTCGAACCGCACCGTGGTCAGGTGGTTGACGGCGGCCTGGTAGCCGAAGAACCACGCCACCCCCGCCGTCGCCCAGTTGTCGACGTTGCGGGTGGCGCCGCGCCGCACCGGCGTCAGGATGGTGGCGGTGTAATCGTCGGCGAGGGCCTCGAAGACGGTTTCGGCGGTGAAGTCCGCGTCCACCTGCCGGTAGGTCTTGATGAAGCAATAGTCCTGAAAGACCAGGCGGTAGCGGTCGAACCACTTGTTGCCGACGATGCCGTGGTGCCCGGGAAACAGCCCCGTGGCGAAGGAGACGTTATTGGCGTAGGTGATCGTCGGCAGCGAGGCGACGGCCGAGTCGATCGTAACGCCGCGGTCGATGAGGTACTTCGTAATGTTCGGAAGCTTGCCCGCCTTTTGCAGCCGCCCGAAGACGTCGATGTCCACGCCGTCGACCCAGATCACCAGGCCGAGCTTCTCCGGCACGAAGGTCTCGGGCGAAAGCTCCACCCGCGGCGGCGCGTCCGGCACGCACGACGCCGGCGCCAGGGCCGCTGCCAAAACCAGTAGCGGCAACCATCTGTAAATCCTCAACCGCACACCACCTTTCCACTAGGGGCCGGCGGATCGACGCCGCGGGCCACATTCGGCCAATCCGCAATCGCCAACCCTTTGACGGGCTCTCCGGCCGCTCTATAATAATGGCCGGCGTTCGCGGTTTCCTTATCTTTGGCACTTTGTGATCGGGAGAGCTGCCATGTCCGAAGACGACGAAGCCCCCATCCCCCTCGAAAGCGGCGACGAAGAGGAGCTGGCCCCCCTGCCGCTGGCGGAGGAAGCACCGTCCGCGCCGGGGCAGACCTCCAGCAAGATCCGGGCGTTCGGCTCGATCGCCGTCGGGGCCGGCAAGAAGGAGAAGGTGTATCAGCGCAAGCCCAGCCTCACCGGCGCCGGCGCGGTCCGCTGCCGCATGTTTCACTCCAAGATCAGCGTGGCCTCCCTGGAACACTTGATCGAGAACATCAACGAATGGCTCGACGGCGAGGAGATTGAGGTCAAGCACGTCGGCGAGCTGGTGGGGGTGATGGAAGGCAAGACGCCCGAGCCGAACCTCATCGTCATGATTTGGTATTGATCCGGGCGGCGCCGGATTCCCGCCGCCGGAGGTCAGGGGCCCTCGGCGATCAGCTCGACGGCGGCATCGGCCAGCAGCTCGCCCGCGCCGGCCGCCAGACAGCTCGGCGGGCCGAACGTCGTTTCGTAGCCGCCGCGCGAAAACGCCTCCCGCGTGGGGATGTACCCCAGCAGCCCGTTGGCGCAACTGACCACCACCGCCCGGGCCGGATGCGCCCGCTGTTTGATCCGCAGGCCCAGCTCCACGAAATACTCCCCCGGGATCGCCACGAAGGCGACGTCGTTGACCAGCAGCACCTGCACCTCGGCCGTCTCGGTCCCGAGGCGGCGAATCCGCTCGATCTGGGCGGGCATGGCCCGGTCGTAGATGGCGGAATCAATGAACCGCTGGGCGCCGCGGACCGTGCCCGCGAGCTGCTCGGGGGCAAGCTCGCGGAAAGGCAGCCGCACCAGCCTCGACCGCCACCGGAGCCTGACCCGGCCGGTGAACTCCATCCCCTCCAGGGCGCCGGCCACGTCGCCGGCGAGCAGCTCACCCGCCTCCTCCATGGACTTGCTCCGCCCCTCGTGGGCGGGGTCCGCGCAGGCGATGTTGCCGGCCGCTCCCAGCAGAAACATCGTCACCGGGCAGGACCGCCGCTTCATCCGCCGGGCCAGCACGCCGGGATATCCGGCCGAGAGCGACGTATCGCCGCCGTGATGGGCCGCATGGCAGGCGAAGTTGACCAGAGCCCCCAGCATCGCCCCGTCGCGCCCGCGGGCGGCCAGAACCGCCACCTCCGGGTCCACCGGGCCTTCGATGAAGAGGGCCTCCGGGTCGGCGAACGTCCCGTGGGTCCGCACGGTTCCGTCGCGCATGACGACGCGGCGGTTGTAGCCGACCTCGAAGCGGAAGCCGCGGGCGAAACCGATCTCGGCCTCGCGTGCGCCGGTGAGCGCCGCGCCGACCGCCGAGACCACCTTGGCCGTGAGGGTTTCGACGTAGGCGTCGTCGCGCCGGGTGTCGCCGCTGTCGGCCACGGCCGGGCCGGCGTGATTGTGCGTGGCGGCGACCATGACGGCCCCGCCGGGGAGGCCATGCTCGGCGGAGATACGCTTCCGGATTTCGGCGACGTCGCCGGCGTCGATGCAGAGCGTGTCCAATTGAACGATACCGACGCGCTCGCCAGCCGCCTCCAGCACGCACGCGCGGGCAAACAGCGGGTCCAGCACGCGGTCGGAGACGATTTTCTTGAGCCATCCGATCTTGTGCGTGCCCACGGGCGGGGTGATGTCAACTTCCGCGAAGCCGGCCTTCAGCGACATGAGGTTTCTCACTCAAGCTGGTCCAACTGATCGATGTTCTCCATGACCTTGCGAATTCCGCGGGCGGTGGCCTCGGCCGCGGTCGGGCCGTTCGGCGCCCGCAGCGGAGTGGTCATGCCGGTGTGCCAGTCGGCGTGCTTCCGGGCGACGGGGAACTCGCCCGGGTCGTACTCCACCGGTCGGGCGTGGGGGCAGACCCACGGGCAGCCGTGGCCGTAGGCGTTCCGGGCCTGAAAGACGGTCATCGCCGGCAGGATGAACCGCTGCCACAGCTCCGTCCTGACCCCCTCTGCCTGGAGGGCCTTGACGATTCTGTCGCGGAAGGCGGCGGCGTCGGCCTCGTGAGCCAGGGCGGCCATGTCGAAGCGCAGCGTGTAGTTGTACCAGGTGTGCTCGCGGCGGGGCGGCTCGGTCGGCAGGATCAGACCCGCCGCGCCGGCCAGCAGCTCGCTCAGCCGGGCGGCGTTGACCTTCTGGGCGGCGAGGTATCCGTCCAGCTTCCGCAATTCCGCCCGGCCGAACGCGGCCGACAGGTCGTTGTTGCGGTACATCCAGCCCAGGGCGTAGGCGTGATAGTCCCGGTCCTCCAGCGGCGTCCGCGTCTCGCCGAACGACCACAAGGCCTGGGCGGCCGAGAGAAACTCCGCATCGTCCGTGACGAACATCCCCCCCTCGCCCGCGCAGAGGCACTTGTTCTGGTTGAAGCTGAAGGCGGCGCAGTGCCCCCAGGTGCCGACCTTCCTGCCGGCGAAGGTGGCCCCGTGGGCCTGGCAGCAGTCCTCGACCACCTTCAGCCCGTGCGCCTCGGCCACGGCCAGCAGCCGCTCCACGTCCGCCGCCAGCCCGTGCAGATGGACGGCGATGATTACCTTGGTTTTGGCGGTGATGGCGGCCTCTACCTTGTCCGGGTCGAGGTTCATTGTGTCAAAGTCGATGTCGACGAAGACGGGAATGCAGTTGTGGTGCAGGGCGCAGGTGGCCGAGGACGACCAGGTGTACGCCGGCACGATCACCTCGTCGCCGGCCGAGCAGCCGCAGGCGGCCAGGCACATGTGCAGCGCGGCCGTGCCCGAGTTGGTGGTGATGGCGAAGCGGTTGCCGTTCCAGGCGGCGAATTCCTCCTGAAACGCCTTGCAGTTGGGCCCGAAGCTGTGGTTGCCGCCGTCCAGCGAGGCCAGGACCATCTCCCGGTCCGTCTGGTCGATGGGCGGCCAGTCCTTGATGGTTCCGGCCGGCACGGCCCTGGGCCCGCCCAGAATCGCCAACTTCTCCGACATTGCTGACCTCCCAGCCAACTCCGCAACACGATCGATCGTTTCCGCCGCCGGCTACTCGCCTTCGAGTTTCTTTTCGACCGGGGCAACCGGCAGCAGCACGGTGAAGCTGGCCCCGTGGCCGGACTCGCTTTCCAGCGTGAGCCTCCCGCCCAGGAGGTCGGTCAGCTCCTTGACGATGGCCAGTCCCAGCCCCGCCCCGCCGTGCTCGCGGGTCATGGAATCGTCCAGGCGGCGGAACTTCTCGAAGATTCGCTCCTGGTCGGCCGCGGCGATTCCCGGACCGGTGTCGGCCACCGTCAGCGCGACCGACTCGCGCCGCAGGCTGGACTCCTCCGCCGGCACCCGCCGCGCCGTCAGCGTCACCTTGCCGTCGGCGGGCGTGAACTTCACCGCGTTGGAAAGCAGGTTGTAGAGAATCTGCTGGACCTTCCGGGCGTCGGTGGCCGCCACCGGCAAGTCCTCGGCCAGGTCCACCTCCAGCGCCAAGTGCTTCTTGTCGGCCATGGGGCGGACCAACTGCCCCAACGTCTCGCACAGGTCCCTGACCGAGACCCTCTCGATGTTGACCTGTGCCCTGCCGGCCTCTACCTTGGCCACCTCCAGCAGGTCGTTGATGATTCCCAGCAGCATCCTGGCCGAGGTGAGGATGTGCGTGGCGTGCCGGTGGCGGCGCTCGTCGTCGGTCTGCCCCAGCAACTCGGCAAAGCCGATGATGCTGCTCAGCGGCGTCCGCAGCTCGTGCGAGACGTTGGCCAGAAACTCGTTCTTGATGCGGTCGGCCTCGTACAGGGCGACGTTGGCCTCGGCCACCTCCGCCAGCCGCAGGTCCAGGGCGCGGTTGGCCTGCCGGAGCTGGTTCTGCTGGGTCTGGATGGCGTCGAGCATGTCGTTGAAGCTCCGCCCCAGCTTCTCGAACTCGTCGCCGCTGGCGATTCGGCTGCGCGCCGCCAGGTCGCCCTCGGCCGCCCTGTCGGAGAGGTCGCGGAGCTTGCGGATCGGGGCCAGGACGACCTGCTTGGTGATGATGTAGAAGGACATCAGCGCCAGCAGCGCCGCCAGCAAGCCGCCCAGGACGAACATCCCGCGCGTCCACCAGATCAAGGAGCCGCGCTCCAGCGGCATGGTCACGTCGATGAGCCCGACGAGTTGATTCTGCTGGAACCGCCCGGGCGGCGTCGTCTTGTGGCACTCGCGGCAGCTCTGCGTCGCCCGCACCGCCCGGAAGCAGCGATACACCTGCCGCCCCTGCTCGTCCTCCTCGCCCATGAGCGCCATCATTCGCTGCGGGTTCTTTCGGAAGGCGCTGGCCGCCCGCTCGACCAGACGATCCGACGAGCCGGCGGTCGCCTCCGGGCCCACGCGGATGAAGCTCGGCCCCCGCCGCCCGTCGCCGGCGGCCGTGAAGAACCGGGCGATGGCGCTTTCCGGCGGCGACTTGCGGTCGTGCCGGTCCACCCACTCGCGCAGGTACAGGCCCGCCACTTGCGAGGCCGACTGCTCCTGCGCCTGCTCCATCAGCCGCTGGGTGAAGTACAACGGCACCCCCAACGCCGCGGCGATAATGGCCAACACCGCCGCCGCGAACAGCACCCGCAGCTTCGTCGCCAGGGATATCCTCACGAAGGTCTTGGCCATGTCGCGCTCATTCTATCCAATCGGCGACCGCCGGAACACCGGATTACCGAAAGCGGACGGGCGCCGGCTCACTTCTGGCAGCGCGGGCAGTAGGTGGTGGTTCGCCCGCCGACGAGGGTTCGGCGGAGCGTCGCGCCGCACCGCACGCACGCCTGGCCGTATCGGCCGTAGACGCGGTGCGAGCCGGTGAAGAGCCCCGGCTCCCCGTTGGCGCCGGCGAAGCCGCTGGAGCCGGTGACGGTGGAGCCCCCGGCGGCGATGGCCTCGGCCAGCACCGCCCGCACCGCGGCGTGGAGCTTGCCCAGCCGCTGGCGACTGATGCGGCCGACGCGCCGCGTCGGGCGGATGCCCGCCCGGAAGAGGGCCTCGTCGGAGTAGATGTTGCCCACGCCGGCCAGGATGGACTGGTTCAGCAGGGCGGCCTTGATGGGGGCGGTTCGCCCGGCCAGGCGGCCGACGAACTCCGCGCGGGTGATGCCGTCGGCGTCGGGTCCGAGCCGCCCGAGCGGCCCGTCCTCGCCGGGCGAGAGCAAATGCACCCCGGCGGCGATGCGGCGGCTGTTGACGTAGCGCAACTGCCGCCCACCGGCAAACGTCACCACCAGGTGCGTGTGCGGGCCGATCGGCCTTCCGGCGCGGCCCAGGCACGGCCGGCCGGACATGCCCAGTTGCAGCACCAGCCGCCACCGGCCGAAGTGCATCACCACGCACTTGCCGCGCCGCCCGACGGAAGTCACCCGCCGCCCCGTCAGCCGCCGGAGGGCCGCGCGGCTGCCGGTCTTGAGGAAGTCCGCCCGCCGCAGGCGCACCGACGAGACCGCCGCCCCCGTCAGCGCCGTCGCAAGCCCCCGGGCGATGGTCTCGGCCTCTGGCAACTCCGGCATGGTCACCCAATCCGGTCAGACAATCCGCAACGCACAACGAGGAATACACGTGGATGATCGATCAGGCGATTATAGTGACCGGATCGCGGCGGTTTCCAGCCCTCGGCCGGCCCGGCCTGTTCCCCGGGCGGTATTCGATTGCCGCAGCCCGTCCTTGCGGATCGACCGCGATGTGCTCTCACACTATTAGACGCGCCTGGGTGGCCTCCATCAACGACACCAGAGGGAACCTATTCGGAATCCGAATTGTTTCTGGGGCCGACCGTCAGGCCCAGGTTGCGCAGTGCGGCGCGCTACTTTCATTTCGCGTGCCAGAGAACCTCCAGCGCGGCCGTCAAGGCCACCAAGGACGCTGCCATCGTCACAGGGCAGGGCCAGCACCAAGGACGTTGGCTGCGAGAGGTCAGATGAAAAACGCAGGCTGTGCACCCAGATCTTGCTAAAGGTCAGCCGTGGACAACCGATACCGTCACAAGGATGTAGAACTGTGCATACGGGACACTGTGTGCCGAGACTAGGCGCTGTGCATCGCCTTGGGCCAGGAAGATCGGCTCACCGCCAGGGATCGGGGAATGGCCATGAACGCCTCAGACACCGGAGAATCAACCCCCGTCGCCCGCGTGCTCGTAGCGGATGATGACGAATTGAGCCGCAACATCGTGGCGATGATTCTGGAAGGGATGGGTTGCCGAGTGGACGTGGTCGCGGACGGTGCGGAGGCAGTCGAAGCAGCTTCAGAGGGCCTGTATGACTTGATCCTACTGGACGGGACAATGCCGAGACTGAGCGGCATCGAAGCCGCCCGGGCGATTCGCCAGATGGACGGCGACCGCGGGCGGGTTCCCATCGTCGGGATAACGGGCAACCCACTGCAGATCACGGAGGAGAAGTGCCTCCAGGCCGGGATGAGCCAGTATCTCCAGAAACCACTGGGCCGGGAGGCCTACAGGCAGATTGTCGAGCACTGGGTGTTGCGCCCAATGGTCGCTGCGTCGAACTCCGACAGCAACGCGGGCACCGTTCCGCGGACGGGAATCCTCGAACAGAAGGCGGCGAGGCGAACGTCAGGCAATGACCAGACACAGGAATAGCGGATTCAGTCTGCTTGAGCTCGTGATCGTTGTTGTGACCCTCGCGGTCATTGCAGCGATCGCTGTGCCCCGCTTGAGCCGGGGCTCGGCGGGCGCGAGCGACGCTGCCCTGACCGGCGATCTGCACATGATGCGGGCCGCCGTCGATCGCTATACGGCAGAGCACGCTGGCAGGAGACCTGGTGCCGACATAGCCAACCAGTTGACGCAGTATACCGATGCCCTCGGCGCTGTGTCAGCGACGAAGGATACGACCCACATCTACGGTCCCTACCTGCGACAGATCCCACCGATGCCGGTTGGCAAGAAGAAGGGCGGGACGGTATTCCACATCGAGACCAACGCTAACAATCTCCCCGAAAAGGGCGGACCAGGGAAGGCCTGGTGGTACAACACCAAGACGGGGGATGTCCGGGCGAACCTGAAGGACACTGATATGGACGCATCGGGCAAGCCGTACAACACCTACTGACCGGCTCTTCGGTACCCGTCGGGCCGGTTTTCACAGGCCCCGTCGATCCGTATCTGCCCACAGTCCAGGCACCTCGTCCGTCGCCGCACAATGTGCGTGAAGGGCTGGCCGTTGTGCTTCCCGCGCAACGCCTGCTCGGCCTTGCCGTAGTAGTCGCTTCGGCGTGCGCTTCCGCATCGCCGACATCGCGAAGGCTCCACAGTGATGACATCGGCCGGCGGGCGGGTGGCCCGAGCCCCCGGGCCTGTCCGGGCGCCTCCGACTGCGCGTCCTGCTGTCTTCATTCTTCGTCGTCGACTGCTCTGCCATATCGCTCATCTCCTACAGATACGAGACTGCTTTCCCCTTTCGCCTCGCCTTCCTCAGACCCCGCGCCGTTACGTCCATGACCGACCCCCGAGCATCGAGGCCGCCTCGGCACAGCCGACCAGGCAGTCGAGCCAGTCCCGCCTTCGCCGCTTCTTTCCCGAGGCACCGAAGGGCTTCGGCGGGCAGAGGTTGTCCGGCTGGCGATGGTTTCGGCCTCCGGCAGCTCCGGCATGGTCACCCAATCCGGTCAGACAGTCCGCAACGCACAACGAGGAATGCACGTGGATGATCGATGAGGCGACTATAGTGACCGGATCGCGCCGGTTTCCAGCCTTCGGCCACGAGCAACGCTTGCTGCCCCGCCCTCCAGGGCTAGTGACTGGCTCGGCCATGTGCCCAGCTGCGAGCGAGGCGGCTACCTGCGTTGAGAGGCGATGTACTCGCTCAGCGTCTCGATGTTGCGGCTGAACACGTCGCTGGAGATGTAGCGGAACCCGCGTTTGAACTTCGGCCGGCCGACGAGATTCTCTCCCGCATGGGTTGTGATCCAGCGCCCGTCCTTGTCGAGCTCCTTGATGATCCGACGGACGGCCGCCTCCAACTCCCGGGCTGCGCGGGGCCCGGGGGCGCTTTGGCCCTTCAGGGCCGCCTCGTAAGCCTTGCGGATCCGCTCGAAGCGGGCGGGCTGCTTCCAGCCGTAGTGGCCGGGCACGGACGAGTCGTCGTACGTCAGCCGGTAGCTCTTGTCCATGTAGAGCGGCTTGTTGGTCTTCAGCTCGTAGTACCGCGCGATCTTCCCATCCGGCAGAAGGCACTTCCTGGTGAAGTACTCCAGGGCCGGGGCGATCGGCTCGAGGTACTTCTTCCGGCCGGTGTGCCGGGCGATCTTGATGAGCGTCTCCATCACGTCCTGGGACTCCCATCCGGTGATGGCCGGCGGCTCGAACTTCCGGGCCCACATCGGAACCATCTCGTAGTTGTACTGCTGGCACCAGCCCGGCTGCGGATCGGGCATCTGCGCCAGGATCAGGAAGTCGCCCAGCCTGGCCAGCGCGGCTAGGTGCTTCTTGTCCTTGTACACCTGGTGGGCGACGATGAGGGTTTCGCAGACGGTCCCGGCCACGTTGTCGTTGAGGGTGTAGTAGTCCCAGTAGTTCTTGACCCTTCCCTCGGTCTTCCAGTCGTAGTCGGGCAGCCTCGCCTTCCGCACGGGCTGTGGCTGCACGGGCGCCCTCCAGCCCTGGGGGAAGCCGCCGTTGGCGAACTGCGCCTTCAGCAGCGCGTCCAGACCGTAGGCGGCGGCTTCGTGAATCTCGGCGTGCTGGAAGCCCAGCGCCTGGTCGGCGCGGATGAGCATCGCAAGGGCGGCTTGCGTCTGGCCGTCGTCCAGCGAGGAGACGTTCCAGCTTCCCACCCTCCTCTTGCGGTACTTCCCCATCCGCCCCCGCCGGGGACGCGCGAAATGGATGACCTGCGTCCAGCCGCCGGACTCCAACTGCCCGTCGACGAGCGCCTCGGCGGCCTCGCGGGCCGCGTCCAGGTAGAACCGATCGCCCGTCGCGGCATGGGCCCGGAGGTAGGCCATGCCGACCGTGGGCGTTCCCGGGGGCTGCACGAAGATCGTATCCGGGGATGCCTCCCCCTCGCCCCATCGCTCCGTCAGGTCCACGCTGTAGTAATAAACGTATCCGCCGTGGCTGGCGACCTTGGCGCGGTAGAACGAGGCGGCCCTCTTCAGTGCCTGCAACGCTTCGTCCCGCAAGGCCGAGTCATTCTGCTGCGCCCGGAGAGGTTCCACGCAGAGCGCGCCGAGCAGAAACAAGTTCAGCCAGAGAAGTCCTGATCGTGGCATCGGTTTCTCCTTTCCGGGCACAACCAACAACAGGACGCCGACCGGTGCAGGCTTGAGCAGGGGACTGTATGCCGTCGCCGTCCTGGGCGTCGCAATCGCGAGGCGGCGTTCACGCCCCGGTGCGGTGCTGGCACTTTGCCATGGCCCGCCCCGGCGGATCTTCGACTTCCCGCACTGCCGACACTCCCGCCCGCGGATGAGCTTCCCGCCCCAGCCCCGACGCCTGCAGACTACCCGAAAGCGCCGCCATCCGCAAGGGCGGCATGCCGCGCCCAAGCGCCATTTGCCCGGGCGTCGGGCACGCTCAAGCAGACGCCGCTTGCGCGTGGGACCCGCAGTAATACAGGAACATTTCGGCGGCGTGCCAGGCGTGGGGGGCGGCGATTCTCCGGCGGACGTGCTCGTCGGAGATGATGCCCATCCGCTCGTACCGGGCCTGGCTGGCGTGGGCCTCCCACGTCAGCGGATACCGCCTGGCATCGGCCGGCGCCGGCGGCGGGCGGCCGTGGAAGTGGGCCTCGGCCCAGCCCAGATACGGATAGTTGTCCTTGCTCTTTTCGCCGAACGGCTCGCCGGGCACGTGGGCCTGGCGGTAGTCCATCCAGAACAGGGCCGAATACGAATCGAACTCGGCCGGGATCTCATACGGATCGTCCAGCCCCAGCGCCCGCAGGCCGAACTTCAGCCACTTGGTCTGGTAGACGGCGTGCTCGGCCGAATCGGTCAGACCGACGACGTGCCGCCCGCGGCGGAAGGCCGGCGCCGTCTTCAGCACCTTCGGCACCAGCGGGTGGTGCCGGCCGGAAACCAGCGAGATCAGATACAGCACCTGCCCGAGGTTGTCGGCCTCGCAGACGCCGGCGTCGTTGCGGTCGAAGCACTCGCGCAGCGACCGCACCCACTCGGCGATCAGGTGCAGGTTGCCGGTCCTCTCCAGGCACATGGCCATCATGGCCGCGTCGCGGTACCACGGGCGGGGATAGGCCAGCAGGTTCGGCACCGGCCGGCCGGCGACGACGTTGATCAGGACCTCCTGGTGGGCGGCGCGGAGCAGCGGCTCGTGCGGATGACCGGCGAAGGCCGGCAGGTTCACCCGCCCGGCGGTCAGGCAGCGACGCCGGCCGCCCTCTTCCAGCCAGACGCCCTCTTCGTCCTCGACGATGGCGGCCTCGCCGTGCCCGCGCGTCCGCAGCCACACGCGGTACTGCGCCGGCTGGATGGACTCGCTGATGACGTCCCAGCTTCCGAGCGGCTCGCCGGAGAAGGCGTCCAGCAGCCGGCCGGAGCGGTACAGCAACTTCCGCCGACGGCCCATCCCGAACAGGTAAAACGGACTCTCCGGCAGGTCCATCGCTCAACTCCCCTGTCGCCGCGGGCGCGCGGGCATCAGCGCGGCTGCGTCGCGGTCGTCGTGGTCGGCGGCGCGGCGCGATCGGCCAATATCACGTCGCCGGGCTCGAAGCCCCAGGTCTTGGCCATCGCGGCCGGCAGCCGCAGGGCCGTGATCTCCCGGCCGTCGACGTGAACTGCCTTGGTCTGGAGCGAACTGCGGGCGACTGCCGGCTGGATGGCCCCGCCCAGCAGTATTCGTCCCACCAGCGCCTCGAGCTTGTCGTTTCGCTCCCGTAGCTGGGCGGCGGCGAACTCGGCCGTGGTCGCGCGGATGCGCGCCCTCAGCCACAGTCCGGCCAGGAGGGCCACGATCATCACCATCAGCACGCCGACGATGAAGACAAATCGCCCCGGCGCCTGCGGGGCGGGCTTTCCGGCGCCGTCGTCGCCGGCGGTCGCCGGCGGTTGCGCCTGCTGGCTCATTCTCGCTTCCTCCTCTCCCCGAGACTGCGCGCGACGCGGGCCTCCGCGTCCGCGGCGACAAAGTCCGTGAATCTCGGCAGCGCCCGGCCGCGCTTCGAATAGTAATACGTCAAACCGCGGTAGATGGCCACGTTCGCCAGATACGAATTCTTCTTCACCGAGACCGGCCAGCCGCGCCCGTTCGCCCCGCCCGGCCGGGAGAGCGCCTTCAGCCGCTTCAGCATGCTCCGCGGGGCGTAGAACTCCAGGAACGCCGCCATCTGGGCGTGGCGGAGTTGATCGATCGTCATCCGCCGCGGCTGGAAGACCACGGTCGCGCCGTTGTAGCGGTCCCACTCTTGCGTCAGCAGCCGGCCCTCACGCAGGTACTGCTCGAACAGGACCGTGCCCGGATACGGCGTCAGGATGGGATAGCAACTCATGCACAGGTCGGCCCGCTGGGCGAAGCGCACCGCCTGCATGCAGTCGCGCCAGCCGTCGGTGTCGAAGCCGAAGATGAAGCTTCCCCAGATGCTGATGCCGTAGGAGCGGATCTTCCTGATCTTCTCCAGGTAGGTTTCGGCCCGGACGTAGCCCTTGCCGGAGGCGCGCAGTGTCTCGGCCCGGGGGCTCTCCAGCCCGAGGATCAGTCCCGTGCAGCCGCTGTCGCGCATGGCCGCCAGCAGCCGGTCGTTGTCGGCGATGAGGATGTCGCACTGGCTGGCCCAGCGGATCTTCAGCGGCTTGAGCCGCTCGAACAGCTCGATCGCCCAGGCGTGGCTGCCGCCCACGTCGTCGTCGGAGAAGATGAACACCCGCGTGCGGAACTGCTCGTAGGCGGCGGCCATCTCCTCCACGATGTCGTCGATGCGGCGCTGGCGAAACTTCCGCCCGAAGATCGCCGGCGTGGTGCAGAAGGTACACCCGTGGGGGCAGCCGCGCGTGGTTTGAATGGGGTTGAAGACGAGGTAGTCGGCCGGGTCCAGCAGATCCTTCCGCGGGGTGGCGATGGGAGTATCCGGCTGCTCGGTCCAGTCGTAGACTTCCCTGGCCTGCCCCGCCGCCAGATCGCGCAGGGCCCGCGGCAGGGTGCCCTCGGCGTCGCCGCGGCAGACGATGGAGGCGTGCTGGAGCGCCTCTTCCGGCAGGGCCGAGGGGTGAATGCCGCCGAGGATCACCGGCACGCCCAGCCTCTGGTAGTCGTCGGCGATCTCATACGCCCGGCGGGCCTGCGTGGTCATCGCCCCGATGCCGACGGCGTCGACGTCCGCGGCCGCGGCGTGCGGGGCGTCGGTGACGTTCTCGTCGACGATCTCCACCTCCCAGCCGTCGGGCACCACGGCCGCACAGATCGCCAGGTTCAACGGCAGGAACAGGGCCCGCCGTGAGAACGTCATCTTCCGGATGATCTCCGGCATGGTGATCGTCGACAGCGCGCTGTGCGGGTTGATCAGCCGCAGCTTCCGCGGCCGGCGGGAGGCCATCTCACCCCTGGCGATCGGCTTCGGGCGGGGATTACCGGCTCGGCGTGCATGTTCGCCAACGCTGCCCACGGCGGCGGGTCTGCATTCAAACATGCGGCGGCCTCATTGGACGTACACTTCCGCGATGGACCAGGGGCGCGGCCCGGGCACTTCCGCCCGCAGGCGAAGGTAGCGGGCCAGCACCGGGCCGGGCAGACACAGAACCGTCACCCGCCGCGTGCCCGGGGCGGCGAGGCGGTCCGTGAAGATCGCGCCGTCGACGCTGGTGGCAACGGCCGTCCTGGGGCAGTACTCGTGCTCGTGGATGCCGTGATCGATGATGACGGTCTGGAAGAGGCAGACCTTCTTCAGGTCGATCGTCAGCTCCGCGCCGCGATAGGCATAGTCGCTGCGGGCGAAGGTCGCCAGGTTTCCGTCGGCGGCGGCCGGAGGGTTGGCGAGGTGGCCGCGGACCGCCCACGAGTTCTTCGGGGAAATCTCGGCGCCGAGATAGCCCCCACCGGTCGGAGTATAGATCGCCGGTGCGCCTTCGCAGCCGATCATCCCGGCCGACGCCCACAAGAGGGCCACGCAAAACAACCTACGGCAGCACGTCATGGCGTCGCAATTATACTCCCCCGGCCGCCGGAAGGAGAGGCTTTTCGCGCCTTCCCAACTGTCCCGCCCGTCCGCGGCCGTAACGCCATGAGGCAAAAAGACTAAAAAAACCGCTCCGCGGGCCGGATTTTGTGGAACAATCTAAACGTCAGCGGCGTCTAAATTTATAGGCCCGCAGCGCGGGAACGGGCAACTGCAAGGAAGGTGGTGTGTCATGGCTGGCAGATCTCGTTCACCGAGAAGGCAGGGCCACGCCGGACGTCGCCAGCCCCACTACGCGCGGAGCGACGACGCGGTCTTTCGCGTGCCCCCTTCGGATTCCATGCCGAAGCGCGTCTTCGTCACCTGCCACTACTGCGCCTACAGCCCGCCCGGCGACGTGCCGGAAGACGGCATCTGCCCGAAGTGCCACGGCAGGAGCTGGCAGCGCTACGCCCTGGCCGAGCCGCTCGTGCCGGCACACATGAAGTAGGTGCGGTGAGGCCACCCCGACGCGGCAGGGGCGTGTTGGCAGTCCGGTCACGACTTGGTCTTTCCCACGGCATCTCTGCTTGTTGCCTGGGCGCTGTGGATTGCCCGCAGGCATCGTGTGGCGTTCGTCTTCAGCGTTTCATCGCCCCGTCTCACGGCGTTTTCAAGCGCAGGCACAGCCGGCTTCCCGATGTCGATCATCAGGCGCATCGCTTTCCCGCCCGATCCCTCCTCCTTGAGTTGTGTGTGGCGCATGTGTCCGAGTAGCGCCTCAACGAGCTTCGTTGCCTCCGTATGATGCCTGGCCATACTGAGCAGTTCCTTTCGCGCAGACTTATAGCGTGCCGGTATGACAAGAGAGTGGACCGTCGGCCCCGTCCGGGAGGGGGCCAAGGGGCTTGGCGGATGGGCTTTCTCATACCGGCGACGCCATTCTTCGGCGCCCTCCGGCGGCTCAGGGCGTTTGACGATGACAATCTCGATGAGCCCTTGGTACGGCAGGGCCGGCTCGCGGCCGGTTGCTTGCTGCAAGAGCGACTTCTTGGCCGCCCTGTAGACGTCCCAGTTCGTGTCATGATCGACAGCTTTCTGCAACGCATCGCGGCTGCGCGGGTCACGAAAGCGCCCGAGGGCCTCGGCGGCTTGGCGCCGTACGCGGATGGATGTCGATTCCTCCAGCAGGGCGCACAAAGGCGCAACAGCACGATTGTCCCCGATCAGGCCCAGATACCGAACGATATCTGCCTGCATCCGCAAGGGTTCTCTCGGGAGCGCCGCCAGCAGATGCCTCGCCGCGTCCGGCCCACCGATCTTCCCTAATGCGTGGAGTGCCGACGTGTATCGGTTTTGCCTCCGCCGCACCATTTCCAGCAGAGCGGGGACGGGAGATGCGTTCCCGATCATTCCGAGCGTCCTGGCCGCCCTGGCCCGCACGCGGTCGTCCTTTGACGACAGCGCGTCCGTCAAGGCCGGTACGGCTCGCGCCCCGAGAAGGGCCAATTCGCGCTCGACCCCGACGTCCTTGGGCTCCTTGCTGCCGAGCCGCCGGATCAGCGAACGCACCTTTCCGTCGCTGGAGCCGGTGTCCTCACTTCCCGCCGGAGGAAGCCCCAACAGGCAAATGGACGCAACAAACGCGAGAACGTGCGCCGTGGTCTTCATGTTATTCCTCCTGCCAACGGATCGGCGATCAGCGGCGCGGCTTGTCCGCCCTTCAGGGTGTACCCCAGAGCCGTGATGTAGAAGCCCAGCATTTCTCCATACAGACCGAGGTTGTGTTTCTTCGGCTCGGACGCCATTGGAAGCAGTCTATATGAACGCAGTCAGGTCGACAGCTTCAGAAAATCCACGTGATTCTTCCCGCCCGCGCCGTTTATCTTGTTGGCACGCCACACCTTGCCCACGATCTCAAGGCTCCCATCCCCGTCGAAATCGGCCACGCTCGCCGTATGCGACCCGAGGTTGGCGTCGAGAAGCACATGCTTGTGCCATGAACCATCAGCCGACCGCGAAAGGTACCACCATCGAGGCTTGGTGCTCACACCATCGGTACGGCCATTCTCCATCTCAGCGGTGAAAATCTCGAGTTTGCCGTCGCTGTCCAGGTCCGCCAACTGGAGGCTGTGCATGCCGCAGATGTGTTCCGACCGGTCGATCAGAAGTTCTGGTTCCCACAGCTTCTCAGGTCCGACGTATCGCAGCAGGAACATGCGCGCATTCGGAATCTCTGATTCGGACACTACCGCAACCGGGGTGCCGTTGCCGTCGAGGTCGCCCACAGCCACGCGGCATTCGGGATGGAGATCGAGTTCTTTCGGTGCGAACGGGTGGCGTTCCCAGGCGGAGCCGTCGCCCCTGGCGTTTTCGAACCAGCCGACGTTGGTCACGATGTCCAGAACGTCCGGCCGTGCAATAGGTGCCGCCACCGTTCCGTCACCGCCAAGCCGGTTCGCAATCACCCGTACCGGCCAGGTCTCCGTCGGATCGGCGGGCGGCCGGAAGAGCAGCAGTGAGCCGTCCTTGTTGCGTACAACGATTTCATCTCGGCCGTCGCCGTCGAGGTCGGCGGCGAACAGGTCGTGGGGGTTGGTCAGGCCCTCGTAAACGGGGCGGTACTCCCAGCGGGCAAGGCAGCCTGTGGGACATGCAAACCACAAAAGCCGTGGCCCCCACTCGCCGCAGACGATCTCGGGCCGCCCGTCGCCGTCAAGGTCGGTTGCAGCGGCGCTCACGCTGGGGCAGAGCTCGCGGGTGATGACGTGGCGGTCCCACGACCCTGTTTGGGTGTTGAGGTCATAGAGGTGGAAGAATCCGCCTCCTTTGCCTCCCGTGACGAACTCCGGCCTGCCGTCGCAGTCAAAGTCGCCCACGGCCATGGCCCCCCAGGCATCGTACCCGGCGTCGGCTTCTATGAACGAGTGACTGCAAGAAAGCTGAATCATTGACGGTCCCTGCTGCGATCTTCTGGCGAACAGTGTTTAGGCGGATCCGCATAAGAACCGCCACGTCAGAGCGCATCGACCGGGCGTCCTCACGCCCCGACCGGCCGTTCCCACCTTGTCATGGGCCCGGCCCGGCGGATCTTCGACTTGCCGCAATGCCGTCACCTGCCTGCCTAGCGCCAAGTGGGCAGGTTACCCGGAAACGCCTGGAGCCGCCATAGCGACCTGGAAGAGGGACGGGCAACCCGCGTCGCCGGCCCTGTCCAAACCGGCGGGCCGCCGCTAAGATAATCGCCATGCCCGTGGCGGCCCTATGGCTCTGGCAAGTGGTTCTGATCCTGGCGGTGGTGTGGACCGGGGCGGCGCTGCACACCGCGTTGATAATGCGCCGGCACGGGCGGCGATGGTGGGTGTGGTTGCCCGTCTCCCTGTTCCTGACGACCATCCCCGCGGCCGTCTGTTCGTACGTGGACTACTTCCGCGAACTCCGCCGACAGCGGCAGGCGGCCGGCGGCGCCCCGGACCGTGAACCGCCCCGCCGCTGCCGTCACTGCGGCGCAATCCTGCCCGAGAAGCAGGACGCCGCCGGCCAGGCGACCTGCCCCAACTGCGGAATGGCGATCGGCGATGACGAAATCGCATAGGCGAGGGAAAGACAAAGCTGAAAGCTGAAACGGCAAAGCGGAAGGCCAAGAGCGGATCGATGCGGGCGATTATCATCTCCATTGGCGATGAGCTGACCGGCGGGGCGGTCGTGGACACCAACAGCGCCCATCTTTCCCGCCGCCTGGCCGAGCACGGCATCGCCGCCATCCGCCACGTCACCGTCGCCGACGACGCCGAGGCCATCGCCGCCGCCATCGCCGCCGCGGCCGGCGCCGCGGAAATCGTCATCGTCACCGGCGGGCTCGGCCCCACCAAGGACGACCTCACCCGCCAGGGATTGGCGACGGCCATGAACGCCGAACTCCGCGAGGACCCCCGCTGCCTGGAGCGGATTTCCGCCTTCTTCGCCTCCCGCCGGCGCCAGATGAAGCCCTCCAACCGCACCCAGGCCCTGGTGCCGGTCGGGGCCGAGCCCATCGACAACGACTGCGGCACCGCCCCGGGCCTTTTCGCCCGGCTCGGAAGCGCCCGGGTCTTCGCCCTGCCCGGACCGCCGCACGAGATGGCGGAGATGTTCGAGAAGAAGGTCGCCCCGCGGCTGCCGGCGGCCGGGGCGATCGTGCGAAGGGCGGTGCACACCTTCGGCGCCGGCGAATCGGACGTCGGCGAGATGATCGCCGACCTCATGGACCGGGGCGGCAGCCCCCAGGTCGGCACGACCGCTTCGGCGGGCGCGATCTCCGTGCGGATCGCCGCCGCCGGCCGCACGGTCGATGACGCCGAGGCAACGGCGGAAAGGACCGCCGCCGAGGTCCGCCGCCGGTTGGGCGAGCTGGTCTTCGGCCAGGACGACGAGACGCTGGCGGCCGTCGTGGGAAAGGCGCTCCACGCGGCCGGGGCGACCCTAGCCGTCGCGGAGTCCTGCACCGGCGGCATGATCGGCGAGACGATCACCTCCGTGCCCGGAGCGAGCGAATACTTCCTCGGCGGCGTGGTCTCCTACGCCAACGAAGCCAAGGCCGAGCTTCTGGGTATTGGCGCGGACGTGATCGCCGCCAACGGCGCCGTCAGTGAAGCGGTCGCGGCCGCGATGGCCGAGGGGGCCGCAGGGCGATTCGGCGCCGACTGGGGCGTGGGCGTGACCGGCATCGCCGGCCCCACCGGCGGCACGGCCGAGAAGCCCGTCGGCTTGGTCTACGTCGCCATCGCCGGCCCCAGCGGCACCAAAGTCCACCGCCACGTCTTCCCCGGCGACCGCGACGTCATTCGCCGCCGCGCCGCCCTGGCGGCGATCAACCACCTCCGACTGGCGCTTCCGCCGCGCCGGGACCCGGCCCGCCTGCCTGCCTAGCAGCTTGCAGGCAGGCCAGCAGTCGGCCAGGCTTGAGCCAATCGGGCTGCCCGGCTGAAGCCAGCCGCCGAAGGCTGCTTTTTCGAGAGGGCGCCCTGTGCGCCTGCCGGGGATGTCGTGGGCGGCACGGCTGAGGCTGCGGCCTCTCACGCCACCGCCCAGGGCGAACGAAAAGCAGGCCCGCTCCGGCCTAGCCGGCGCCGAGGGGCGGGTGAAGGATGGGGTAGGTCACGCCGCCGGCGGGGAAGACGATGACCCGCTTTGCCCCGCCGCCCAGGCGCTGCTCGGCGGCGGCGAAGGCCTCGGCCGGATCGGCGAAGATGGGCAGGCCGAGCATCTTGGCCCCGGCCTCGGCCAGGGCGGGCGAGACCATCAGCACGTGAGTGCGCTGGATGATCTGCATCGCCAGCCGGACGAAGAAGGTCACGTCGGCGGGCAGGCCCGGCGCCAGCCGACTCAGCAGGCGCCCCAGCACGTTGGCCCCCACCGCCCGCACGGCCATGCGCGCCCACTTGGCCCCGATGGGAAGCGAGAACGTGGGCATGTTCACCCCGCCCGGGCAGCGCGAAAGGCAGATCAGCACGCCGTTCTCGCGCACCGCCCAGCAGGCGTGGGCGATGGCCTTGAAGCTCTGCCACAGGTCGTAATCCCGCGGGAAGGCGCTGGTGATGACCACGTCGGCCGGGGCCTCGACCGGCACGCCGCAGCCGGCGGCGCACTGTTTGGCGAGCATCCGCTGACAGACGGCGACGTCGCCGGCGACCACCGCCTCCACCTGCCCGGCCATGTCCAGAAGGTACTGCACGCCGAAGCTGCTGCCGGCGGCGGCGTCGATCACCGCCCCGGCCGCCTCGACCAGCCGGCGCATGGCATTGACCGACCCGGGCTGACCCACCTGCTGGGTCGGCTGCCGCGGCACCGTCGCCAGGTGGAGCTGACGAATCGTGTCCAGGTACGCACAGCCCGGAACCAGCATCTTGTAGCCGCCGCCGAAGCCCGCCTGGAGGTGCGGGCTGACCGAGCTGACCAGGATTCGCAGGTCGGCCGACGCCACGCCGCGATCGACCCACAGCTCCACCCGCCCGGCCTCGGCGACGGAGACCGTCCCCAGGTTCACGTAGGCGTGGCTGTCGCGCCACGGGTTGCCGCGCCAGGCGACTTTCCCGGCCAGCTCCGGGCCGATCTTCTCGGCCGCCTGGGCCGCCGTCAGCGGCGGGTGCATGCCCAGGGCGAAGAAGATCTCGACGTTCTCGTTGGGCACGCCGGCGTGGGTCAGCTCGCCGAAGATCGCCTTCAAGATGATCGGCAGCGGGCTGCTGCGGCTGAGGTCCTCCACGACGATGGCGACCCTGCCGTGGCGGCGCGCCGCCAGCAGCTTGCCCAGGGGCTTGGCGCCTTCCGGGCGGGCCAGCGCCCTGGCCAGATACTCCGGCCAGTCGCTCGGCGCCGCCGGCACGGTGGGGCTGGCGACCTGCTGGATGGCCCATTCTGCCGGCAGAGCGGCCGTCAGGGTCTCATCGCCCCAGGGTATGGAAATCTCAGCCATTGCGCTGATTGGATGTCTCTGGTCGGTTGACCTGCCGCCGCCCTGGCCGGACCGCGGATTACCCGCCGCCCGCCACGGCCAGCTTGCGGCCTACGATTACATGGTAAACGCCCAGCGGCTCGCCGTGCGCCCGAAATTCGCCGAAGCCCGCCTCGGACATCAATTGCTGCATCCGCTCCGGGCCGCGGTGAATCATGTGCAGGCCGAACACGCGCCGGAAAAAGCGGTCCGTGCCGTGGGCAAGTGACAGGGAGTTGAAGACGATCGGGGCGTTGTCGCCCATCACGTCGGCCGCCGCCCGGGCGATGCTGACGAGCTGCTTATCGCCCAGGTATTCGCAGATGCCCAGCATCGTCACCGCGTCCGCCGGACCGTCGAGGAGTTCCTGAAACCCGCGCACGTCGGCCTGGATGTAGCGCACGCGGTCGCCCAGCCCGCTGCGGCTGGCCAGCTCTCTGCCGAAGGCGAAGGCGTCGGCGCTGCGGTCCACCAGGGACGCCCGGGCGCTGGGATTGGCCCGGGCGAGGGCGTCGATGATGATCTGCCCCGGGCCGGCGCCCAGGCACACGACGTGCACCGGCCCGCTCCCGGCCGAATCGATCAGCCGGGCGATCAGAAACGACCCCAGCCGCTTCCGGTTGCGCAGGGCCATCGCCATGGTCCCGGCGTTGATGAGGATCCTATCGGCGATCTGGCTGGCCTGGCCGTCGTAGCTGAACACCATGCTGCGCCAGCCGCCGGGGTCGGCCCAGTTCGCCGCCGCCAGCTCGCTCTTGGCCGCCCGCAGCAGCGCCCGGGTCCACCCGGCCGGCAGGTAGTTGGCCAACGGGTTGACCACAGCCCGTTTCAGCGCCCGCCGCATCGGAGAAAGCGTCTCGAAGTCCACCTCCGGCGGCGGCCAGCCGGTTTCGGTCTTTTCGGGCGACATGAGCGTCACAGTATATCGCCCCGGCGGGAGAAAAGGCACCCCTAACCTCATAAATCCGCGGCCGCGTTCCGTCGCCCGGCGCCCGCCCGCAATCGCCCGGCAAGGCGGCTAAAGTTTGGCTCGGCCTCTGTCCGATAATCTTGCGCGGTGCGTCGCTGCGAAGTGTGAGGTGTGATCATGACGAAGCGGCAGTTGATCGAGGAAATTACCCACCTGAATCCGACGGCCAAGCCGGCCTTCCTGGCCGCGTTCGGTGACGAGGATCTGGCCGAGTATCTCCAGCATCTTCGGTGGGTCGACCAACCGCCAAATATGTGGGGGACGCCCCAGCGCGGACGTTCGCCGGCGCTGCCAGCCGCCGAGGCCACCGCCAGCCAGGCCGACCCGGAGCCGCCGCCCGCGGCCGATTGGCCCGCCGACGACCAGGCCGAGCAGACGCCGGCCCTCGCGGCCAAAGACAGTTCCAAGGAGGAGGCGCCCGCCTGGCTGTTTTGACACCTTCGGGCCGCCCCGCCCGCGCCCGTCGGCGGCGATTCGCCCCAGGCCGGCACCCCGCGCCCCGGCCGCCGCCGCAGACGCCTGACTTATCCCCAGTTCCATGGGTAGCCCCGGCAGGGGCGCCTTTCTTAGCCCAGGGCGCGAGCCCTGGGTGGTGGAGGCCTTCCCCGCCCTAGAGCCCCGTAGGGGCGTCTTGGCTCCCCACCCAGTCCACACGCCCCGATGCGGCTGCGCTGCTTGCTCCGCCGATTCCCCCGCTGCTCTGGCACGGGGCTAAGGAACACGCCCCGCTGGGGCTGGGGCCGGGCGTAGGGTGCGTGCTCGCACGCACCAGAAT
>CAYNYF010000053.1:0-29474 GCA_964401385.1 uncultured Planctomycetaceae bacterium | reverse complement strand
CCCTGGCCGTCGTACAGGTTCGCGTCGGCCTCGGTGTCGACGTTGTGCTCCAGCACCCCGGGGATGATGACGGCCTTGGCCTGCTGGATCACGCCGCCGTTGGCGCCCTGGAAGCTCATGTCGGCGAAGAAGGATTTCTGCTGGCCGTCGTTGCCGTGGGCGGTGAAGGTCACGCCGTACAGCCCGTCGCCGAGGTACTTGACCTCCGGCGTCAGCGTCGGCCAGTACGGCGAAGCCGGATCGGCCAGCGGGCCGATGTACTCCGTGGCCACCACGATCTGATCGTCCCAGAGGTTCTGTTTCTGCTGCGAGACCCAATCGCCGCCGACGTAGGCGCTGTAGCTGAGCCAGTTGATCTTCAGGTCATTGGTCTCGCGAAAACGCATTTTCTCATAGTGCCCGACCAGCCGCCCGTCGATCCACATCTTCAGCTCGCCGTCGCGGAAGGGAAGGATGTCGGCGTCGTTGGCCTTGAGCATTATCTCAAAGCAGTACCAGCGACTGTCCTCCAGCACCACCTCGCTCAGGTCGACCAGATTCGGCAGCAGGGAGTCGCCGTAGTCGCCAAACTGATCCGGGTGGTAGGTGTAGAAGTGCGGGATGCGATCGAAGCCGATCGACAGCCTGCAGGAGTACTTATCGTATCCGTCGGGGCGCTCCCCCGCCCCGCCGCCGGGCGGGGCGCCGGGAACGCGGGCGTACAGGCCGGGCCTCTTGTGGGCGGTCCAGTCATATCCGGCCTGCCACTTGGCGTACCATCGCAGATAGGCGACGTCCGTGGCGGCGATGGCGGAGGTGGTATCGGAAGGCAGGTGGGTGCCCTGGATCTGCTGGATCTCCAGCGCCCCGCCGCCGGCGAAGACGTTCTCCGGGGCGTCGGTCCAGCCGTAGGCGGTCTTGCCGGCGTACCAGGCCTCGGTCTGCTGCTGATCGTCGAAGTCCAGGTGCAGCAGCACGGACGGGTCATTCTCGATGCCCTGATCGTAAGGGTACCGCAGCGCCAGCCCCGGCCGGCCCGCGGCCACGACCGGAACAAGGCAGATCACTAGAACCACAATCGACAGCGGAGCTTCCGAAATGAGTGCCCTCTTCACTTCCATTGCCCTCGACACTTGGCGCGGCTGAGCCGCCCCGCCCGGCACCGCGCCGCCAGACGCTTGCCCGGCCTATACATGATAACACAGGTTCCGCCGAGCCCGGTGGGTAGATCAGGACGCGGGCAGGTCAGAGCCGACGCGGCGCGGCCGTCTCCGGTCTGAAAGTGCCCCCCGCGGGCGCTATCGGCCAGGCTGGGTGCTTACAGTTGTCGGCTGGAGCTTCACCCGCGGACGGTCGCCGTCGAGGAAGAAGACCTGATCGGGAGACTCATCGACGTGAACAGCCCCTTCGCTGAGCACGTACCGCCCGCCGTCGTCCCGTCCGTCCTCGTGGACGCTGTAGAGCAGCGGCTTGGCCGCCTCCGGCAGGTAGCCGAACGGCCGCGGCCCGGCCGCGAACGGATCCGTCGGCATCGTGGGAAGATATTTCGGGACCAGCTCGGCCAGCTCTTTCGGCCGGCGGCCGGCGTGATCGACTTGGTAAAGGCGAATGGCCAGGGCGAGCGCCGTCATCCGCCGCGTGGCGACGGACCGAAAGCGGAGAGCAAAGACCCTATCCAGCGTCGGGACGAGCATGGAACTTAGCACATGCGTGATTCTCCGGAACAGCGAATCAGGTGGTTCGTACGTCGGGGCGATTCGCTTGGCCGCCGGGTAGGTCGTCTCTTTGGCTGCCTCGACGTAGGCGGTCATGTGGCGCAGCGCCCGCGCCTCATCCGCGACAAGCAAGGGTTGGACCACGGCGAGCACTGCCCGCGCCAGCGCCCCTGCCCGGCGGGGCTCCCCCGATGGATCCGACTGCCGGAGAGATTCGCTGGACATCCTTCCGCGGCGGATGTCCTCGAAGGTCTCGTATATCCAGCAGCGCTCGCCCATGAAGGTCCGCACGGCGCTGTCGTGGAACGCCTCGTCGCCGCCAAGCAGGTCGTCGATCAAGTTGCGGACATGGGCGGTCGCCACGCCCGTGCCCTGCACGCCCACGCGAAGGGCCGGGGCGATTTCCTCGATGGTCGCGAACGCCATGGCGTCGGTCGCCAGACTCACGAGATAAGAGATCAGGACGGGCTCCTGCCGAACGGCCCGGCCCAGGGCCAGGGCGTCGCGGAGATAGTCGATCGCGCCCGCGTCGTCGCCGGCGTCGTGCGCTACCAGCGCCGCCAGGCACAACACCCGCGCCAGGCTGCGCGGCTCGGAGTAGGACGGCAGCTCGATCAGGATGCCGGGGACGGAATAGTCCACCTTCCAGTTGGACTTCTTCAGCGGACGGGCCCGGCGGGCCAGCGCCAATGCCTCTTCGCAGTCGGAAAGGAACTTCTGGATTTCCTTGGCATGCTTGCGCCGCAGGCCTCGATCCGCCAGGAGGTCACCGATTCCGTATATCTCTGTCCCGTCGGCGGCGAGGGCTTCGGCCGAGAGACGCCCTTCGAACTCTTTCTCATTCACATGAGCGCTCTGGACCGCCTTCTTGTAGAGTTCGGCCGCGTTCTCATCGTCCGGGATCGGCTCGGGGGCGAGCTGGGAAAGCCGCAGGGGCTCTCCGCGGGCGAGGATGGCATCGACCTCCCTGCGCAGGGGGCCCGCGCTTTGCAGGCCCCAGATCAGCCGGGCCATCAGCAGAAACAGCAGCACCCCCAAGGGGATCAGGAAGCGCTTCTTCTGCCACCACCCCCTGCGGATTGGCTCGCCCTGGTCGCCCACGGCGGCATTGTCGCACGGGGAGGAAGAACCGGCAAGCTACAGGCTGTGGCAAAAAACGTCGATCCGATGTCGCCCTCGCCCGGTGCAGGACCGGCGCCCAAAAGGCTGGCAGACGCCTCCGGGGCGATGTAGACTTGCCCGCGGTGGGACCGGGCACATGAACGATTCTTTTCCCAGCAATCTGCCGCAGGGAGCCCAACCAGGCGAGCCGGAAGCGCAGCCCGCCGCGCCTGAGCCGCCTGCTCCGGTCATCCCCTGGGAGCGGCGGCGTCGGAAGGGCCGCCTTTGGGACTACTGGAAGACCGCGTTCCTGGTGCTGCGCCGCAACGGCCGACTGGGAGAATACCTCGCCGGTCCGGTCAGCTATGGCGACGCCCAGAAGTTTCGCTGGCTGACCATCGCCCATGCCGCGGTCTGGCCGACGACGGCGGCGCTGGTGCTGCTGCTGATCGCGCTGGCCGCCTGGTCAATGGAGATGGACGCCTCCCCTACCCTGTGGGGGGCGCTGGTTCTCTCCGTCGGGGCGGCTCTGCAGGTGGCGGTCATGGCTGGCACGACGGGGGTGACAAGCTGGTTCTTCTGCCCCAGGCGCTACGACACCGAGCGGCAGAACCGATCGATTGCATTGAGCTACTACACGTGTGCCCCACTTGGGCTCATGGTGTTCTCGCTGGTGCCGCTTCTGATCGCGGTCCCATTCGTGGATGACTGGCCGACGTTGCTTCCGGTCTTCACGGCTTTTGCCGGGACCGTGAGCTTCTACTGGTTCCAACTGGAACTCTTCGCGGTCAATTCCGTCGCTGGCCGCGGTGTAGGCGGCGTCCTGACAACGGCCTTTCTCCTGCCGGCGCTATGGGCCCTGGTCAAGGTCGTGGTGATCTGGGGCTCGCTGGCGGGCGTGCCGATGCTCGTGTTGATGTTCGCGTCGCTGGACTAGCCGCCGGGCGTGTCCGGGTCTCTTCCCTTTCGGAGAGTTCCTGCCAATCGGACTCGCCGATGGGACGATTTCCGTTGAGGAAAAAGACCAGGTCCACGGAGACCTCCGGGTCGACGGCTCCGGTCTCGCCCCGGGCGAACGATCCCCCCTCGTCATTGCCGTCATCGTGGACGCTGTAGAGCAGCGGCCGCTCGGCGTCGGGCAGATACGCCAACGCCCGACCGTCCTCGGCGAAAGGGTCGGTCGGGACGGCCGGCAGGTATGTCGGGGCCAAGTCGGCGAGCTTCTCCGGCCGCCGGCCGGCGCGGTCGAGCTGGTAAAGGCGAATGGCCAGGGCGACCGCCGTCATCCGCCGCGTCGCGACAACCCTGAAATGCCGCAGGCTGACTCGGTCCAGTCGGGGCGAGAAAAGGCTGCTGAGGATACGCGTTGCCCCCCTGACCCTGGATTCCGGAAAACGATGCTCCGGCGGGTGTTCCCTCTTCGCCGCCGGGTAGGTCGTCTCTTTGGCTGCCTCGACGTAGGCGGTCATGTGCCGCAGCGCTCTGGCTTCGTCCAGCTTCCACACGGGCCCCCAGACGAACCAGAAGGTCAGCCGCCCGCCCATGGTGACCTTCGCCGGCTTCGACAGCCCGAGCTGATGAAACTCCAGCCTCCGGAGACGCTCGCAGGTGTCGTAGCCCATGCTGCGCTCGGCGAGGAAGGCCCGCAGCAGCGACCCTCCCACTTCGGTTCCGTCGCCCAGCTCGGCGATAAGGGCGAGGACCTGTTCGCGCCGGGCGGCGGTCGGCTCGTCCCCGGCAGCCAGATCGGGCGCGATCCGCTCCACGGTCGAACACGCCAGGGCGTCGACGTCCAGCCTGGCAAGGTGGGCGATCAGGCTGGAGCCCCCGCCCACGCAGCGGCTCAGGGCCACAGCGTCGCGGACGTATCCCACGGCCGCGGCGTCGTCGCCCGCCTCGTGCGCCGCCACCGCCGCCAGGCAGAGGATCTTGGCCAAGCTGCGCAGCCGTATTAGCGGTGGCATCCGGGCATCCCGCGCCGGAGCGATGTGGTCGACCTTCCAGTCGCAATGTTCCAGACCGCGCGCCTGCCGGCACAGGCGGAGCGATTCTCCCGACACGTCCAGCATCTCCCGCACATCAATGGCGTGTCGCCGACGGAAATCCGGATACGCCAGCAGGTCGCTGAGCATGCTTAGCAGGTCGGTCATTCGAGGCGATCGGCGCGTCTCCTGCGAAACCATCGGGAGCGGTTCGTGGGGGCGGAAGGTCAACTTTTCCAGCTTGAGCTGGGGCGGAGGCGAAAGAAGCGGGCAGGCTTCAATGGCCTCTTCGTACACTCCCGCCGCGTTCCTCCCTTCGGGGACGGGCTCGGGGGCCAGGTCCGCCCAGCGAATGGGCTCGCCGCGGGCGGCGATCTTGTCCAGCTCGGCCTGGAGGACGCTGTCGGCGTGATGGCCCCACCAGGTGCGGGCGGCGATCATTCCGATCAGGACCAGGCCGAGGGCGACGCCCAGGCGCTTGGTCCACCACCATCGTTTGGGAATTGCTTTAACCTCTTCGCCCACGGCGGCATTGTCGCACACGCACCCGCGGCCGGCAAGGTGTGTTCGCGGGCGATCTCTGCCCGGTGCGAACCGGGCGAGGGGGCGCTTTCCCGGTCTGGCCGGGCGTCAGCAAGCACGTTACCATGAAGGCCATGGTGCCAAGGGCAATCCTGGCGGCAGTTGCCGCCTTCGCCGCGGCGGGTTGCCGGCCGATCGGGCGGACGGTGCTGGAGGTTCCGCCGCTGCGGCTTCAGCAGCAGCAGGCGTATCCGGAGACGGTCACGGGCAGATTCGTCTCCCTGGCGGACTTCGAGGACGACCCGCTGCTGGTGAACCGCCCCGGCCACAAGCAGATCGAGGATTTCGCCATCACCGGCCCGGGCGCCGGGGCCGAGCGGAAGTTCGTGGTCAACATCACCCGCACGGGCGTGGGGGCGTTGGAGGCGAACGTGCCGCCCGGGGCGGCTCTGGTCTTTCGCCTGTCGGGGTTCGGCGATTTCTCCCCTTACGCCCTGCTGGGGATGTCCATCTACAGCCGCGAAATCCGCGACGACCTGAAGGTCAGCATCTCCACCGACCGGCCGGGGTGGGAGAGGCTCCAATTGCGAAGAACCGCGATTGGAGACATCGAGTCGCTTCCGGTGCTGCTGCGTCCGGGCTGGAACACCGTGCGAATCGACCTGCGCCGTCTTGCGGGCCTGAAAGACTTTGACGTCCGTGCCGTGCGGGCGATCCGGCTGTGGTTCTCGGCCGCGACTGGTCCCGTGCGGATCAACCTGGACGACATCCTGCTGATCGACAACCGCCGCGAGATTCGCCCGGTGCCGCCGGGCGTGCGGCTTCTCAAGGCCGGCCTGGACTACGAGCTGCACCTGCCCGCCAGGTCCGAGCCGATCCGCATCCAGCAGGGCGACGACGGCCTGTGGCGCTTCCGGCCGGGCCAGCCCGTCGTGCAGATCTCCTCGGCCGGGTCGGTCGCCCCCGCCGGCGGCGCGAACCCGCCGCAAGAGGACCTGGCCGCCATGGGGCGGCGCAGAGTCGGGGAGGTGGAGATCCTGGAGCACAACCGGATCCGCCTGCGGATTGCCAACACGTGGTACTTTCCGGCCTCGGCCGGGCAGTGGGTCTCGCCGTCGGTGCCCATGATCCGCTGGGAGCATACCTTCTATCGAGACGGACGCCGCGTCACCGACGTCGTGATCAACAACGCCGGCGGCAAGCCCATCTCGGGGCTGCGGATCGCCACCCAGGAGGCGACGGCCTGGTCGGACGGCAGGCAGGGACGCGTCGCGGAGGTGAGCCGCTTCGGGGGCTCGGTGGCGCGATTCAGCTTCTTGAACGTTCCGGAGACCCCGCGGCGGCAATGGTACCTCGAGAATTACGTCAAACCGGGGCGGCTTACGATTCGTATGGGCGATAAGGACGTCGTCGACGGCGATGCCGACGGCGACGGATTCGATCAGTCGCGGGACTGCTATTGCCTGCGGGCCAGGGCCGGGCATTGCCGGTTCGTCTTGACTCCGTCCGGTGCGGGCCTGGCCGATGCGGTCGTCCGCGTGTCCGGGCGGTGGAAGGGCCCCGTAACGGCCAACAGCGAGGGTCTGGCGTTGAAGGACCTGGTTCGGCTGCCGGATGGTTCCGTGCTGCTGGTCGTGCCGGGTGTATGGAAGCGTCCGCGATGGGTAGAGCTGACCGGTCCCGTGCCGTTTCTTCAGGAGGAATAGAAGCAGGAGGCAGCAGGCGCACTTACGAGCCGGGCCGGCCAGCGGCGGCACCGGGCCTGCTCCAGGGAGCTTCCTTTATTAAATTAACATGCCGCGCTCGTTTGTCGATATGTTCTGCAAAGACTTACGGCGCAGGATGCCGTCACGGACGAGGTACATTCCCGTTGACAACGGACTGCCCCCACATGTTAGGATACAGCGTTCCAGGGATGGGGCGCTCGTCCCGGCCATGCTTCCGGATGGGCGCGTTTACCTGCACGTGGATGCTGCCCCGCAGGAACAGGCCGGGCTTCTCGAGTATTTCCTTTGGCCAAGTGTTCCGAAAGGGCACGCCGGGTTGGTCTGCCGCCATGGGGCAGGCAGGCCAAGGCCTCCGGAGAAAGGATGGACCGTGAGCACTCGGACAGGAATACGGCGTTTTCTGTCGTCATCTGTGGCGTTGACCTTGGCAGTGGGCCTTTCCGGATGCAGCGGACTGGAGCTGGGCTGGTGGAACTGGTTTGATCCCAGCCGGCCGGTCCGCACGCCCCCCGAGCCATCGGTGAGCCTGATCTTCGAGCAGATCGGACCGGCCGACCAGCTCGATGAGCTGGTGCCGAATGCAACCTTCCCCAAGCCGTCCGACCTGGAGTTCTCCGAAGAGGATTACGTGATCGGGCCGACGGACATCCTGCGGATCTCCGTTCTGGACCTGTTCCAGGAGGGCTTGGACACCATCCTGGAGCGACAGGTCAGCCACAGCGGCTACGTCGAGCTGCCCCTGCTGGACAAGCATGTGAAGGCCTCTGACCTGACGGCCGAGCAGCTCACCGACGCAATAGAGAACAGATACCGCCAGGCCGGAATCCTGAAAGAGGCGACCGTTTCGGTGGTGGTGGCAGGTCCCCGGCAGAACACCTTCAGCATCCTGGGGGCGATAGCGCATCCGGGCACGTATCCGCTGATCCGTCGGGACTTCACACTGATGGAGGCGTTGGCGCTGGCCGGCGACGTCAGTCAAGTCAACATCGAGTGGGTGTACGTAATCCGGCCGAAGAAGAGAGAGCCCACGCCGGCGCCGGCGGTGCCGACCCGTCCGGGCGAAGAGGAGCTGCCGCCGCTGCCGACGGTTCCGACCAAGCCGCCCACGGGAACCGCGCCGAGCTTAGAGAAACGCCTGAAGGACCTGGAGGATTTCATTCCGCAATCGTCCCTGGGGCCGCTGACGCTGCGAGACGGCGGCGCTCGGGCCGACGAGCAAGTCACGATGTCCTCCATGGGCGGGCTTGGCCCGGCCGTGGCCGCGGCAGATGCCCCGCCCGATCAGCCCCAAGGGCAGGTCGAGTACGAGTGGACCTATTCCCAGGGCCGCTGGGTCCGCCTGCCCAAGTCGCGGAAGCCGGCCCCGCCCGCCCGGGAAGGCCCCCCCACCGTCGAGGCGAAAGCCGAGGCGGTCCAGGAGGACCCCTTCGGCTGGAAGCAGTACGACATGTCCAAGCTGACCCGGATCATCGCGATCAACCTGCCCAAGCTGAAGGCCGGCAATCCGCGCATGAACATCATCATCCGCGACAACGACATCGTGCACATCCCGCCGCTGAGGGTCGGCGAGTTCTACGTCATGGGCGAGGTGTCCCGGCCCGGGGTGTACAGCCTCACGGGGCGGCGGGTGACGGTGAAGCAGGCGGTAGCGGCGGCCGGCAATCTGGGCGTCCTGAGCTGGCCGGACAACTGCATCCTCGTCCGCCGCGTCGGACGCGACCAGGAACAGGTGATCAAGCTGCCGCTGAACGAAATCTTCGCCGGACGGGAAAATGACATTTTCCTCAAACCCGACGACGTGATCGCCGTAGGAAGTCATTGGTCAGCGCCTTTCCTGGCGGTGTGGAGGAACGCGTTTCGGATAACCTACGGGTTTGGGTTCATCTATGACCGTAACTACTCCGAGCGTGACTTCGAGATACCGATCCTATACCCGCGACCGGGCTTGCGGCCGTTCACCAGCGACTGACCGTGCTGAGCGTCGGACCGGCGCCGGTGTTTGACTTTGGACTTCTGAGGAAGTGTTTGCAGGGGTATGACCCTATCGCCTGACCAAACCGGAGCGAGCGAGGACGGCTCGAAACAGGCCTCCGGAGGCGCCGGGGCGGCCCAGCGGCCCGCCTCCGCTGCCGGAAGCCTGACGGAGATGGTGGCCGCGCCGCCGGCGGTCAGCTTCACCCAGAGCTTCACGCAAGCGACGCTGATCAAGATCGGCGTGCTGGCCGGCCTGCTGGCGCTGCTGAACTACCGGTATGGCATCTGGCTGGTGAAGAAGTGGCTCAGCGACGCCGACTGGACCCACGGGTTCGTCATCCCGCTGTTCAGCATCTACCTGCTGTACGCCCGTCGGGAGGACCTGTTTTCCGCTCGACGCAGGAGCTGTCTGTGGGGCCTGCCGATCCTGCTGTTGTTTCTGGCCGGCGAGATCCTCGGCTTCTACCCCATCCGCAATTACTGGTTTGGGCAAATATGCATGATCGGCGTGCTGTTCGCCCTGGTGCTGTACCTGGCGGGGACGTCGACGATCCGGGTGACCTGGCTGCCGGTTCTGTTCCTGATCTTCGCCATCCCGATTTCGCCGATGCTGTATACGCGCATTTCACTGCCGCTTCAGAATCTTTCCGCCAAGGGAGCGGTGCTGATCCTGCGGCTGCTACAGGTGCGGATCAGCAGTTCCGCCAGCGCCCTGACGCTGACCAGTAAATTGGGCGTTGAGCGCGACCTGACCGTGGCCGAGGCCTGTAGCGGCATGCGCCTGCTGATGGCGTTCCTGGCCCTGGGCGTGGCGATGGCGTATCTGGAGTACAAGCCCATCTGGCAGCGGGTCGTCCTGGTGCTGGCGGCCATCCCCATCGCCATCTTCTGCAACGTCCTCCGCGTGGCCATCACCAGCTACATGTTCTACCTGGACAAGCCGGAATTCGGCCAGAAGTTCATGCACCACTTCACCGGAATGCTGATGCTGGTCCCGGCCTTTGCCATGTTGTGGCTGCTGGCCTGGATTCTGCGCTGGATTCACCGTCACGCGGTCCTCGAGGAGCCCACGCGGGCGGGCGAACGGACCCCGGCGGAGGGCGGCGAATGAGCAAGCGCGGCGAGAACGCCTCTGCTGCCGGCGTGGGCAAGAGGGCACGGCTGCACTTCGCCATCGCCGCGGGGGTGCTCCTGGCCGCGGGGGCCGGGTGGCACGGCATTATGGCCGCCCTACACTGGAGCATGGACAAGAAGCCCGTTCCCTGGCCGGCGACCATCCAGCCGGAGGACGTCGTCGATCACCGGCTGACGAACTTTCCCGACAAGCTGGGCAAGCCGGACCGGCAAGCCCAGCCGTGGCGATACGTCCTGGGCGAGGACGGGGAGCTGACCCGCAACGGTCAGCGCGACGGCACCCCCGACGGGATCATCGAGATAGGCGACGAAGACCTGAAAACCATGGGCACGAAGGCCCACAGGCTGAACTGGTATTACTCGGGGCTGTACCGCGACACCGGCGCCGAGGGCATCGGCGGCGGCCGGGGCCGGCGGTACGTTCAGATGCACATTACCTACTACACGGGCCTGCTGGACGCGGTTCCCCACGTGCCGGAGCGCTGTCTGGGCGCCGGCGGGGCCAGAGTCGTCCCCGGGCAGAGCCGAACCGTGCCGGTGTCTGTCCCTTCGGCGCCGCCGTCGTGGCGAGAGTTCGCCATGTACCGCACCACTTACGAAGACCCGAAGAGCCGGACCAAAACGGCCCAGTATCACTTTTTCAGCATGAACGGCCGGCCGACGGCGCACTGGGAGAGCGTCCGCGCAAAACTGACGCTGCCGTGGGTGAGGTACTGCTATTTCGCGAAGGTGCAGATCGCGGCGTTCACCATCGAATCCAACCGGTTGGGCACCGAGTCGGACCTGAGTAAGTGCGACCGGGTCTGCAACGACTTTCTCAAGTACGCTCTGCCGGAAATCCTGCGTTTTCTCCCGTCGCCCGAAGCACTCAAGGAACTCGAGGCATCGGGTGACTGAAGTTCGGAGCAATCGACCACGGGAAAGATCATGGCTAAGCGAGTAAATCAAAGGTTCGTTGCCTTGCTGGTGTCGATCGGTCTGCTGGTGACGCTGGGAGCGGTCACGGCGGTGCTTGCCCTTCAGCCGCCGGACCCGGACAAGATGTCCCAGCAGGCCGAGAGGCTTCAAGAGCAGGGCAAATACGCCGAGGCCATCGCCTGTCAGCACATCGCCGCCACTGTTTCGCGCAAGGCCAAAGAGTTCTTGCGCTTGGGCCTCATGCTCCTGGAGCGGCGGGACAAGGACGCCTTGCTGACGTACAGCGCCAGGGCCCGGTTGTTCCGCGACGCCCGGATGGCCTTCAAGGAAGCGCTGCGGGAAGACCCGAACTCCTTGGAGGCACAGCAGCAGTTGGTGGAGCTGGAGTACGGGATCGCCCGGGCCAGGGGGGTGTGGACGGACTACGAGCAAGAGGTGACCAAGCTGCTGGAGCTGGCTCCGGACGACACCGAGGCCCTCTTCCAGCGCGCCCGGGCCAGGACGCGCATCGCCGCGACCAGGCGGGAGTACTACGAGGCGGCGCTGGCCGACTACCAGGAGGCCGTCACGCGCGCCCCCAACGTGGAGAAGTACTGGCTGGGCATGGCGAATTTCCACGCTGCCCGCGGGCAGCAGTATTGGCCCAAGGCCGAGAAGGTATACCAGGACGCGCTGGAGGCGATCCCGGAGGCGGTGGACGTCCGCGTCACCTACGCCAACTTCATCGAGGTGACGGACAAAGCCCGTATAGACGAGGCAAAGAAGCTGCTGACGGACGCCGTGGCGAAGCAGCCGAACAACGTGGAGGGCTACCTGGCCCTGGCCGGCTACCATCGACGCCGCAAAAAACTGGATGAGGCCATCGCGGTGCTGGAAAAGGCCGTCAAGGTGGCCCCCGCCGACTATCGCGGCTACGAGTCGCTGGCGTATCTGGAGAGCTTCCGGACCGGACCCAAACGATCCGAGGCCATCCTGCTGCGGGGGCTGGAAGAGGTCCGCAAGCCCGCCAGGCAGGCAGAGGGCGGACTGGAGGGCCTGGCCCTGCTGAGGTACCGGGCGGGCATCATGTCGCTGAACCAGCAGTTGTGCGACGTCCTGCTGGACCAGATACAGTCAGACGGGTCGAAGGAACAGCTCCTGCCGCGGGTCAAGCAGGCCCTCGCCGAGATGAAAGGCATCGCCGCCGAGAATGTCTACGTCGACAAGATCGCGGGCCGGCTGGCCCTGCTGGCCGGAGACCTGGCCAAAGCCGAGAGGCTGCTTCGCAGGGCGTACACGGGGCTGCGACCCTTCGACCCGAAGACGGCCGGGCTGTTGATCTACGTCTACCAGCAGCTCCACCAGTTGGGCGAGACCCAAAAGATCATCGAACGCTACCTCCAGTTTTCCAAGGACAACCCGGCGCTGCTGCTGCGACTGGCCAGGCTGTACGTCGATTACCGTCAGTACGACCGGGCCCAGAGCATCCTCAAGGACGTTCTGAAGCAGGAGCCGCACAACGAGCAGGGCATATCGCTGGAGGCGGCTTTGGAATGCCTCACCGGCAAGCGCGAGGGGATTCCGCCGGCGGTGCGGACCCTTGACAGTTACACCGCCGATCTGTTCCTGCGGCGGGCCCAGCAGCTCTGGCTGGATGGGGACCCGGAAGCGGCGATCATGCTGGCCTCGGACCTGCTGGCCAGGGAGCCCAAAGCCGTGCGGGCGATCGTTCAGTTGATCAAGTGGTACGAGCAGCGCAAGGACACGGCCAAGGCACGGGCTCTGCTGCAACAGGCCCTGGCCACGTTCAAAGACAAGCCTGACGTGCAACAGCAATTGGCGATGCTGCTCGAGACCGACCGGTCCAAACTGCTGGCCTATCAGTTGGAGCTGGCCGAGAAGATCTCCGACCCGGTCCGGCAGGCCTTGAGCAAGGCCGTGATCTACCTTTCCTTCGGAAGGGGAAAAGAGTACATCCAGCAGCTCAAATTAGCCGAGGCCGAGGACCCCGACAACCGCGCCGTAATCGAGCGGATGTTCGCCTACGCCTTGAGCAGGTCGGACTTTGACACCGCCGCCAAGTATGCCGACCGCGCCGCCAAGCACGACCTCGACAACGCCGGCGGGAAATACTACGCAGCCCAGATTGCCGTCGCCCGGAAGGATTATTCCAAGGCCATTGAGCTGGCCGGCGAGGCCCTGGCAGCCCGTCCGACCTTCAGCGAGGCCCACGCCCTGCTCGGCGATTGCCATTACTTCGCCGAGAGCTTCGAACAGGCCCGGGACGAATACGAGGCGGCCTACGAACTGAACCCCTCCAACGTCAAGGCGTTGCTGGGGCTGGTGGCGGTGGCCGAGAAGATCAGCACCACCAGCGAGTACCAGCGATGGGTGGAGCTTGCCTACCGGTTCGTTCCCACCAACGCCGGCATCCGCGAGCGGTATCTACAGCTCCAGGACGCCCGCGAAGACCCGCAGAAGGTCATCAGGATCCGGGAGCAGACGCGGCAGTCCCGCCCGAACAACCTGGCCAACCTGTACCACCTGGCGGCGCTGTACGAGCAGGCCAAACAGCTCAACAAGGCAGAGCGACAGTACCAGGAGATCTACAAAATCTCCCGGGGCGACGCCCGCTCGCTGTGGGCGCTGACGGACTTCCTCCGCCGGACCGACCGCGACGTACAGGCCCAGGGCATGCTGGCCGAGTATGCCAGAACGTCCGCCAACAAGACCCAGGCCTACCTGCTGTGGGGCGGATACCTGGAGAACGCCGGCAGGATCGACCAGGCCACGACCGTATATGAGAAGGCCCTCAAGGCCGACAAGGAAGGGCGCGCCTATCTGAGAGTGGCCCAGTTCGCCGAGCGGCAGCGGAAATACGCCCAGGCGGCCGATTACCAGGAGGAGTACCTCCGCCGTGTCGGGAAGAAGGCTTCCGCCGTCTCCGAGCAGAAGCTCATCCTCTACCGGATTCAGGCCGGCCAGTTCGAGCAGGCCCAGCAGCGCATCGACCGCCTCCTCAAGGAAGACGCCGGCAACCCCGACGCCCTGGCCCTTCAGGGCGCCTCATACTTCCACCAAGATGAATTCGCCAAGGCCAGGGAAGCACTGGACAAGGCCCTGCGCGTCAAGCCGAACCACCTGCTGGCGCTGGTCTACAGCGCCGAGCAGCACTGGTCGACCGGGCAGAAATCCCGGGCGGTCGGCGACCTGGAGCGAATCAGAGGCCTGCGCATGCGCACTTCCCCGCAGATCGCCATGCGATTGGCCAAGCTCTACGACAGCATGGGAAACTTCGGCGACGCCGACGGGGTCCTGGCAAGCGTCCTGGCCGAGAATGCGAACTACCCCCCGGCGCTGCGGCAGCGGGTGCGGCTGTGCCTGCGTCACAAGCGCTGGTCGCAGATGGACCAGGCGATTGCCGAGGGCCGCAAGGCGTATCCGAACGATGCGTTCTTCCCGGACATGGCCGCCGAGAAGTGGCTCCAGCAGGGCCAGCCGGCCCGGGCCATCGCCCCGCTGCGCGAGGCGGTCAAGCTCGCCCGTCCCGAACGGCAGCCGATCTTTGCCGTGCGTCTGTCGGATGTCCTCGTCGAGGCCGGACAATACGACGAAGCCATCCGCACTTGCCGTTCTCTGCGCGGACACCCGCTGGCCGCGCCGGCGATGGCGGTCTCCGGCCGGGCCCACGCCAATGCGAACAAGCAGCCCGAGGCCGAAGCGGACTTCACCGCCGCCCTCAAGGCCGCCCAGCCGCAGCAGCTTCCCTTTATCATCCGGCAGGTCACCAAGGCATACGCCCTGGATCAGGCCGTGGCCAACCTGAAGCGTTGGACGTCGCTGCGGCCGGAGGACTGGGAGCTGCCGTTCGCGGTCGGCGATCTCATGGTCCAGCAAGAGAATTTTCAGGGCGCAACCAAGCAGTTCGAGAAGGCGCTGGGCCAGGCCCAGACGGATTCCCAGAAGGCCCAGACGCACCAGCGACTCGGGCTGACCCACAGCAACCTGGGCCAATACCAAAAGAGCCGCCAGGCATACGAGCAGTCGCTGAAGCTCCAGCCCGAGGACGCCGCCACGTTGAACAACCTGGCGTGGGCGATCGCCGTCCATTTGAACAAGCCCGACGAAGCCCTGCCCTACGCCAGGAAGGCGGTCGAGCTGCTGCCGGACAATCCCAATGTGCTTGACACCTACGGCGTGGTGCTGCTGCGGAAGGGAGACCTGGTACAGGCCACAGAGGTGTTGAATCGGTCCGTTTCCGCGGAGCGGCTTCCGGGCAATCTGCTGCACTTGGGCAACGTCTACGAGAAGCTGAACAGGAAAGAGGAAGCCCTGCGCCAGTACCGGGCCGCCTGGGAACTGGTAAAGGACGATCCGAAGAACCCCCAATACCAAGAGCTGCGCGAAGCCATCGCTCGGCTTGGCGGGGGCCTCTGACGGAAGGATTAGGCCATGACGCTGATACCAACGCGTGACCAGCCGCCGCGATTTGCCGCACCGGTTCAGCGGCAGATTCGACCCCGACCCAGCGCGGGAATCAACCCGCGCGAAATGGTCCGGATCATCCGCAAGCGCAAGTGGTTGATCATTCTGACGTTCGTGATCTGCATGAGCGTGGTCGCGGTGGCGACGTTTCTGTGGTCCATGTACGCCCCGCTGTACAGAGCCGAGGCGCTGCTGCGGGTCTCCCCTCCGCAGACCACCATCCTTCGGGCCCAGCAGGCGCCCATGTACGCCACCGAGATCATCGAGCGATACAAGCGCAGCCTGGCCGCCCTGGTCAAACACCAGAAGGTTCTGGAGGACGCCGTCAAGGATCTGCGCATCACGAAGACGAGCTGGTACGCAAAGAACAAAAAGGAAATCTATATCGCCCTGGACGAGGCGATTACCATCTCCGTCAGGCCCGAGACCGACCACATCGGCCTGGTTATGACGGGCACCAACAAGAAGGAACTGCCGGATATCGTCAACGCCCTGGCCACCAGTTTCGTCAAGTTCACCGGCGAGGACGCTCGCCGGGAGCGCGAGCGACAGATTGCCACATTGAAAAACGAGCAGACCCATCTGACAAACCGACGGCGGGTCCTTTCCAATGATATCGCCACCGAGCGGAAGAAGGGCCCCATCGCAGCCATGCGCGAGCGCCAGAGCCTGGTTTCCATCAAATTGCAGATGCTCGCCCGGCAGGTCGGCGACGCGGAGATGCTCCAGGCCCAGGCGGCTGCCGCCCTGAAAGCCTATCGGGATGAGGAGCTCGGGGGCTTGGCCAAAAGCCCCGAGGTCCTCCAGGCACTGGAGTTCGATCGCGAACTGACCGCCCTGAGGGTGCGAAAGACCGAGCTGGAGACGGCCCTGGACAACGCCAAGCGGAAGTACGGCGATAATCACCGCGCCGTGCTGAATCTGACGACCATGATCGAGTCGATGGCGCGACAGGCCGAGTCTAGGCAGGCCTCGGTGATTCAGACCCAGGCCGAGAGGCTCGGCGCGGAGCGGCAGATGCGCTACGCCATCGCCACCGAACAGTTGGTGGAGTTGAAGGACCGCCTGCGCGAGGCCAAGGACGAGGCACGCGACCTGGAGGATTCGCTCGGACGCATCGAGGCCATGACCCAGGAGAGCGACGAGATACGAAAGAGCCTCGGCCGGATCGAACAGGGACTTCAGGAAAAGGAGCTGATGGTCAGCGGGCTCCGCCCGGGAGAAGCAGGAGAGATCAGCCCGGTCACCATGGCGGCCAACGCCACCGAGCCGCGGGAGGCCTACGCCCCCAAGTGGAAGATCATGCTGCCTTTGGGCGCGGTCGCCGGGCTGGTGCTGGGCTTCGGCCTGGCCTTCCTGCTGGAGCTTTCCGACCCCTACGTCAAGAACCCCGGCGACATCGCCCGACGCATCGATTTGCCCCTGCTGGGGATGATTCCCCACAGCGACGATCTGGACGAGGAGATCGAGGACTTCCGCCGGGTGACGTTGCTGGCGCCGCAATCGCCGGCGGCGGAGGCATTCCGACAGTTGCGGACGAACCTGCTGTTCAGCGGCCCGGCCCACCAGCGCCGCAGCCTGCTGGTGACCAGTCCGGCGCCGGAGGACGGGCGCACCACGGTGGTGCTGAACCTGGCCGTGTCCATGGCCCAGTCCGGTCGGCGCGTCCTGGTCCTCGACGCCAACTTCCGCCAGCCGGCCATTCGGGAAGTGTTCCCCGAGGCGGCCGAGGCCGGGCTGTCGTCGGCCCTGGTCGGACAGGCCGCCTGGCGCGACGTGGTCTCCCCCACCGGCGTGCCCAACCTGTCCGTGATTGCCTCGGGCCCGCTGCCGCCGAACCCGACGGAGCTGCTGGGATCGGACAGCATGCGCCAGCTCGTCTCGGAGATGTCGGCCGAGTACGACCAGGTGCTCATCGACGGCTCCCCGGTGATGGTAGTGGCCGACGCCCGTGTCCTCAGCACGCAGGTCGACGGCACCATCCTCGTCGTCCGGGCCGGAAGCAACAACGTCGGCATGGTCCAGAAGGCCGCCGAGCAGCTCGCCCGCATCGGCGCCCACGTGGTGGGAATCGTCCTCCAGGGCGTGCGCACCACCGCCGGCGGCTACCTCCGCAAGAATTACCAGACATTCTACGAGTACCATCGGCGGGCGCTGCCGTAGTATAATCCCATCTCCGGAGATCGTCGGACCGGCGTCTAAAGCCTGCACGCCGGCGTGCCCGACGGCGCCTGTGGTGTCCGTCTACATCGCCAGCGTAGCTCAACGGTAGAGCACGGCTTTTGTAAAGCCGGGGTTGCGGGTTCGAATCCCTCCGCTGGCTTGACGCGAGGCGGCACGCCGCCTCAGACCGTCCGGGCCTCCGCGGCGGCAACTGCCCGGCGCCCGCCAGCCGCCCGCCTGCCGATTTGCGGGCAGGACTTGCGGGCAGGCCTTGACAGAGCCGTGGAGCTTACTATGGTTGCTCGCTCCGGACGGAACGGTCCCGGGAGTGTGCCCGAGTGGACAAAGGGAGCAGACTGTAAATCTGCCGGCGTACGCCTACGGTGGTTCGAATCCACCCGCTCCCATTCGAAGGCTCAGCTCGATCACGGGGGGAGTGCTCCTCCGCAGTCAGTCTGCCGCGTTCGCGGCGGACAGATTCTGACCGGCGTGGACAAGACGTGACTGGCTCCGGTCTTCGGCCGGCGCGGCCTCGGCCGGCGGAACCGGCACGAAGTCGGCGGCGGCCTCCTGGCACCGGCTTTGCATTTCCTCCGGCCGAGATGGCTTGCGCAGTCAAGTCCAGGCGCGGCTTCACCCTCATCGAGCTGCTGGTGGTCGTCAGCATCATCGCGCTGCTGGTGAGCATGCTTCTTCCGACGCTGGGCCAAGTCAGACGGCACAGCCGCCAGGTGCTGTGTCTAACCCGCTTGGGCGGGCAGGTGCGGGCGCTGTACATGTACGCCGGGGCCAACCGCGGGCGGCTGCCGGCCGGGCCGTCGGCGCCGATGGACCCGCCCATGCCGCCGCTTCCCTATGACAGCATCGCCACCAATCAGCTCTGGATCGGCAAGCTGGCCGCCTACAACGGCTGCGGCGCCCTGATCCGGTCCCAGTGGCAGAACGAGAATGGTTTCTTCTGCCCCGACGACGATTCATCCGACCCGCAAGAGGAGCTGGAGAAGCTCCGCGCCCGCGGCGGCGAAGACGCCCACGGCTCCTATCTCTACCGCCAGCTCGACCAAGCCACTTCGGCCAGGATTGGCGACCTCGGCAACAACGACGCCGGCCTGCCCGCCAAGGCCCTGCTGATGGACCTCAACAGCCTCATGCCGGGGCTGCCCCAGCGGACCAACCATCGCGGCGAGCTGGTCAACATCGGCTTCGTCGACGGCCACGCCAAGACGTTCGAGAACACCTCGGCCAGGTTCACCCTCCGCGCGCAAGACATCGCCAACCCCTTCGCCCGCCTGGACGAGATCCTCCAAGAGGCCGACCGCGTGGCCCAGTAGCCGCCTTCCCCCCGCCGCCTCGCGCGTGCAACGATCAGCCCGACCTCAGCGGCTAGAGCAGTTAACGATTTAATGTGGCGTTCCAGGTCGAGCGAGGACGAGTCTGGCAAGGAAGGCGAAGCAGGCAACCCAGTGGGTTGTCGATGCAGCCTGACGCAGCCAGACGACGCCGCAGCCGGCCTGGGAGGCTACAGGAAAGAGTTGACTGCTCCAAGCCGGAGGATTCCCGCGGCCCCCAGCGGCGGAAGCTGGATTGTAATCTCCTTGCCGCTGCGCCGCATCTTGCAGGTACCGCGCCTCCGGCCGGAGCCCTCGACCGCCAGCCAGGTGGCCTTCTTGAGCCGCGCCGCCTCGGGCAGTCGGACCTTCACCAGCAGGCCTTTGGTAAACTCCTTTTCCTTCCAGGAGCGGTTCAGGTCCACCACGGACACCACGACGCTCCCGCCGTGCGGGGCGTGCCGGTCAATTCGGAAGACCTCCGCCCGAACGCCCTCGGGCACCTCCACCGGCTTGCCCGCGACACGCCGGGAGACCTCCAGCGGGTCGAACTCCAGCACCCAGCGCTTGCCGATCATGGCGTCGGTCAGCGGGCGATAGGCGCGCATGGTCTGGGGGCCCTGGCGGTAGAGGCGGTCGTCGGGTATGCAGCCCAACAGCAGCAGGTGCTGGAGCCCGCGCTCCAGGCCATGCGGGCCCGGCGGCAGCTCCATCCCCAGCGGAAACAGCGGGCGATACACGCAGGCCAGGGCGTGCTTCCGCAGCGAGGCGACTCCGCGCGTCTCGGCCAGCACCATGTCCGCCCCGCGCAGGCTCTCGATGGTCGAGATCTTGTTGACCATGATGACCTTGTCGGCTTCGTGGGCCTTCTGAAAGCACGGCGGGCCGAGAAGCTGGTGGTTGCGGTTGAGGTCGTAGGCGGGCCGATCGTGCACCATGGTCACGCCGTCGTCGTGGGCGAAGTCGATCATCTCGATGGCGTAGTTGTCCACGAACAGTCCGGCCATGCCGGGATAGGCCTCCAGCATCAAATCCATCTGCTCCATGAGGTGGCGGCCGTAGGGGCTCTCGGGCGCCCCGTGCAGGGCCGGCTCCTCGTGCCACTTCAGCATCACCCGCCCGCGCTCGTCGCGCATGGGCTCGCGGCGCCAGAGCCTTCGAATGGTGTCGGGCTTGGCGTGGCAGTTGTACCAGTACATGAACGGGGCGATGCCGGCGGCCTTGAGCCTTCGGATGCACTGGCGGTTGCCGGCGAGGGAGAGCCTCTTGCCCGGGTGCGGGCGGCAGCGCCAGGTGAGCTTGGGGTCCTTGAGGGCCTCCCGGCTCATGTAGACGCTGTATTCGGGGAAGTGCCCGTGGACCTCGACGAAGGTCACGCCGGCCTTCTTCATCCTGGCCAGGTGGCCTCGTGCCAGGCGGGTGGGGTTGGTGATGCCGTACATGCCCTCGACCTTGCGCGTGGCCGGGATCGGCTCGAACAGCTCGGGGTAGCTTTTGACGTAGTGGCCCAGGCTACAGCGCCAGTCCGGCTTTGTGCCGGCCAGGCAGACGGCCAGGCGCAGCTCCTTGCCGGCGGCACTGCCCTTGCCGGGCGGGCGCAGGCCCACCAGGTGATGGGTGATGCGGAGCTGCGAGAGATCCTCGAAGGCGTGGTCGATCCCGCGAACCGGCGAGGGCGCGTGCTGGGTGTGCAGATCGAAGCTGATGAAAGGCTTCTGGATTTCCGGCGGGGAGAAGGCCACCAGCCCCGCCCGTGCGCCCCGCTTCCGGGGCGAGCGGCCGCGCCGGCCGGGGCCGGGCCAGGCGGCGACCAACGGGATCATCGTCCCGTACGGCCGGAAGGAAATGTGCCCGTAAACGTAGCGCTGCGGCGTGACGCCGTCGCTGTCCTGCACGGACGTGTCTTGGGGCGACCAGAACTTCCAGCCCCAGGGGATCGGCAGCACCCACGTGACCCGCACGGAGCGGCTCTTCTTCTCACCCGGCAGCAGCCGCAGGGACGCCTCCCAGCGAATGCCGGCGGCAGTTTCCACGAAGCTCTGCTGGATCCGGAAGGCCGCGCCTTTGTACTTCTGGACGAAGGAGAGGGTCTTCTTCCCGCCGGCGGAGGTCTGCTTCCAGCCGGAGATGGTGAACTTGTCGCGAAGGGGATGGTACGTTTCCCCGTCGTGGAGGTCGGCGACCTCCAGGAAGCCGGCCGGTGCGTGCCCGGCCATCTCCACGGCGGCCTTGCCGACCCGCAGGGAATGCAGGCAGCCCGTGCGGCGATTCACGGCGATGACGGCGTCGGCGGCTTTGAGTGTCGGCATTTGAAACTCCCGGGATTGTCGGTATGTGATTGGACGAACTTATGCGGTTGAAGTAGTATCCGCTGCCAGAGAGAGAGTAAAGGAGAACCCCGAATGAAAAGCGATCTCCTGTTGCTGATTGCGTTTCTGCCATCGCTTTCGACGGCGGAGATGGCCACGGTTCGGCTGGGCAGTCCGCCCGCCGGCGCTCCGGCCGCCGCGACCGCCTCCGAGAAGGCCAATCCCCCCACCGGCTACGTCGCCGAAACCGCGCGCCCGCCGACCATCGACGGCAAGCTCACCGAGCCGGCGTGGGCCAAGGCGGCGCCGCTGCTTCTGAGCCGCACGCTCGACGGCGCCGGCCGGGCGCCCGAGCCCACAGAGGTCAGGTGCCTCCGCGACGCCAAGACGCTGTACGTCGCCGTGCGCTGCGCCGAGCCGCTGATGAACAAGCTTCGCGCCTCCCGCCGCAGCCACGACGGAGAGATCTGGGGCGACGATTCCATTGAGATCTTCCTGGGCGCCGGCCGGACGTACTACCACTTCGGCGTCAACGCCGTCGGCAGCACCTACGACGGGAAACTCAAGGACCGCTCCTGGGACTCGGACCTCGAGGCGGCCGCCGACAGGGGCGAGAAGGAATGGACTCTCGAGCTGGCCATTCCGCTGGAGAAACTGACGGGCAAGGGCAAGCCGCCGGCGGAGTGGACCGCCAACTTCAACCGGAACCGCTACACCGCCGGGAGCTGGCAGGAGCTGGCCTGGTCGCCCACGTACAGCGGCGACAGCCACGTGCCCGACCGGTTCGGGCGATTGCTCTTCAAGGACCCGCCTACCAGCCGGTGGGCAGGCCCGCCGGCCAAGCCGGCCGGCGACGAGCAGCCCGTCGTGAAAAAGGACCTCCAGATCCTGCGCGCGGCCGACAAGCAGGTCGTGCTGCGGTTCGACCTGTCGGGCCTGCCCAAGGGGGCGAAGATCCACCGGGCGGACCTGCGGGTCTTCCGCACCACGCAGGTGGACGGCCGCTACGACGAGGCCATGGTGGACGTCGAAGTGTACGCGCTGTCGTCGGAGTTCAAGGCGGGCCAGCGGCTGGTGCCGGCGGGGGCGCCGCTGGAGATTCGCGGGCCCTGGTACGACTGCCTGGACGCCACCGAGGCCGTTCGCCGGTGGGTCTCCGGCAAGCCCAACGGGGGCTTCTACGTGAAGGCCTGCCCGTTCCTCAAGGCCGAGGACACCTGCCTGGACATCGCTTACGAGGGCAAGCCCGGCAAGGCGCCGCCGCAGGTGACGGGCGTGAAGGCATTCCACCGCGCCGGCCAGACCTTCATCACGTGGAAGGAAATCGACGACCCGGTGGCGACGGACGAAATCCGCTGGGGGCGGTTCAAGCGCATCCTCGAGGGCCTCGACCAGGAGCGGCGCGTGCGCTACTGCGTCTACCGTTCGGCCAAGCCCATCACGGCCGGGAACCTCCACGAAGCTGAACTGATAGCCACGGTCAAGCCGCTGTCGTCCTGGAACGTCAACGGCCGGAACGTGGACAAGCCCATCGACGACATGCTGGGCAACCAGTACTTCCTGGCCCATCACCAGTGGAACCCCTTCGTCGGCGCCAACGTGGACGGCAAGTACGGGCTGGACTGCCTGATGGAGCGGCTGGTCATCCGCAACGGCGAGAAGCCGCTGCCCAGGACAACGGGGCTGTACGTCCACACCTGCTCGCCGCCGCCGGGCGGTCAGCCCTCCGACAAGAAAAGCCAGGCCTACTACGCGGTCGTCACCTGCGTCGACGGCGTGCAGAACACCGCGGAGGTATCCGAGGCCAACTCGCTTGCCCAGCCCGTCGAAGAGGTCGAAGGCCACGGCGAGCCGGTCCGGCAGAAGGTCTTCCCGCCCAAGCCGTACTTCAATTACAAGGAGCGGCGCTTCCACTTCGTTCGCTGGGTGGCCCCGCCCTACTGCAACCTGCCCAGCCAGTATTACAACTGGTCGGTGGCGTGGCCGGAGAAGCTGTGCGGCGCCGTTGACAAGTTCCTGCGCGAGGAGGCGGCGGCCGAGGAGGGCGCCCCCGGCAGGGCGCTGCCGAAGTCGCCCGTCGAGCTGAGCCTCCACCGCGACGGCCGGAGCTACTACCGGACGCAGTACCGCGTCGAGGGCGACACCATCGTGCTCTCGCCGCACGATTTCCCCATCTCCACGTGGTGGTACGGCTACCACGAGTCGCTGGGCACGCTCAAGTCGTTCCGCCAGGGCAGGATTCACAACTACACCGAGCGGCGGCTGCTGGCGTTCATCGACTGGCTCGCCGACACGCTGCCGATCGACCGCAGCCGCATCCTCGTGACCGGCTGCGCGGGCGGGGCGGCCGGCGGCGGGGCCCTGCACCTGGGCGTCCGCCACCCGGAGACCTTCAGCCTGGTGCTGTCGGGCTACGGCATGGCCGACTACGCCGGCGAGATCGACGCCCTGATGCGCGTCAAGCGGGCCGGGGCCATGCCCGCCCGGATGGAGTCCATCTGGGGCCAGGTCAAATGGGGCCTGAAGACCGACACCGGCAAGAACGTCTGGGACGAGCTGAACCTGACCAAGACCGTCACCGAGCTGCCGGACGAGACCGACCTGCCGCTGGTGACCGTCACCGGGCGCGGAATGCTCAAGCCCATGCGCGACTTCTACGTGGCCATGCTGGAGAGGGGCCAGCCGTTCATGTGCCGCTACGGCGTCTACGGCGGGGGCACGCTGCTGCCCGTCAGCCGGACCGGAACCTGGTCCAGGATGATCCGCCTGGACGTGCGAAAAGATCGGCCCATGCCCGCGTTCCGCGGACCCGGGGCGTCGGGCCTGTTCCAGCCGCCGAAGGAGCCGGCCGGCAACTTGGTCGTCTCCGACGGCGTCCGGTATTACTGGGGCGAGATCGGAACCGGCTTTCGCTGGAAGAGCGAAGACCTGGTGGAGACGCCGAACCGATTGGAGATCAGCCTCTTCTGGGCCGGCAGCCGAAGGGTAAGGAAGCCCCACGCCGACGTGACCATCCGCCGCGTGCGGCAGTTCCGCCTCCGGCCGGAGTGGGAGTACAGCTTCGAGCTGCGCAACCCGGCCGGCGAGGTCGTCGATCAGGGCAAGATCAAGCCCGGAAAGAAAAGCCTGTTGACCTTCTACGGCGTGCACATCCCGGCCGAAGGCGTGCGGCTGATTGTCAAACCGTAAGAGACCGCGAGGAAGGAAACATGAGAAAGACCGCGTTGATGCTGACGTTGGTGTTCACGGCCGCGGCCGCCTCGGCCGACCTGCTCAGCGAAAGCTGGGGCGGGAAGGGAACGTTCACGCATCCGGGAACGCTCAAGCTGATCGCCAGCGGCAAGATCCCCCGCCTGGTCTTTGACCTTTCGGCCATCCCGAAGAGGGCGAAGGTCTACCACGCCTCGCTGTATCTGCCCGGCGGGCAGCCGCGCGAGCCGATCCAGATCTTCGCGGTCGACCGTCTCGAGGCGGACGGCAAGTGCGTCTACGGCGGCAAGCCGCTTGCGATCGAAGCGCCGCGGCACCGCTCGTTCGACGCCACGGCCGCCGTCGCGCGCTGGGTGAAGAAGCCCGACGAGAACCTGGGCATGGCGGCCGTGGCCTTCGGCGGGTCGCTGGCCGGGGCCCAGCTTCAGGTCCGCTACAAGGGCGAGGCCGAGGACCTCCCCCCGCAGGTGGAGGGGCTCCAGGTCGTCCACCACGACGGGCAGACGTTCCTTCTCTGGGACGAGCTGCCGGCCTACCGCCCGCCGGCGGACGAGATCCTCTGGATCGACAACATGTCCGGGCGAAAGACCCAGACGACCACGCAGCCGGGCAAAGGCGTCCAGGGCCACCCGCGGGCGGCGGCGATCCGGCTCAAGACCCTGCGCGACCTCCAGGGCCTGGCCGTCCGCGACAAGCCGATCGGGCAGTGGGCCCGGGCTATGCCGCCGTTCAAGCGGCTGCGCGAGGTGCCGGCGGTGCAGTATCGCGTGTATCGTCACCGCCGGAAGATCACGTCCCGCAATCTCCAGGACGCCGAGCTGATCGGCCAGGTGAACGCCCTGTGCGCCTACCAGGACGGCTTCATCAACATCGACTCCCACGGGGAGTACTACGCCCCGCGCGAGCGCGCCGACTCCATCCTGCCGACGTTCTGCCTGGGCGCCGGCCGGCCGGTTCGCCCGGGGCAGGCCTACTACGTCCACACGCCCGCCGCGGACGGAAAGGCCTACTTCGCCGTCACGGCCGTGCAGGACGGCACGGAGAACGCCGCCAAGGTCAGCGACGCCAACAGCACCCCCCGGCCGGTGACGGAAGCCGCCGCCGACCCGCGGCCCGTGCTTCAGTTCGTCACCGTCAACAGGACCCGCTACGGCAACGCCGACGCCACCGAGTTCTGGTATGCCTTCTGGCTGGCCCCGCCGTTCTCGAACGTCCCCGACAACCGCCCGCGCCGGGTGGTGATGGCCATCCCCGAGAAGTTCAAGGAGCCCGGCCCGATGGTCCTGAGCACCCGCGCCGGCATGGGCCCCGGCTGGAAGGTGGACAACATCCAGTCGGCGTACCTGCACGTCGAGCAGGACGTCGCCTACGGCGGCGACCTCTGCTACAACGCCGGCCGCGGCACGCTGATGAGCTTTCGCCAGGCGAAGGTGGACTATTTCTCCGACCGCTACGTCACCGGCATCGTCAAGTGGGCCCTGGGCAAGTGGAAGATCGACCGCTCGCGGATCACCTCCAGCATCGGCTCGCATTACGGCGTCCGGCATCCGGAGCTTTTTCCGATCCTGTGGTTCGGCCCGTACGAGGTCGATTACGACCAGAAATGGAACCCCGCCTATGGGTCGCTCGCCGGCAGGCTGGGCCCGGCCGAGCTGGCCATGACCGTCGACGGCCACCGCGCCTGGGACGCCTACAACATCGCCTGGTACCTCCGGCAGAACCCCGGCAAGGACATCGGCTTCTGGGTGCACGACGTGGGCGGCAAGGAAGGCGGCCACGCCGTCGAGTACGGCTGGCAGGACGACGCCAAGGGCCTGGCCGCGCTCCGCGATACCCGCCAGCCCCACGTGGCCCACTGGGGCGGCGGCGTGATCAGCCGGGAAGTCGTCACCGGCCTGCGGAACATGAGCTGGACCAAGAGCGTGCCGGCCTTCAGCAACTGCTCGCTGGACGCCCGCCCCGGCAACGGCGACCCCGCCGACGGCGATCCGTGGGGGCAGATCAACGGATTTCTATTCTGGGAGGTCGAGACCATCGCCGACGAGAAGGACCAGTGGGCGATGACCGTCTATCTCACCGCCGACTGCTTCGAGGACGCCTGCGCCGTGGACCTCACCCCGCGCCACCTGAAGAAGTTCCGGCCGGCTCCGGGCGAGAAGTTCAAGTGGACCAACACAAACCTGAAGACCAACAAGGTGATGGACTCCGGCGACCTCGGCGCCGACCAGTGGGGCCTCCTGACGCTCAAGCAGATCACGGTGACCAAAGGAAAGAACAGGATCAGCATCGCCAAGGCTGACTAGGCCGGGACATTCCCAACGCAAGCCGCCGCCATACTCATCGAGGGCCGTCAATGTCTGAAAACGATCTGTTCGAATTCGAGCCCCTCGCCGAGAGCGCCCGGGCCAGGCTTTCGGTAGACCCGGCCGTCCGCTCTCCGCATGCGGTCAGCCCGCTTCTCTACGGCAAGTTCTGCGAGCACCTGGGCGCCAACATCTATCAGGGCATGGAGGCGCAGATCCTCTACAACCCCACCTTCGGCAAGCTGAAGGTGGGCGAGGAATTCTTCAGGAGCAGGGCGAACCGCTTCGGCTGGCCGGACGGGGCCGCCGAGGCCGAGGCCTACGCCGACGGCGCCGCGGCCGGTTGGTCCCGCGCCGCCGCCAGGGAGGAGGTCCTGCTCAGCCCGGACGCCGGCCCCCACGGCCAGCAGGCCCAGCGATTTGAAACTCCCGGCGCGACGGGCCGAAAGCCCGCGGGAATCGCACAGTGGACGTACCTGCCGCTGCGGCGAACCCGCGGCCATGAGTTTCGCGTCGTCGCCCGAGCCCAGCGGCCCTGCCGGATCGAGCTGTCCCTGGCGCCGGCCGATTCGGCCGGCAAGGCCGCCCGGAAGGTCGCGCGGGCGACGATCGACCTGACGGCCGACTGGGCGACCTTCACCGGCCGGCTGGACGTCGCCGCCGACGCCGACGCCGCCGCCGACGGCGCGTTCCTCTTCAGCGTCACCGCCGCCGAGCCCGCCAACGTCGTGCTCGACCGCGTCCTGCTGTATCCCGACGATCACATCCACCACGCCGACCCGGACGTCATCGCCATGCTGAAAGACGCTCGCCTGCCCATCCTCCGCTGGCCGGGCGGAAACTTCGTCTCCGGCTACGACTGGCGCGACGGCGCCGGCCCGGTCGACGCCCGCCCGACCAAGCCGAACCCGGCCTGGGGCGGGTGCCTGGAGCCGAACCTCTTCGGCACCGACGAGTTCATTGTTTACTGCCGCGACGTGGGCTGTCAGCCCCTGATCTGCATCAACGCCGGCGACGGCACGCCGGCCCAGGCGGCCGCCTGGGTCGAGTACTGCAACGGCGGCGCCGAAACGCCCATGGGCCGCCTGCGGGCCGCCAGCGGCCACCCCGCTCCCCACGCCGTGAAGTACTGGGAAATCGGCAACGAGCTTTTCGGGCGGCACCAGATCGGCTGGACCACCCCCGCCGGATACGTCGACCGCTACATGCGCTTCACCCGGGCGATGTGGGCGGCTGACCCCACCATCAGGATCCTCGCCTGCGGCGGGCTGCACCTCGGCGTCGACGCCGAGTGGAACCGCCGCCTCATCGCCGAGACCGACGGAACGGCCACCTGCCACACCCACCACATCCTCGAAGGCGGCGCCGTCGACGAGATGGACGACCCCAAGGAGCTGTTCGGCGCCTTCATGGGCTATCCCATCCGCGTCGGCCGCGACTACCGCCTCATGCGACAACGCATGCTCGACGGCGGCATCGCCGAGCCGCGCCTGGCCATCACCGAGCTGCAACTGTTCGCCCACCTCCGCACGCCCCACCGCCACGGCCGCGAGAGACGCCCTACCATCCCCAACCCGGCCACCATCTCCGAGGCGCTGTACCTGACGCTGATCGTCCACGAGTGCATCCGCCTGGGCGACCTGGTGGAGATGATCACCCACTCGGCCACTCTCAACCACGGCGGCGGGCTGCGGAAGGCGCGCGAGAAGGTCTGGGCCACCCCCGTCCATTACGCCCACGTGATGGGCGTCGAGATGGCCGGGGGGACGCCCGTGGGCGTGCGGCTGGCCTGCGGGACGTTCTCCACCGGCCGCGAGTTCGGCCATCTGCCCGTCGTTGAGGCCGCCCCCGACCTGGACGCGATGGCCGTCCTCGCCAGCGACGAGCGGTCGCTGCTGCTCATGCTCGTCCACCGCTCCGCCTCCGCCGGGCCGATCGAGCTGAGCATCGACCTGGGCGGCTTCCCGGCCGGCGCGGAGGCCGAGACGCTGACGCTGGCCGGCGAGACCCTCGACGATCAGAACACGTTCGAGAATCCCGAGCGGATCATCCCCCGGCCGTCAAAGGCCGCGATCGAAGGCGGAAAGCTGGCGCTGACCTTGCGGCCGTACTCGCTGACCCGGGTCCGCATCGCCGCCCGCTGAGAGTGACAGGCTTCGCGGCTGGTTTTGCCGGGAAATGCCGCGCGGTGATTCCCTGTGGCCCCCTCCCCCGATCCCAAATGGCTTTGTTTGGTAAAATCGATGTCTTGCGGCGGCGGCTCTCCCGCTAATGGTCTTTCATTCCGCTGAAATCGGCGCCGATGGCGGCCGGCAGCGCCGCCAAGTAACTCACCGGGAAGGCTTCAAGGGAAATGGCGGGCGGTGATGCCCGCCCTGCCGCTTGCTTCTCGCTGGTCATGACGTTCTCTCTCAATGGGGGCCGCCGGGCAACGCGCGGGCGGAGCTTACGCTCCTCCACACTCTCCCCGCGCGTTCACGTATGCGCGCGCAAACGCTTTCCCAAAAACCGGCCCAGCGGCGCAAGTTCAGGCCGCGTAAGCCGATAAAAATCTGCCAGAAAATCGCGTCGCCCCATTCTACCGATCACATTTGCGCGCGGGGCTGTTGCTCAAAGGGGCCGGGGGAGGGGGTTTCCCCCCGGGC
>CAYNYF010000052.1:0-29608 GCA_964401385.1 uncultured Planctomycetaceae bacterium | reverse complement strand
TTCCTCAGGACTTGCTCTCGCCGTTGAGCATCCCGGCGAGAGCCTCTTTCAAGCGGGTCTCGACGGACTGGTTGATGTACAGCGTCGCCATTGCGCAGCCGTAGCAGTCCTCCGGCCGGGGCAGGTCGGCCAGGCCGCCGATGCCCTCCCGAATGCTCTGGAAGACGCCTTGCCGGGCGATGTTGCCCAGGGGGAGGATTCGGCGGATGGCGTGCGAGCCGCATCGGTACTGGTTGCCGTCGGGCGTGAAGGCCGCCTGCGTTGGGGCGACGTAGCAGTGCTGCGACAGCGCCAGCCGGCCGTAGCGCCCCTCGGCCGAGACCTTCACGTACGCCTCCAGCCCGCCCCGATGCTGCACGCGCAGGAACGGGTTGGAGAAGTACCCGAACAGTTCTCGCCGTTCTTCGGCCGAGATGCCCAGGCCGTCCTGGTGGGCCTGCCACATGCGGCAGACCTCCTGCCAGATCGACTCGTAGAACTCGCGGAACTCGTCGGCGTCCGGCCGCAGCCGGGCGTTGCCGTCGCCGCCGACGGGGATGACGTGGGGAAGCAGGTCCTCTTTGAAGGGGTCGTCCTTTGCCGCGGCCTGCTTGCGTTTTTCCAGCAGAAACGCGATCAGCCGGGGGAAGCCGCGCAGGTTCTTTCGCGTGAGCACGCAGTTGGTGTGCACTACGGGGTAGGTCACGCCGAGCAGGTCGCGGGCCAACTGCACGTTGTAGATGCCGCGGAGGACGCGGCCGAGCGGCTCGCCGCCGCGCAGGTCCTCGTGGAGGCTTTCGTCGGCGGTGTCCAGAGAGACGTGCAGCTTTCCCAGGCCGGCCTTGACCAGCCGCAGCGCAACTTCCGGGGTGATCAGCGAGGCGTTGGTGTTCACGTTGACGGTGGCGCCGCGCCGCGTGGCAAGGCGGATGAGGCCGTCATCGCCCCAGAGCGCCGCTCCCAGCAGCAGCGGCTCGCCGCCGGTGACGTAGACGTACGGGCCTTTGCCGTCGCCGTCGGCCGTGGCCTCGTGGATGATCTCGCGCCAGCCGTCCATGCCTGCGGCGGCTTCCGGCCGGGGCTGGTTGCAGTACACGCATCGCGGGCGGAGGTTGCATTCGGCCGTCACGTTCAGGCCCAGAAATGATATCAGCGGCGGCTTGCCGTTCAGGTTCACCGGCCACCGCGAGAGCTGATCGAACAGGCGCGGGGCGTCCCGGCAGCCGCCGTCGATCAGGGCGGCAACGGCCGGGCAGTTGAACGCGAGGAGCTGATCGACCACGGTGTCGATGAAGCTTCGCGTGGTTCCCGGGGAGAGCTTGTCCGCGCCCGCCTCCGCCACAAGGCCGGAGGAAACCGCCTGCTGCCACTGGGGCCCCTCCAGCAGCCGCCGCAGCTCCATTCGGTGCTGATCGCTATATTGCTTCAGCTCGAACATGCCTGTCGGGGATCGCTGCCTTCCAATTGCAGCCTCAGTGTACGACATCAGGCGTTTTTCGGGCCATCTTCGGCGGGCGGCCTGAGGCGGACAGGCCCCCTCGGAAGTCCCTGCAGTGACAAAGGAAAACGCCCGTTGCCGTCTGCCGGCAATGGGCGTGAAGGAAAGCGGGCGATCGGACTCGAACCGACGACAGCCACGTTGGCAACGTGGTGCTCTACCAACTGAGCTACGCCCGCGGCTTCTCCACAAATCATGATAGCCCCGGCGGCCGGACCGTCAAGGCCTTTCCCGCTTTCGGCGGCCGGGCCGGAGACTTGTGTTTTCGGCCCGCCCCGGATAAGTTTCGTCCCGACGCTCCCGGGACTTGCGCGCTGTGGCCTTCCGGATTGGAGGCCGCTGCATCGGTGAACGAACCGCCGCAGGGAAAAAGGTTATCAACGTGAGCGATTGGGCAGAGATACCGACGTCGGGGGTCTTCCTTGGGATGGGGGTCGCGGCGGCCCTGGTGGTGTGGTCAGGGGTGAGATTGGCCCGATCCGGCGATGCCCTGGGCGAGCGGTACGGCCTGTCCAGGACGTGGATAGGCGTCATCGTTCTGGCCATGATCACGTCCCTGCCGGAGTTGGTGGTGACCCTGTCGGCCCAGTTGGCGGTCGCGCGCCCGGTGATCGCGATGAGCAACGTTTGCGGCAGCAACCTGATCAACCTGTGCATCTTCGCTGTAATGGACGTATGCGAGGGCCCTCGGGCGATCTCGGGTCGGCTTGACCGACGGCTGCTCAGGTCGGCGAAGATGGGCCTGGTGTGCATGGGCATTGCGGTTCTCGGCTTTTCGTTGCCCCTGGTTGATCTCGGGCGGTGGGTCGGGCTGTTGGGTTGGCCCATTTCCGGCGCGATCCTACTTGCCTGTGTCTGGGCAATAGCCAGGACGGAGAGGACGGACGGGGTCGCGGCGGCGCCCGCGGAGGCCGGCGGCGCCGGCCAGCCCGGAGGCGGGCGGCGGCTGGCACTTGGCTTGGCCTTCAACACGGCCGTTCTGGTCGGCGCCGGGATCGTACTGATATTGTTGGCCGACGTGCTGGTGGAGCGCCGTCTGCATCTTTGGGGCGTCTCCTTCGAGCTGGGAGAGACGGTCGTCGGGACGATCGGTCTGGCATTCGTGACGTCGCTGCCTGAGCTCGTGGTGTGCGTGGCGGCAGTTCGCATTGGCGCTCTGAACATGGCGGTCGGGAACATATTGGGAAGCAACATTTTTAACGTGATGCTCCTGCCTTTGGCCGATTTCGTCCGGCCGGCGCAACCCTTGTGGTCGGCATCCCTGCCGGTCCACGGCCTGTCGCTTGGGGCGGCCATGGTTCTGACATGCATCGTCGCCGCGGGAATCAGGCGCAGAGCGAGTGCGAGCTTCCTGCGCATGGGGTGGGACGCGATCCTGGTGGCGATCATCGGAGGATCAACCCTTGTCGCCGTGGCTGTACTTGGAATCCGGTTCTGATCGGAGAGGCGGGCGGGCCAAACCGTGGCCAAGCGGACAACCGACCCCTTTCTTGGGGTGCTTTGCGGGGCAATCGATTTACCGGTGAGCAACGGCGTCGGTGCCGATATACTGAACGTGCCGTTGCTGTTGCGGCTGTACATCTTCACCAGCGGCGGGACGTTCCGCAGGTGGCAGGGCGTGGAAGCTGCTGCTGGTCTACGCCGCCTACGTGGCGGCGCTGGTGGTATTCGCCCCGCACATGGCCGGACGCTGAACTTTCTGCGCCGATCCGCGGTACAACCTTTGCGGCGACACTCGAAGGTGGATGGGAGAATGCGATGACCAAGGTATTGGCCTTCATTCTGGCAGCGGCGGTTGCCGCCCAGGCACAGACGCCGAAGATAGAGCTCGCCCCGCCCGTGACGGCGGCGTTCGCGGGGGTGAAGGTGTCCGTGCCGAAAGGCTACGACCTCCAGTTGACCTCGGACCGCTACACCGTCCTGCGGGCGGCCAAGCTGGAGAATGACCAAGCCGTCCTGTCGGTGTCCATCTCGGCCGTTCCCGTCTCGCCGCGGGCCACGTTCGCCAATTTCGTGGACATGGCCAAGCCCACACCCAACCTGGTGCTGCGCAACCTGAAGGTGCTCAAGATCCGACGGCTGCGGATGGCCGGACTGGACGGGGAGGTGCGCATCAGCAGCTTCGAGTCTCGCGGCATTCAGGCCACGGCGGTGACGGTGTTCTTGCTGCGGCCGGTGCCGTCGGTCCCGATGCAGATGGGATACGTCCTGTCGGTGGAGGGCGAGAAGAGCCGGGGCAAGGAGCTGCTGCCGGTGCTGGCGGCGGTGGGCGAGAGCCTGGAGCTGTCCGATCCGGTCCGGCCGCTGTCGCAGAAGATCGATACGCTCGGCGGGACGATCGTGAGCAAGCGCTGGGGCTACACGATTCGCCTGCCGCAGTGGTGGAAGGGCCGGCTCAGCCGCGATCGGGACCAGGTGGTGATGGACCAGACCGACTATCTTCGCGGCGGGGTTCCCATGCCGCAGGTCAAGCTGGTGGTCTTGCCCGAGCCCGGCACGGCCGAGGTGTGCGCCAAGACCGCGCTGCGGGCGCTGCGGGAGACGATGGGAGGGAGGAAGATGGAGTTTGAGACCGTGCGCGAAGGCCCGGCCCGGATGGCCGACCGTGACGGATACGAATTCGTCGTCCAGCAGATCCTCCCGCCGGTGACCACGCAGCCGGCGGCGGCGCCGGAGCCGGTGGTCGTGGCGCACCGGACGGTCTGCGTCGGCGGGATCAGCTATTCGCTTGAGGCAATCGGGCAGACCGACAAGCTGGATCAGGTCACCTCGGTGCTGGAGGCGATCGCGGGCGGGGTCACGCTATCGGCCCCGCAGACCATCATGCCCGCGACGGCTCCCTCGGCGACCGCACCGGCCGTATTGCCGCCGCCGGCACCGCCCGCACTGCCGTCGATTCCGCCGTCGACGGCCCCGACGACCGGCCCCCGCGGGCTGGTGGTCCCGAAATACGAATAATACTTGCGCCACCACGCCCGTCCTGCTATAAACGCGGCATGGGCGAGATTCGGCCAAACCGCATCATTCAGGGCGACTGCGTCGAGATCCTTGCAAAAGTGCGGAAGCCCTTCGCGGACCTGATCTTCGCCGACCCGCCCTTCAACATCGGCTACAAGTACGACGTCTACGAGGACCGCAAGGCCTACGGCGAATACTATGCCTGGACGAAACGCTGGATGGAGGTCTGCGCCGAAAAGGCCCTCAAGCCGACGGGGAGTTTCTGGATTGCCATCGGCGACGACTACGCGGCCGAGGTTCGCATCATCGGCAACGGGCTGGGCCTGCACCTGCGGAACTGGGTGGTCTGGCACTACACCTTCGGGCAGAACACCAAGAGAAAGTTCGCCCGCAGCCACACGCATCTGTTCTACTTCGTGAAGGACCCGAAGGAATTCACCTTCAACGACATGCCCGTGCGGATCCCCTCGGCCCGGCAGACGACCTACGCCGACCGGCGGGCCAACCCCAAAGGCAAGCTCCCCGACGACGTGTGGAGCTTCTCGCGGCTGTGCGGCACGTTCAACGAGCGCGTCGGCTGGCACCCCTGCCAGATGCCGGAGCGCGTCCTCGAACGGATTGTGAAGGCATCCTCGGACCCCGACGACCTGGTGCTGGACCCCTTCAGCGGCTCGGGCACCACCTGCGTGGTCGCGGCCGGGCTCGGCCGGGAGTACCTTGGCATCGATCTTTCGGCAGAGTACGTCAAGCTGTCGCAACAGCGCCTTGCCGACGCCAAAGGCGGCCTTGGTCGGACAACCGAGATCGCGGAAAACCCCGAGGCCCTGCGGCCCTATCGCAAGGTCAAACGGCGGCAGCCCGCCGCTGACGGCGCCGCCAGCCTGTTCGACGTGGAGGCGCCCGGGTAAAAGGCCCTCGGCCGGCGCCGCTCCCGGCGGGCGTTCACTTTGCCGGCTGGGCGGGCGGCGGCTTTACCGTGCAGACTTTCTGGGCGGTGAAGGTCTTGCCGGTGAGGTAGTCGGTGAAGCTGGCGCGGACGGTGACCTCGGGGTTCTTCGGCCGGCGCGACTTCCAGCGGCAGTCGAAGCGGTAGTGGTAGGTGATGAAACCGGCCTGCCACTGCTTGGCGGCGGCCTCGACGGGGAATTCATACTCGCCCAGCAGACTCTCGGCCGGCTTGGCGGCCAGGTCGAACAGCCGGATGCGGACGTCCCCGGCGGCCTTCAGGGCGTGCCCGTCGCGATCCACCGGCCGGAGGTACACGCGGACGCCGTCGTCGCCGCCCTCGCCGTCCACGTCTAGCCCGCCCGTGTACCGCCCCAGCTTGATGGCGGTCACGTGAAACAGCAGCTCCAGCCGCTTCTCGCCCAAGCCGCGGAGCGTCTGGATCAGCTTCTGCTGGTCGGCGACAACCTGCTGCACGGCGAGCTGGTCGGCCTTGAGCTTTTCGTTTTCCTCGCGGCTGGCCCGGAGCTGATCGTTGGCTTTTGCCAGCTCGACCTGGAGGTCGCAGCCGGCGCCACACAGCGCCGCCAGCAGGAGGCAGCACAGAGCCGCGCCCACCTTCGCTGGTTTTTTCAGAGTCGCGGTCGCGGTCATTTATCTTCGCCTCCGGCCGAGGCGCTCCCCGCTTCCGGCATGTGCAGGAGGATGCTGTCCGCGCAGCCGTACTCGACGGCCTCCTCGGCGTTGAGCCACTTGTTCCGGTCGCAGTCGCGCTCGATCTGCTCGACGGACTGCCCGGTGTGCCGGGAAAAGACCTGATAGAGCGTTTTTCGCAGGCGGATGATCTCGCGGGCTTCGATGTCCAGCTCGGTCGCCGGTCCGGTCAGCACCCCGCGGATCAGCGGCTGGTGGATCAGCACGCGGCTGTTGGGCAGGACGAAGCGTTTTCCGTGGGTTCCGGCGGCCATCAGCACCGCTCCCATGGACGCGGCCATGCCCACGCAGTAGGTGCGGACGTCGCAGCGGATGAACTGCATGGTGTCGTAGATGGCCAGCCCGGCCGAGATGCCGCCCCCGGGGGAGTTGACGTACACGCTGATGTCGGCCTTGGGGTCGTCGTTGGATAGGAACAGCAGTTGGGCGATGACCAGGTTGGCCATCTCGTCGCTGACCTGCCCGCCGACGAAGACGATCCGGTCGCGGAGCAGCCGGGAGTATATGTCGTAACTGCGCTCGCCCCGCCCGGTCTTCTCGATCACAATGGGTACAAGGTGCTGGTTGTCTGCCATTGCCCGAAGCTTCCTTAAACCGTTGCCAACAAGTAGTTTGCCAGCCGCCGCGGCGAAGCCGCCCGCGCCCGCCGACGCCGGGGGCTCGGGGCTATTTCTTCTTTGCCGCCTCGGCGCGGGCGGTGAGGATCTCGTCCACGATGCCGTATTCCTTCGCCTCGGTCGGCGTCATGTACCGGTCCCGCTCGGTCTCCATCTCGATCTGCTCGACCGTCCGCGAGACGTGCCGGGCCAGGATCTCGTTGAGCTGGCGCTTGGCCCGGAGGATTTCCTCGGCCTGAATCTGGATGTCGGAAGCCTGCCCGGTCACGCCGCCCCAGGGCTGGTGGATCATGATCTTCGAGTGCGGCAGGGCGTAGCGCTTTCCCTTGGTGCCGGCGGCCAGGATGACCGCCGCCCCGCTGGCGGCCTGCCCGACGCAGTAGGTGGCCACGTCGCACTCCAGGTATTGCATCGTGTCGTACACGGCCAGTGTGTCGTCCACCGACCCGCCGGGGGAGTTGATGTACACATTGATGTCGCGGTCGCGCGACTTCGTCTCCAGCTCCAGCAGGCGCATGATGAGCCCTCCGGCCGAGGCCGGGGTGATCTCCCCCCAGAGGAAAACGATCCGCTCCTCGGCCAGACGCTCTTCCAGCGTCATCTCGCGCCGCTGCACGTACTCGGTGTAGGCCATGTCGCGGCTGCCCGTTCCGGTCGGCCCGCTGCGACTGGCCGGCCTGAATCGCCTTGCCTGGCTCATTGCCTTCTCCGCCTGAAGCTACTTCTTGCTCGAGGTTGGTTTCTTCTGCTTGCCGGCAGCGCGGGACCGGCGCGGCTTCCGGGCCTCGGCCGCGGGGGCCGCGCCCTCGGCCGGCTCCTTGGTGATCTTGGCCGATTCCAGCACCTTCTCAATGGTCTTTTCTTCCCGGATGGCCGTTACCAGATGGTCCAGCGTGCCTTCGTTGGACAGTTCCTGCCGCAGCCGCTCGGGGCGGCGCTTCTGCTCGCGGGCGATCTGGGCGATCCGGGCGTTGACCTCGCCGTCCTCGACCGTGACCTCTTCGGTCTCCGCCAGCTTGGCCAGGATGAAGGTCAGCTTCAGGTCCTGCTGGGCCTGCTCGGCGGCGGCGGCCTCCAGCCTCTGGGCGTTCTGCTCGATCTGGTCGCGGGGAACGCCCCGCATCAGCAGGTCCACGTACCGCCTGGCCAGCAGCCGGGCGGCCTGCCGCGACGCCACTCCGGCCGGAACCTCCAGCTTCGTGTTCGCCAGCAGATGCTGGCAGACTTGGTCGCGCATGGACCTTTTCTGCTCGGAGACGAGCTTGGCCTGAAGGTTCTGACGGACGGCCTGGCGCAGCTCCTCCGGCGAGGCGAAGCCCGCCTGGCGGGCGAGGTCCTCGTCCAGCTCTGGCAGCTCCAGCCGCTTGACCTCCTGCGGGGCGAACGTGATGGTCACCTCCTTGTCCCGCCAGGACTCGTTGGGGTGGGCCGAGGGGACGCGGGTCTTCATCCGGCATGTGTCGCCGACCTTCTTGCCCAGCAGGGCCTTGGGCACGTCTTCCAGGGGAATGCCCTCCACCTCGGCGGGGGCGACGCGAAGCTCGGTGTTCGGCAGCGCCTGCTCGATGCCCTCTCCCTTGATTTCGATGTTGGCCACGATCAGGTCGTCGGCCTGGATGGGCGAGTCCACCGGCCGCAGGCGGCCGTACCCGCGCAGCCAAGACGTCATCGCCTCTTCCAGCCGCTGCTCGGTGACCTCCACCGCCGGTCGGCGAATCTCCAGCCCCTTGTACTCGGGCAGCTCCAACTCCGGGGCGACCTCCACCTCGAAGGTGAAGGTCATCTCGCCTTCCTCCGGCAGCTCGATCTCGTCCAGCTTGATGTCCGGCTCGCCGATGACCTTGAGCTGCTTATCTTCCAGGCTCGGACCCAGCGCGTCGCCCACCACGGCGTTGCGGACGTCCTCGCTGACCTCCTTGCCGAAGCGCTTTTCGATCAGCCGCCGCGGGGCCCGCCCCACGCGGAAGCCCGGCACCTGGGCGGTTCGCCCCAGCTCCCCGAACATCTCCTCGTACTTGGCGTCGATCCGCTCCCGCGGAATCTCGATGGTGATCTTCTTCTTGAGCGTGCCGGCGTCCTCGATGGTGACCTTGTTCTCGGGGAGCTTGCTTTCGGCCTGCTGGTCGGGGGCCTCGGCATCGGCGGCCTCGACAGGGCTTTGGGCCTCGGCATCAGCGGCCTCGACGGGGCCTTGGACCTCGGCATCGGCGCCCTCGACGGGGCTTTGGGCCTCCGCCTCCTGTGGCTTATCTTTGGTTTCCTCTGACATTTCTGTTCCGATTCCAGCCGGGCCCGACCGCGACCAACGCGCCACGAGGCGCGCCCCGGCGAGCAGGCGTCCACGAAAACCATCTGCGGCAGGGGAGACACCGCCCGCGAGGGGCCGCTCTTGGCCACCTCTGCGCGTTTCCGGTGCCTCCTTGGGCAAACTGTAAGCAATTCGCTCTTCGGCGTCAACGCCCGCGGCCACAAAAGCGCTTTGCCCGGCCCGGCTGCCGCTCAGCGCTAATATCTCAGCTCTTCCCTGGCGTCTTTGGCCGCGCGCGTGTTCGGGTACTTCCGGACGATCTCGCGCAGAAGCTCGCCGGCCTTCGCTCGCATGCGCAGCTTCATGTAGGTCTTGGCCATCTTGTACAGCCGATCCGCCTCGGCCTCTTCGGTCGGCGTGGCCGTGGGCGGGGATGGTTTCTGCGGCGTCTTGGGAGGCTTGGGCCTGGCGATCGTCCGCGGAGACGTGGTGGTCGCCTCCGGTCGGGGCATCCGCCCGGCCTGCCTGCGGGCAAAGTCCGTCACGAAGATCAGCGTGTCTTTCAGGGCCGGGTGCCCCTGCCAGAGGATGTGCCCGGTCGGGGAGATGGCCACGACGTGGGGCACCCCCCGCCCGAAAAACTTCTGGCGGAGGCCGCGGTTCACCGCCTGCGGCCAGGAGAGGCCCCACTGCCGGATCGTCCGCCTGGCCGCGTCCACGTCCCGGTCGATGGAGACGCCCACGAGCTGGAAATTCCTGTCCTTCCGCCGCTGCTGGTAGAACTTCTCGAGCGTGGACATCACCCCGGCCGAGGCGCTGCTCCCGGAGGCCCAGAAGTGCACTACCGTCACCTTGCCGCCAGCCCCCAGCTTGACCTGCCCGCCGTCCAGCAGGCGGAGGCTGAATCCGGCCGGCTTGTCGCACTGGCCGGCGATCGGCAGCATGCCCTTGGCCCACTTGGCCAGCGATTTCTGCGGGCTGTTGTCGCGGAGGTGATGCAGCCCCTGCTTTGCGGCGGCCGCGTCGCCCGCGAAAATGCCCGCCCAGGCCATGGCGTAGCCGGCGTAGTCGCTCCGCTGGCCGGCGGCCTCCGTCCGCCACCGGAGCTTGGCCGCCGAGAGCATCACCTCCGGGTCGCCGGCGGCGAAGCCGGCGCGGAGGCCCAGCAGGGACAGGTTCTCCTTGGCCTGCTCGTCCAGCTCGCCCAGTCGCAGGTATGCCTGCCTGTACAGCCGGCAGCCCAGTGCCGCCTTGGACTGCTGTGCCGGCGTCGGTGGTGGCGCCTTGATGTTGGCGCTGGGGGTCTGCTGGCTCAGGGCGGCGATCTTCTCGGCCAGCTCGGCCAGGGAGGGGCGGGACTCGTCCGGTTGCGGCGCGGGCGCGGTGGTCTGCCCGGCCGCCACGGCCGGCGACAGCAGCACGACCAGAAGCAATCTGCACGCTTTGGACACGGGGCCTCTCCAGTGCGGCGGAGCCTTGCCACCGTCATTCTACCCCGCCGGTGCCCGCCGGGCCAGTCGACCGCCCGCCAGCGATGCCTAGACGTAACCGTCCCAAGAGGTCAAAAACCCCCACAATCCTTGGGACGGTTACCGTTGCAGCGTCGGCTTGTGGAACCGCCCACGGGGGAATACAATTAGACATACAAGACTTCGGCTATTGGGAGAGGTGAAGTGGCGAACGTGCCATTTGAGCTATTTCGGGTCGTGATCACTGAAACCTCGCCGCATCAGGTGATCGTTTTGAAGGAGACCGGCGGCGAGAGGACCTTCCCCATCATCATCGGCATGCACGAGGCCTGGGCCATTCACCGCCGGCTGGGGGGCACGCCGACGGTCCGCCCGTTTACACACGAGCTGCTGGCCGGAGTCATCGAAGCCATGGGCGGGCAACTGGAAGGCATCGTCATCAACGATCTGCGCGACAGCACCTTCATCGCCAATCTGGTGATTCGCCGCGGCCAGGAGTTGATCGAGGTGGACTCCCGACCCTCCGACGCCATCGCCCTGGGCGCGGCTTTCAAGACGCCCATCTTCGTGGCCGAACACGTGCTGGAGCAGGTCGTCAGGGACCCCTCGAACCTTGCTGGTCAGCGCGGGAACCTGGAGCTGAAGCGCGACGAGCTGATCGCAAAGATCACCGAACTGAGCGGACTGCTGGTTGATGCGTCTTCGGCAACAAAGACTTCTGACGAGCAGAAGAGGGACTTGCAGCGGCAGTTGGCGGAATTGCGGTCCGAGCTGGAGACCATCGAGGAAATCCTGCGACATCTGCCCGAATAGGCCCGGCAGGGGGCCGAAACGTTCGGCTCACTGGTCCGTGCGGAAGATGCCCAAGTCTACGATCGTTCCCTCAGGGTTGAGATACATCGCCCGCACGGTTGCCGGGCTGACGCTGGTCAGGATCAGCCCGTAAAGGTTGTACTGCTTGGCCAGGGCCAGCTCCCTTTGGCTCGGGTCGGCCTGCGAGACGTCGTCGGCAGGTCGACGGAAGTGTCCAATGAAGAACGCCATGGAATCGATGGCGTCCTCGAGCCATTGTTCGGGGGGAACGTATTGATCGTCCCCGCGCTTTTCGGTGGGCGGGTACAGCTTTGCATCGGCCTGGCCCTGGTCATAACGAATCAGCCCGCCCCATTGGCTCTGGCGGTCCTCGCTGTCCCTCTCCGCCATGATTTTCAGAGCCAGCCGCACCCGTGGGCGGTTGAGCATTTCACTGATCAACAGCAGGTTCCATAGGTCCGCCGTTGACAGGCTCTCGGCCTGAGCGCTGAAGCTGACCAGTCGCCGGCCGCGGAAGACCGGTCTGCTCCCGCGTCCGGGGCCGGCTGATCCGGCGCGGACGGCGATGCCGCGCGAGATTTCTCGGATCAGTTCGCGACGCTCCAGCGGCTTTCTGAGCGGATCGCCGGCCAACCGGCTCAGCAGATGAAAGTCGCGAACGTTAAAGCTGTACTCGTATCGCAATTGCCACTCGTAGGCCAGCTTGGCCGCCAGATCCAGCCGTTGCCGGTCTCTGCCGTGCAAGACCACGCAGCATAGCAGCTCCCTGCCGGTCTTGGGCACGTACGCGAATCGCTCCGAGAAGTACTTCATCGCTTGAGCGGCAGGTGTGCGGGCCGGCAGGAGGGCGATTTCTCGACGCAGCCGAACAGCGGGAATCCGCGCGCCCAATACCTCGATGGCCGAGCCCCGTGCAAAGAAATTCTCGGCGTTGATCGCGTTCAACAGCGCGGTGTCCCAGTCGCTGGCCGACATCCGCTCGACGATTCGACGAAAGCGGCTCTCAACCTCCGGCTCGACCGTGCCCTCGGCCGCCCACAACTTGACCACGTCGGTCAGCAGGTTCGGTGAAGGATGCTCGAGCAGCCAAGCCACAAGTGCTGCGCGCAGCTTGGCGTCGGTGGCATGCGGCAGTGCCGCGACTACATATTTGTCGAGGCCGGGGTAGTTCCTCGCGATCAAGAGGGCCAGCACGCCGTGAGACAGCGCCGGTGGGGCGTCGGCCTCCCCGAGAACCCGCGCCAGGGCGGGGTGCGCCTCCGCGTAGGCCGCGTCCAGTCGTTCGACTACCTGCATGGACGCAACGCGCTGATCGCCGGGAAGTGACTTGTCCAGTACGCGCCGGATGTTGTGCAGCGCGATCGTCCGGTCGGTGAAGTCCTGGGAGCCCGATTCCCGTTGTGCCTTAAGTGCGGCTAGGGACTGCGGCGGGTGCGCCGGAGGCTGTTCGCAGCCGGCGCAGGCCAGCACGCCCATCAATGCGACCATCCGGATGAAACGAGGGAAACATTTCATATATGCGAGAGCCTTTTACTTCCGGCTATCCCTGGCGGGCGGCGAGGGCCTTGACCGGGCAGACGCACGGCCCCCGGCGGCGGCCCGGCTTTCCTCCGCCAGCTTGCGCTGAACGGCGGTGGGAATCTTCTCCAACTCGGCCTTGAGCTGTTGGAACAGTTCGCGCACGGGTCGGCGGCGCTTCCGCAGCCGTTCCAGCCGCCGGCGGAAGCCTTGCATCGACTGATCCGTCCGGCTCGGCTGCGTGGCCGGCTGCGTTTCCGCCTTGCGGGCAAGTCGGGCGGCCTTGGCCTTGTACTTGCTCAGCAGGTCCATTGCCCGGAGCTTTTGTACCTCGTCCAGGCGATACTGCTCGACGAACCAATTGACGTATCTCTCCCATCGATCCATGCTCGAACGGGCAAGACCCGCCGGCGGCGTCCGCACGGCCTCTCGCCGCTCGCCCCGCCCGGAAGAGCCCGGCGGCACGGAGTCGTCCCGGCCGAGAGGGGCCCTCCCGGCCATCATCCGAACACGCACCCGTGCCACCTTCATGCCAAGCTTCATCGCCTTCTGATCTCGCTCGAACTGCCGTTGCTGTTCCGGGTCGAGCGACTCGCCGAAGGATTTCGCAAAAACCGCCATTCGTTTTTCCGCCGCGTCGATCAGCGGCAGCGCCCGCTCGGCCAGATCCTGCTTGATGTCCGGCGGCACCTCGTCCCAGCCGAGATGGTCTTCTTTCACGAACTCGCGCAGGGCCTTGCCGCGCTGCGCCAGGTCGAAGACCCTTTGCCCGTGATCCTCGAAGAAAGCCTCGGCGGACTTGCTGATCAGACGGTGGGCCCATTCCTGCTGCTCGTCGCGCAGCTTGTAGCGTCTGCTGATCCGCGTTGCCATCCTCTCAACGTGCTTGTCCACCTGCTGGCGGAACTCGTTGAAGGCCTTGGCGGTCTCCTCGTCGACGGTCGGCTCGGCCGGAGGCGTACTCGCCCAGAGCCCGGCGGCTATCGCCGGCATCATCACAAGCAGCGGGATGTGTCGCATATCAGGCCATCCTTCCCAAGCTTCCCCACCTGTGACATTCTATAGGCGATCCCGGCCTGTGACAAGGCAGTGGTGAGGCGATCCCGCCTGCGACAAAGGGTTTGAAAAGGTATCGGCCGCAGGCTAAACTCCGTTGGCTATGGAATCGACGGCTCAAGTGGATATCTCCGCGCAGATGGAGGTATTGCTGCGCGGCGCCGAGGCGGTGCACTCGCCGGAAGAGCTGGAGCAGCGCCTTGTCGAGTCGAAAAAGACCGGCAGGCCGCTCCGCGTCAAATATGGCATGGACCCCACGGCCCCCGACATACACATAGGCCACTCCGTGGTCCTGGGGAAGCTGCGCCAATTCCAGGATCTTGGCCACAAAGCGGTCCTGATTATCGGCGACTACACCGCCCGGATTGGCGACCCGAGCGGACAGGACCGAACCCGCCCGGTGCTCACGCCCGAGCAGATCAAGGCCAACGCAAAAACCTACTTCGACCAGGCCGGGAAGATCCTCGACACGACGGCCGCAAAGTTGGAGATACGCTACAACAGCGAGTGGCTGGAAAAGCTCCGCCTCGCCGACATCCTCCAACTGGCCGGGCAGATGACCGTCGCCAGGATGATGGAGCGGGACACCTTCACCCTCCGCTACAAGGACCAAGTGCCGATCGGCCTGCACGAGTTTCTGTATCCGCTCATGCAGGCCTACGACAGCGTGACCGTCAAGGCCGATGTCGAGCTGGGAGGCTCCGACCAGACGTTTAACAACCTTTGCGGGCGGGATATCCAGCGGGCCTACGGACAGAAGCCCCAGGTCGTGCTGATGCTGCCGCTGCTGATCGGGCTCGACGGCAAGGAGAAGATGTCCAAGAGCACGGGCAATTACGTCGCGATCACCGACGAGCCCAACGACATGTTCGGCAAGATCATGTCCATTCCCGACAAGTTGATGGAGAATTACTTCACGCTCTTGACGGACCTGCCGAGCGAGAAGATCAAGGAGCTGGTGGACCCGGACAGGACGCATCCGCGGCGGGCCAAGGCGACCTTGGGCAGGACGATCGTTACGCAGTATCAGGGCCAGGCCGCCGCCGAGGCCGCCGCCGCGGAGTTCGACCGCGTCTTTTCCGCCGGGCAAGTTCCGACCGAGATGCCGGAAGTGGTCATCTCCGACGGGCAGATCGGCATTGTCGAGCTGATCCTGATGGCCGGCTTCGCCGAGAGCCGCAGCGCCGCCCGCCGGCTGGTGAGCCAGAACGCCGTGAGCATCGACGAGGAAAGGATCAACCAGATCGACGCCGCAGTTCGCCCGCGCGAGGGGCAGGTGCTCCGCGTCGGCAAGCGCAGGTTTGGTAGAATAAAGCTGTCGTGAGGCGGTGTTCGCCCGCCTCGGGCGGGGCGTCGTCAGGCAAGTACGTTTCGAAGGCGAGATGCGACTGCCGGTTTTGGCACATCCTGATCGTTACGTGGGACTGTACGTCGTGGATTTCGGCCAGACTGTCAGCGTCGGCTACACGGCCGATGAAGTGGCCATGCTGCTGGAGTCCGAGGCCTATCGCGACGTAAAGGTCTACCGCATCTACGACGCCCGCCCGGATGGGGCCATGGAGCTGAAAGGCGTGCCGTTCCAGCGGTTTCAGTTGGAAACGGGCCTGTTCTTCTACTGCCGGGACTTGCCGGGCGCCCGCCGAGAGTTCGGCCAGATCCGGCGCCTGGCTGAGGAAAGCCCCTTGCCGTGCCGGGCTCAACTGCTGCTGGGAAAGCTTGCCGATGGTTCGCGCGCGCCGTATGTGGTTGGCTTGGCGTATCCGGCCGAGCACGACGAGGACGTGTCGCGCTGGATGCTTGACCACGACGTCACCGCGGGCGAGAGAGCCGACGGCGGCACCGGCAGGCTCCAAGTGATCCGGCGGGACGCCCGGATCATTGAATCGGAGCAGTTGCACGCCGACCCCGCCCGCCGGGCCAGAAGCCGCCAGGAGGTCCTCGGCAGCGTCGGCGAGCCAATTCAGAGGACGGCCTGATGCGACCGAGCCGTAGGATCAAGGCCGCCATATTCGATTTCGTCCTGCGCGTCTGGCCGGCGCGGCGGCCCTCGCCGGAAGATTACGCCCGGGCGGACTTCTCCACCCGCCCCGGCGGGGACGGCCTGCGATTCAACCAGCGGCTGCGAGACGCCTTCCGGCGGAGGTGGTTGAGGCTTCGACGATAGGAGGTTCGGTCGAACGATCGCCTGCCATGGGTAAATCCGGAGACATCAGGGTCCTCCGCGACCTGGCCAAACAGGTGGCCGAGATCGCCGCCAAGGAAATCCAAGACCAGCGGCGTGACCTGTGGCGCAGGCACAACAGCCTCCAGAGGACGCGCCCGCTGCTGTACGTCCGCTACTTCGCCTGTTGGCAGGAAGTATTCCCCGACGAGAAACTGCAATGCGAGGATCCTTTCTTCCGCGGCCACGAGCGATTGCTGCGGCAGTCGATCTATCAGGATCGGCTCGGCGACGATTACATCATCGAGCCGTGGATCACCGTCCAGGCCTCCTACGCCACGCCTGACGGGCCGAGCCGCTGGGGGCCGGAAATTCGCCACATCCCCAGCTCCGAAAAACGCGGCGCCTGGATGTTCGCCCCCGCCCTGAAGACCGAGGCCGACCTGGACAGGATGGTGCCTCCGCGCCACGTCATCGACGAAGCGGCCACCGCGGAGAATCTGGCGAAGTTGCAGGACGCCGTCGGTGACATTCTCCAGGTTACCTTGAGCCGGGCGCCCTGCTTTCGTCACTGGAGCGCGGATATCTCCACCGATGTGGTCCAGCTTCGCGGCTTGGAGCAGTTCATGCTGGACATGATGGATCGGCCGCAATGGCTGCACACACTGCTGGCCTTCATGCGGGATGGCATCCTCCGCGTGCACGAGCAGGCCGAGAACGCCGGCGACTGGCGGCTGTGCGATCACCAGAACCAGGCCATGCCCTACGCCCTCGAACTGCCCGACCCGGCCGCCAACGGCGAACCCGTCAAGCGCGACCAGCTCTGGGTCTTCATGGCCTCTCAGGAGACCACGCTGGTCTCGCCGCAGATGTTCGAGGAGTTCATGCTCCAGTACCAGGCACCCATCATGAGCAAGTTTGGTCTGGCGGCCTACGGCTGCTGCGAGAACCTGACCCGCAAGATCGATTGCCTGCGGAAGATTCCCAATCTCCGGCGGATCTCCGTGACCCCCTGGGCCGACGTGCGGGCCTGCGCCGAGCAGATCGGCCAGGACTACGTTTACTCGTGGCGGCCGAACCCGGCCGAGATGATCTGCACCGGCTTCCAACCGGACAGGGTTCGCCGGGTAGTCCGCGAGGCCTTGGTCGCCACCAAAGGATGCCACGTGGACATCACGCTGAAGGACATCGAGACGATACGGGGCCGATTCGAGGACCTGGTTGAATGGACGAGAATCGTCCGCGACGTCTCAGATAACTACGCCTGAGAGGCGGTCGTCCGCGTGCGATCTCTACCGGTGGACTAAAGAGGCGCTCTACTTTCCGGGCATCGGCCCGAAGCCCGGCAGCTTTCGAACCTCGACGGCCGCGGGTGCCGATTCGATCTTCCCCGTCCAGAGCTTTGCTTTCTCCTCTTCGCCGTCCTTTGTCTCCTCGGCTTGGCGCTGAGAGCTGTAAGCGGCGCGGAGCTTCCAGTTGCCCGGCGTCAGGGGCATGCTGACGCCGATCGTGCGTTGGCTGGGCCCATCCGGCCCGGTGAACAGCACCTCCCCGGGTGGGATGGTCGCAGTGTATTTCGGGTCGAAGTCCGGCTTCCTGTCGAAGCGATAGTACTTGTAGAAGTCGTGCTCGACGGTCTTGCCATCGGGACCGGTGGCTCGCAGCGAAAGCAACTTGTCCCACTTGTACATGTTGACGGTGATCGGATGCTGGGAGGTGTTCCGGAGGGCCACCACGACCTGGACGTGGGCGCCGCCGACCCGCTGCGCGGCCGGGCCCTTGCCGCGGTCGGCCCCGCTGGCGATGATCTGGTGCCGTTGAAACGGCAGCACGGATTTGGCGGCAATCACGGCGATCTGGAGCCCGGCCAACGCCTCCCCCCACGGCCAGGCGTCGACGTTGGCGGCTTTCTCGATCCGGGCCACTTCCGTCCGACGCGCGCGGGCATAGTTCATGGGATTCGACGGCAGGTAGTACTCTCGCCTGTCCGGCAGGCTTCGCAGCAGCAGGACATACTGCCACCTCTGCACGAGGCGGGGATGGCTGCCGCGCCGGGCCCGGCCGGTTCTGCGCTGGCCTTTGGGCGGGTCCGAACGGGCCAGCACCGCGATCTCCGTCCCGCCAGCCGGCCTGGCGGCAGCCTCCCTCTCTGCCGCATCCTCGGGCGTTTTCCTTTCCCTCTCGGCCTCAGAGGCGCCTTGATCCTTGATCACCCGGGCGATCTTGACCTTGTAAGTACGAAACCAGCCTTTGACAGGCTTGGCCTCGTCGGGCAGCGCCAATTCCAGCTCCGTCGGCTGGCCGACCTCGCTGGCCTGGCCGATCACGATCAACTCGCTCTTGTGGGCGACGATCTCCGGGGGAATGTCGTTCGGCATGCCCCCCGCGCCGGTCGGCAGAGCCAGGCCGACCAACAATGCCCCCAAGATGGCAGTGTCCTTGACCACCTCAGAGTCCTCATCAACGCCAACCTCGCCGGACTGGATCGTACGGACCCAAAAGGCAAGCCGTCAAAACCGGGCCGGCTCAAGACGCGTAAAACTTCTTCATCTGGTCCAGGCTCTTGGCCTTGATCTTTCCGGCGTTGCCGGCTTGCCCGAAGGCGGTCATGCGCGCCAAGCACACCTTCTTCATCGCCTCCCGCGCCGGGCCGAGGTACTTCCGCGGATCGAACTCCTTGGGATTCTCATGGAATGCCTTGCGGATCGCCCCGGTCATGGCCAGCCGGTTATCGGTGTCGATGTTGACCTTGCGCACGCCGTGGGCGATGCCGCGCTGTATCTCCTCGACCGGCACGCCGTAGGTCTCGCCGATGTTGCCGCCGTAGTCGTCGATGATCTTCACCAGCTCCCGCGGCACGCTGGAGGAGCCGTGCATGACCAGGTGGGTGTTGGGCAGGCGCTTGTTGATTTCCTCGATCCGGCTCATGACCAGCACGTCGCCGGTGGGCTTGCTCGTGAACTTGTAAGCGCCGTGGCTGGTGCCGATGGCCACCGCCAGGGCGTCCACGCCGGTGGCCTCGACGAACTCGACCGCCTGGTCGGGGTCGGTCAGGTGCTCGGCGGCCTCCTCGGCGGACAGGCCGGCGCCGTGGCCGTCCTCAATGCCGCCCAAGGCCCCCAGCTCGCCCTCCACCGTCACTCCCCGGGCGTGGGCGTACTTGACCACCTCCTGGGTGACCTTGACGTTGTACTCCAACGTGCTGATGTTCTTGCCGGCCTCGTCCAGCGAGCCGTCCATCATCACCGAGGTAAACCCGTTCTCGATGGCCGAGATGCACGTAGCCGGGGAGTTGCCGTGGTCCTGGTGCATGGCCAGGGGGATCTGCGGGTACAGCTCCGCCGCGGCCAGTATCAGGTGCCGCAGGAAGTTCTCGTTGGCGTATTTCCGCGCACCGCGCGAAGCCTGGACGATGACGGGGCTTTCCGTTTCCACCGCGGCTTGCATGATCGCCTGAATCTGCTCCATGTTGTTGACGTTGAACGCCGCCAGGCCGTAGCCGTTCTCGGCCGCGTGATCCAGGAGCTGACGCATCGAGACCAATGACATGGGAACCTGCCTTTCTCTTACCGGATTTCTCGAGCTTTCCCGGAAGTTCAAGGAAATTATAGTGGCGACGTACGGACATGCAAGCTTTTCTTAAGGCCCAAGGGCTGGCCGGGGGGGCTTGTCCAAGCGTCGGACCCGGCTGCAACGCATTATTGAAAAGAGCTTCCGGGTGTGCTATGATCCGGCGCGTCGAGAAGGGAGTCATCGGGCGTGCATCCTGTCTGGATCTTGTTTCTGTTTGCCGTCGGGGCATGCGTGGGCAGCTTTCTGAACGTGGTGAGCTACCGCCTTCCCCGCGGCGAAAGCATCGTTTTCCCCGCCAGCCACTGCCCCCGATGCGGGGTGGCCATCAACTGGTACGACAACATCCCTCTGGTCAGTTGGTTTGTGTTGCGCGGGCGCTGCCGACGGTGCAAGGGACCGATCTCGCCACGGTACCTTCTGATTGAATTCCTGACCGCGGTGCTGGTATCCGGCATGTACGTCTGCTACTTCGTGCTGAAGCTCCGCACGCCTGTGGATCCGATGGGCCGGGCGGTGCCCGGGGCGCTGGAGTTCGGCACGGCGTGGCCGATGCTCCTTGCCCACACGGCGCTGCTGTGCGGGCTGCTGGCGGCCTCAGTGGTGGACGTAAAGTTCTTCATCGTCCCGCTGCCGGTGATGTGGGTGTGCGCGGCCATAGGGATCGGCGCGGTGGCCTTCCGGCCGCATCCGTTCATGCCGGTGGTTTCGGCCGCGACTGCGGCGGCCTCACTGGCGGCCGTCCTCGGGCTGATCGTCGCCAGTATCCTCCTCCACTTTGGGTGGATCCGGCCGAGCTTTCTCGACGCCGAGGACAGGCCTTTGCCCGTCGATTCGGCCGGCGGCAAAGACGCGAAGGACCGAGGGGTGGCCATTACCTCCGCCTCCGGCGTCAACCCGCGAACTGAGATCCTGCGGGAGCTGCTGTTCCTGACCCCCGCGATCGTGCTGGCGCTGGCGGCGTACCTTGCCGCCACTCGCATTGGCCCGGTGGGGCAGTTTCTCGACGGCCTGCTCGGCCCGCGCGCCGCCGGCCCGCTCGCCGCCCACTTGGCCTCGGGGGTCGGGGCCATCTTCGGCATGCTCGTCGGGGCGGCGTGGATCTGGGGGACGCGGATCGTCGGAACCCTTGCCTTCGGCAAGGAGGCCATGGGCATGGGCGACGTGCACATCCTGGGCGCGGTCGGGGCCGTCGCCGGCTGGAAGGTTGCCTCTTTGACTTTCTTCGCCGCCCCGGTCTTCGGCCTGATCTGGGCGTTGTACCTGCTGACCGTCAAGGGCAAGCGAGAGCTGCCATACGGCCCGTGGTTGGCACTGGGAGCACTGGTGGTGCTACTATTCTACGATGGGATTTTGGCCCTGATCTTCCCAGCGGCCTGGCCGTGATTCCGCACGGAGAACTGACAATGAATTGGAAACTACTGCGGGGATACATCCTGGCGATCGTGGCCGCCCTGATTCTGGTGGCGGCGGGCATCCTGCTGGTGAACAACATCGGCGGCGCATGGCAGATGCAGGTTTTCTGGCGACCGGTTACCATGGGGCCGGCCGCCTGGCTGCTGCTGGCCGCCGCTGGCGGGGTCGTCCTGTGGATGACCTTCACCAAGCTGCTTCCGTGGTCCGTCTCGGCGTTCAAGGCCGGAGCGAAGCAGCGTACCGAAAAGGCCGCGCAGCAGCAGTTGACAAAGCTGGCGGACCGGGAAAAGCGGCAACAGCCGTGATGAGGCACGTGGTTTTCCGAGCCCGACGGTCGGCGGCCAGTGGTTGTTTGGACCGGTCCTGAAAGCGCCGGCCCGCTGCTGCGACTTGCGGCGAAAACTGCTGGCGTCGACCGCTTGGAGGTGTATAATCCCGCTTTGACTGGGGTAACACTGCTAAGGGAGAAAGGAGAAGGGACGATGAACCGCCCGGCCGCTGTGCTGACGGTTGTGTTGCTGGCTGCGGGCTTGGCAACCGTCGGCTGCCAGAATGAGTACAAAGAACAATTAAAGGCGATGGAGCAGGAGTACAACGGCCTTCAACTGAAGCACCAGGGTCTTCAAAACGATCTGGCGGCCAGCGACGTCGAGAAAGGCCGCCTCACCGCCCGGCTGAACGAGAAGGACCGAGAACTCACGGCCGCGAGGGTGCAAATAGCCAGTCTGGACAAGCAAGCGGAACAGCCCGGGCCTCCTCCGCCGCGTCCGGCCGTCGCCAAGTTTACGTTGGCCAGTGACATCCTCTTCGCCCCCGGACGTGCCAGGCTGTCTACCAAAGGCGCCGCCAGGCTCAGACAGGTTGCCGCGACGATCAAGAATCGGCACTCCAATGCCCTGGTGCGGGTTTGCGGCTTTACCGACAGCGACCCGATCAGCAGGAGCGCCAAGCTGTGGAAGGACAATCTGGACCTCTCGGCCAATCGGGCCATGGCGGTCACGCGGGAGCTCCGAAAGCTCGGCATATCGGCGGAGAACCTTGAGACCGTGGCCATGGGGGCGACCCACTTTGTCGCGCCCAACACAGCCGCCGCCGACAAAGCCAAGAATCGCCGCGTCGAGATCCTGGTCCTCACGAAAGAGTAGCAAAGCTCGGTCTTGTATGGAGATTCTCCCCGCCATAGACCTGCGCGACGGCAAGGTCGTCCGTCTGCTCCAAGGCGACTATGGGCGGCAGATTGTCTACGGGACAGATCCGCTGGGCGTGGCCCGCGAGCTGATATCGACCGGGGCGCGCTGGATCCACATGATAGATCTGGACGCCGCCCGCACCGGTGAGCGAACCAACGCCGAGGCGATTCGAAGTGTATGCCAGGGCGTCGCGGCGGCGGTGCAGTTGGGCGGCGGCATTCGCAGCGACGACGGAGTGGCCGCCGCTCTGGAGCTGGGCGTATCGCGTGCGGTGGTCGGTTCGGCGGCGCTGAAGGACTGGCCCTGGTTTGAGCGGGTGCTGGGCCGGCGGGAATGGACCGGCAAGATCGCCCTGGCGCTGGACGCCCGCGCCGGCCGACTCGCCGTCCACGGCTGGACGGAGCCGACCGGCCAAACCGCTGCCGAAGTGGCCCGGCGGGCCAAAGACCTGCCGCTGTCGGCGATCATCTACACCGACATCGAGCGGGATGGCATGCTCGGCGGGCCGGACCTGGACACAACTGCCGATCTGATCGCAATTACGGCCAAGCCCGTGATCGCCGCCGGCGGCGTCAGCAGCCTGGACGACGTGGCACGCTGCAAGGAGATCGGCTGTGCCGGCGTGATTGTGGGGCGGGCCTACTACGAAGGCCGGATTGATTTGGCTGAGGCCTGCAAGCTGGCCTCGGCTTGAGCACGAGGTGAATTTTTTTGAAATTCAGCAACGGAAGGCTTTTTCTGCTGCCATAGGATGGGTAGGATGGATGTCGGAAGATGGGGGTGGAGGGTATCTCCTAGCCTGCAACTCAGGCCAGTGAGGTTCCAAGTAAACTCGCGGTTTCTTGTGTAAGGATTCGAAGATCCCATGGTCGAGACGAACAGCAACGAGATCACATCAAACGTGATCGCTGCGTCAGGCGTCTTGGAGATCACCGAGAAGGGCTACGGCTTCCTGCGTCAGGAGGAGAATGATTTCCGGGCTTCGCCCGGAGATGTGTTTGTCTCCAAGGACTTCGTCGGGGGCGATCGCCTGCGCACCGGGCTGCTGATAGAGGGCGAGGCTATCCCTGCTACGAAGAAAAAGGCCGGCCCTCGGCTGGTGAAGATCCTGCGTATCAACGGGCATCTGTATGAGGAATGGCCCGACGTCATTGCCTTCCCCGATCTGGTGGTTGTGGATCCGCAACCATGGATGCCGCTGGAAACGCCCGACGGGCCGGTGGAAATGCGCGTACTGGACCTGGTCTGCCCGATCGGCAAGGGCCAGCGCGGCTTGATCGTCTCCCCGCCGCGCGCGGGTAAGACAATTCTTCTCCAGCAGATCGCAAACGCCGTCTTGGCCAACTGCCGGGAGGTCCACGTCATCGTCCTGCTGGTGGACGAGCGGCCGGAAGAGGTGACGGACTTCAAGCGGAAAGTGGCGGCCGAGATCGTGCATTCCACCAACGACCAGGATGTTGCCAACCACGTCCGCATCACCGAGTTCACCATCGAGCGGGCAAAGCGAATGGCCGAATTCGGCCACGATGTGGTGATCCTGCTGGACAGCCTGACGCGGCTGGGCCGGGCCTACAACCGTTTCATCGAGAGCTCCGGACGGACCATGACCGGCGGGGTGGATATCCGTGCGCTGGAAACGCCCAAGCGCCTGTTCGGGGCCGCAAGAAAGATCGAGGGCGGCGGCTCGCTGACCATCCTGGCAACCGCCTTGGTCGAAACCGGTAGCCGAATGGACGACCTGATCTTTGAGGAGTTCAAGGGCACCGGGAACATGGAGCTCCAGCTCGACCGCCAGTTGGCGGAAAAGCGCATCTGGCCGGCGGTGGACATCTCAAGAAGCGGCACCCGGAAGGAAGAACTGCTGCTGGATTCCTGGAAGCTGCCGAAGATCCACATGCTCAGGCGGTTCCTCAGTCAGCTCAACGTCGGCACGGAAATGCCCCAGTTGCTGAGGGTGATGGAGAAGTTCAAGACCAACGAAGAATTCCTCCGCCAGCTCGATCTTGGCGGTCAGATGTGATGCCGGCGGAGAGGCGGCCCGGCTTCTCGAAGGACCCCGGCGTGTCGGAGGCCTTTCGCTTTTCCCTATAGCCGATCATCTTAGCCCAGGCGACCGGATCGCGCAAACTATGGGCCGACACCTCAAGCTGCCAAAGCGAAAACCCCCTGCGCGGCGGATCGCCTCGGCTCGCTTGACGCTGTCGGCCCTTCGTCGATATCTCAAGCGGTGATCGTACTTCTTCGCTTACAGAACTGCGTCCTTGGCGGCCTTGGCAATCCGGAACTTCAGCACCTTCTTAGCCGGAATCCTGATCGTTTCGCCCGTGGCGGGGTTGCGCCCCATCCGAGCCTTCCGATTCACCAGCACCAGCTTGCCCAGGCCGGGGATCGTAAAGCCGTTCTTGGCCTGTGTGTATGCCAGTGCGACGACCTCCTCCAGCACGCCCACCATTTGCTTCTTCGTCATTTCACAGCTCTCTGCCAGCGTCTTGATGATCTGAGACTTCGTCATTGCCTTGGCCATCTTGCTTCGCTCCTTCTTTTCTGGGGGCCTCCCGTCCCGACCGGACGGTAAAGAGCCCCGCGCCCTCGTCGAACCGTTCAGAACGACGAACCACGTTGCCCATGTCGGTCCGCCGGATACTACTCCGCGGCCGGCGGGCAGACGCTCGGAATCCTACAGACGCCTTCAGGCTTTCAATCGACCGCTGTGCCTCTCACGGCCACAGGCGCATCGACCGATGCGCCCGCCTCCACTGGCGAAAGACGCTGATATATTCGACTCAGGATCGAGAAGCGTCAAGCGGAAATACGCCCTGAATTCAGCATTTTTCCGAGGCTTTCCGCGATCGGCCACAGACATGGTAAAACCTCGAAGTCGGATATCGGCCTTGCACCCGTCGGCCAAGGGCGATATCCTTCGCGACGATTTCCAAACAGGAAGGAGTTTGTCCATGGCAAAGCCGGTCCGTGTAACCGTCTGGAACGAGTTTCGGCACGAGAAGAAGAACAAAGAGATCGCGGCGATCTACCCCGATGGCATGCACGCCGCCATCGCCAGCCATCTCAACGCGGCCGGCGGCATGAAGGCGCGCACGGCCACCCTGGACGAGCCGGATCATGGTCTGACCGAAGACGTGCTGGCCGGAACCGACGTCTTGATCTGGTGGGGGCACATGGCCCACGGGGAAGTCCGCGAGGAGATCGTTGACAGGGTGCAGTCGCACGTGATCGCCGGCATGGGGATCATCCTGCTGCACTCGGCGCACTTCTCCAAGATCTTCCGCCGGCTGATGGGGACCACTTGCTCGCTGAAGTGGCGGGAAGTCGCCGAAAAAGAAATCCTCTGGTGCACGAAGCCCGGGCATCCGATTACCGAAGGCCTGCCCGATCCCATCATTCTGGAACATACCGAGATGTACGGTGAGTTCTTCGACGTGCCGGAACCGGAAGAGACAATCTTCATCTCCCACTTTGCCGGCGGGGAGGTCTTCCGCAGCGGCTGCACCTGGAGGCGCGGGGCCGGCAAGGTGTTCTACTTCCGCCCCGGACATGAGACTTACCCGATCTTCAAAGACCCCAACGTGCTGAAGGTCATCGAGAACGCCTGCCGCTGGGAGGCTCCGGCGGGCCGGCAGGACATTACCGTTTCCCACCGCGGCGAGATCGGCTGGTTCGAAAAGCAGAAGTGATCGGTCGCCCGCGGAGGCATTCGCGCAGTCACGTAGCCCGCAGGTCGGGCACGGCCAGCTTGACGCCGCCGCGCATGGCCGATTCGTGGGCCAGCAGGCCCGGCAGGACGAGTTCCATTGAGCGGAACACGTCCAGCGGCGCAGGCTTGTCGTTCAGGATGCTTTCGATGAACTGCCGCGCCATCACCTCGACGTTGCCGGCCCCGTCGGCCCGAGCGCCAAAGTTATTGATCCCCGGCAGCTTGTCCCATCCTTTCATGGGCGGATCGGCCGTTTCGCTGTACCAGTGGGCTGAGAATCCGCCGGCCGTGTCGATGCGAGCCGAACCGGACGTGCCCACCAGGTTGTAGTACAACGTCATCGGACACGCCACGGTGAAGCCGTTGGCCAGACGGATCACCGCCCCCTTGGCCGTCTCCAGTAGGCCGGCCTCGAGGTCGATGGTTCCCAGGTCGGGCGCCGTATGCGTGCCCGTGCTCATTCCCACGGCCGAGATGACGCGGTCGTCCATGATGTGTAGCAGCGGGCCGAGGGTGTGGGAGCAATACAGGATCGGCGGGAGGTGCGTCGCCCGCCAGGTCTTCTCTGCGCCAGGATGTTTTTCACGCTCGGCGTAGGGCACGAAGCCGGCCTCGGCGGCGAGCATGATGTCGCGGCAGTCGTGCGTGTAGTCGCCCTCGGCGTAGACGATGCTTCCGAATGCGCCCGCCTGGGCCTTTGCCTTGAGGGCCTCGGCCCAGCCCATCCAGATGTAGTCCTCGGCCAGCATGAACTTCCGCCCGCTGCGGCGAACGGCGGCGACGACGGCCTCGGCCTCGGCCAGTGAGTACACGCACGGCGTCTCGCACAGCACGTGGGCGCCGGACCCTAGAGCCCGGACGGACTGGGCGGCGTGGACCGGCCCCGGCGTGATCACGGCCACCACGTCCAGACCCTCGCCCAGGAAGGCATCAAAGTCCGTGTGTGCCGCCAAGTGGGAAAAGTCGGCCAGGGCCTTGGGATTGGTGTCGCAGACGGCCACGATCCGGCAGTCGGGCAGCTTCTGGAGTATTTCGACGAACAGCCTGCCCCGCCCCAGGCCGACCACGCCGCACCGCAACGGCTTCATGACTCCGCTTCCATTCGCCTGATGGCCTTCCGCAGTTTGCGGGCGTTGGCCCGTACCTTCGCCGGCGGCTGTTCGATCAGCCCCGCGGCCATCACGCGGTTGAGAATCTGCCCGGCGTTGGGCACCTTGGCCTTCTCGGCGCGGTAGCTGCCCTTGTAAAAGGGGCAGCGGATCGGGCAATCCTGCCTGTGGTAGGCCGTGGACTTCCGGAAGATGTCGAACCGCGGCGCCGGCCGCTCGGTGAAGTGGAAGCCGAACCGGGCGCCCTCTTCGGCCAGGACCCTCTTGAACTTATCCAGCTTCAGTCCGTGCTTGTCGCCCTCCCACAAGCAGGCCCAGATGTAGCCGGACTGCTTGGCCTGCTTGGGGACGCTGCGGCTCCGCAGCCACTCACAATCGGCGATGGCCTCGTTGTAGACGGCCAGGTTGGCATCGTATTCCTTAAGGTACTTGGGGAAGCGCGCCAATTGCGCCAGGCCGATCGCGGCCGTCTGCTCGTTCATGCGGAAGTTCAGCGTCAGGAACGAGGGGCTCTCGCCCTTGAAGGCCCACTCGTTGTACAGGGCGTGGTGGAGGTCCTTGCGATTGGTGATCATCACGCAGCCGTCGCCGGTGCAAATGTGCTTGCCCTGCTGGAAGCTGAAGACGCCGATGTCGCCGTAGGTGCCGGCGTGCTTGCCCTTCCAGGTGGCTCCGATGACGTGGGCGCAGTCCTCGATCATGAAGATGCCGTGCCTGCGGCAGATGGCGCGGATCTTGTCCAGCTCCGCGCACAGCCCCCACAGATTGGTCACGATCAGCGCCTTGGTGTGCCTGGTGACGGCTTTTTCCACCTCCGCCGGGTCCATCAGGTAGGTGTCATAGCGGACGTCCACGAACTTGGGCACGCAGTTGAAGCTCAGCGCCGCCACGCCGCCGAAGTGGACAAGGGGGTCGCAGATGACCTCGTCGCCGCAGCCGGCCCCGCTGATCGCCACCGCCTGGGCCAAGCCGGTCATGGCCGAGTTGCGGCAGATGCCGTACCTGGCCCCGGTAAACCTGGCGAAAGCTTCATCCAGCTTGGTGACGAAGCCGCCCTGTCGCCATCCAAGCTGTTTGCTCTTGAGCACCTGCTTGAGATAACGAATATCGGTATCGCCAAACACTCTTGCCATCTTCCCGCTCCTTTCAGTGGAAGAACGGTCGTCTCCTATACCGCTGAGGCGGCGCCGGGGCAATCGGAAAGCCCACGTCGGTCGTTGGCGTGGGCATCCCTGTCTATGCCTAATACGCCCGGACCTTCTCGGCGAGCCCGTTGGCCTTATCCGGGCTGAGCGTTTCTCCGCCGATCGTGTACCAGACATTCGGCAGCAGCCGCCGCCGGGAACCAGGCCGAACGCCCCTCACCGCACCGGCAGAATCCGCGCCGGGTTGGTCACCAGCATCTGTTCGATGGCCGCCTCTTCCAGCCCCAGCTTGCGTAATCTCGGCAGCGTGTGGGTGAACATGTACCGGAACGGCGGGGGCGGCATGAAGCTACAGCCGATGAATGGTCCCTGTTCGGTCTCAAAGGCCCAGTCCAGCCCCAGCGCCAGGTGCTCGCCGAGGCCGGCCTGGAACAGATCCCGCACCGCGGAAACGAAGTCGGCATAGAACTCCCAATCCTGGTCCATGCGGAGATTTGTCGGCAGGAAGGTCGCCCCGCGCTTCATCCACTCGCGCACCGTGTCGTTTTCATTGACCACGTGCCCGGCGGTGTGGCCGATGACGACGCGGGCCGGATCGACGCTGGCCTCGGCCAGCAGGGACAACTGCGAGACGTGGGCCCCGGCCGCCGTGCAGTGCGTGGTGATGCTGACCCCGGTGGCCTGTTGGGTGGCCGCGCCGGCGCGGAAGGCCTTCTGCTCGGCCGCGGTCAGTTCCTTGCCGGAAGAGCCCAGCTTGATGACGCCGGCGTGGACGTCGGAGCCGTGCAGCCCATCGGTGATCTCACGGATGCACATCTCGGCCAGCTCTTCGACGCTCTTTTCCCGCACGGCCGGCGAGATGGCCTGGGCTTCGGTCTGGACCCAGTACGTGCCGACCTCCATTTCCCGGTAGAAGCCGGTCGCCAAAATGATGTGCAGGTCGGCCGCGTCGGCGATCTGCACGTACGTGTCCGGCCAGGCACGCCACGCCATCGGCGTGGCGTCCACCATCGCGTGGCAGCCCGATTCGTGCAAAAGTCTGAGGTTCGGTACGGCGTACTCCATGAGCAGCTTCACCCGATCCGGCGGCGTGGGGCCCTCTTCCCAATCCCGGCAGGAGGCGTGCAGGTGCTCGTGCATCAGCACCGCCCCAAGAGCCTCTGGCTCCACCTCGCCGTGAACCGTGATGACCTTGCCTTTTGTGGGTTTGGGCATGATCGCCTCCGTTACTGCTTCCTGCGCAGGCTGACGGTGCCTTTGCCTTCCATCAAGAGCCGCCCGGCCTCGACGCGAAGGCGCTTGGTTTGCTCGTGGCCGCGAATCTTTGCGAACAGGTTGCCGGCGATCCAGCCCTGCTTGAGCTTGCTCTGTCCGCGGTCCCAGTAGATGCCGATGTCGTAGACCATCACGCCGTCGCGCGTCGGCGGCTGGCGGTAGTGGTAGTAGAGGATGTCGCCGTGCTCGGGGAAGACGGTGGAGTTCTCGTAGGG
>CAYNYF010000051.1:0-29830 GCA_964401385.1 uncultured Planctomycetaceae bacterium | reverse complement strand
TCCGCCCGATCCCATCGCAAGGAAACTACGGTAGAGACCAGCGGGTCCACAGGAGCGAGCATTTCTCGCCCGGGCGGTACTTCTGGTAGTAGACGGTCAGCACCGACCCGTCGGGCATCTCCACCGAGGCGGGGTAGCCCAGGTCCCCGTCCGGCCCGTCGTCGCGGAGGATCCAGTCGCTCCGCCAGCTCTCGCCGGCATCGTGACTGATCATCACCCGCTGGCCATAGGGCGGCCGGCGATAGCCGTAGGCGCAGAGGATCGCTCCGGAGGAATGTCGAAGCAGGTGGGGCGGGCTGCCGTAGACGCCGGTCGGACGGGCCCGCGTCCACGTCCGCCCGCCGTCGTCCGAGGCCGTCTGGAACAAGTGGAAGTGATAGTCCGTGGCCGGGTCGTCCTGGCCGCGACCTTCAAAGCGGATCATCCCGATGAGCCGGCCGTCGGCCAGCTCGGCGACATGCGGCTCGTGATAGTTGTCCCGCTTCGTGCCGTCATGGATCGGAACATGGCCGAGCTCCGCCCAGGTCCGCCCGCCGTCGCTGCTGCGGCAGGCGACGACGTCGCCGGATTGCTGATCGCCGGCGCCGAAGCCCGCCTTGCCGAGGTAAAGCAAGTCGCCGCCGGCCAGCCGCACCGGCCCGTGCGGCGCCGACACCGGCACCCGGATTGGCCGGCCGCACGGGGCGCCGCCTTCCAGCAGAAGGGCCCAGGAGCCCAGCCACTGCTTGAGGGTCCCGTCCGTCCACGTGCTGAAGGCCCGCTCCCAGCGAGCGATGCTTTCGGCCGAGAGAGACTGTTTCGCCCGATCGAAGTACCTGCGCGTGTCGCTGGTGAACCAGCTCACCAGCATCGCCTTGCCGCCGAGGCTGACGACGCCGGCGTCGCGGTCGTCCAGGGGCGAATCGTTGACCACCCGCGGGGCCGACCACGTCCGGCCGGAATCGGCGCTGAAGTTCAACACGGTCTTGCCGAAGGGGCAGACGTGCTCGGTTCGCAGCCCGGAGCTGGAGACGACGAGCGTGCCGTCGTCCATTCTCGCGACGGACGGCCACCCGAAGTAGCCGAACGGCTCGCCCGGCAGCCTGCATACAATCCCGTGCTCGGCTTTAACTTTCCGGCTCATCCGGTCGATGCCTGTCTACTCCGCCACGCGCATGGCAAAGATGTCCGCGTCCTTCATGACGAAGCGGAACCGCACCGCCCGCCCGCCCAGCGCGGCCAGGTCCCAACCGTTCTTCCAGGCAATCCGGCGGTCGAGTTCGTCGCCGAAGAGCGGGTCCATCTCGCCGAGGGCGAAGCCCTCGATGGGCTTGCCGCGGGCGTCCTGAATCTCCGCCTGGACGAAGCCCGCCGCCGAGGTGGAGTAGTTCAGGCGCAGCTCCCGGCCGCGGAAGCTCACCGGCTTGGTGACGAACTCCCCGTCAATATAGCCGGCGTGAACCGAGACAAAGCCGTGGGGGCGGATGGCCAGCCGTCGGAGCCGCGGGCGCTGGCGGTGGTGGCGGTAGTGCTCGCTGACGTACATGGACCATTCATCGGGGCGGCTCGTCACGATGCCCCAGGTGGGGTAGTTGTTGCGCTCCGTCCAGTTCATCTCGTCCAGCCCCGGCCGGACCCAGGCCTCCAGGTGGCGGTTCCAGTGGACGCCGTCGCGGCTGGTCATGAAGACGGCGTCGTTGACTCCCGGGTGGACATGATCGGGCTTGCCGATCCGCTCCTGGACGTAGCGATTGGGGAACGCCAGGTAGATGTGCTCGGCGCCGGGGCAGGGCAGCGTCGCGTTGGTATAGAGCTGCATCCTGTCCTCCGCGTCGGCGTACTGATGTGGCACGGGCCTGGCCCAGTTGACGAAGTCGCTCGAGGTGGCGCTCTGGATGGCGCGGACGACCGTCGGCCTCGCGCCCAGGACCTGCTCGGCGGGCGTGTCCGGGCTGAGGTTCTCAAAGTAGCGGGTGAAGCTTCGATAGCATCCGCACAGGGAGTCCCAGAAGGCCGTGTTGACCGTGTCGAACGTGCCCGGCATTTCCAGCGGCCCCTCGAGCATCGATTTCCAGCGCAGCCCGTCCGGCGAGCACATGGCGTACAGCGCCTCCCATCGGCAACTCAGCCCCTTGTAGCGCTGCTCGGGCGGGCAGCCGGGGTTGGTGTCGATGAAGGCCGGCGGAATCCGCGGAGGCCCGCCGATGCTGAGGATGTTGTTTCTCTTGGACCCCTCGAACTCGACCAGGCCGAGATTCGGCCGCGAGAACGTCACGCCGCCGTCCGTGCTTTCAGCCAGGGCGACGATGTTGCAGTCCTCGTCGCCGAGGTCGGGAATGCTGGCCCGGTAGTACAGCCGGACCGTCTCGCCGTCACGGAAGACGCTGAGGAAGCTGGCGACGTTGTCCTCCCAGGGCGCATCGGCCGTGAAGGATACCTCGCGGCGCTCGGGCTTCTTCAGGTCCAGCCGGACGCCTTTCATCCGGTCGATCAAGAAGCCGTCAACGAAAAGCTCCCGCCGCGCCCCGATGTCAATGCTGTCTCGTATGTGAAGACCTCCGTCCTTCCTTCGGTCACTGCGCAGGAGGCAGCCTTGTGCTAGACCATCGCCAGGATCTGATCCATTTCCGAGCTAATCCGCTCGAAGCCCCGGATGGGGTCGTCGCCGGCGGGGCCGAGTTCGGCCGTGACGTAGTCCTCGTAGCCGATCGCCTGGAGGGCCGCCATCACGCCCGGCCAGTCGATCGTGCCTTCCAGGAGCTGCACGAAGGCGTGGCGCTTGGCGTCGAAGCCCTTGACGTGCACCTTGGCGATGCGATCGCCCAGCGTCCGCACCCAGTGGGCCGGATATCCATAGGCCACGATGTTGCCCACGTCGAAGTAGGCCCGCAGATACGGACTTTCGAAGGCGTCCACGTACGCGGCGAACTCGATCGGGCCCAGCAGGAATTTGTTCCAGACGTTCTCCACGGCCAGGACGATGCCCTTCTCCTCGGCCAGAGGCAGAACCTTCCTGATGGACTCGACCGAGCGCTCCTGCGCCGCCTCGTAGGGCACGTCCGGCTTGACCACGGCGGGAACGATCAGCACGGTGTCGCCCCCGAGAGCCGCGGCCGTTTCGATGGACGCCGCCACGCCTTCGAGCGATCTTTCGCGCACGGCCGGATCCGGGTCAGAGAGAGGATACTTCCAGTGGTCAGAGTTCATCACGCTGAAGACGGCCACGCCGTGCCTGGCCGACAGCTCCTTGTGCGCCTGCCGCCCGGCGGGGTCGCGCAGCGTGCCGACCTCCACGCCCTCGAAGCCGTACCTGGCCGCGTTGGCGAACTTCTCCTCGTCGTCGTTGCCGGGCACGGAGCCCAGGCAGATCCCTTTCTTCATGGCAACCCCTTTTTCGCTCGCTCAGCCCATTTCCGCCACGGCCACGCTCTGGCCCCGCCGGGCCGATTCCTGAAGGGCCTTGACGGTGGCCAGGGTCTTCCGGCCGTCGGTGGCCGGGGTAACAGGCTCAATGTCTTCCTGGATACAGCGGAAGAAGTGCTGCTGGATCGTCTCGCTGCGTCCTCCGACCGCCCGGACCTTGCCCGAGGCGTCCTTCGTGCCCAGCTCGCCGGCCGGATTGATGTCCATTGCGCTTTCCGTATCGAGGATCTCCTCGTCGCCGTCTTCGCCGATCTTCCTGCGGACCTTGCCGTCGCGGCCGACGATCATCGCCCCCTTGGTGCCGACCACGCCGATGGAGCTTTCGGACAGGAACGAGGACCAGCTCACGTCCATGGCGCCCATGCCGCCTTCCTCGAAGAGCATCAGCATCTGGCCGTGCTCGTCGCCGTCGGCGGCCGGGCGTACCCGGAACGTCCTGGCGAAGACCGTCCGGGCGTCGCCGCCGATCCAGCGGAGCCAGTCGCAATCGTGGCTGCCGAAATCCAGGGTCACGCCGCCGCTCTTGTCCTGCCGGCCGTACCAGGAGTTGCTCGTATCGAACGGCATGTAGCGGCGCGTCCAGCAGTTCACCAGCTCGCCCAACTCGCCGCGGGCGAAGGCGTCGTGGATCAGCCGATACGGGTCGGTGAAGCGCAGGCAGTAGCCCAGCATGTACTTCACGCCGGCCCGCCGCGCGGCCGCGATCATTTCGTCAGCTTCCTTCAGCTCCAGGCAGATGGGCTTCTCGGTGAAGACGTGCTTGCCCGCGGCGGCGCTGGTGGTGACGACGTCGAGACGATTGAACGGTTCGGTGCACACCCAGACGGCGTCCGCCTCGTCCAGAAGCCGGCGGTAATCCAGCCACCACTTGACGGCGATCCGCTCGCCCAGCTTGCGCGCCTTTTCCTCAATCAGGTCGCAGACGCCCACGACCTCGACGTTTTCCATCGCCGCCAGTATTCGCCCATGGTGATTGCCCATGCCGCCGCAGCCGATGAGGCCGACCTTGAACATTACCCGCTCCTTGTCATCGGACATTGTCTCACTGCCGCCGCCGAACGGGAAATCAAACCCATCGATACGCGAAAGGAACCTCCAGAAACTCAATCGGCAGCCGGGGCAGCTTTTCTCTCATGACCTCGACCACGCTGCGGAAGCCGATGCTTTCGCTGAGAAGGTGGGTGGTCTCGATGACGGCCACGCCCGACTCGCGCGCGGCCAGGAACGAGAACTCGCCCAGCTCGCCGAAAATGCCGGCGTCCGCGTGATTGGCGAGAATTCCGTCGATCGCGAATCCCATGTTGCCGAAGCCGACGGCCACGGTGCGGATCAGCTTGTCCGGGTCTCCCTGGACCCGCGCGTGCTGCAACCCGGTCGCGGCCTTCACCTTCGCGACCAGGTCGGAAAACGAGATTGGCTCGATCCGATACACGCCTACCGCGACGTCCCGCTTGATCTCGTCGGTGAGGCCCAGGGCCTTGGCGAAGGTCGGCTGCATGCCGACCTGCCTCTGGAGATCCCAGTTCGAGTGGGCGGTGTAGACGCACATGTCGTTTTCGATCAGGAGCCGCTTCTTGGCCAGATTGGCCGGGTTGGTATCCGGCAGAAGGCACGTATGCCAAGGCGCGTTGTTGTCGTAGAACAGTCGCGGCTCGTGAATCAGCAGGAGATTCAGACCCTTTCCAGCGGCCTGCTCGATCACCTCCGTCGCCAGAAACCAGGCCACGCCGATTCCCTTGACCTCGACGTCGGGCCTGCCAAACCGGAACCCGAGCACTCTCTTGTCTCTATCCGTCTGGAGCCCGCCCTCGATCGGGGCGACCGTCTCGAACACTGCGGATACCTCGCTTGCTTTCATTGCTCTTGGCCAGAAAAGCCGCCTTCGTCCTCGAAGCGCGATCCTGTTTCACCCTTTCAGCACGCGTCGGGCGCTCCCGGCGGCGATGGTGCGGACCGCCGGCCAGGGGACGTCCGCTATTGCCAGCTTCACAACGGCCGAGCGAGTATAGCGAAACGGCGTGTGCGAGCCGAACAGTATCTGTCCGGCCGGAAAGGCGATGTCGGGCCTGTGTTCCTGCTCCCGCCGGAACAGGCGGGGCCGATAGCCGCGGTCGAGGTCGTCGATCCCCCAAGATGGGGCCAGCAGAAAGGGGAGTACGACGGGAGTATCACCTCACGCCGACGCTTCGATTCCACGCCTCGAGTCGCTGGAGCCCAGGGTGCTTCTCAGCGCCGCGGAAGGGACCGGGTTGTCATTCGTCGGTCCCCTCGACGCCCCTGATTGGCCTGCGGGAGTGGAGGTCCTCCCGGCGGAGGAAACATTTGCGCCAGGTTCGCGCACATCGCGACCTCCGGTGGAAGTCGTAGGGCTCACCGGATTGGCCGAGGTCGTCGAACCCGCGCCAACCTGGCGCGTCAGGCTTGCGGGGCGATTCGGGCACGTTTCTCAGCCTCGGCGCCGCCTTCGGCGCAGACCGCATGCGATGCACAGCAACCAGCCGGATTCGGAGATGGCGCGATGAGAGTACGGCGGCATACTGCCTCCCAATCTGCGCAACTTGAAGGAAAGGGGTAAAGCTGTCGATAGCAGTGATTGTCGGGGTTCCGGGAAGCGCTTTATGTAAGTGGGTTGTTTTCGGCCCATCTGCGACCTTGCCGGATGAGCGACTGAGCTCTTTCAAGTAGTCCCGGCCGCGGGATTGCGACAGCGGATCATGTGAAGGAGAGTTTCAATGTGGAATTCGCGCATGCACAGGAACAGGTTCCTCCTCGTGGTCGCCGCCGTTATCGGCGTGGTTGCCGGTGTGGCTTCAGCGCAGACCAAGCCCCTCTCAGCGGACGAACAAGCCCGCGCCATCGGCAACATGGTCGATGCGCAGATGGCCAAGTTGCAGACGGCAATCGCCTCGGGCAAGGAAGCGGAGGTGCGAAAATACCTGCGCGAATTCCATCCGATGCTCCTCGAGGAGCGGAACGCGAAGTTCGACGCCTATCAGCAGAGGCTCTCCGCCGGACAGATGAAACGCCACGGCGGCGCGTTCGGGCGTCAGGCGTGCCTCAAAAGCATCATGGATACCTGCGGCTACTCCGGGTATGTCAGCGACGGACTGAACTTCGCGACCTTGGGAAACATCGGGGTCGTTTGTGAGGAACTCGACGGAACGCTGACGAACCTCGGCGATCTTGGGCTGTTTCTCGGCGCGTACGACTATTACACCAAGTACAGCAAGGGGGAACTGGACGAATCCACGAAGAGCGCTTTTGCCCTTGCCTGCTACACGAAGCTCGCAAGCACGTACTTGGGCAGCTACGGCAACCTTCTCGGGGCGGCGGCCAACACGGGCTACAATCTGGGCATGTGCGCGCGAACCTGGGCGATGAATGACGCCGAGGCCACTATCTACAAGATGTACTGCGCGTATTGGCGGGATCAGGCCAAGACGGAGGGACAGTGGCGCGGCATGTGGGTGAAGAGGTGGGAAGACGCAAAAGGCGACGCCGGCCTGCTGAAGATTCTCGAGGCGGACGGCTTCTGGAACGATGGCCTTCAGAGCGCCAAGCTCACGGGAATCCGAAACGGTTGGGCCTTGCAGACCTGGAAGAAGGATTACAAGGCGATCATCGCGCGGAAGTACTTCCAGAAGTATGTCGCGGGGATACTCGCCGTCCACATGAAGGACCTAGCCGATGCGCAGCGAGACAAGGTGATCCACGACGCACAACGCTTCCTTCGGGAATTTCCGCGTAAGACCATCACGATCGTGGCCACACCCCGAGTCGTTGACGATTTCGCGAATGAGCTTTCGCTCGCGGCGTCACATATTGTGATGGGCATCTATGCCAACGGTCAGAAAATCGCTGATTTACCATTTTCCACGCAGCAGGCGTCGGTAAAGGTCAACCTGAAGGATTTCCTCGCCGCCGTTGGAAAGGCCAAGGGCGACTTCCAGGTCGAGGCGTTCTGGCGACACACGCCGACGGCTCCGAGGAAGGCGCCGGACAAGCTGCCCAGCTTGGGTCTCGACAGGAAGACCGGGTTGGTGCGGGAGCTGATCGAGCCTTACGGATTCAACCTGCCCGGGCGAATTCGCTTTCAAGTAGCCCGGAATGGCGACGAGTTCCAGGTCGGGCAGAAGGGCGAGGCGAGGTACGGCAAGAGGAGCTACATCTGGCTGGGTCAGCTCGACATCGAGCTGGTGTCCGTGCCGGTGAAGATTCGCGTCCTGGACGAGAAGGGCCAACCCATGAAGAAGGCCCACTTGATTGGCCCGGCCGGGCTGTCGGCAACGACCGACGACAACGGTCTGGCCGAGATGCCTATTCCTGTAACCGGAGAGCACTTCATCGAGTTGCAGTTCAGCGGCCGGGCTAGCGGTAATTGGTCATTCGTCAAAGGCAGCGAGGTTATGGGCAATCCGAATCTCGTGGTGACGATTCGGGTTTCCCAAAGCCCGAAAGTCCCGCCGCTCAAGACGTTCGGCATCAGGGAGGCCACCAAGAGCGCCCTGACCGCCCTGACCGCCTATTCGGCAGGAAAGACCAGTTACAATCAGGCCAAGCGCAAAGCCGACAGGTCGAAGGCGGCAGCCGCCCGGTCCGTCGAAAATGCCAAGAATCTGTGGAACACGTATCAGGTCACCAAACAGGCGCAGATCGCCCGCCAATATGCGATCAAGCCGGGCATGTCGCCGCAGTCGGCGGCTTCGGCGAGCAAGGCCGCCAACGCGGCAAAGCAGGCCCTCACGAAGCAGCGAGCGACGTACTTTGCGCCATTTGAGACCGCGACGACCGGTCAAGACCAAACCGCCGCCCGCCTATCGGCACGGGCACAGAACACCGGCAAGCAAGCCGACGCCCGGCAAAAGGCAGCGAACGCATCTGCGGACGCGCTGGCGCGGGCAACGCAAGCCGCTCTGGCGAGCCTGCGCGAATTGCAGGCGCGAACCGAGCAGGCGATCGTCGCCGGGCGACCGACCCGGTTCGCCACGCTCGCGGAAGTCCAGGCCGCCCGGAAGAGGTTGGCCCTGGCCATCGCGGCCACCGAAAAGCTGGAAGGGCAACTCGGCCCACAACGCAAGAGCATCCAGGCGGGCGCAGCGGCGCTGAAGGCCCAAATGCTGGCCGCCGCCGAATTTCACACCTCCGCCCGGGGTCTGCGCGATGTTGCGGGCTTCGAGGCGCGAATGAGCTCCGCGCTGTTCAACGCCCGTCATGCCGTCGGATCGCTGGACGGCGCCCTGACCGCCAAACAAGCCCAAACGGCGGTGGAGATGCTGAAATGGGCTGACAACCTGCATGGCGGTGTGCAGATCCAGGCCGCCCGGGACGTCAAGCTTATGAACCAATACGACGCGTTGGCGGAGTCTCCTCCGCTGAGAGTTGGTTCGCCCGCAAAGGTCGCTCAAGATATCCAGGATGCGGGCAAGCTCTTCGACTCGGTTGTGACCGCGTGCCACAAGGCCCGAGTGAAAGGGCCTCCCAGCTACGCGCGGCAACTGCCGGACAGCTACGAAAAGCAGGCTTGGGCCCAGGCCGGACACAACGGATTCGGGGCCGACGCCTACGAGAAATGGCAGATCGCCGAAAAGGCGAGTCAGGCGATACCGCTCGTATCACAATTGCAGAAATCCAGCCCGGCAATCGACGCGTGGACCGCTGCCCTGGCCAAGGTGGCCAGCCAGATCCGCGGGCGCCTCGCGACGATGCGACATACCGGATGGAGCGTCGCCGAGATGAACGTCGCGATGAGCAAGCGGGCCTTTCCGCCTGCATCGGCGGTGTCACTGAAGCGGCTCAGCGAGGCCGCCATCCACCTCGGCAAAACGCGCGACCAGCAGCGGGCTCTCAAGCAGAAGAGCGTGCTGAACCGCTCGACCCCGAGGTTCAGTTTCGACGTGCTGCTCGCTGACAGCCATCGGCACGCCAAGCTGATCGCCCAAGCCGTCTTGATCGCCCGGGCCGGTCAGGAAGGCCCCGCCCGGCAAGCCTGGCAACAGGCGAGTGAGATCATCAAACCGCACGAATACAGGCGCGGTATCGGCGTGCAATTCAACGGCCGCTATCACTCGGAGACGCTGGGCACAGACTGGGAGTTGGTCAAACTACCGGACGCACTACGACAGGAAAGCGAACTGGCCTCGCTTCTGGGGCGCCTGAAGAACGCGAACCTGGCGACCCTGGTCGTCACGGTCGTCGCTCCCGCAGGAACAACGCTCTCCAACGTGGACATTCGCATTCGCGACGCCAAAGGCGCAGAGGAGGTCGCACTCCAGCAAGCGGGAAACACCTGGACCTATCGCCTCGACCCGCGCTCCTACACCGTCACCGCCAAGTCGCCCGGGGTGCAGGTAACTCCGGCGTCAAAGACGGTAACACTGGCCGCGAAGTCCCGGCAGGTCGTTACGTTCACGGCCAGGCCCGTCCTCGGCGGCGGCGGCGTGACTGCGGTGGGCAACTACGACTTCAAGAACGTCCACGCATCGCTGATCTGCGAGTCGATGATCGCCGACAAGACTGCACCTTGCTGGAGCGACGATTCGAAGTACATCGTCACGCCCGAGCAGGGCATGACGCGAATCACGCTCGCCAAGGGCAGCCGCGACCGGATCGTGACCGCCCCGCCGGATCCCCTCGTGCGGGACCTGAAACCCGCCTCGCCACATCAGGCCGCGAATCCGCACATCCTGGGCAAGCACGTCATCTATCTCACCGTTGACCACGGGTCTTTTTTCCAGATGGCCGTGCCCTTGCTGGGCGGCAAACCCGTGAAGCTGTACAACGCGATCCACCACGATCCCATGGGTCGCGGGGAGCACATGCTCCTGCTCGACGTTAAGGCCGGTCGCGAACCGGCGTTTCTGTTCTATCGCCACGTTCCGGCCAACTCGTGGCAGAAAACACCCATCCAGCAAGGGCTGTACGTGGTCAAAGGCGCGGTTCCGGACCCGCGGAAAGGCCAATGGGTCGGCATGCTGCCGGAAACATCCCTGCCGCCGACGGCCGTCTCCGGTAACTGGAAGCGACTCGCCTGCCCTGAATGGAGCGGCGGCCAGGGCGCCAAATGGGGTATTTACGGCGTTCCGCAGTCGGCGACGGCGTGTCGGTTGCTGGGGACAATCCCGGTTTCCGAGAGCGTGTTCCGCCTCGGGTTCTCGCCGGAAGGCAAGTACATCGCAGCGGTCAAACTGGGCAAGCAGGCGAAAGTTGTCATCAAGGAAACTGGCGCATTGACGAAGGAACAAACCATTGCCTCTGGTGCGATAACCTACGGAACACCTGGCTGGTCGCCGGACGGACGATTCCTTGCGATGCGGATGTATCGCAGCGGAGAGGAGGCGTCACACCTGATGGTGCTACAGGTCGCGGGCAGGACGGTAACCTTGGCGACCGGAACGACCAAGGCCAATGCCGGCTCCCATACCTCCGGCGATGGCAAGAAGCAGGCCACCCCTTCCGCCAACACGACAGACACGAAGAAGGCTTATGCTGACTACATAGCCGCCTACAATCGCCTGACTAAACTGATGTCGAAAGGCAAAGGCGACACGCCCGAAGCACAGGCGGCCTACAAGGCCTATAAGGCAGCGAAGGATCACTACGAAGCCAGCTTGAGGAGGTAGCCCGCGGCGAGAACGACAGATGCGCCCATGTTACCGAGCCGGAGCGAACTGTCATCTTCTAGCTGCGGATGGATCGCCGATGTCAGGCCGAGATCGCCCGCCCGCGACCAGGAAGTGGTTACCTCATTCACCTGCCCGTCGCCGCCCGCAGGCGCCGTTCACCGGCTTTTTCGGGCTGAGCCGATCGCGTCAAAAACCTCGTATCGCATCCGGTAGGTGTCCTCCGGGCCGACCTTGACCGAATACCGCGGAGCGTTGGCCAGCTTGTAGTACTTGTTCATGATGGCGTCGGCGGCCCTGGTCTGGCCGCCGCTGAGCTTCGTCAGGATGGCCAGGTGCTCCAAGTCCTGAAGGCCGCGGCGGAAGCCCTTCAGCCGCATCGACGCGACGGGTCCGTCGATGCCAAACTTCTCGCCGGGATACCACATGACCACGTAGCTCCAGATGGCCCCGGGTTTGTTGAAGGGGTCCTCCCGGTTCCAGTCCATGCACTGCCACAGGCAGTAGCCCTGGGTCTTCAGGTCCCAGCCGCTCCAGCCGTAGAGGATGGGGCTGACCAGCGACCAGTCCATGCGGGTGTGGCGCATGCGGGCGTCGTCCTTGGCGTAGTGCCACCACTCGTCGGCCAGCCGGCGGCGCGTGTCCTTCATGCCGCTGGGCATGTCGGACCAGAAGGCCGGCGGCGTGACCTCGTAGTTGACGCACCGCAGGTCCACGATGCCGTCGAGCTGATCCTTGGTGGTCCTGTACGTGCCGATGTCGACCCGGTAGCGGATGTTGCTCTTGCGCTCGTTTCGCCGCCCGATGGTCTTGATCATCAGCTCCCCGTAGTAGCGCAGGGCGTCGTACTCGTCCTTGCTCTTGGGCTCGTCGGTGTTCCACGGCTCGCCGAATTTCTTCTTGCCGTTGAGGAAGAACTGGAACTGCGTCCGCTTCCAGCCCTTCCGGGCGATGTGTTCGTCGAACTGCTTGAAGATGGCCGTCCACTCCGCCTCGTACGTGGCGCGGTCCCCGTAGTACTGGCTGAACCGGCTGGGCCAGCCCAGGCTGAAGGGCAGGTAAAAGTGCGTCAGGGGAACGCCCTTGCGGGGGCAGTCGTTGAAGGCCTCGCCGGTGAAGTACTTCTCGTAGCGCTTGTCCCAGGCCGACCAGTCCGCCACGCGGATGTCCTTGCCCTTGCCCGTCAGCGGCGGGACCATGAACTTCTCCACCGTCTGCTCGACGGTCTTCTGCCGCGTGCTCGCCCATCCGGGGAAGACGTTCAGCGTGCAGCGGTGGGCGTGGGCCATCTTGTAGAAGGCCTGCTCGATGGCATAGTGCCTCCGGCTGCCCAGCTCGGCGCGGAAGCTGGGCCTGGCGGCGAAGGCGCTGTGGTAGGTGTTCAGCTCCATCGCGAAGCTCGTCTCGTCGGGCAGCTCCCAGGGCAGCACCTCCAACTGAAGGTCCAGCTCGGTATCGGCGGCCCCCCGGGCCGACACCGTCACTTTGCCCTTGTACAGCCCGGCCGGGGTCTTGTGAGGGACGTACACGTCGATCCAGAAGCCCTGCACCTTCTGGCCTTCCACGTTCAGGCGAGGCTCGGGCAGGTCCACCTTGTCCCAGCCCTTGGCGGTCGTCGGGATCAGCCCGTCGGGGAACCAGTATTGGTCGCCGTAATAAGTCGACAGGTCCCAGGCGTCCCTGGCCCTGGTGAAGAGTTTCATGTAGTGCTCGACGAACACCTCGACGTTCCCGCCCCCGAGCTTTTTGCCGTTGGGGCCGGCGAGGTCGCTGACGCTCACGGAAATACCCTTGAGGCCGGCGTCCGCGGGCTTCTCGACGATGACCTGGAAGGACACGAACTCGTTGCCGGCGGCGCGAAGGGAGATCTGCCTCCTGGCGGCGTCCCAGATGGCGGACTTGCCGCGCAACTTGCCGGATCGCTCGCCCTGGTAGCTGGGGGCGAAGTTGTACGGGCTCCGGCCGGTCGCCTGCCAGTAGTGCTCCTCCAGGACGTTGCCGGAAATGGGATTGACCTTGTTGGCGTCGCTGGCCACCCAGATGACCAGGGCCATGGCGAGTTCGTTCATTCCGGGCTCCTTCAGGTCGGGATTGACTGATGTCCTCGCATCATCTTCGAAAGCCCCGGCCGCGGCAAGGCCGGCTCAGCCAGCAGGGCCTCGCCGGCTACTTCGCGAGCTTGGCCGCCGCCTCGCCCGCCAGGGCGTAGAGCCGTTCCAGGCGCTCCTGGCCGCCGGAGAACAGCAGCCAGCTCGTCCGGCCGATCAGCACGGCCCGGAGGCGGTCATCGAGCAGTTGCCGGCAGCGCCGGGCGAGGTCCTCGCCCAGCCGGGCGCGGAGGGCGTCGTCCAGCAGGGCCTTCTCAAGGTAGACGCGGGCCTCCAGGTCCTGCGCGCCCTGTCGGATCATCTCGAAGCGGACGGTGGGCAGCGGGCCCGCCGGTCCGGGGGCGAGAACGTACGGCGTCGAGTTGCCCAGGTAGAGCTGGCCCCAATTGCTCTCGCGGAACCGCCCGAGGATATTCAGGCTGCGGCTGTAGCCGTTGCGGTACGGGGCCTTCGGGTCGAGCACTTCCCAGAAGTCGGCGCCCATGCGCCCGAACCCGCGCAGGCCGGCGGCGCTCATGCCCTCCAGGGCGACGCGGTACTGAACCAGCGGCGAGAAGGTCCGCAGCGGATTCACCGTGCTGCTGCCGGCCCGGGGGAAGGTCGTCCGCAGGACCGGGCTCTTCCACCCGTACAGCCGCTTCACGTCCGGGTCCGGCGCTACCGGCGAGTTCCACACGTCGGCCAGATAGCCCACCGGCTGGCCGAAGAAGTTGTTCGCCCGCATGTGCGACTGGACGACCCATTTGGCCTCGGGCGCCACGGCCTTCAGGTCCTCGACGGCGTCCTTGTTGGGGCGGGAATCGCCCGCCACGCCGACCATCACCGAACCTTCCAGGCCGCGCTCTTTCAGGATCCCGCGAAGCCCCTCGAACACGGGCTTCCAGAACTCGCGGACCTCCGGCGTGCCCCACTTTGGGCCCACGGCCTCTTCCAGCTTGCCCGTGGCCGGATCGACGATCGTGAAGAGCATGCCGGTGTTGCCGGTGGACTTCTTCCTGCCGTAGTGGCTGCCGGTGAACGGCTCCCAGCAGTAGAGGCAGACCACCGGCACCTTGCCCAGGTGGCTGGCGGCCAGGTCCAGATACTTCCGAGCGATGCTCAGGTCGGGCTTCAGCGAGCCGTCGGACTGGCGGACCCAGCGGACCATGGAATGCATGTTGCCAAAGTGCGTGCGGCGGAGGGCCGTGATGAAGACGTCGTCGGAGCCGGCCTGGCCCAGCAGCTCGAAGGATTGCCTCAGCAGCTTCCAGTGCTCGGCCGACCATAGCGGCACGTCGTAGCGCATGGCCACGGATTCGGGGGACTGGGTCAGCCCGACGTGGCTGACGAAGTCCTTGGAATCCGGCATTGTCCATGCGGAAACGCGAAGCTCCACGGGCACCTCGACCGGCCGTTCACCCTCGACGGAGACAGTCAGGGCGCCCTTGTAGTCGCCCGGCCTGGCATCGGCGGGCACCTTGACGGTGACCCAGACGCCCATCACGGCGCCGCCATTGCCGGGCGCGACCTCCGCCGGGGCGGACGGGGACAGCACCTCAAACAGCAGGCGCGTGTCCTTGTCCGGCAGGGCGTAGCGGACCTGAACTGCCGCCGCCGGGATCGTGCCCGGCCCGGTCAACTCGCTCGCCGCGGCCTTCAGGCCGCGCAGCGCGCCCCTCGAACTGACGACGACCTGCCCGCTGAAGGCCCCGTTGCGTGCCCCCACCAGCCGGATCGGTCGAAGCGGCTCGCACGGGTCGCCGTAGGCCGCCGCCTGCACGCGCCGCTCCGGGTCCTGGTTCCAGACACGCAGACCCGGCGGGCGGGCGACGTTGGCCGTCACGCCCGGGCCGGCCCCCGTCAGCTCCACATTCGTCACGCCCACCGTAACCCAGTTGATGAGGTAGCCCTTGCCCCGCCCGCTCGCGCTGGTGCCCTGTATCGCCTCGTCGTACGGCGCGCGGTGGGCCTCGACGGCCAGGACGTTCACGCCCTGGCGGAGGAGCCGGGCCGGCACGGCCACGTCGCCGAGCCGGCGGATTCGCTGCTGGAGCTGCCCGTGGCAGTTCCTGGGATCGCCGAAGCCCCAACTGATGACCTTGCCGTCTTCCTTGACGAATACCGCCCGCGGGTAGTCTTCGGCCAGGGCCTCGATGCCCCGGGCTCGCTGCGTTTCGGGGATGTTTGCGCGGGCGATCTCCCGGCCGTTGAGGTAGACCACCACGCCGCCGCGATAGGCCAGCGAGAGCTTCAGGTCGCCGGCTGTGGCGGGGTCGGTCACCATGAACTTTCCGCGCAGGCAGACCACCGCCAGGCTGGGATATGTGCCCTCGAAATACGTATAGCCGGCGTCGTTTACTTCCTTGCAGTAGGCGTGCCCCCGATGGGCGGGGAAGAAGGGCCCAGGCGACCGCCTCCAGGCGCGGTCGTCGAAGTCCGGCGCCGCCCAGTCGGCCGGTGGCGCGGGTGAGTCGATCGTCGGCGTGAGGTTCCTGGCTCCCTGAACCGGCACCCAGACTCCGCCATAGGCGTACAGCCCGAGCGTCTGTATCTTCCCCCCTGCCCGCGCGACCGGCTTGCGGTTGGCTGCACACCACCGCCAGTTGCTGGCGTTGCTCAGCACCAGCCCGTCCCGGGCCGCCGCGGCCGGCGGCGGCGCGCCGAGTATAGGCCCCGCCCCGACCGCGACGCCGCCGATCAAGCCAACCAACGCCACGCGGACGCACTTCACAAGTCCGTGCATTGCATGCCTCTCCTCTGGAGTCAATCAAGTACAGACAGTCCGCCGCCGGCCGCGTCGCTTACAGGATTCCCGCGACCGTGGACCAGCCTCCGTTTTCGGATCACCTGTCCACTTCACCAGTATCTTTAACCCGGTAGACGTGGACGCAGGGCTGAGACTCCATCCCGCCCGGCAGCGCTCCGCGGCAGTACAGATAGAGCAGCCTGTCCGCCTCGTCGAAACAGGAGCCGACGACTATGCCCCTGCCGCCGGGGCCGGAGACGTTGGTTCTCGACCGCGGCAGGACCTGGCCGATCTTCCTGGTTCCCTTGGCCGCTTCGCCCAGGTTCCTCGGATCGTAAAAATACCAGCACGATACTGAGCCGCCGCGGCTCACTCCCCCGTAGTCGTACCCCATCCTGCCGGTGCCGAGGTGGGCGAAGGCGATGTAGGCATGCTTGGTCGGCAGGTCGACGAACACGGCCGTGGGCACCGCGTCGGTGGGCGCCCAGTAGCCTTTCGTGAGGCCCTCCGGCTGATCGCTCCAGTAGCCCACGTTGGAGAAGTAATGGCCGTCCCTGGGTGCCTTGGCGCCGCGGGCGTAGGCGAGAAGCTCGACCATGTCCACCGTGTCCTCGCCCGGATCGGGCTCGGCGATGGCGCACAGCGCCGGGCCCCGGCTGGCCGAGCCGCAGCAGCAGTAGACGCCGCCGAATCCCAAAGCCAGCCTCCTGCCCCCGGTGTACTTGGCCGCGAATCCCTTGGACAGTCTGGTCACGCCGCGCCAGTACGCCTTGAAGTGCCCGGTCGGCACCTTCCACGGGCCGGAGTGGGTCATCGTGCCGTCATCGGCCAGCTTCGAGACCCCCAGCGTCGGCAACAGCTCGCCCGACGCCCAGTAGTAATAGTAGTACGTCCAGTACAGACTGTTGCTGCTCTGGTCCCACCAGAAGTCCCCGTTTGGCCGGATCGTGATTTCCTTCTTTCCGGCCCTGCCCTTGAGCTGAATGGCGCCCCACGTCTTCTTCAACGGTGCGACCTTCAGCTCCGCCTGGTTGCCCTTCTCCAGCTTCACCAGGGCCGGAATCTCGACCTCAAACAGCGCCTGCCCCGGGTGCGTGAAGTTCATGAAGAGCCGCTTGGTGCCGTCGGTCATCTCCCGCAGCGCCAGGCCGCTTTCGGAGTAGCCGGCCCGTCCGCCCCCGACCCGACCGGGAACCCTGAAAGAGCCCACATACTCAAAGTCGTCGTAGCCCAGTACCGGCTTCGACCCGGGCCCCGGCGGCGGAAGGGGCGCAGGGGCGGGCTCCTCGGGCCTCTTTTCGACCTGGATGATTTCCCGGGCGGTTGCTTCGCCGAAGAAGGTGCCGCCCTTGCGTTTGGTCAGCCTCCACTGGAAGCTGTATTCTCCGGGCGTATGGGGGGCCCTGAGGTACGAAGTGTACGGGAACTCCTGCCCCACCTTGCAGTTGGTTCCTTGCCGCTGGATGATGAAGTTCGTTCCCCAGGTGGTGTTCTTGGTCGGGTCCTGCGACCGCAGCAGGCCATGAGCGTCGTTGGCCGGGCCCCAACTCCGGGTGCCGGTGTTCCTCATCACGATCACGACCTTGAACACCTCGTCCGTCTTGAGCTTCTTGGGGACCTCCATCCTGATGAACTTGGCGTCATATTCGGGGGCGGTCGTCGCCTCCCCTGCCGCCGCCGCGGCCGCTAGTAAGCTCACCGCCACAATCGCCACTGCCGCTACTGTCAGCTTGCCCTTGAGAAGCATTTTCGAAAAGCTCCTTTCGCACAAGAGGCTCGCAATCGGGCCGCGGCCATCCTCGCGAGCCGCCGGAGCCGAGGCGGCACGGCCTCCGGTCGACACTGGCCAATCTGGACCATTCACGCCCCGCCCGCGAGAGCTTCGGCCGCCGCGCTTGCATCGGCTCCATTCAGCCGGCTTTGCCGGCCTCGCCCAAGTCCGGCTCCTGGAGGCGGTGCTCGCGGGCGTACGAGCGGATCAGCTTCCCCAGGCGGCGGCGCCACTCGTTCAGGCCGATGCTTTCGACCGGGGCGACGTGATAGCTCAGATCGGCCCGACGATCGGCGAAGTGGTCCTTGACGTCGTCCATGACGTGGAGGAACTTCCGGCCGGCGACGGGAGCGTTGCGGGGATAGCGGCTCTTCTCCCACACCTTCACCAAGTCCCGGTAGCTGCGGTACACGTCGTCCAGGGCCCGTCCGACCCGGCGGTGGGCCCGTGCCAGCAGCGAGACGGCGCGGGCGGGCTTGTCGTCCTTCTGTGCCTCGGCCGCCTGGGCCAGCAGGTCCTCCGCCGGGCCGATTCCGGCCAGCATCTCAAAGCAGCTCCGCTGGAAGTAGGCCAGCGAAAGCAGGACCTCCAGGTTGTGGCGGTTCCGCCGGGCCCGGCTGAGGTTGGCGTGGAGCCGAGCGAGCAGCCGGTCGCTCTGTTGCAGTTGCTCCGGCACCCCCGCCAGCAGCTTCGCGTAGCGGCTGCGATACACCGGCTGGACGGCGAGGTCCGGCAGTTTCGGCAGCGCCGGCGGCAGCAGGGCCATGTCGGTCCGATTGACCGGGCGCTTGGCCTTGGAGTAGCCGTACGCCGGGCCGCGGACCTTCGACGGCAGCCGCTCCCACGCCGACTCCCAGAACCGCGCCCCCGCCTGAAGGTCGCGGTACACCTCCACCATGTCGACGACGTTTCGGCCGTAGTAGACGTCCATGAAGTCCGCGGCGGTCTGGTCGACGCTGACCGCGCCCGGCGTCCAGCCGCACTGGGCCGTCGCCGCCCAGCCCAGCCAGAAGGTCTCGTTGTGCAGGCCGGCGTCGTCCCACGCGGCCGCGAAGGTGCCGATCGTCGCGGGGCGCAAAGCCAGGCGACGTGCGGTCTCGAACGCGTTGGGCAGCCGGCCCGCCCGGCGCCGCCCGCCGCGATCGGTGTATGTGAAGTGATTCGGGAACAGCTTCTCCGCCCCCTGCATGGCGGCATAGGCCAACTGCCGGATGCCGCGCTTTTCCATGGCCCGCACGAACTCCTGATTCGCCCCGGGGGTGCAGATGCCGTTGATGATGTCACGGGGCAGCAGGCTCACGTGCTCGGCGAGCAGGGGAAACTCCGCCCAGACGATGATCCGCCGTCCCCTCTTTCCCAGGTGAGCGTGCGCGGCCTTGACGTAGTCCACCCAGGTCAGGGAACGGTTCACGGGATTGTAGGGCTTTCGATACTTCTGGCAGATGCCCGCGTAGTACACCTCGTCGGTGGAGACGTGGAAGTACTTGACGCCCGGCGTGGCCCGGCAGAGATCGTCATACATGTCGAAGATGAGTTTCCGCGCCGCGGGGTTGTCCATGCAGATCTGGTAGTTGCTGCCGTCGCAGCGGAGGTGGGCGAACTGCTTGTGCTTGAGCACGTAGCACATGTGGGCGGGGGCCTGGACGTTGGGAACGATCTGGATGTGGCGCCGCAGCCCGTAGCGGGTAAGCTCCCGCATCTGCCCAGTGGTGAACGCGCCGGGGGCGCCGATGATCGGGTGCGAGGGGTACTCGAACTTGTCCTCCAGCTCGAACGACACCATGTTCAGCTTGAACCGCGCCATCCAGTCCAGGAATCGCTTGAGCGTCTCGACGCGGTCCTGATGGTGCTTGGTGTCCCAATGGACGAACCGCAGCGAGCAGGACGGCCAATCGGTGATCGTGCCGGTCGGCAGCAGCAGGGGATGCCCGCCGTCTCCTTCCAGCAGTTGCAGCAGCGTCTGCACCCCGTAGAACAGGCCGGCGGGAGCGTTGCCCACGACCTCGACGCGGTCCGGCGCGATGACGAGGCGATAGGCCTGCGAATTCCGATCGTCCGCGAGGCCCGTCTTGACCGCGCCGTCGGAGATGCGCAGGCGAAGGACCTTGGCTCCGCGGCCGCCGGTCAGGGCAAGTCCGTGCTCGCGCTTCAGGCAGTCCACCAGCGTCTGGACGACGATGTCCTTCTCGCCCAGTCCGGGCCTTTCCAGGCGCCAGCTCGCGTCCAACCGGACCGATCCCGACTGAAGCTTCACCCGGCGGGGCGCGGGCAAGACTGCATAGCCCCGCGCCCGCAGCTCCGTGAGCACACTGGGCGCCTGCTTCGCCGCGGGTTCCGTCTCCGCGGCGGCCCGGGCCGGCCGCCCCGGCCATTCAACTCCGGTTGCGTCCCGGCCGAGCGGCGTCAGGCCGGCGGCGAACGCGGCCGCAATCAGACCGACGAGAATACGATTTGGATTCCTGCTCATGACGGGGCATTAGACCATTCGGGCCTACCGGATGAAAGCTTACGCCCCAAATCGCGGGCAATCGAACACGCACCGGACGCCGAACACGCCGGCGCGCGCCCGGCGAGAGCAAATGGGACAAGCTACCGGCGCAGGTCCGTTCAGAAATTGTCCGCGACCATCTCGAAATACGCCTGCGGGTGTTTGCAGACGCGGCATTGCCGGGGCGGCTTGCTGCCTTCGGTAGTAAAGCCGCAGTTGCGGCAGCGCCACCTCACTTTTTCCTGCCTGGCAAAGACCGTTCCGCCCTCGAGGTTTTTGCGGAGCCTTCTGTAGCGGGCTTCGTGCTCCTTCTCGATCTTGGCCAATCCCTCGAACAGGCGGGCAACGTCGTCAAAGCCCTCTTCCTTGGCGACCTTGGCCATGTTCGGATACATATCCGTCCATTCATGGTTCTCGCCGTCCGCGGCCGCCGTCAAGTTCGACAGCGTCTCGCCGATCCCGTTGAGAAGCTTGAGGTGCAGCTTGGCGTGCTCTTTTTCCTGCTCGGCCGTCTCCTGGAAGATGGCCGCGATCTGCTCGTAACCTTCCTTCCTGGCGACGGAGGCGAAGTACGTATACTTGTTCCTTGCCTGGGATTCCCCCGCAAAGGCCGCCCACAGATTGCTCTCGGTCTTCGTTCCCTTCAGATCAGCCATGTTGCCGCTCCTCTCATCTCTCGGGCGAGGTGCCACCTGACATGCGGCCGACGGACCCCGTCCCCGGCCGCGCTGGATGCGCCTCCAAGCACAATACCAGGGAAAGCAGCGAACAGCAAAGGCTGGCGGAGGCCGTAGGCGCCGGCCGTTGGCTGAAGACCGCTCCTCCGGCCGCTGGCGACGGAGCGACGGTGCGTGTATTCTAGCCGTCCGACAACCAGGCCAGCGGACAGAACGGCGCGGCCGTCAGAGCGGGCCGGGCGAGCGTGCGGCCCGGGCAGACATGGAGTACAGTGGGATGCAAACTCAAGCACATCAGACTACTCCGATCCTTGTCAGCGACAACGGCCGATACTTCGTGCGCCCGGGCGGAGAGCCGTTCTTCTGGCTGGCGGACACGCAGTGGGAACTCTTCCGCTTGTTCTCCCTGGCCGACGTCCGGCGGATCGTGGACAGCAGATCCAGGGCGGGTTTCACCTGCCTCCAGATCATGCTGGTCGGCGTCGATCCGCTGGAGAACGTCGAAGGAAACCCGCCGTGGCTCGACGGAGACCCCCTCAAGCCCAACGAGAAATACTTCGCGCACGTGGATGAGGCGGTCGACGTGTGCCGAGCCTATCCGGACATGGTGCTCGTCGTCGGCGTGTACCACTCCGTCCGCATGAAGGGGCGGATCAACGCGGAGAACGCCCGGCCATGGGCTCGGTGGGTCGCGCAGCGGTACGGGGCCGTTTCCAAAATCACCTGGTCGATGTATCCTCGCGCGGTTCAGGAGGACGTCCCCATCTGCCGGGAGCTGGCCCGCGGCCTGCGGGAAGGAGACGGCGGCTCGCACCTGATCACCGCCCATCCGGACCCGTCGCCGGCCTCCAGCGGCGCCTTCCTCCACGAAGAGGCCTGGCTGGCGTTCAACTCGATCCAGACGTTCAGCCACGTGGACCTGATTCAGCCCATGGTGGCGGCGGACTATGCCCGCCAGCCCACCAAGCCGGTCGTCATGGCGGAGGGAGCCTACGAAGGAGGCACGGAGTACGGATTTGAGGTGACTGATCTCTGGCTTCGCAGACAGGCCTACTACAGTTGCCTCGCCGGCGGACACCACACCTACGGCCACAGGGTTTTCTGGGACATACGGCCCTCCTGGCCGCAGGCTCTCCGTTCGCCCGGCGCGCGGCAGATGGGCGTTCTCAGGAAGGTGCTCGCCGAGAGAAAGGAGTGGTGGCGGCTCACGCCCGATCAGGAGCTGCTGGCGACCGGCGGCCGGACAGAGGGGCGAATCATCAACCTGGCGGCGCGGCATCCTGAAGGCCGTTGGGCTGTTGTGTATACGGGGGCCCCGTCAAGCTTTTCCGTCTCCATGGAAAGGGTCGCCGCCCCCGCCGAGTGCGAGGCGTTCTGGGTTGATCCCAGAACGGGCCGGTCCGGCGACAGGATGAAATGCGCCAGTGCCGGACAGCAGGCATTCTCGACGCCCGATGGCTGGGAGGACGGCCTGCTGGTGCTGGAGGCGCCGGCGTAGGAAAGCCCTTGGCCGTCCCGGCCGAGGAGCCGGCGGCAACCAGGCTGCCCCGGACGTACTGGCCGGGCCCGCCTGTGGCGAGGAAGCCAGGGGTTCTTGGCCGGCGCCGAGTGGCGGCTGCCTGGACTCACGTCGACCGCTGTTGACGTTCCATCCCCATGCACCCCAAGGCCATACGGCAACGAGCCACGCCGTGGGCAAACGCATGGGCGAAGCGAACGAGCACGAGGTCGGCCGAATGTTCCGGAAGACCCGGCGAGACTCTTAACCCGCCCCTCTTTATTGTCGATAGGCGCTTACAAGACAAGATCATAGAGGGATTGTAGGCCCGGACGGCTCGCCAGGATGGAGCCTCGCACCTGAATTTCAAGAGGCGTCTCGGGGCGAAAATGTGTGCTTCGCGCCTTCATAAGGCCCAATAACGTTCGAAGTAGTCCGCTACTCAAGGAGAATTCTGTGAAGGACGAGTCGCAGGCCCGCGACGGTGGGGCCCGGCGGCGGTTCTCGACCGTCCGAGCCGGCGCCAGGATGGGCAGGCCGGTGCTGTTGGCAGCGCTGGCTGCGGTGGCTTTTGCCGGCTTGCTGCGCTGGCACCACTGCAGGTTTGAGCGGGACCTCGTCGAGAAGTTTCAGCGATATCAAACGGACGAGGCCCAGAGCATCGCCGCAGCTTTCGAAAGGGCGTTCGCCAACGTCACGGAGAGCCTGCACCTGGTCGGCACCTACCTCGCGATCGACAGCGGCAGCGCCGGCCGCCAAGACATGATCAACGCCTATTTCGAAACCCACAAAGACATCCTCAGCAGCATCGTTGTTGCAAACAGTGCCGGCAAGGTGCTGTTTCACGCACCGGCAGTCGCCGCGAAGCCGGAACCGGCAGAGTGGCCGGAGATCGCCCGCGCGCTTGCGATGGCCTGCCCTTCTCGCGCCCAGAGGGCCGGCTACGTCCACTTTCCGAGCAAGAAGGTAATCCGGTTGCTTGCCCCGATACGGTCAGGCGATGGACGGTTGGGCGTGGTCGGCTGTGACGTCGGCTTCGACCGCCTCCTGGCCAAGTGTCTCGCGGGCATCGAGGGAGTGGAAAAGTGCTGGGTGACCGACGGCACGGGCCAGATTGCGTTCGGCTCCCGTTCCCGGCATGTGCCCGCCCAGGATGGGAGTCCTTCCGACCGTGCGCAGCTCGACCCCAAGGCCGCAGCGCAAGCGCGAGCTTCCTCCCTGGTGGCCGAGGAATGCGTGCGCAAAGGCCGAACCGGCACGGCCGAGATCAACGATGGCGCCAAGATGCCCGTCCCAATGCTCGTCGCGTACGCCCCGTTCATGCTGGGCGACCATCGCTACGCAGTGGCGGTGGGGGCTCCAAGATCGGACGTTTCGGTGCCGCTGGGATCCCACGAGCGAGTGACCTACGCCCTGATCGGGGCGCTGGCGATGCTCTACTTCGCCACGGGCTACGTGGCATACAGGTCCGAGAAGTCCCACGTGCAGTTGGCCAAGCAACGGCTGGCAGCGGCCGAGGAGGCCAATCGCGCCAAGAGCGAATTCCTTGCGAAGATGAGCCACGAGATCCGCACGCCCATGAACGGCATCATGGGAATGACGGAATTGGCGCTGGACACAGACCTGACCCCCCACCAGCGCAGACTCCTGAGCCTCGCCAATCGCTCAGCCGATTCTTTGCTGACGGTGATCAATGACATCCTCGACATCGCCAAGGTCGAGGCCGGAAAGTTCCGGCTCGTTGACGTCGACTTCAACTTGCGCGACTGCCTCGAGGACACTCTCAGACTGTCGACCCCGCTTGCGCGGGAGAAGGATCTGGCCCTGGAATTGCACATTCGCCCGGACGTCCCCTGTCTGTTGAATGGGGATCCCGGCCGCCTTCGCCAGATCGTCGGCAATCTGGTCGGCAATGCCATCAAGTTCACCCCGAGCGGCCACGTGGCGGTGACGGTGAAGATCGGTTCGGAAGACGCCGAAAAGATTTGCCTGGCGTTCGCCGTGGAGGATACCGGTCAGGGGATCCCACCTGACAAACAGCACAAGATCTTCGAAGCCTTCGAACAGGGCGACAACTCAACTTCGCGCGAGCATGGGGGGACGGGACTGGGCTTGGCGATTGTCTCCGAGCTGGTGCAGATGATGGGCGGGCGCGTCCAGCTCCAAAGCGAAGTTGGCAAGGGCAGCACGTTTTTCTTCACGTTGCGGTTCGGCCGGCCGAAGAGCCCGGACCTCGGCCAGTTCCATCCGACCGCAGAAGCCCTCACAGGGGTGCGCGTTCTGGTCGTGGACCCCGTCGCCTCCAGAGGGGACCGTATACAAAAGCATCTTTCCGCCTGGAACATGAAGCCCACGCTGGTACCGGATGGCGAGACCGCTCTTGTGAGCATGAGGGAGGCGTGTGACGCGAAAAAACCGTTCTCCCTGGCGCTGCTCGAAGTGGACCTGCCGGGCTTGGACGGGTTCTCTCTGGCTACAAGTATCAAGCGGGAGCCGGCCCTTGCCGGCACGGTTCTGATCGTGCTCTCGTCCGCCGGGCTGCGCGGCGACGAAACCCGATGTCGCCAATCGGGTGCCGCGGCGTACCTCACCAGGCCGGTAAGCGCGTCCGTGCTGCAAGAAGCGATTCTCGCCGTCTCCAAGAGCGGCCCGCCCGACCAGAAGGCGGAGGTCGTCACCCGCCATTCCGTCCGCGAGAGCCGCCGCCGCCTCCGGGTGCTGGTGGCGGAGGACAACGCCGTCAACCAGGAGCACGCCAGGCTGGTTCTCGGCAAGTGGGGGCATGAGGTCACCTGCGCTGCCACGGGAAAGGAAGCACTCGACAAACTGGCGTCCGCAACCTTCGATCTGGTGCTGATGGACGTTCAGATGCCCGAAATGGACGGTTTGCAGGCGACCGCGGCCATCCGCCAGGCGGAAAAGGCCACCGGGGGGCACATACCCATCGTCGCCATGACCGCGCACGCCATGCGTTCCGCGTACGATGAGTGCCTCCAGGCGGGAATGGACGCCTACCTGTCAAAGCCGATCCGCTCAGAGGAACTTTCCAGAGCCATCGAAGACGTTCTGATCAGGTCCGCGGCTGAGCCGGCCGACCCTCCCGGCCGCCCGCAGGAGGAGGCGAAAACACAGGCCGAAGGGGCCGAGGGGACCTGGGATCTTACAGCAGCACTTCAATTCGCAGGCGGCGACCGCGGCGCTCTGGCCCGGATAGCCGGCGTGTTCCTGCATGAGTGCCCGAAGCTGATGGCCGAGACCCGACTGGCGGCGGACGCAAGACAAGCGGACAGTTTGCAGAGGCTGGCACATCGTTTGAAAGGGTCGCTGGCGTTGTTCGCCGCCAAGGCCGCCTGCGACCTGACCGAAGAACTGGAGGCCACCGCCGGCACAGGCGAGTGGCAACGCACCGCGGGGACGTTGGAACGTCTGGAGAAGGAAGTCGACCTGTTCCAAAGAGAACTTCAGACCTTGGTTGAGGAGAAGGCACCGTGCGAGTCTTAGTGGCAGACGACGATCCGACCTATCGGACCTTGGTTACAGATCTGCTCATACAGTGGAACTTCGAGGTCGTGCAGGCTTGCGATGGTCGGCAAGCGTGGGAGATCATGAGGCAAGCGGATGCTCCCAGTATGGTCATCCTCGACTGGAGGATGCCGGGGATGGACGGCTTCGAAGTATCCAAGATGATCCGCAGCGAAAAGGCGGACGAGAGCATATTCATCCTGCTGATCACGGGAAGCCGGCACAAAGAGGAAGTCATGAGGGTCATGGTTTGCGGCGCGGACGACTACCTCATGAAGCCGTTCGACCCGGTGGACCTGAAGATCCATCTGCGCATGGCGACGCGGCTGCTTCATCTCCAGGAGGAGCTGAAACGTTCCCGCGGCTATGGAGCCGCCGCCCTTCCGTGACGAGGCGATGTCCTGCCCGCCGTTTGCCTCGAGCGGGCCGTGTCGGTCGGGGACATTCCCGTCGGCACAGACGTTCCTGCCCGCGCCCGCGCGTCCGTCGACCTTCCGCACACAGGAAACAGCAGCGCCGTTCGGTTGATTCGCCCGCCTGACCCGCCCCGCCAACCGCGCATGACAAGCGCGGTCGACGATCTTCCCGGGGATGGTGCAGACCAGGGACCTGCCCGACCGGGAGCCTTTGCCGGCAGCGCCCAATCGGGCCGCAAAGGGAGCTACGGCTCCGCCTGGACTTGGTCAACGTAGTATCGGCCGGGCTTGCCGTCTGCCTTGACGGTCAGGGCAATGCCCGCCGTGTGCCGCCGCAGGAACAGCGTCCCGTTGGGCAGCAGCTCGGTCATGGGGATGCGGACCTTCTGGTACCGGCTGGTGATCGCCTGTAGATACCGGCCGGCGAGCAGCGGCACGGCCCGCCCGTAGTGGGGCACGTCGACGGCGTCCACGCCAACAACGTATCGGTCCACGATGCACACGTACAACTCCTGGTTGACGTCGCCCTTGATGTGGAAGGACAGCGCGTCCCGTCCGGAGATGTTCATCCCGCCTGCGCCCATGATCCAGGCGCCCCGCCAGGGCCCGGGCCCGGAGGCGTCGAAGCACAAGGCGTCGGCGTTCTGGTTCAGGCCCTGGCTCCCGGCTGGGCTGACCGAAACGGGCCCCTCGCTGTCCGTCTTGCTGAATCGCAAGCCTCTGCCCCCCGGCCAGAGGGAGACCGGCTCGGGCCGGCTGAAGATGCTCAGCACCGCCGGCCAGTGGTCGCTCGCCCCGTCGGTGTCAATCGCGGTAACGGTGACGGCGGCCCTCCCGGGCAGGCCCGGGCGGCGGTCGCGGTTCGGCAGTTTGCCAAAGTCGCTCGGCGAGAATGGCATCTGCCTGGCCCACAGCCCGTCGCGGGCCTTTCCGTCGGCGTGCTTGCCGTCGTCGAACAGCTCGACCGACCGGCCGCGGCTCAGGATGCTGAGGTCCACCGTCACCACCTTGATGGCCGAGGCGCCCTTGGGATGTTCCACCCGGGCCTCCACGGTGAATCTCAGAGCCCCTTTCAGCTCGGACAGTCCATTGTAAGCCTGAGCGATCGCCTTTACGTCGGCCGGGCCGGGCGCGCTGCCGGCCGCCGATTCGATGCGTTCGTGGAGGGTGGCTTCTGCGCTGCGGGTTGCATAACTGTCCACCCTCGTCGACGGCGGCAGGCATCTGACCTGGATCAGCGCCGGCCCGGTCTTTGGCCGCGGCCGCCGGCCGATCCAGAGCATGTCGTTCATCACGATGTAGAAAATCGTGCCGTTGGCGTTGGCCCGGCAGACGGCCCCGGTCTTGACGAACGGGCCCACGTACAGTCCGCGGTTGGCCTTGCGCAGCGAGCCGGGGCGGAAGCGGGCCTCGGAAAGCACCACGCCCTCCCGGTGGGGGTCATAGCCCACCAGCACCTGGGCGGCGTCCGTCGATCCGTAGGTAAAGAACAGAGACCCCCACGAGGCCGATTCGACCTGGGAAACGACGTACCACGTCCGACCGTCGTCGTTGGACTGGAGCACGTCTCCCTCCAGCGTGGAAAACAGGAAGCGCAGCGGGCGAATCAGCGGCAGGGCCGCCTGACCGGGACGGATGCCGCGGTTGCACTCTTCCCAGCGCTGGCCCTCGAAGCCGGAGCGGTGGATGCCCCAGACTTCGCCATCCGTTTCGGCCATCGAGCCGGCCGCCACAATCGTGTCGCCGTCCTTGACGAAGCTCTTGAGGAACCGATCCTTCCCGAAAACCTCCCAGGTCTTTCCCAGGTCGCGGGACACGGAGATGCCCGGGGCCGCCCGGCCGTGGGTGACGTAAAGCGTCCGCCAGGAAGGATCCGAATCGCCGAAATCAACGAAGGCGATGTGTGCAGACGCCGGCTTCCTGGCTCCGTCTCCCAGCGGCTTGAACGACTTGCCCCCATCCACGCTGAGAAAGAGCCCCTTGTCCTGCGTGCCCATGACCAACCGGTTCGCGCGGGCCGGACAAACAATCAGGTTGGTTACCAGTCCGACCTTCTCGGTCGTTGCCTCGGCGACCGGCTGCCAGCTTTGTCCTTCATCGACGCTGATCAGCAGGCCCTTTGAGGTGGCCGCCCATGCCGTGAGCGGGTCGGTAGGGTGGCAGAAGATGCCTTTGACGTCCCGCAGCTCCCGATAAGGGCTCCACAGGAGAGGCTCAGAGTCACCCTTCTGCGCCGCGGCCTGCCCGCAGGCGGCAAAAGCCAGCAACAAACAGCTAATCAGCTTCTTCGGTATCATTTCCCGAGGGCACGTTCGAGCTGCCCGGTCTTGCCCAGGACGGTGCGGCGGGCGAGATAGCCGGTTCCGCCGGGCTCGTCTTTGGGCGGCTTGACGAACTCGTACGGCTGCCAGAGGTAGAAGCCCATCTTCCCGGCGTTATCGTCCAGGCGGGCGTGCTCGGCGAGGACGCGGCGATTGTGCCAGTTGGGCCCGAAATCCCCGAACCTGGGCTCTTTGTCCGGCTCGGTCTCCGGGTCGGGCGGGGGCGGCTGGTCGGGCAACTGCGGGGGCTTGCCCAGGCCGTTCGTGGTGCCGGCGTAGAGCTTGCGCCAGATCGCGCGCGTGTTCTTTCCGCGGACGTCCCAGACCAGGGCGTCCCCTGCGGCGCGGCGCCTTCCGCCGCCGAGCAGGTATTGCCGATGATAGAAGTTGGCGGTCTCCCGGGCGGCGTAGAGGTAGGCCTCCATCAGGTCGATGAGCTTGTCCTTGTTGGCATCGGCCAGGTGAGTCTCGTAGCCGCGGATGAGGAACTCGGCGAAGTAGGTCTGGTTTCCATCGTCCTCGGCCCCGGCCCCGGTGAGGATGACGCGGCCGATGTCGGCACAGGTCTTGATGAACTCCGCCCCGCCGCTGGCGGCGTTGAGAATCACAATCTTGCCGATGGGCAACTCATCAAGCATGTCGGCCAGCTCGTCGGCTTCGAGGTCCCGGCCGGGCAGGCAGAGCTTGCCGACCGGCTCGTTGATCTGCCCGTGGCCGGCCATATACAGGATGAACTGGTCGTCCGGCCCGAACGCCTGTTTCATCTTCTTGATCGCGGCCCGGACGTTCTTCAGCGTCGCCTCCCGCCGCGGAGGGGTCGCCTTGGGGTCGGCCTTCTCGGTCAGGACGACGATGTTCTCCGCCTTGAGTCCGCACTGGGTGGTCAGGACCTTGTGCAGCCGGTTCGACCAATCCAACAGGTTGCGGGAATACGCTTCCGAGCCGCCCAGGCCCGAGATCAGGACGGCCCGCGCCACCGGCGCTCGGGGCGCCGCCCGGGTGGTCGGCTGCGTCGTGGGCGCCGTGGCCGGCTGCGCCATCCCCAAGACTGAGACGTACAAGACCACGACCGGAAAGACCAGCAATCGCGTCATTTCCACTTCCTTCTCCGGCATCGCCTTTGTCGCCGCCCCCGTCGGTCCAGGCACCCCGCGATGCCCTTCCAGGCGCGAGCCTTCGTTCGAATCCGGCACGTCACGCCTGGCGAGCCGGTTCGTCAATGCGTCAAGTAGTAGACGATGATGTTGATGCCCATGCGGATGGCGGCGTCGTTCTGCTCGGCG
>CAYNYF010000050.1:0-31181 GCA_964401385.1 uncultured Planctomycetaceae bacterium | reverse complement strand
CAGTGCCGCCCGATCGGCCGCTCCGGCACCTCTCCGGAGGCGCGAGGACACTATACTCAAACCCCTCACCGTTACGCAACCGCTCGCGCGAAGAGGATTTGTTGCCGCCGGCCGGCGGGTCGGCTACAGTGGCCGCCGCTGCTGGCGGTCGAGATTCACCCGGGAGCGGACAACCACAACTCTTCAGAGGTCTTGCCATGACGCGAAAAGCACGCACCCCCGGCCGAGCCGGCGCCCGCGGGCGAATTCCCTACAGCCGAGCGGAGTTGTACGAGGAGGCGGTGCCCGCCCACACCGGCGAGTCGCTGGGCGGGATCTCCTTTCCCCTCGGCGGCATCGGCACCGGCACCATCGGCCTGGGCGGGCGCGGCGAGCTGCGCGACTGGGAGATATTCAACAATCCCAACCGCGGCTATCGCCCGCCGCACACCATGCCCTTCCTGTTCGTCCGCTGGGGCGGGAAAAAATGGGCCGGCGTGCTCGAGCGGCGCCTGCTGCCGCCGTACGACGCCACCCACGGCCTGCCGCCGGCGGAGCTGCCCGGGCTGCCGCGACTGCAAGAGGCGCTGTTCGTGGGCACCTACCCGGTCGCGCGGATCATCTTCCGCGAGAGTCGGCTGCCGCTGGAAGTCTCGCTGACGGCCTTCAACCCGATGATCCCGTTCGACGCGGACGACTCGGCGATACCGGCGGCCGTGCTGATCTACCGGCTGCGGAATCGCACCCGCAAGCCGGCGGTGGGGACGGTCGCCATCAGCATGGCCAACGTGGTGGGGCTCTCGGCCGCCGAGGGGCCCCGGCGCAACGTCAACACCCTCCACCGGGCCGGCAAGCTCACCGGCGTCTACATGACCTCCAGGGCATCGCCGAAGGACCACCCCGGCTACGGCAGCATGGCCCTGGCCACCACGGCCGGGAGGACCACCGCCCTGGCCGATCTCGGCCAGTTCGGCTGGTTCGACGAGGGGCAAAGGCTGTGGGACGATTTCTCCGCCGACGGCCTGCTGGATGCTACCCCCGCCGGCCACAGACCGCCGCCCAGGCACGTTCCGGTGGGGGTGCTGGGGGCCCGCTTCCGCCTGGCCGCCGGCGCCGAAACGGAGCTGTGCTTCCTGATCGCCTGGAGCTTTCCGGAGCGGCTGGCGGCGTGGCGCCTGCCGGAGGGCTGCCAGCCGCAGCCGGTGGCCAATCACTACGCCCGAAAGTTTCCCGACGCCTGGCCGGCCGCCCGCTACGTCGCCCGCAATCTCCCGTCCCTGCGAAGGCGGACCATGGCCTTCGAGCGGGCGCTGTTCGAGTCGACCCTGCCCGGCGACGTGCTGGACGCCGTCAGCTCGCAGATGTCCACCATCCGCACCAACACCACCATGTGGCTGGACTCACCGCCGGAGGAGCGCAAGGGGCGGATCTTCGCCTTCGAGGGCTGCAACGCCACCAGCGGCTCCTGCCCCATGAACTGCACCCACGTGTGGAACTACGAGCAGTCGCTGGCCCACCTGTACCCGGCGCTGGAGCGGAGCATGCGCCGGACCGACTACGAGGACAACCTCGCCGACGACGGGGCGATGGCCTTCCGCACGACGCTGCCGCTGGGGGCGGGCCTGCCGCTGTGGCGGACGGACCTGCCGGCCGCCGACGGGCAGTGCGGCACGGTGGTGAAGGCCTACCGCGAGTGGCGGCTCAGCGGCGATACGCGCTGGCTGCGGGGGCTCTGGCCGGCCGTGAGGCGGTCGATCCAGTTCGCTTGGAAGGGGCCCGCCCAGTGGGACGCCGACAAGGACGGCGTCATGGAGGGCGTTCAGCACAACACCTATGACATCGAGTTCCACGGTCCCAACACGATGTGCGGGTCGCTGTATCTGGCGGCGCTGAAGGCGGGCGTCGAGATGGCCGAGGCCTTGGGCGATCACGCGGCGGCCGAGGAGTTCCGCGAGGTCTACGCCTCCGGCCGGGCGAAGTACGACAAGATGCTCTTCAACGGCGAATACTACGTGCAGAAGGTGGTGCCCGGCCCGCACGCCCGGCGGGAGTCGCTGAAATATCAATACGGTATGGGATGCTTGAGCGATCAACTGCTGGGTCAGTGGGCGGCCCGCGTGGCCGGGCTGGGCAGCGTCCTGCCGGAAGGGCACGTCCGACGGGCACTGGCGTCGGTCTTCCGGAACAACTTCAAGCCGGAGCTTTCGGAGCATGAGTCCTGCCAGCGGGTCTACGCCCTGGGCGATGAGGCCGGGCTGGTGCTGTGCACCTGGCCGAAGGGCGGGCGCGAGCGATTTCCCTTCCCCTACAGCGACGAGGTGTGGACGGGCATCGAGTATCAGGTGGCGGCGCATCTGATTTACGAGGGCTTCCTCGACGAGGGGCTGGCGATCGTCCGCGCCGCCCGTGCCCGCCACGACGGCCTCCGCCGTAACCCGTGGAATGAGTTCGAGTGCGGCGACCATTACGCCCGGGCGATGTCGAGCTGGTCGCTGCTGCTGGCCATCTCCGGGCAGCGCTACGACGGCCGCAGCAAAACCCTCACCGTCCGCCCTCTCTGGCGGGCGGATGACTTCCGATGCCTCGTCACCGCGGCCGAGGGCTACGGCACGTACAGTCAGCGCCGGCGGAAGACCACGCTGGCCGCGGAGCTTGCCTGCATCGAGGGGCGCATCCGCCTGGCGGCACTGGAGCTTTCCGCCCCCGGCCGGGCCGGCAGGGGCCGCGTCCATCTCGCCTGCCGGCTCAACGGCAGGCCGCTCCCGGCCGAGGTCGAGCCGCAGCCCGACGGCCTGGCTGTACGATTCGCCCGCCGCATCGCCCTTGCCGCCGGCGACGTCCTCACCTGCCGCCTGACGCGACGGTAGGGCGGGGCTACTGCCCCGCCGAAGGCCAGCGCCCCTGAGCGCCAGCCCGCTCATATCTGCCTGACATTGCGTTTGCCCGACAGTCCCCCGCCCGGTACGATGCAGCCCGGGAAAGCCCGGGGAAGCGCCATGAACCACCGACGCAGGCGGCTGCCCGACCCGCGGCCCGTCGCCCGATCCGGGAAACAGAAGGAAAATGCCGCCAAGACATAGAGCGTCCCGGTTTGCCCGGTATATTAGCCAGGTCTTTGATCGAGGGCCGACATGAAAGACCATCGTACCTGCCACCGTGACTGGGGAGTGTGTCTGGTGTGTGTGGCGCTCGTCGGGATCGCCGTCGTCGGTTGCCGCATCGCTGAGGACGAGACGGACGCGCCGACAATCGACCTGTTGCCTCTGGTCCCCTGGAAGTCATCTGACAGTCTGGCGACGGGGCCACTCGTGCGAGAAAAGGATTTCGCCCGTGTCCTGAAGAGTTCCGAATTGCTAGAGGTATATCGTGGGCGCGCGGTTCTGGTGAACGCCGAGACCGAGGGGCTTGCTCGGACCGACCTGTTCAAGCTCCCGGAAGGCAGCTGGAGCCTGAAATGCGCCGTCAAGGCACCGAAGACGCTACTCGTCGTCGAGGAGAACGCAGCCGGAGAATTCATCAAGCTGGTTCCGGCCGGTGGTGCCCCACCGAGAACGGTGTTTTCAGTTCCCAGGCCCAAACGCGGGGGCGATATCCGGCACATCCACAGCCTCTCTCTGTCAAGCTCAGGCCGGCGCGTCGCTTTCATGGTGTCGGAAAGCAATCGATGGTGCGACTGGCGGAATCATACCCTAATGGTCTGCGACCTGCCCGACGGCAAAGCCAAGGCAATCTGGAAGGGGCATATCAACGGACCTTCGGAGCTGCTGAATCCCTATCAGTGGGTTCAGTCCCTCCCCTGGTCTCCGGACGACAGGGAGGTGCTTGTGGCGACGGGTTCGGGGCGGATCGTCAGCGTTGACATCGCGGAGGCTGGCACGCAGGACCTGGGCCCGGGCTTTCTTCCGATCGGGTTCACAAAGGACCGGGAGTTGTTGGTCCTGAAGCGTAAAGGCCCGATCCATCCGCCGTCTTGGCTGGTCGTTCGGCGTAATACGCAGACGATGGCAGAGCAGGCGGTAGTGCGGATCACTGGGCCGGCCGAGCTGCGCGCTCCCTTGCTGTCGCCCGACAAGGATCACATCTCCCTTGCTGGCATGATCTATCCCGGTGGGGAGGGCACAAAGGGGGTGCATCAGTACACCTGCATCATACGCCTTGCCGATTTGAAGCACGCCCTTCTCGGGGCCGAGGTAATCTCCTGGCGCCGCAAGCCGGGCACGCGGCGGACCCAGGGTGACAAAGGGTGACAAAGACAAAGTCGCAGGCTCGGTCGCGCAGCGACCCGCGTTTTCTGTCAGGCCGCGAAGCCTACTCCGCCGACTTGTCCGGCCTAGCTTCAGCGGAGCCGGAAGCCCCGACGCTTCGGCTGCGAAGGCCGGACAGCGCGAACAGCACCACAGGTCGCCCGTAGCCGGGAGCCAGGAGCCAGTAGGGCACGTAGCTCTGCTGCGTGCGGGATGGTTCTTCCTTCGCCCCCGCGCGGTTGACTCCCCGCACGCTCAAGCACACGGTCGCTTGAGCGTGCCAGCCTTTGGCCTTGACATCGCCCGCGCGGAGGGATACCCTTTTTCGCTTCGGTTGAGTATCTGGGGGGTCGTAAGCTCAGACAACAAAATGCCCCAGCGGCGCCGGGGCCGGAAGGAGAGAAGCACATGGCGATCAAGGTTGGTATCAACGGGTTTGGCCGCATCGGCCGACTGGCCTTTCGGGCGATGGCCGAAAAGCCCGACCGTTTTGACGTGGTGGCGGTCAACGACTTGTCCGACGCCGACATGCTGGCGTATCTGCTGCGGTACGACTCCACCCAGGGCCGCTTCCCCGGCAAGGTGGTGGCCAAGCAGAACGCTCTGGTGGTCAACGGCAAGGAGATCGAGGTCCTCTCGCAGCGGGACCCGGCCAAGCTGCCGTGGGCCAAGAAGGGCGTGCAGGTGTGCCTGGAGTCGACGGGCGTCTTCCGCGACAACAAGAAGGGCGACAAGCCCGGCTACGACAGCCACCTGGACGCCGGCGCCAAGAAGGTGATGATCTCCGCCCCGACCAAGGGCGACGCGGTGACGGTGGTGCTGGGCGTCAACGACGACAAGCTCACCGGCGAAGTCAAGTGCGTCTCCAACGCCTCCTGCACGACCAACTCGCTGGCGCCGGTGGTGAAGGTGCTGCACGAGAAGTTCGGGATCGTCAAGGGGCTGATGACGACCTGCCACGGTTACACCACGGATCAGCGGCTCCTGGACCTGGTCCATAAGACCAAGACGCGTGCCCGGGCGGCGGCCGTCAACATCATCCCGACCACCACCGGGGCGGCCGTGGCCGTCGGCAAGGTGCTGCCGGAGCTGAACGGCAAACTGGACGGCTTTGCCCTGCGCGTGCCCGTGCCCTGCGGGTCCATCACGGACCTGACGGTCGTGGTCAACAAGAAGACCAGCATCGAGGCGGTCAACGAGGCCATCCGCACCGCCGCCGAGGGGCCGATGAAGGGGATCATCGAGTACGTCACCGATCCCCTCGTCTCCAGCGACATACTCCACAACCCCCACAGCTCCATCTTCGACTCCAACAACACGCTGGTGATGGAGGGCGACCTGGTCAAGGTCACCATGTGGTACGACAACGAGTGGGGCTACTCCTGCCGGAGCGCCGATCTGATCGAGAGGATGGCCGCGCTGTAGGCCGGCTTCGAAAACGGACGACAATTTCAGCAAGATGGGCCCCGTCGGAAGGGGCGGGCCCATCTTGCCGAAGACAGCTTCGCCGGCCGGAGATGACGGATGGGAATGCTGGCCGGCGTCGGCGGGGCCGAAGCAGCAACCCACCACGCAGCTCTGAAGGACGGAGACGATGGCGACCAAAACGATTGCGGACATTGACGTGGCCGGCAAGACGGTCTTCATGCGGGTGGACTTCAACGTGCCCATCGAAGGCGGCAAGGTGAGCAACGATCGGCGGATCGTTCAGGCCCTGCCGACGATCCGGAAGCTGCTCGACGCCGGGGCGAAGCTCATCCTCGCCAGCCACCTCGGCCGGCCGAAGGGCAAGGGCTTCGAGGCCGAACTCTCCCTCAAGCCCGCGGCCGAGAGGCTGGGGGAGCTTCTGGGTAAGCCGGTCTCTCTCGGCCCGCCCGAAGTCGTCGGCCCGGAGACGGAAAAGCTCGCGGCCGGCATGGCCGCCGGCGACGTGCTGCTGCTGGAGAACCTGCGATTCCACCCGGGCGAGACCATGCCCGACAAGGCCGGGAAGAGCCCCGACGGCAAGCTCACGCCCGAGCAGGCCAAGACCCATCAGGAGTTCGTCGACGCCCTTGCCTGCCTGGCGGAGGTGTACGTCAACGACGCCTTCGGCACCTGCCACCGCCGGCACGCCAGCATGTACGGCGTGGCCAAGGCCATCCGGGCCAAGGGCGGACCGGCCGTGGCGGGCCTGCTGGTCGAAAAGGAGATCAAGTACCTCTCCGAGGCGGTCGCCAGGCCCGCTCGCCCGTTCGTGGCGATCCTCGGCGGGGCGAAGGTCTCCGACAAGATCAAGCTGATCGGCTCGCTGCTGGAGAAGGTCGACCGCCTCCTCATCGGCGGGGCGATGGCCTACACGCTGCTGAAGGCAGGGGGCGTCTCCGTCGGCAAGAGCCTGGTGGAGGAAGACCAGCTCGAGGCGATGAAGCCGCTTCTGGCCAAGGCCGGCGGCAAGATTCTGCTGCCTTGCGATCACGTGGTCACCGACGATTTCGATTCCGGCAAGCCGGTGCCCATCGTCGACGCGAACATTCCGGACAGGCTCCTGGGCATGGACATCGGGCCGCTGACGCGGGCGGACTTCACCAAGGCGATCGCCGCGGCCAAGACCATCGTGTGGAACGGGCCGATGGGCGTGTTCGAGAAGGATGCGTACGCGGCCGGGACCAAAGCCATCGCCGAGGCCGTCGCCAAGGCCACCGCGGCTGGCGCGGTCAGCGTCATCGGCGGGGGCGACTCGGCCGCCGCGGTCGAGCAGATGGGTCTGGCCAAGAAAATGACACACATCTCGACCGGAGGCGGGGCCTCGCTGGAATACCTCGAAGGCAAGCCCATGCACGCCATTGAGGTGCTGGACCAGAAGTGAGTCCGGATTTCGAGGTTCCGGCTTCGGGCTTGGCCGGTCCGGCGGGCGGTCGTCGAGTGCATCCCGCGCGCGTCGGCCGGGGTTTTCTCGTATAATATGGCAATCCAAGGCGGGAGGCGACGAGTTGGGCCGCAAGTCCCGCCGGTGAGCAGCAACTTGATCATGGGTCCGCATCAAGACACAAGTGCGGTTTCGACAGCGCCGGCCAGGCTGGTTCTGCTGGCACTGGCCGGGGTCTTGTCGTGTGCGCTTGGGCCGCGGTCACTGGCGGGCGAGAACGAGCCCGTCAGTCAAGCACAGCAGAGGGCGCGCAAGCTCGTCGCGGACCTGGGCGCCGACAGCTACAGACTTCGCGAGCAGGCCCAGGTCGAGTTGGTCAAGCTCGGCCCGGCGGCGATCGGCCCCTTGGAAGAGGCATTGAAATCGCCGGACACGGAGATCGGCCGGCGCGCCAGAATCGCACTGGCCGAGATCCGCAAGAGCGCACGCGACCGGGCGACGAAGGCGATGCGCAAGAACCTGCTCTGGAAAATTCCCACTCCGGAAGGCATTGCCGGCGGCCCGGTGCTCGCCGAGGGCGCGATCCTGTACGCCACCTGGGACAACCGCCTGCAGGCGGTGGACGCCCACACCGGCAAAGAGCTGTGGCGACGGACGGCAGAGGCCACCTCCGGGCTGGTGGTGGCCGAGCGCTCGGTCTATCTGATGGACATGGCCCGCAAGCTGCTGGCGGTGGACCTGAGGACCGGACAGCTCCGACACAAGTTCCCCTCCGGGGCCGTCTACGGCACCCCGGCGTTCTCCGACGGCGTCATCTACGTCGGCGGGGCGGACCGCGTCTTCCGGGCGCTGGATGCCCGGAGCGGAAAAGAGATCTGGCGAGCCGAGCTGTCCGGCAAGCTCGTCCATCGGATCGCGCCCGTCGTCGTCGCTAAGAGGGTCTACCTCGCCACCGTCGACGGCGGCGTGCACGCCTTCAACGCTGACACCGGCGAGGGACAATGGTCTGTCGTCGCCAAAGGGCAGATCCTCGACCTGGTTTTTCACGCGGGCCTGGTGATCGCCAGGTGGGACACGGGCGTCCGCGCCTCCGACGCCGCGACCGGAAAAGTGGTCTGGGATTACCTGCTTCCGCCGGCGGCCGGCGGCCTGGCGGCGCTCCGCATCCAGATCAACGGCAAGGACGTCACAGGCTTCATGGGACCGGCTGTGGACCAGAAGGTGGCCCTGGCCGGGGGCGTGCTGTATCTCAGCGCCGGCGATCGGCTGGTGGCTCTCGACGCCAAGACCGGCAAGGAGATGTGGGCCTTCCAGCCCGATCTGAAAAAGCAGCCCGAGGAGGGCGGCGCCAAGACGGTCGTCGTCCGAGGCGGCGTGCAAGCGCAGGCGCGGGTGGTCGTGTGGAACTCCGGGATGGCCCGAGCGCGGGCGGGGCGGCTCTCGGCCCCGGCCGTTGCCGGCGGGGCGGTGTATTTCGGCAGCAGGGAAGGCCTGCACGCGCTGGACCTGAAGAGCCGGCAGGAGCTGTGGCGATTTGAGACGCCGATGGCGGTTGCCGGGCGACCGGTTGTTGCCAACGGCGTGGTGTACTTCGCCACGACGAAGGATGTCCCCTTTGCCTTTGGCGGCGTCAGGCCGGCTCAGCAGCGACAGCCCCGGCCGCCGGCCGAGCAGCCTCCGGGCCTGTACGCGGTGCGTCTGAAAGCAGAGCATTGAAAGTGCGACGAGGCAATCCGTGGAGGCAACTGGGCGACGGGCCGCTGACCGCCCCGTCGATCCTGGCGTGTGATTTCATGCGCGCGGGCGAGGAGGTCGCCCAGGCCATCGCCGCCGGGGCCGACGTGCTCCACGTGGACATCATGGACGGGCATTTCGTGCCCAACCTGTCCCTGGGGCCAGGCTTCGTCAGCAGCGCCCGCGCCTTTACGGACCATCCGCTGGACGTGCACATCATGGTGACCGACCCGGCGTACTTCGCGGAAAAGTTCGCCGAGGCCGGCGCGGACTCGGTGACGTTTCACATCGAAGCGGCCGACAAGCCGCGGGAGATCGTCTCGTTCCTGCACGATCGCGGGCTGGGCGCGGGCGTCAGCCTTCGCCCGGGCACGCCGGCCGAGGCGCTCGAACCTGTCATCGAGCAGGTGGATATGGTATTGGTGATGACGGTCGAGCCGGGCTACGGCGGGCAGGCGTTCATGGACGACCAGTTGCCCAAGATTCGCGCGGTCCGTTCGGCGCTCGGTCGCGGACGGCGTCTGGAAGTGGATGGCGGAATCAACCCCGAGACGGCCCGGCGGTGTGCGGCCGCCGGCGCGGACGTGTTCGTCGCCGGGGTGGACATCTTTCGCGGCGGCGACATCGGCGGCGCGGTGGCGGCGTTGCGGGCGGGAGCGGCCGCCGGGGCCGCCGAGAGGCAATGAAAAGCGTTAATCGCGTCCGCGGCGCCGGGCGGGTGGCGGTCCGCGGAAAGACGGGAGGCCGAACATGGCCGACCAGGAAGACAACCCGGTAACGCCTTTTCAGTACATCCCGACGAGGCAAGGCCCGCCCGTCCGCAAGAAGCGTGACGTGCCCGATGGTCTGTGGATGCGGTGCGCCGCCTGCGGGGCGATGCTGTATCAAAAGGCCGTCGAGGAGAACCTGGGCGTCTGTCCGCAGTGCGACGCCCACTTTCGCGTCGGCGCCCCCAAGCGGATCCAACAGTTGACCGACCCGGACACCTTCGAGGAGCTTTTTGCCGACATCGCCCCCGACGACCCGCTGGAGTTCGCCTGGAAGGGCCAAACCTACGCCGAGCGGATCAAAAGGGAGCAGGCCAAGACCGGCAACACCGAGGCCATCCTGACCGGCGTGGGCTACGTCAAAGGCCGCCGCGTGGCCCTGGGGGTGATGGACGGGGAGTTCCTCATGGGGTCGATGGGGTCGGTCGTGGGCGAGAAGGTCACGCTGCTGATCGAGCACGCCACCGAGCATCGTCTGCCGCTGGTGATCGTCTGCACCTCCGGCGGGGCGAGAATGCACGAGGGCGTCCTGAGCGTGGTGCAGATGGGCAAGACCAGCGCCGCCCTGGGCCAATTCCACGAGGCCGGCGGGCTGTACATTTCGGTGTTGGTCGACCCGACGACGGCGGGGGTGCTGGCCAGCTTTGCCAGTCTGGCCGACATCATCATCGCCGAGCCGGGCGCGCTGATCGGCTTTACCGGGCCGCGGGTCCTCGCCAACACCATCAAGACCGAGCTGCCGGAGGGATTCCAGCGAGCCGAGTTCCAGGTCGCCCACGGCTTCGTGGACCGCATCGTCCCGCGGCACGAACTCCGCAGCGAGATCGCAAGGCTGATCGACTACTGCTACCGATAGGTTCTCACGCGCCGCAGGCATCCTCTCACGCCGACCGAGCAGGGAAGGGGCCGCCAACTTGAACTACCGCGTTCGTGCAATCACCCATCCGCCGAAGCATCATTTCTTTGGCTACTACGACATGCCCTGCTGGGACCGAAGCGGGCGGCGGCAGCTCGTGCTGGAGGTGGATTTCATGGACCGCCCGCCCACGGCCGGCGACGAGGCGGTGGTGGGTGTCGTGGACGTGCGGGACGAAAAGTTCCTGCCCGTCTCCGGCACGCGGGCGTGGAACTTCCAGCAGGGGGCGATGCTGCACTGGCTTCCCACGGCCGCCGCCACGGTGCTTTTCAACGACCGGCGCGAAGGGCGGTTCGTGTGCGTCGCCCACGAGGTGGACTCGGGCGCCGAGAGGATTGTCGGCCCGGCCATCGCCGCCCTCAGCGACGACGGAACCCTTGCCGCCACGCTGAACTACGCCCGCATCGCGGGCACACGCCCGGGCTATGGCTACGCGGGACTGGAAGATCCGGCGGCGGCGGAGAACATGCCCGTCGGCGACGGACTGGGGCTGCTGGAAGTGGCGACCGGCCGGCACCGCATTGTCGTTTCGTTCGCCGACCTCGCCCGCAGGCAGGAAGAGCAATTGGCTTACGGGCAGACCAAGGTCTGGTTCAACCACGTGCTCTTCAACCCTTCGGCCACGCGGCTGGCGTTCCTGTGCCGGTGGGTTCCGCGCGGGCAAAAAAAGTGGCTGACGCAGATGTGGACGGTGAACGCTGACGGGGAAGACCTGGTCCGCTGTCTGGACGGGCCGCTGGTCAGCCACTTCGACTGGAAGGACGAGCAAACGCTGATCGCCTGGGCGGGCGTGGAAGGCCTGGACGCAATGTGGGAGTTCGATCACAAACGCCGCGGCCGGGCGGCGGCGATGTTCCGAGGCGTCATCCCTCACGACGGACACATCTGCTACAGTCACGACCGCCGGTGGGTCATCAGCGACACCTACCCCGGCCCCGACGGCCGCCGGGAGCTGTACCTGGTCGAATACGCCACCGGCGAAAAGATCTCGTTGGGAACGTACCACTCGCCGATACACCCCAAGCTCCACGAGATTCGTTGCGACCTGCACCCCTCCTGGAGCGCCGACGACCGGTATATCGCCTTTGACGGCATGCACGAAGGGACCCGGCAGCGGTACCTCCTGGAGCTGGAGCATTGATGGGAGAAAGGTCTGAAAAGCATGCCCGGCTGTCGGCCTATCTTGCCGCCCGCGGCCTGGACGGCGTGGTGTTGACGCGGCGATGCAATTTCAGTTGGTACACCTGCGGGGCCCACAACCACGTGGCGGAGGCCTGCGACGTGGGCGTCAGCTCGCTTGTCGTGACCCCAGACGCATCGGCTGTGGTCTCGAACAACATTGAGGCCACGCGACTGGAAGCGGAGGACCTGCCCGAGCAGATCGGCCTGGTCGTGTATCCCTATCATGACGGGCGGGCGCGTCTGGAAGCGTTTGGCGAGGTTATGGGAAAGGGGCAATTCGCCGCCGACGCGCGGCTGGACGGCTTGGAGATGCCGCTGACGGACCTCGACTTCGACCGGCTTCGCTGGCGGTTGAGCGACGAGGAAATCGAGCGGTACCGCGGAGTTTGTCGGGACGTCGCCGCCAGCGTGGAATCCGTCGCCCGCGCCGCCCGGCCGGGAGTTACCGAGTCGGACCTGGCCGGACGGCTCGCTGCCGAACTGCGAAGCAAGTCCTGCTCGCCGTGGGTGCTGCTGGTCGGCTCTGACGATCGGATCGTTCGGCATCGCCACCCGCTGCCTACGGAGAAGCGCGTGCAGAAGTGCGCGATGCTCGTGACCACCGCCGAGCGGGGCGGGCTGATGGCGGCCGTGACGCGGCTCGTTGCCTTCGGGAAACTGCCGCCCGAACTCGCCCGGCGGCACCGCGCGGTCGCCAAGGTGGACGCGGCCCTGATCGCCTCGACCCGTCCGGGGACGACGCTGGGTGAGATATTTGCGGCCGGCCAGCGGGCATACGCCGAGGTGGGTTTTGCCGAAGAATGGCGGCACCATCACCAGGGCGGGTCAATTGGCTATCTCCCGCGAGAGGTCAAGGCCTGCCCCGGCTGCGATGTCAGCGTACTGGGCGAACAGGCATTTGCCTGGAATCCTTCCATCGCCGGCGCCAAGTGCGAGGACACCATCCTCTGCCGCGGCGGGGGCTGCGACATCCTCACGCAGAGCCCCGAGTGGCCGTCTCTCCAGGCGGCCTGGGAAGGACAGAGCTTCCAGCGCCCGGACATCCTGGTCATCTGAGGTGCCGGCGCCGGCGGCCCCCGGCGGTTTCCTTTTCGCCTGTTCTCGCCGTCGGCCTCGTCCGGCTTCCTGGCTCAAGGCGTCGTCCGCTTGCGCCGATGCCATCGCCTTTTTGGGGTGGGTTTTGCCGTCGCCGGAGCAGCATCCTGGCTGGGTTTCGGCTCGGTGGCGTCACTGGCTTGGGCCTGCTTCGCCTCCGTTTCCCGTGGCGAGGTCTTTTTCTTGGACCGCCGCCGGCGCCGATGCGGTTTCTTTTCTGCGGGTTCTGATGCCGCGGGCTTCGGCTCGGGCGACGGCGCTTGCGCGGTGGCCGCGTGCTGGCGCCTTTGGAAGGCGGATACGTCTGCTTTGGTGATTTCCCTGGTGGGCGCCTGTTTCGGGCGCGCTTCCTCACCGGTCCTGGAATCCCATTCTATCGGCAGCCCGCGGGCGTCGCTGCATACGAGCTTGAATTCGCCCGCGGCCAGACTGGCCCCACCGTGAACCCGAATCGCTGCATGGCAGCTCTGTGCCAGCTCGCTCAATTCGTCCCGGCGATCGTTGAGGATGTGATCGGCGACGGTCTGGCTGACGCTTAGCTGCATCCGGGAGACCCGCTCGTCGTTGGCGGCCAGCCGCAGCGTCCGCATCACTGATAGCGCCTGCGATTCGTCGGACTTCACATGCCCCGTGCCGCCGCAGTGCGGGCATGACTGGAACGTGCTGCTGACCAGTGACGGGCGAACGCGCTGACGCGTCATTTCGACGATGCCAAAACGGCTCATTCGCAGGATCTTCGAGCGGGCTCGATCTTTCTTGAGTTCCTCGCGCAGGATGTTCTCGATCCGGCGGCGGTTCCTCTCCTGCATCATGTCGATGAAGTCGATGATGATCACGCCGCCCAAATCGCGAAGCCGCAACTGCCGCACCACCTCTCGCGCCGCCTCGGCGTCTGTCCGCAAGGCCGTCTGCTCGGTGCTTTCGGTGTCCCGAAACCGTCCCGAGTTGACGTCGATGGCCACCAGCGCCTCGGCTTGCTCGATGACCAGGGAGCCCCCGCTGGGCAGCGGCACCACCGGAGAGGTGATGCTCTCGAGTTCCCGCTCCAGGCCGAAAGCGTCGAACAGCCCGAGGTTGCCCGTGTACAGTTCCACCCGGTTGCCGCTGCGGGGCATGGTCAATTTCAGAAACTCCCAGACCTTGCAGGCGACCACCTCGTCATCGCAGACGATTCGCTCGATCTCGGCGTTGTACACGTCGCGGATGGTTCGAATCACCAAGTCGGACTCCTGGTACAGCTCCGCCGGCGCGTGCGCGTCCCGGCTGCGCTGCTCGACGGCCTTCCACAGCCGCAGCAGGTAGTTCAGGTCGCGCTGGAGTTCGCGCTTGGGCCGGCCCATGCCGGCGGTGCGGAGGATAAAGCCCATGTCCGGCGGCGGCTGAAGGTCCGCCAGGGTCGCCCGCATCTGCGCTCGCGTCGCTTCGTCCTCGATCTTTCTGGATACGCCGAGCCGGTGCATCCCGGGCATCAGCACGAGGTACCGGCCGGGAATCGACAGGTACGTCGTCAATGTGGCCCCCTTGGTGCCGATGCCCTCCTTGGTGACCTGGACGACGACCTCCTGGCCTTTCTTGATGCAAGCTTGAATGGGGGGGCGGTCCTTGCGCGCGCGCTTGCTCCCGACGTCCTCGGTCTTGTTCATTCCCTCAGGAAAGTACCACGGGCGGAGGTCGGAGATATGAAGGAACCCGTTTTTGGCCTTGCCGAAGTCTACGAATGCCGCCTGGATAGAGGGCTCGACGTTGGTCACACGGCCTTTGTATATGTTGCCCACCTGCGAGAGCCTGGAGGATCGCTCGGTGTAAAGCTCCGACAGGGCTCCGTCCGTGACGATGGCGATACGGCACTCCGTCGGCTGGGCGTTGATGAACATGTTCTTCTTCATTTACACAAGATCCTTCCTTCTGCTTCCCGGTTGCCTAAGGCCGCCGGTGCAAGTCGGTTCGCACCAGTCTGGCCAGTGCCTCGCGGACCTGGAGCGAAGTTGATTCATGTTTGTTTGCTCTCTGGTGGAAACCCAGTAGCGCCAGCATGTCGGCCGGCCTGGCTGAGCCGGTCTGATCGATCTGCACCTGAAAGATCAGCCGGCTCCCCTGCACCTCCAGGCGGCTGACGCGATGCCGTATGTCGACGACGGCTTCGCCTTTCGGCGCGGGCCGGACTCGGCGCACTTCCCATCTTTTCATCTGCATCAGTTCGGCCAGCCGCGCCCGCACCGCCGCCTGCTCGCCCCCTTCCAACGGCATTTCGTACGTGGCCGCCTCAACCTGAAGCGACCTGTCCGTCGACACCGGCTCGACACGCAAAAGCGTCAGTCCCTCCGGCAAGTGCTCCCTGAGCCGATGGGCCCAGGATGCATCATCCATCGGGCGCTCGAATTCCAGCACCAACATTTCGCAGCGGCTGGCGACGCCCACCGGGCGGGCCAGGGCCGGCGAGACTCTCGGATGCGGATTATAACCCCGGGTGAACTTCATGGGGACCTCTGCGCGGGCCAAGGCACGTTCCCAGAGACGCACAAAACCACGATGCCCAAGGAATCGCAGGTCTCCAGCCACGGCGAAACTCACCGCCCATCTTGTTGACGAGTTTGTCGGCATGCTCTCTTTCCGACGGCGGGCACGGGCGTGTCTACGCATTTCGCTGCGGTTCTGCCGCCGGCAATCAGGTTTTTACGCCGTTCCGTTAACGCAACCGTCCGGCCTCGAAGCGCCGCCGTCCGGCCGGCTGCACCGCCGGCTCAATACGCCTCCGGAAGCACCTGGCGCACTTGGTCGCGCAGGTAGCTCAGGATCTGCGTATCCGAATCGAACGTGATCGCCCGCCGGGCGACCTGACGGGCGTGTTCGATCGTGACCGAACGGATCAGTTTTTTCAGTTCAGGGATCACCGGAGGGGCCACCGAGAACGTCCGTAAGCCCATGCCCAGCAGCAGCAGGGCGTATTCCGGCTGCCCGCCCATTTCGCCGCACAGGCTCACGCCCACGTCGTGGCGCTGGCCGGCTCGAATGACCTCCTTGATCAGCCGCAACACAGCGGGATGCCCGGCCGTGAACAGCGGCGCCACCCTTTCGTTGGCCCGATCCACTGCCAGGGTGTACTGGATCAGGTCGTTGGTCCCGATGGAGAAGAAGTCCACCTCTTCGGCGAACTGGTTGCACTGTAGCGCCGCCGAAGGCACCTCCACCATCATGCCCACCGGCACGTCCGTGCGAACCGATATGCCTTCCTCTTCCAGGTCTTCCATGACGTCCCGCATGATCATCTTCGCCTGGCGGAGTTCCATCAAGGTCGTGATCAGCGGGAACATGATGGAAACGTCTCCCTTGAGGCTGGCCCGAAGCATCGCCCGCAACTGGGTCTTGAACAGTTGCAGGTGCCGGAAGCAGAACCGGATGCTGCGGCAGCCCAGGAACGGGTTCCTTTCGGGCACGGGCGAGCGCGCCTGGGTGTACTTGTCGGCGCCGAGGTCCAGCGTGCGGATGCACACGGGCCGGCCCTCCATGATTTCGATGACCTCGCAGTACGCCTTATAGTGGTCTTCCTCGGTGGGCTCGGTTTCCGATCCCAGGTAGAGGAACTCTGTGCGGTACAATCCGACGCCCTGGCCTCCCTTGCTGATAAGCGTGCTGGCCTCGTGAGGGAACTCGATGTTTCCCAGCAGAGTCACCTCGTGCCCGTCCAGGGTGACCGCCGGCAGGTCGCGCAGCCCGTCCAGGACCTGCTCGAACTCGACCAGCCTCTGCTCGTACTGGCGATGTTGCTCGATCTGGGCTTCGTCGGGGTCGATAATCACCACCCCGCGGTTGCCGTCGATGATCACCGTATCTCCGGGGCTGACCAACGCGGTGACGTCGTTGAGTCCCATGACTGCGGGAATTCCCAGGGCCTTGGCGACGATGGCGGTGTGGCTGGTCTGCCCGCCGGCGTCGGTGCCGATGCCCCGGATGTGCTTTCGGTCCAGGTTGGCCGTCTGCGAGGGTGTCAAGTCGTGGGCCAACAGGATTGCGTCTTCATCAATGTGGGTGAGGCTTTCCCGGCTCTGACCAATCAGGTGCCGGAGGATTCGGTTCTTGATGTCGTAAACGTCCTTGACCCGCTCGGCCAGGTACTGGGGCATCTCCAGGAAGCCCTTGGCGTAGTTCATGAGGATGCTGGAGACGGCGAACTCGGCGGTGACGTCGCTTTTCCCGATGACCTGCTTGACCTCTTTCAGGAGGGATTCGTCGTTTATCAGTCCCAGGTGGAAGTCGAAGATAGCGGCCGTTTCGGCCCCCAGTCGGTCGGCCGTGTGGTCGCGCAGCTCGACCAGCTCCTCGCGCGACCGCGTCAGGGCCCTTTCCAGCCGGCCGATCTCGTCGCCGACCCGTTCGGGCTTGATGCGGCGCTCGGGTATGCGGAACTCTTCGGCGTCGAGCACGACCGCCTGACAGATCGCCACGCCCGGCGAAACTCCAATGCCTTTCTTGATTTCCATGCGGACGTTGTATTCCTGCCCAGGCCCCACGAGGCTCTCGTGGCCCGAGGCTATTCTTCGCCGAATTTGGAGTCGATCAGTTCGATCAGTTTCTTCACGGTTTGGCCGGCGTCGCGACCTTGGGCCTTGATCTGCAACAGCGTGCCCGCCCCGGCCGCGAGACGCAGCATCGACATCAAGCTCTTGCCGTCGACGACGAGCTCGCCGTTGGAGACCTCAACCTTCGCTTGAAACTGGTTGGCCAACTGCACGAACTGCGTTACGGGACGAGCATGCAACCCATGCTTGTTGGCTACCAGTGCCTGTCCTTGCACCACACTCAATCGTTCAATTCACTCACTGACTGACTGTCCGGAAGCCGCTTTCGCACGGCCCGTCGATCCGACACACCGCCGGTCGGCAACCGCCGTCCAGACCGCCGTCCCTTGGGCCGCTAGGCCAACTCATCCGCTTCTTCGATCAGGTCGGCAACTGCGGCCGACGTTTCGCTCTGCCGCAGGAACCTCCGGAAAATATCTCGCTGCACGTGCTTGAAAATCGTTTCCATTGCCTGGAGATGCTCGTCCGGGTCGTTGGGGTTCGACAACAGCAGGATGACGACGTACACGGGCTTGGAGTCCAGGGCATTGAAATCGATGCCCGTGCCGGAGCGCCCAATCGTGCCGACGACCTTCTTGATCGACTTGACCTTGGCGTGGGGGAGGGCGATGCCCCTACCGATGCCGGTGGTGGCCTGCCTTTCCCTTGCCAAGACGGCCTCGGTGGCCTCCTTGACGCTTTTTTTGGAGACGGCGCCGGCGCTGGCCAGGGCCGCGACCAACTGGCCGATCGCCTCATCGCGCGAAACGGATCCCAGCTCGGCGATGATCGCGTCGGTAACAATGATGTCCGATAACTTCATGCCACGCTCCTGATCGAATTAGTATTGTGCTCCCGGTGGGTCGGGGGCCGCTACGGTGCTTTCAAAAGTTGCCGGCCGATGCCGGGAATTTCCGCCCCGGCAGGCGAGCGCCTGACGAAACTGCGCATTGTAGGAACACCGGCACGTCGCGGCAATTCGCCCCTTCCTGCGGGCACCTCCCTGTCATTGCTCGGAATACCCGGCATCCGTCCTTTTTCCTTTTCGCCTGGTCACGCGTCCACGCTGCCGGGGCCCCCTGGGCTCGGCCGTGTAGAGATGCCTCGGCCGGCCTAGGTTTTTGTCGGCCCTTCCGGCGTCATGGTCTGCTCATGCGGCGGGCCGTGGTGGTCGCGCACGCGATCCTTGTGGCGGCGCAACTGGGCCTCCAGCTTCTGGACGCACTGATCCAGGCAGGTGTACATTTCTTTGCCCTGTTGGCGAGCCACGAAAACGCTCTTTCGGCGACCGTGGGCGACGATCTCCACCATATACTCGGCAGCGTCCAAAGCAAAGGTGATATCTGCCGATTGCAGGCCGTCGTACAACCGCGGCAGTTTGCCCACCTTCTCCTCGGCGTAATTCTTCATGGCCTCGGTCACTTCCATGTGCCGTCCCACTACGGATACGTCCACGTCCACTTGTTGTTTCTCCCGTTGCTGCTATGGCGCCTTGGACTGAGGTTTTTCCGATGGGCCGTGGCTGGGCCCTGCCAAGGCCGCTTGGGTCAAAGTCCCGGACCTGCTCTCCGGCAGAGACTCACCTGGCGGAACGACCACCCCGCCGCTGACGGTGAACCGCAGCGCCTCGTCAATGGTCAAGGGCAGGTCGATCACCTCGTCGCGCCGCACCGTAACCGTATAGCCCGTTACCGGCGTCGGAGAGGACGGTATAAATATCGTCAGCAGATTCGAGTTGGTTGCCTCCGAGACCGTGCGTATCCCCGGACCGGTCACCAGTCCCAGCGACCAGACCCCCTTGCGAGGATACTCCACCGCCACGACCCGCGAAAAATCCACCTTCCGGTCGCTCAGGAAGAAGTCTGTTACCTGCTTGACGCTGGGGTAGATCTGCTTGACCACGGGGGTTTGCGCCAAAGCCTTTTCGGCCAGGCGCCAGACGCTCCGGCCGATGAAGCTGGCGACGAACCGGCCGATGAAGTATATGCCCACGATGGCCAGTACGAACCCGACGCCCTGCAAATACATGTGATCGCGCCAAACCGCCACCAGCTCCGTCTCAGTCCACTCCCCATGCACCAGAACCAGCAGGTGAATCACGCCGGCGTTGATGTACGCGCCGAGGTAGTTATGAACGAAGCGGAACAGATAGATAATAATCATGACCGTCAGCAATGTCGGCAACACCGCTGCTAGGCCACGCAGAAAGAATCGCCTGAAGTCGCTCCAGAAGCTTACCGGCACGGCGGATTCCTGCCTTCGCAGAACTTGCGGGCACGGCGGGCGCACGCCGACACCGCTGGCGGATGCAGGCGGGCAACTCCCGCAACGGAATGGCACACCGCCAGCCCGAGCGTACGGCCCTCGGCCTCTGAGATCAAGTCAGTCACGCCTTCCCAATGCATGCTGCTGCAAGCTCCGCGCCTTGACGGCTTCGCATGCAACGAACCAAGTGTAGCGACTCTCATAGGGTGCGTCAAGCGGCCGGGAGAGTGCTGAAAGACGTCGGACCCAAGACCTGGGGTCCTGGACTTCGGCCAGGATGTGCCCTGGTCCGAGCGGCACACGCGGCGGCCCGTACCGGCGGACGCCGTCGGGCGCCTTTCGTCGCCAGTGACACTTTCGATTTGGCGCGGCCGGCCGCGGGCGGCCTTGGGCTGGACGATCTCGGCTTGGAAAGACCCGCTCTGCAATGCCGCTCCAGGAGGCGGAAGGAACCACGTGGCCGGAAACAAGCGTCACCGCGCGCTGCCTGATCCGCGTTTGGATGGCGAGTCGGCTTGGCTGTTGAGAAGGCCGCCGCTGATTTGTCTGGAGGGCTGGCTCTTGTGTCTCGCCGGATTCGGCTTTACCATCTCGGCATGAATCGGTGGTTGCGGGCGTAGCTCAACGGTAGAGCCCCGGCCTTCCAAGCCGGTCATGTGGGTCCGATTCCCATCGCCCGCTGTTGGCAGACGAGCTGGGCCGGGTGGTCACGCCGCCTGGAGCGGGGAGGGGAGAAAAATCGGGAAAAGGGAGAAAAATTGCTTTGACAGCGTTTGCTGGTTTGATATATTGATTTGTTTGCCCAAGGACGCCGTGGATGGTGCGCCTATTGGTCCTCGCGGTGAGACGATTGGCACAAATAGTCCCGCCGTTTTGTTTTATGCTGCTGTAGCTCAGAGGTAGAGCGCGTCCTTGGTAAGGACGAGGTCATGGGTTCGACCCCCATCAGCAGCTTCGGTTGAGATGCATCTTTCGGCCCGGCCGGAGCAGTAGCCGCCGGACGACAAATAGGCTGTCCGGAAGGAAAAGGCAAGCTTCGAAAGGAATAGAGGAGCGCGGAACATGGCCAAGGAAGTTTTCAAAAGGACCAAGCCCCATATCAACGTCGGCACCATCGGACACGTCGACCACGGCAAGACCACGCTGACGGCGGCGATGACACTGGTGCTGGAGAAACAGGGCCTGTCGAAGTACAAGAGCTATGACGAGATCGCCAAGGCCTCGGAGTCTCAGGGACGCCGGGACGCGACGAAAATCCTGACGATTGCCACTGCCCACGTGGAGTACGAGTCGGCCAACCGGCACTACGCCCACGTGGATTGCCCCGGACACGCCGACTACGTCAAGAACATGATCACCGGTGCCGCCCAGATGGACGGTGCCATCCTGGTGGTTTCCGCAGCCGACGGGCCCATGCCGCAGACGCGCGAGCACGTCTTGCTCGCCAGGCAGGTCAACGTGCCGGCCCTGGTGGTCTTCCTGAACAAGGTCGACCTGGTGGACGATCCGGAGTTGCTGGAGCTGGTGGAGCTGGAGATCCGCGACCTGCTGAGCAAGTATGAATACCCCGGCGACGACGTCCCGGTGGTGAAGGGGTCGGCCCTGAAGGTGCTTCAGGATCCGGACAATCCAGAGCTGGCCAAGCCGATTCAAGAGTTGATCGAGGCGTTGGACAACTCCATCCCCGAGCCGGTCCGCGAAGTGGACAAGCCCTTCCTGATGCCGGTAGAGGACGTTTTCTCAATCAAGGGTCGCGGGACCGTCGGCACCGGTCGGATCGAGCGCGGCAAGGTCAAGGTCGGTGGAGAGATTGAGATCGTGGGGCTGGGCGAGACGCGCAAGACGACCGTGACCGGCGTGGAGATGTTCAACAAGACGCTGGACGAAGGCCAGGCCGGCGACAATGTCGGCTGCCTGCTGCGCGGCATCCAAAAGGACGAGCTGGAGCGAGGGCAGGTGCTGGCGGCGCCGGGCTCGATCACTCCGCACGGCAAGTTCGAGGCGGAGGTGTACGTGCTGACGAAGGAGGAAGGCGGCCGACATAAGCCGTTCTTTACCGGCTACCGCCCGCAATTCTACTTCCGCACCACCGACGTGACCGGGACGGTTAAGCTGCTGGGCGCGGACATGTGCATGCCCGGCGACAACGTCCACATGGAGGTGGATTTGCTGAATACCGTGATCGCCATGGAAGAGCAGTTGCGCTTCGCCATCCGCGAGGGCGGCCGGACCATCGGCGCCGGAGTCGTCACGAAGATCCTGGAGTGAGCTGATGGCCAAGTCCAAGGCACGTGAATACGTCTGGCTTCGGTGCAGCGACTGCGGCGGGTTGAACTACCGCACGCAGGTGCGTGTGGCCGGCGGCGTCCCGAAACTGTCGCTGAAAAAATTCTGTCCCGTGGAGCGGAAACATACCGAACACAAGATTAAGCGGAGGTAGTTGGCCGCTGGTGTGCGGCTGGGCGAACCGGAAAGGCGCAGCAATCGCTGAGGGCGTCCGTCGTCGAAGGCAGGCCCGGCGCAATTTGACGACAATCAGGTCGGCGGGCAGGCCCGCCGGCGATCCGGAGAATCATCAAACCAGCCGGATGCGTCCTCTTGTCCAGAAAGGATCAGGTTGGCCTTATGGGTGCATGGTGCCGATTCCTTGCTGCACCGCGATGAATACGGCAGTAGCTCAACTGGCAGAGCAGCGGTTTCCAAAACCGCAGGTTGGGGGTTCAAGTCCCTCCTGCCGTGGTAGATGGGCGTGACGCGATCCGGGCAAGGGTCCGTCGGCCTGGACGAGGGCCGGATTCGTCGTACTGCGGCTGCTCGAAGCGGAAGGCTGCCCCGGCCGGAAGAGCTGGACCACCTGAACAGGTGAATCACACGTGACATTCAAGATATATAAACGAGGACAGGGCAAATACACGCGGACGCTCACCTTAGCCGGCGGGGGGGTGCTGGGCGTGGTCGTTGCCCACTACGTGTGGAGCCAACTGAACGCCACGGAGCTGACCAGATATCTGGTCTACGGCATCCCGCTGGCGATCTTCGTGGGAGTTGCGTTGTTGATGTTGTGGATTGTCAACCGTCCACGCAGCGCCGATTTCATGATCGCCACCGAAGGTGAAATGAAAAAGGTCTCCTGGTCGAGCAAGCGCGAGATTGTGGGCGGCACCAAGGTGGTCATCGCCGCGACGTTGATTCTAGCGGCGCTGCTTTGGGCGGTGGACTTGGCGTTCGGGTTCTTCTTCCAATGGATCCACGTGCTGCAGATTAGCGCAGAGGACTGAGGCCTTACGCAGAGAGCGAAGCCCATGGCCAAGCAATGGTACGTTCTTCGGGTCGCTTCCAACAAGGAAGAGCAGGTCCGGGATGCCCTGGAACGCAGGATCCGGATCGAAGGGCTGGAAGAAAAGATCGGGCGCGTCCTGGTGCCCACGGACCGGCGCGTCCGGCCCAGGACAAAGCCGAGCGAGAAGAAGTTCGTGGAACGCAAGCTCTACCCCGGATACGTGTTCATCGAGATGGAGCTGGAGGAGGACGGCACGATCCGGGAAGAGGCCTGGTTCATGATCAAGGAGACGAGCGGGGTGGGTGATTTCATCGGCTCCAGCGGCAAACCGGTGCCGATGAGTCAGAGCGACGTCGACAAGATGCTCATGCAGGCCAGCCGCCCGGAAGAGGGCGCCACCCTCGCCGTGGAGTTCAAGAGCGGCGACCCGGTCAAGATCAAGGAGGGCGCGTTCGAGAATTTCGAGGGCGCGGTGGACGAGGTGCTGGGCGAGAAGGGCCTTATACGCGTGATTGTGACCATCTTCGGGCGGGCCACGCCCGTGGAGTTGGAGTACTGGCAAGTGGAGAAGGCCTGACGCCGCAGGCGGGTTGGGGCCGAGGCCCCCCAGGCGGTTGGGCAGCAAACGAGAGAGCGCGATGGCCAAGCAAGTTATGGCGAAGATCAGGCTTCAGGCCCCCGGCGGGAAGGCAACTCCTGCCCCGCCTGTCGGACCGGCGCTGGGCCAGCATAATGTGAACATCGGTCAGTTCGTCTCCCTGTTCAACGAGCGGACCAGAGACCTGAACGGGACGATCGTGACCGTCGACATCATGGTGTATGCGGACCGGACGTTTACGTTCGTGGTGAAGTCGCCGCCCGCGGCGGTGCTGTTGAAGCAAGCGGCCGGTGTCGCCAAGGGCTCGGGCGTCCCGAACAAGGAGAAGGTCGGGAAAGTCACCCGGGAGCAGATCCGCCAGATCGCTCAGACGAAGATGGCCGATCTGAACGCCTTCGCTGTGGAGGCCGCGATGCTGCAAGTGGCGGGCACGGCCCGCAGCATGGGCCTGGAAATCGAGGAATGAAGACGACGGACTGCGGATTGAGCGGGAAGGCGCCCGGCAGACCGCGGGTGGGTGCGTCGCTGCCGAGCGATTTGGCCTTCCGAGCTCCGCGGCCCGAAGCAGCAAGGGCCTGACCACGGGCCGGAATAGCAGTGGGACCCCTTTGCGGGGCAAGGAGTTGATCATGGGCAAGCGTGGCCACGGTAAGCGGTACCGGGCCGAGACGGAAAAGGTTCCGGACCAGCCGCAGCCGGTGCCAGAGGCGATTGCGATCCTCAAACAGTTCAACCACACCAAGTTCGACCAGACGGTGGAGTTGGCGGTGTGGTTGGGCATCGATCCCAAGCAGTCCGACCAGCGGGTCCGCGGATCGATCTCGCTGCCGCACGGCATCGGCAAGGCCAAGCGGGTGGTGGCCTTCTGCGAGGACAGCCAGGTCGAGCTCGCGCGTGAGGCCGGCGCCATAGAGGCCGGCGGAGATGAGCTGATCCGGAAGATACAGGACGGCTGGACGGACTTTGACGTGACCGTGGCCGTGCCTGCGATGATGCGGAGCGTTTCCCGGCTTGGGAGGATTCTCGGTCCGGCCGGAAAGATGCCCTCCCCCAAGGCCGGCACGGTCGTGGACGACATCGCCACAGCCGTGCGCGAGTACGCCGCCGGCAAGATCGAGTTTCGCAACGACGACGGCGGCAACGTGCACGTCCCGGTTGGCAAGCTGAGCTTCGAAGACAAACGGCTGGTTGAGAACATCGAGACGATGCTGGCTCGGCTCCGGGCGATGAAGCCGTCCAGCACCAAGGGTACTTACATGCAGAAGGCGTGTATCAGCGCCACGATGACGCCGGCCATCGAATTGCTGGTGTAGTGGGTGTAGCCATGAGTAAGCCCGTAAAAGCGCTGTTGCGTAAAGAGCTGGTCAAGCGACTGACCGGCTTGGAGTCTCTGGCCGTGCTGAGCTTGGCAGGCGTGGACGGTTTGGCAAACAACGAGCTTCGCCGGAGCCTCCGTGAGCGGGACATTTACCTGACGGTGGTGAAGAACTCCATTGGCAAACAGGCCTTGACGGAAGTGGGTCTGTCGGTCGCATGTGAGTTGCTCGAAGGCCCGTGCGCCCTGGTATATGGCGGTGGCGACAAGGTCGGCATCGTGGCCCTGGTGCGAGAACTGCTGGACCGCCGCAAAGACGTTCCGGCCTTGACCGTCAAGGGCGCGCTGATGGAGAGGGAGGTGTTCGGCTCCGACCGCGTGCAGGAGCTCAGCAGGTATCCGACGCGCCCGGAGGCGCTGGGAAATCTGGTGAGATCGGCGTCCTCTCCGGGCGCCCGGCTGGCCGGGGCGATGCTGGGGCCGGGCGGGTACTTGGCGGGCGTCGTGAAGACCGTCCAGGACAGAGCCCAGGAAGCCCAAGCCGTGGAGAACTGACGCCCGGGGCGTGCAGGTTTTCACTTTGGTTAGACAGATCGTCGGCCGCGGATTGGTCCCGACGTCCGGCGGGATTAAATGAGGTCGCGGTGGCCTCACCTATCAGGCCGGCAAGTGTAGTAAGTGGCAGGAGTTGGAAACGATGACGGAAGAGAAAGAATCGGCGGCGGAGGCCAAGGAATTCGACCCGGCGATCAAGAAGCTGGGCGATCAGATTGCCGAGTTGACACTGAAGCAGGCGGTTGAGCTTGGGCAGTACCTGGAGGTCGAGCACGGGATCGAGCCGGCCGCAGCGGCCGCGGTCGTCGTCGCCCCCGGCGGCGGGGAGGCGGCGGCTGAGGTGGAGGAAAAGACTTCCTTCGACGTCATTCTCAAGGAGATCGGCGAAAAGAAGATCCAGGTCATCAAGGCGGTGCGCGCCATGACAAGCCTTGGGCTCAAAGAGGCCAAGGATCTTGTGGAAGGCGCCCCCAAGCCGGTCAAGCAGGGCGTCAGCAAGGAAGACGCCGAGCAGGCCGTCAAACAGCTAACCGAAGCCGGCGCCGTGGCGGAGGTTGCGTGATCGCACAGGATGCGACGGCAGGATGATGAGCGTTCCGACGACTGGAAGGCCGCCGACGGGCGAGGGCCCTGAACGCGACGCATCGCGTTCGGATGACCCGACTCGCCGGGGGCATGGGCCAGAGGCGTAGAATCGAGGGCGAACAGCTATGCTGCGGATGGACAGGACGTTGGACTTTTCGAAAGTCGGCGACGTGATCGACGCGCCGGACCTGATCCAGATTCAAACTCTCAGCTACGACCGTTTTATCCAGGTCGACGCGGCGCCCGAAAAGCGCAAGCGCGGAGGGCTGGAGGCGCTGCTGCGGGAAGTCTTCCCGATCGAGAGTTACGACGGTCAGCACCGGCTGGAGTACGTCTGGTACGAGTTGGGCGAGCCGCGCTACACGCCGGACGAGTGCCGCCAGTTGCGGCTGACGTACGGCCGGCCGTTCCGGGTGCGCGTCCGCCTCGTCCGGAAGGACCGCAAGGAGGTGCTGGAAGAGTCGGTTTACCTCGGCGAGATGCCCATCATGATCGGCGGCGGCGAGTTCATCATCAACGGTGCCGAGCGGGCCATCGTCTCGCAGATGCACCGGTCTCCCGGGGTGGACTTCACGATCGAATTTCAGGAATCCGACCGTCCGCTGCATGGGGCCAGGATCATTCCCGAGCGCGGCAGTTGGATTGAAATGGGCGTGAGCAAGCGCGACTCGCTCTGGATCAAGATCGACCAGTCCAGCCGGTTCCCGGTCACCACGTTTCTGCGGGGGATGGATGAGGCGTACGGCTCGACGGGGGCGATCATACGGGAGTTTTACGAGTCCGAAAAGATCGACCCGAGCGCGGCCAAGCCGCAGATGTTCGCCGTGGAACCGATCGTTGATCGCAAGAGCGGCGAGGAGTTGGTGGCGGCCGGCCGGCAGCTCGGCGACGCGGTCACTCGGATTCAGACGGGCGTCAGGAAGAAGATCGAGGTGGTCATCCGTCCCAGCGATCCACTTATCCTGGACACCCTCGCGGAGGATACAACCGATTCGCACGAAGCGTCCCTGCTGCGGATCTATGCCCGCCTGCGCCCGGGCAACCCCCCCCAGATCGAGAAGGCCAAAACCCTGTTCGCCGAGAAATTCTACGACGAGAACCGGTATCGGCTGGGCAAAGTCGGTCGCTTCCGGCTGAATCGGAAGTTTCAGCAGGACGTCCCCGAAACGGTCATGACGCTACGTCCCGACGACATGGTCAACACTCTGAAGTACATCATGCGTCTGCGGGCCGGGAAGGGCGTCATCGACGATATCGACCACCTGGGCAACCGCCGGCTGCGGACCATCGACGAACTGGCCGCCGACGAGATGCGAAAGGGGTTCTTGAAACTGCGGCGGACGGTCCAGGAGCGAATCAGCCTCAGGGACGCCGAGGATCTGCGCAAGATCGCCGAACTGGTCAACAGCAAGTCCGTCTCCTCCAGCATCGAATACTTTTTCGGACGCAGCGAGCTCAGCCAGGTCGTCGATCAGACCAACCCCTTGAGCCAGTTGACCCACGAGCGCCGACTGAGCGCGTTGGGCCCGGGAGGCCTGAACCGCAAGCGGGCCGGTTTCGAGGTCCGCGACGTGCACATCAGTCACTACGGGCGGGTCTGCCCGGTGGAGACCCCCGAGGGCAACAACATCGGCTTGATCTCTTCGCTGAGCCTGTACGCCGCGGTGGATGAGTACGGATTCATAATCACCCCGTACCGGCGCGTGCGGCAGGGCAAGATCTCCGACGATATCCAGTGGCTGCGGGCGGACGAGGAGATGGAAACGGTCTTGGCGCCGCCGAACGCCCTGGAGATCGACGCGCGCACGGGGCGGGCGACTGCGAAGTTGCCGGAGGGACTCATCCTGGCCCGCGCCAAAGGTGAAGTCACCCAAGTCAACAACAGCGACGTGGAGTACGTGGACGTCAGCCCGAAGCAGACGGTGGGCGTGTCGGCGTCGCTGATTCCGTTCCTGGAGCACGACGACGCCAACCGGGCGCTGATGGGCTCAAACATGCAGCGCCAAGCGGTGCCGCTGATACGGACCGAGCCGGCCATCGTGTGCACGGGCGTGGAAGCTCTGGTTGCGGCCAACTCCGGCATGATCGTCAAGGCCCGGAGGAACGGAACCGTCACCTATGTCGATGCCGAGCGGATCGTCATTGATAACATCGACGAGTATGAACTGCGCAAGTTCGCCCGTCTGAACGAGCGCACCTGCTTGAACCAGAAGCCCATCGTCCAGGTCGGCCAGCGGGTGCGGAAGGGCCAAGTCATCGCCGACGGCCCGGCCTGTAGCTACGGCGAGTTGGCTCTTGGGCGCAACGTGCTGGTGGCGTTCATGCCCTTTGACGGGTACAACTTCGAGGACGCCATTCTGATCTCCGAGGGCCTGGTCGAGGCAGACGCGTTCACCTCCATCCACATCGAAGAGTACGAGGTGGAAATCCGGGAGACCAAGCTGGGGCGCGAAGAGTTCACCCGCGATATTCCCAACGTTTCGGAGAAGGCCCTGCGCTACCTCGACGAAAGCGGAATCGTGCAGGTGGGCGTGCGCGTCGCGGCCGGAGACATCCTGGTCGGAAAGGTCGCGCCCAAGTCCAAGAGCGAGCTGACTCCGGAGGAGAAGCTGCTGCACGCGATCTTCGGCCGGGCCGGCGAGGACGTGAAGAATGATTCGCTGGAGCTGCCCGCCGGCGAGGAGGGCGTCGTCATCGATGCCAAGCGCTTCAGCCGGCGGGTACAGATGTCCGACGAGCAGAAGCGCGCCCTGAACAAACAGGTAAGGGCATATACGGCCGAGATGGACGCCAAGACCGTCAAGATCTTCCGCAAGATGTGCGAGGAGATCAACGAGGTGTCCGGCACGGCGATGGTGGACCCGACCACCCGGCAAAAGGTCGGGCAGAGCGACATCGATGCGGTCATCCTGGAACAGATCGAGAACTTCACCGCCAAGTGGATCAAAGGGCGGGCGGCCGATCGCCAGCGAGGCGAGGCAACCTACCGCCGCTACTGGCCGATGGTCCAGGAAATCATCAGGGAGAAGGAGCGAAAGCTCGGCCACATGAAGCGCGGCGACGAGTTGCCGTCCGGCGTGCTGGAGATGGTGAAGGTGTACGTCGCCACCAAGCGCCGGCTCTCCGTGGGCGACAAAATGGCCGGGCGGCACGGAAACAAGGGTGTGATCGCCCGCATCCTTCCGGAAGAGGACATGCCGTTTCTGGCGGACGGCACGCCTGTGGGCATCTGCTTGGACCCGCTGGGCGTTCCCAGCCGAATGAACGTCGGCCAGATCCTGGAATCGCACCTCGGCTGGGCGGCGGCGGTGCTGGGGTTCAAGGCCGTCAGCCCCGTCTTCGATGGCGCCAGCGAAGAGGAAATCTTCCGGCACATCGAGCAGGCCAACGAGCACGTGCGCTCTCGGCGCGAGGATCTAGAGGTCGTCCAGAAGGCCGGCGAGACCCACGAGCTTCTGGTGGAAATGCCCGGCGACGGCAAAGTGACCGCCTATGACGGTCGCACTGGTGAGCCGTTCGAGCAGAAGGTCACCGTGGGGTATATGTACGTGAGCAAGCTTCACCACCTGGTGGACGACAAGATCCACGCCCGCTCGACCGGGCCGTATTCGCTGATCACCCAGCAGCCGCTGGGAGGCAAGGCCCGCACCGGCGGGCAGCGATTCGGCGAGATGGAGGTTTGGGCGCTGGAGGCCTACGGCGCCAGCTATACCCTTCAGGAAATGCTGACCGTCAAGAGCGACGACGTGGAAGGGCGGACGAAGATCTACGAGTCGATGGTCAAGGGCAACAACACCCTCGAGGCCGGCACGCCGGTGTCGTTCGACGTGCTCTGCAACGAACTCAGGGGCCTCGGGCTGAACGTGCAATTGGAGAAGAAGAGTCTCCTAGGGTAATCCGTTTCGGCTGGAGAGCCGGGATGAATAGGTTGCGGCCCTGCAAGGCGCAACCAGGAGCGGATTAGGATGATCGAAAACGCGTATGACAGGATCAACGACTACGGTTCGGTGAAGGTCGGGCTGGCCAGCCCCAACGACATCCGGAGCTGGTCGTTCGGCGAGGTCAAGAAGCCCGAGACCATCAACTACCGGACGTATCGGCCCGAACGGGACGGGCTGTTCTGCGAGCGCATCTTCGGCCCGGAGAGGGACTGGGAGTGTGCCTGCGGGAAGTACAAAGGCACAAAGCACAAGGGCATCATCTGTGACCGCTGCGGGGTGAAGGTCACTCACTCCCGCGTCCGACGGAAGCGAATGGGCCACATCAACCTGGCCGCGCCGATCGTGCACATCTGGTTCTTCAAGGCCCTGCCCTCGCGGCTGGGGACGCTGCTGGGAATGAAGACGTCCGATCTGGAAAAAATCATCCTCTTCCAGAACTACGCGGTCGTCGAACCCGGCGAGACGCCGTTGAAGTACCAGCAGGTGCTGACGGAAGATGAGTACCGCTCGGCCCATGACAAGTACGGCAGGGATTTCACGGCGACGATGGGCGCTGAGGCCGTCCGCGCCCTGCTGGTAAAGACCGACTTGGCCGAGCTGTCGGCCCAACTTCGTCTGGAGCTGAAGAAGACCTCCTCCAAGCAGAAGATCAAGGACCTGACAAAGCGACTGAAACTGACCGAAGCCATCCGGAAGTCCGGCAGCAAGCCGGAGTGGATGGTCATGGAGGTCATTCCGGTTATCCCGCCGGAGCTGCGCCCGCTGGTGCTGCTGGAGAGCGGCAACTTCGCCACCTCGGATCTGAACGACCTGTACCGTCGCATCATCAACCGCAACAACCGCCTCAAAAAGCTGATCGATCTCAACGCCCCGGAAGTGATCATCCGCAACGAGAAGCGAATGCTCCAGCAGGCGATGGACGCTCTCTTCGATAACGGGCGCTGCCGCCGACCCGTGCTGGGCAGCTCCAACCGCCCGCTCAAGAGTCTCACCGACATGATCAAGGGCAAGCAGGGGCGGTTCCGCGAGAACCTGCTGGGCAAGCGAGTGGACTACTCGGCCCGGTCGGTGATCGTGGTCGGCCCGGAGCTGCGTCTGCACCAGTGCGGGCTGCCGAAGAAGATCGCGCTGGAGCTTTATCAGCCGTTCATCATCCGCCGCCTGCGCGAGCGCGGATTGGCCGACACCATCAAGTCCGCCAAGCGGATGATCGAACGCAAGGACAGGGAAATCTGGGACATCCTGGAAGATGTCATCCATCAGCATCCGGTGCTGCTGAACCGCGCCCCCACGCTGCACCGCATGGGCATCCAGGCCTTCG
>CAYNYF010000049.1:14475-31988 GCA_964401385.1 uncultured Planctomycetaceae bacterium | reverse complement strand
CGGTCGTTGAAGTGAAACCCCCCCAGCATCCGCTCGTCGATCAGCCAGGCGACGACCTGCTCGACGTTGCAGCCGGGCAGGTGGTGGCCGGTGTCGACCAGCACCTTGGCCCTGGGCCCGGCCGCCTTGGCGAAGACGTACGAGCTGCCCCAATCGAAAAAGTCGGTGAAGTACGTCGCCGGCTCGAAGGGCTTGTACTCGATGAGCATGGTCATCGACCGCGGCATGGCGGCGTGGACCTTTTTCAGGGCGGCCGCCGCCCACCGCTTCCGCCGGCGGATGTCGGCCTGGCCGGGGTAGTTGGCCCCGTCGGCGAACCACAGCGAGAGGCATCGGCTGCCGGCGGCGGCGGCGATGGCGACCGAGTCCAGGATGTGCCGCACCGCCCGCCGCCGGATCGAGGCATCGCGGTTGCAGATCGAGCCGTGCTTGTAGCACTGGTCCTGGAAGAGGTTGGGGTTGACCGCGCCGATGCGGACGCCGTGTCTGTGGGCCAGCTTCACCACGGACGGGTCGAAGCCGTCGGGGAAGTCCCACAACACGTGCACCGCCACCGTCGGCGTGACGCCGGTGAAGCGGTGGACGGCGCCGGCGTCGGCGAGCTTGTCGTTCAGGTCGATGGCGGCGGCGTCCTGGGTGAACTTTCCGAAGCGCGTGCCGGTGTCGGCAAAGCCCCAACTGGGCAGCTCCACCGTCAGCCGCCTCAGCCGCTGGACGATCCGGCTTCGCCGCGCCGCCGAAAGCGAAACAGACTTTTTCCTGGCCATGGTTGTTCTCCTGGCGGCGGAAAATAGCCTACGCGGACGGAAATAGCAACGGCGGGCGCCGGCGCAAAGAAAACGCGGCGGCCCAATCGGCCGCCGCGTTGTGTGCAAACATTCGCTGCGAGCAGCTTCGCTCGGCTACCGGCGCCGGCGGCGGAGCAGGAAGAGCCCGCCCAGCGAGATCAGCCCCACCGCGGCCGGCTCGGGGATGCAGATCGTGTCGAGCACGATCTGATCCACGTAGATTGCGCAGAATGCCGGGAGGATTTCGATCCATTCTGCCCTTGGGTTCTCCTCGATGGCGATAAAGTACGCATCGTACTTGTAGCCCCCGCCGACCTCCGTCGAATAGATCAGTTGCGACTCGGCGTACGACGGCTCGGTCAGAATCAGCGGACTGTAGTCATTCCCGGCGCTGTAAGTGATCTGAAGCCAAATCCACTTCCACGGGTTGGGCACCAGCGCGTTCGGCACGTACAAGTCAACGTAGCCTTCCGTTCGCCAGACGCCGACGTGCCCTTGGTCCTCCGGCAGCCAGAGGGGGTCGAACTGCACCGCGTCCTGGCCGTCGACAAGCTGGCCGGCGCCAACGATCGTTGCCACAGCAACTCCGTAGGGGTTTCCGGGGAGGTCCGACGGAACGGGGTTCTCCGGCGTGTTGAACTCCCAGACTTGAAGGGTCGTGCCCGGGGCGCCGCGATCCCAGGGCGGCGGGATGAGATCATCGGCTGTCGCAAAGCACGCGGTGACGGCCAACACAACGAGAGCAGAAATGGTCTTGCGGTACATTGTTCTCCTCCAAATGTAGAGCTAGGGCCACTCTCCTGGGTAATAAGCCAATTGCGACGACGAGCAAGAACACTTACAGCCGAAACCCTTATAGCAGGGTTTCCTCTCGAACTTGAGCGCTCAGCATTCTACCACGAAGCCTCAAATTGTCAACGGTAAATATTATATTTCTGCGCGCCTATGAGCGGTGCCCGGCGTGCTGCCGCGGCCGGCAAACGGCCCCCGACCGGATGCCACAAACTGCTGCGCCGAAACCACGTGCGGCCGTACTTACAGGCGCTCCCGGCTGGACGCCCTTGCCGCCAGGCTCACGCGACCTGACGGCGGCGCAGCCGCTCCGGGGGTGGGCCCGTCCGCGGCGACCGCGGGAGCCGCTCAGCGGCCTCGACGGCGGGTCACGCCCAGCCCGCCGAGAGCTAGCAGGGCCAGCGTGGCCGGCTCGGGGACGTGCACTCCGCCGCCGGTGTAATTGTCGGACCAGAGGGTGTAGTCGCCTCCGTCGACGATGTCGTCGTCATTGAAGTTGCCTACGGTCCAGCCGCCGTCTTCGTAGGCCGGCACGGGGCTGTCCTGGTAGTGGTCGGCCCAGATGGTGTAGTCGCCCCCGTCGACCGCGCCGTCGGCGTTGGTGTCGCCCATCAGCAGCGGGTGCGTGTGGATCTCCAACTGCGCGGAGCCCCACTCCACGATCGGGTCGTACTCGGTGGGCACGGTGATCCGCAGCTCGATGGTGTGCTCGCCGGCGGCCAGGCCGAGCCCCGTCGTCAGATCGTCATAGCTCATCTGGGGGGTCTCGCCGCTGGCGTCGTCGAACTCGCCGTCGCGGTCCAGGTCCCACTCGTAGGCGTCGATGGTGTAGTCGCCGTAGGAGCCGGTGCCGGCGTAGGAGCCGCCGGCGTCGAGGTCCAGCGCCCCACCGACGTAGACGTGGTACGGCCCGCCGGGGGCGGCGTCCGGGTCGAAGACCTCGGCTTGGTCCCAGGCCCACTGGAACCAGCTCTGGTAGGCGGCGAACTCGGCCTCCGCGGCCGGGGCGTGCGCCCCGTATTCCATGGCGCCGGGCAGCCGCGGGCGATAGTCGCCGTCCAGTTGCGGGTCGGTACCGCTGTCGGGGGCGGGGTCGATCTCCCCGGCGCCCGGCAGCGTGGGAACGCTGGAAGCGGGATTGGTCCACTTGTACCAGAAGTTTTCCCGGTACGTGAACGTTCCCGGCAGCGTGTTCGAGCCGATGTTCTGGACGTTGATGTTGCCGTACTTGACGATGTTGCGTCGGAAGGTGTTGTACGACGGCGGCGGCACGCTGGAGTTTTCGTTGAGTATTCGCATGACCCAGTTGTTGGGGTTGACGACGGTGTTGTAGCTGAACTCGCTGTCGGTGCAGGAGACGTACGCCACGGCCGCCTCGCCGCCCACGAACACGCTGCCCATGGCGACCATGTCGTGGCCCTCGGAGACGGTGGCCCCGCCGGAGCCGCCAAACTGCTGCCCGCGGGCGCCGAAGTCCACCATGGTGTTCTTGTAGAAGCCCAGCTCGTAGGCGCCGTCGGACTTGGGCTGAAAGCCGTTGGCGTTGTACGGGTTGCCGGCGGGGAAGGTGATGTAGTTTCTCATGAACAGACTGTTGTGATTGTTCATGATGTCCACGGCCGAGCCGCTGTTGCCCCAGTTCTCCACGCGGTTGTTGTACAGCAGCATGTTGCTGGTGCCGGCGAACTTGGTGCCGTCCAGATTGCCCGTGCCGAGGATGTCCCGCGAGAGGCAGTTCTTCATGATCATGTGATGGGAGTTGGGGAACTCCAGGTTGTTCCCGGTGGAGCCTTCGCCGATGATCCCGTCCACGAGCACGTAGGAAGAGCTGGTGATGGTGAAGTTGGAGTCGCCGGCGTAGTTGAACACGGGGCGGTCGTTGGGGTTCAGGGCGACCACCTCGATGAGGTTGTCCGCCGTGCCGTGGATGCCGTTGGCCCACAGCCGGGTGGTGTAGTTGCCCGGGGCGACGTAGATGCGATCGCCGGGCGCGGCCGCGTTCAGGGCGTTCCTGAGCTGGTCGACGGTGTAGACGGTGGTCTCGCCCGCCGCCAGCTCACCGGCGATGCAGGCCAGGACGAGGGGTACTGCCAGCGACAGCCTTACGATCACTCTCATCCTCCAATCCTCCTTCAACTTGGCAGGACGTCACTTATTTGGGCGCAACTCGGATGAACGCATCTTGGCTGGCGTGGGCCGGCCAAGAACTATGTTCATTGTACAGCATTGGCCGGACTTGTGGAACCCTGTTTGGCGGATTGAAAGCGCCGGAGCGGCCCGGCTGGCGCCTCTGCGGGCAAGCCCGTTTGGCCTGAGACCCCGCCGGGCAGATTCTCTTTTGACACAACCCCCACTTGGTCCTATAATAAAATCGAAGAAGGCGGTGATTGACCCCAGTCTGCTCCGCCTAAGGAAGGGAGAGGAACCATGTCGCGATCGAGGCATCTGGCTTCACGGTCTGGGATTGCCGCCCGCCCGCGGGCGGCGCCGCTGCCGTGGACGGGGCTGGCCCTGCTGGCCGTCGCCGCCGTCGCCGGCGCCACCACCTGGAACGTCAGCAGCGTCACCCAACTGCATAACGCCGTCAACGGCGCCGGCTACAACGACGAAATCATCATCGCCCCCGGCACCTATAACCTCAATCAGGAGCTCGTCCTGAACGACCAGTTGCTGACCATTCGCGGGCAGAGCGGCAACCGCGATGACGTGATCCTGGTCGGCAGCGGATTCAACACTATGGGCTCGGTCAACATCGGCATGCACGTCTACAGCGACGACATCACCATCCGCGACCTGACGCTGACGCAGATGTGGCATCACGCCGTTCAGATCCACGGCGAGTTTAACGTGGACGGCACGACCATCGGCAACGTCAAGACCCTAAACATCGGAACCCAGCACATCAAGGGCTCCACCAACTTCGGCAATCCCAGCGCCATCTCTGACAACGGCGTCATCGAATACTGCCACATGGAGAACACCCAGCCGCGATCCCACGGCGACGAGTACACCGCCGGCATCGACATTCTGGGCGCCAACAACTGGCACATCCACGACAACTTCATCAGGAACATTTACGGCGACGCCGGCGCCGGCGGGGCAGCGATCTTCGTCTGGCAGGGGGTGAAGGACTGCGTCACCGAGAACAACGTGATCGTCGGCAGCGGGAAGGGCATCAGCTATGGCATCCCCGGCGGCGGGGGCCACGCCTGGATGCCGGGCCTCGACATCGACGGCGGCATCATCCGCAACAACTTCGTCCTCCGCGGAACCCACTTCGATAACATCGCCTTGGAGGTGAGCAACGCCAACGACCTGAAGGTCTACAACAACACCGTTTACAGCAGCGACGCCTCCTACTTCCGGGCGGTCCACATCTACGGAGCCAACACCACCGGCGTGGACTCGCGCTACAACATCATCCGCGGAAAGATCTTCCGGAACGGGGCCGACTGGAGTGAGACGGGCAACATCGTGGACACTACGGGGGCAACGGTGCTGCCGGGGTGGTTCGTGGACGTCGCCGACGCCGACTTGCATCTGACCGCCCTGGCCGCGGGCGCGATCGACGAGGCCCTGACGCTGGGGGAGGTCCCGGCGGACATAGACGGGGACGCCCGCCCGTTCGGTCCCTTTCCCGACGTCGGCGCCGACGAGTACGTGCCCGAGCCATGCTCGGCGGGGCTGCTGGTGTTGGGGGTGTGCGCGCTGGTGAAGCGACGCCGGCCGAGGTAGCCGGGGCGCCAATGCCCGCTGGGCGTGACTCGTCCTGCCCAGCCAAGCTACTTCGCAGGGCAGGACAGGTTAGCCACGCTCGCGGTGCTGCACGTGGGCATCCGGCCGCTCCTGCCTCGCCACGAGCGGCGACAATGGCAGGGCCGGTACGTGGGGCGATTGGCCGGCTGCCAGTCGTTCGGAGAGCAGTTGCGGTATCTGGCCTGCCAATGGGGGCTGCCTCAAGCCGCCCAGGTGGTTGTTGGCGACGGCTCGCCCTGGATCTGGAATCAGGCCGGGCTGCACTCCTCCCGGGGCAGGCAGATTCTGGATTGGTACCACGCCAGCGAGCACATCTGGTCTTCTGCCAATGAGTTGTACGGCGAGGGCAAGCCCGCCGCGGCGGCCTGGGCCAAGCGGATCCTGAAGGTCTTGTACGCCCACGGCGGCCGGCTGAAAGGCCTGGGGATGCGCCGGACGCCTGCCGGCGCCGAAGCCATCCTCGCCCTGCGCGTATGCCGGTTCAATGGCCAATGGCGGGAACTGTGGAAGTCCAAGCCCTTAGCCGCCTGAAAGTACCTACAAACGAGGGATGCACCCTTTGGCTGGCGGGGTTCGAAATTCCGCCGGCGTGCGGTATAGTAGCGGCACCAATGGCCAAGCTGACCGAATATCTCGAGCCGGAGACGCTGAAGCAGTTGGCCTCGGCGTTCTCGCAGGCAGCGGGCAGGGCCGTGCGCATCCTCTCGGCGGATGGAGAGATCCTCGCCGGGTCCGCCGAGCCCGCGCCCCGGGCGCAGGAGCGCCGGGCCAAGGCGCCGCCGGTGCCGCCGTCGGTCAGGATCATGCTTGGCGGCGAGCAAATCGGCGCCATTGTGCTGGGCGGGCGCGCGGCCGGGGCAGAGGACGTTCGCATGTTGGGGCTGATGCGGGACGTGGTGGCCCGTCTCTGCCAGCAGGGGCGGCAACTGCGGCACCGCATCGAGGAGCTGGCCGCGATGTACCGCCTGACCGAGGTCTTCACCGGGCGGATGGACCTGCCGGAGGTCCACCAGCTCGCGGCCGAGACCATGCTCAAGGTCACCGGCGCCGATGCCTGCTCCATCCGCGTGCTGAACGAGGACCGGACGGAACTGTTGACGATGGCGGTGGCGGGCCTGAGCCCGCGGTACATGTCCAAGGGTCCGATCCTGCTGACCGACAGCAAGATCGACCGGCAGGTGCTGGAGACCGGCCAGAGCGTCTACGTCGCCGACCAGCGGAGCGATCCGCGGGTGCTGTACCCGGCCGAAGCACGCCGCGAGGGCATCGTTTCGGCCCTGTGCGCCCCCATGAGCTACCGCGACCGGGTGGAGGGCATCATCCGCGTCTACACCAAGCGCCCGCACGAGTTCGACTGGTTCGAGACGTCGCTGATTCGGGGCGTGGGCGCCCAGGCGGCGGCGGCCATCGTCAACGCCCGCCTGTATAACGAGCGGCTGGCGGCGGAGAACATGCGGCGGCAGCTTCGTCTGGCCGGCGAGGTGCAAAGGCGGATGATCCCGACCGGGCCGCCAAAGCTGGACGGGCTGGAGATCGCCGCCATCTACGAGCCCTGCTTCGAGCTGGGCGGGGACTTCTACGACTTCATCGAGCTGCCCCATGGCAACCTGGGCGTGGCCGTCGCCGACGTGGTCGGCAAGGGCGTGCGGGCGTCGCTGCTGATGGCCTCGGTGCGGTCGGCGCTGCGGGCGTTCGCCGACCGGTTCTACGAGCTTTCCAGGGTGCTTTCGGCGGTGAACGTTCACATGTACCAGCAGAGCCAGCCGGGCGACTTCCTGACGCTGTTCTACGGCGTCATCGACGTGCCCAACCGCCGGCTGACGTACGTCAGCGCCGGTCACGAGCCGGCGCTGCTCCTCCGCGGCGGGCGAGCCCGCCCCCTGGTCGGATCCACCGGCGGCGTGATCGGCATGGACCCGGACATGCGCTTCGAGCACGCCGTGGAGCCGCTGCAAAGCGGCGACGCGCTGGTGATCTGCACCGACGGGCTGCCGGAGGCGGTGAACTTTCACGATGAGCGCTTTGGCGTTGAGCGCGTGCGCGAAGCGGCCCTGACGGCGTGGGGCCGCGGCGATTCGGCCGAGGCCATGGGCAAGCACCTGCTCTGGGAGATGCGCCGATTTGCGGGTCTGCAAACCCAGTGCGATGACTTGACATTGGTGACTATAAAGGTTCAATAAGTGCCGTCAGAGACCGTGCCGGTCGAGGGGCGCGGGCGGCCGGCACGGATGGGACGTCACTCCGCGTTCGGAGCTTATTGGCGCTGCCGTAGATTGCGAAATCATACCTATGAGTCACTTTTGCCTTCTGGCCGAGCCGGCCGCTTATACCGTCAGCGACATCGATCTCCTCACCGATGCGGCTGCGCGCGAGTACTGGCTGAAACTGTTCGCCGATCACTTCGCGCAGGTCCTGGAATCGGCCAAGCAGGCCTACGGGCGGAGCTTCGCCCGCCCGCTGCGAGCCGCCGAAGCCCAGTTCGCCGAGGCGATCGCCGCCTTGCGGGCCGACCCGCGGCCCGCCTCCGGGCGGCTGGGCGTGGTGGAGCTGTGCCACCTGCGGGAGAAGGCCCTGCGCGACAACGGGCTGGGCGATCCCTTCCGCCCGGTCAAGCAGCGCGAGAACCGCCGGGCGATGGAGCTGTATCCGGCGGTGATCCGCAAGGTTTCCGCCCTGCCCGCCGAGCAGCGCTGGGCGCGGCTGATTCGCGGGGCCTTCGCCGGCAACGTCTTCGACCTGGGCAGCGCCGCCACCATGGGCTACGCCCAGGAGCAGGTGGACTTCGAGAAGGTCATCGACCAGATGAAGCCGCGCCCGTGGCTGATCGACGACTTCGATTCACTGGCCGACGTGCTGCCGATCGGCGGGGGCGAGCCGGCCCCGTGGGCCAGGGCGGTGGTGTTCGTGGACAACGCCGGGGTCGACTTCATCCTCGGGGTGATGCCGCTGGTGCGGGAGCTGGCGGCCCACGGGACGCAGATCGTGCTGGCGGCCAACGAGCTGCCCAGCCTCAACGACGTTACCGCCGACGAGACGGTTAAGATCATCGACCAGCTCTCCTCGGCCGACGAGGAGCTGGCCACGTATGTCTCGGGTGCTCTCTTCGAGGTCGTCTCCACCGGCAACGGCATTCCGCTGATCGATTTGTCGGATGTCTCCGACGAGCTGAACGGGGCGGCGGCCGAGGCCGACCTGGTCGTGCTGGAGGGCATGGGCCGCAGCGTGGAAAGTAACCTGAACACGCAGTTCGCCGTCGATTCCATCCAGCTATGCTTGCTGAAGGACCCCTCCGTCGCCGCCCGCGTCAAGGGCGAGGTGTTCGACTGCGTGTGCATGTACCGCCCGGTCGACCAGGAGCCGGAAGCCGACGACGCCGACGAGGCCGAAGCCGAGCAGTAGCCCGGCTCGTCGAGGTCGAGAAAGCCCCTTTCCGCCGCCGTCGGGGACTATGCCCCGCCGAAGTCCCTTGCGGCCGTGACGTACGCCTCGAAGTTTTCGATGGACACTTCCGGCTCCAGCACGTGGGTGGGCCCGAGGATGAGCCGGCCGCCCCGCCCGCAGGTGTCGATCCGCTCGGCCACGACGCGGCGAACCTCCTCGGGCGTGCCGAACGGCATCGTCGACTGCGTGCCGACGGTGCCGTGCATGTTCAGCCGGGGGTACTTCGCCCGCAGCCCGGCCGGGTCCATGCACTCCGGCTGGATGGGGTTCAGGATGGTCACCCCCGCCGCCAGCAGATCGCCGATGATGACCGCGATGTTCCCGTCGGAGTGGTACCAGATGTGCAGGTCCGGCTTGATCCGGCGGGCGGCCGCCCACACCTTCGCCCAGCGCGAGAGCATGAAGCTCCGCCACGTCTGCACCGAGAACATCATGGCCTTCTGGTTGGCCACGTCGTCGCCGCAGTTGATGTAGTCGACGCCGGCCGCCGCCGCCGCCGTCGCCCGCACCATGTTCCGCGCCATCAACTTGTCCAGCAGGCACTCCGCCCAGGCCGGCCGCTCCACCATGTCGATGAGGAACTGCTCGTATCCGCGGATCTGCCAGGCGGTCTCGTACATGTGCCCGATGGAGCCGACGGCCGCCCTGCCCGCCTGGTGGGCCCGGGCGACCTTCTCGGCCATGTGGTCTCTCGGCCAGTCGGCCTCGGAATCGACCGGGTAGGCCTCGAGCTGTTTCAGCGAGGTGGCGTGCCGCAGCGGGCTGTGGTAGCCCCAGAAGTGATAGAAGCCGGCGGGGATCATGGCCACGCCGTCGCCGTCGATGGTGGTGCCTTCCGGCAGGTCATCGCCGGCGTAGTAGACGCGGAAGTCGGGCCTCTGATATCCCTCCGGCGGGCGCGGGCCGACGCCGACCGGGCGGAACAGCCCGTAGTGGCCGGACAAGTCCTTCGTGCCGGCGTGCTCGATCACCCGGCGCTCCAGGTCGGGGGTGAAACCGGCCGTGTACAGGATGCCCTCCGGCCGCTCGCCGGCGAGAGTGGCTCGAAAACGTTCCAGCTCCGTCATGTTTTCCAAAACCTCCTCCGGCCGGGGCGGGTCAGAGGCCGCCCGGGAAGCGCCCGGTTGCCGGGTACCGCCGGATGGCCCGGCCCAGTTGCCTCATCAACTCCGCCCCGAAGCGCTCCGCCTGGTACAGCCTGGCCAGCAGGGCGTCGTCCCCGCGCCCGAGCCGCTTTTTCTTGGCGTCGTTGGCGTAGCGGGTGCGGTCCCACTCGGCGGCGACCGCCCGCACGACGGCGCGAAGCTCGCCCTGCATCTTCCGCAGGGCCGAGGCCGCCTCCTGCAAAACGCCGGCGACCTGGGCCCGCGGGCGGCCGGCGTCGTGGGCGCGCTTGGCCCGACGGTACAGGGCAAAGGCCGCGGCCAGGTCGACCGACCGGCGGCAGCACAGCCCCGCCACCGTCCCGGCCAGGACGAGGGCGGCGAACTCGCGCGGGCGCCGGTGGGGCTTTCTGCCAAACGCCCGCAGCGTCCGGGTGCATTCGTCGATCCGCTGCCCGCGCCGGCGGAAATCGTCGCGCTCGGCCAGCTTCAGGGCGTCGTACATGCCGGCGGACGAGTCGAACAGACACGCCAGCAGCTCCGCCCGCCCGATCATCAGCGCGTGCAGCTCCCTGATCGCCCCGGCGGCCTTGGCGTCCGTCAGTCCGAAGAACTCCCTGGCGAACCGGCGCATGAAGGCCGCCCTGTCGATGGCGGCGCGGGCATCGAGCATCGAGCCGGTGTAGGCCACGGCCGGCAGGTAGGCGTCGCGCAGTCCGCGCCAGATCGTCCACCAGGTGTTGACCACGCCGAGCACGCCGGCGCCTTGGCCGCGCCCGGTCCGGCCCAGCCGCGACAGGAACGACGTCATCGCGTCCATGTTGGCGAAGTTCGCCTCGTTGGGCATGATCACGTCGCCGGAGTGGCACATCGCCGGGCAGCCGATCACGCGGAAGCCGGCGGCGAGGCTGCGGCGGATCGGCTCGCGCCGGACCTGGCGGTAGTGCCAGTGGGCCATGATGATGTCCCGCGGCAGCACCTTCAGCATGGCCGGGTCCTTCTCCACGTGATCGGCCCAGAGGATCATCTCCTTGCCGGCCGAGCGGACGATCGAGTGGATCGCCCGGGCGTGCCGGGCGTAGACCCACCATTTCGGCCGGCCGCGCCCGCGGCGGCGGCAGCGCCGGCAGCCGCCCAGGTTTACTTCGTCCATCCCCGCGTGGAAGTACCGGCCGGGAAACAGCTCGGCCACCTCGCGGATGATCTCCTCCAGCAGCGGCAGCGTCCGCCGGTGAGAGGGGCAGATGGCGTTGAAGGCCAGCGCGTCGCCGTCGGCCAGCTCGGCGTATTCCGGCAAGCGGGTGAGGTAGCGCGTGTGGCCGAGGGCCTCGACCTCCGGCACCACCTCGATGCCCAGCTCGGCGGCCCGGGCGATCAGCCGCCGCATCTCGGCCTTGGAGAAGGCGTGCGGGCCGGCGACCTCCGGATGGCTGGAGAGCTTGAGCATGAAGCCCTCGTCGTCGGCGAAGTGCCACCACAGCGTGTTCAGGCCCCACTCGGCCATCCGCTCCAGCAGCTCGAAGTAGAACTCGTGCCGCTCGATCAGCCTGGCCGGGTCGGCCATCACGCCGCGAATCTGCCACGGCCGGCCGGACTTGCCTCGCTTCATCGCCTCGCTCCGTTCGTTGACTGACTTGCCCAGCCGAACGATACCGCCATCGTCCGGCGCCGGCAACGGGGCGGAGGGCTTTTCCCGCCGCCGGGCGGCGAGTTGACCGCGGGCGGCCGGCCACGTAACCTCTGGCCAGGCTTACCGGCGTTTCGGTGGTGGCGGGAAAGGAGACTCGACGGTGCCGCGCGACTTCACGCTGGAGCAGTTGCACGAATGGTGCCGCGTTCCGGTCGATGAACTGGCCGGGCATCCCGGCCTGAAGGTTCCCCTCCGGCTCGTGGCCGACTCGGCCGAGATGGGCGAGCTGATGGCCCGCGAGCTGATCGACGAGGTGGCCGGCCGCAACGGGCGGGGTGAACCCACGCGGGCGATCGTCCCCTGCGGGCCGATGGCCTGGTACGAGCCGTTCCGCCGCATCGTCAACGCCGAGGGCGTCAGCCTGAAGCGCCTGCACGTGTATCACATGGACGAATGCCTCAACTGGCAGGGCAGGCTGCTGCCGGCCGGGCATCCGTACAACTTCCGCTCGACGATGGAGCGGGTCTTCTACGGCGACGTCAAGGCGGAGCTGGCCGTGCCGGAGGCCCAGCGGCACTTCCTGACGCCGGACAACGTCGAGGAGCTCGCGGCCGAGATCGCCCGCGTCGGCGTCGACGTCACCCTCGGCGGCTGGGGCCAGGACGGGCACATCGCCTACAACCAGGCCCGGCGCGAGCCGTACAGCGGCCTCGGCGTCGAGGAGCTGGCCGGCTCCACCGCTCGCGTGCAGTACAACAACCTCGACACCATCATCGCCCTGGCCCAGCGCAGCTTCGGGGCGGCGTATCAGTTCGTCCCGCCGATGTCGGTGACGCTGGGGCTGAGAGAGTGCCTGGCGGCGCCGAAGGTGCGGCTGTTTTCCGACACGGGGGCGTGGAAGCAGACGGCCCTGCGGGTGGCCCTGTTCGGGCCGGTGACGACGGAGTACCCGATCACGCTGCTCCAGCGGCACGGCGACGCGGTGCTGACGGCCACGCGCGAGACGGCGTCGCACCCGATCGCCGAGCATCCCGAGTGGGAACTGTTTTGACGGGCGTGCACATGACCGGCAGGTATCGGTATCTCGTCGGGGTGGGGGGGATCGGCTCGGGGATGTTCTTTTCCCTTCGCGGCGATCACACCCTCGGGCGGAACGAAAGCCGCGCCGGCGCGATCGTGCGCCGCCGCGATTTCTGCAAGCTGCACATCGTCGCCCATTACGTCGCCGTGCTGGGCGGCGCCGGCCGCGGGGGCTTGTCGGTGCTGCCGGTGGGAAAGGTCGGCGACGACGCTGCCGGGGAGGCCATGATCGAGCACATGCGGCGGGCGGGGATGGACACGCGATTCGTCGCGACCGAGGCGGGCGCCTCGACGCTCTTCAGCGTCTGCCTTATCTACCCCGACGGCGACGGCGGCAACATCACCACCGACGACAGCGCCTCGGCGCGGGTGGCGCCGGCCGACGTCGACGCCGCCCTGGCCAGGCTGCCGGAGGCCGACGGCGGGGCCGCGATTGCCCTGGCCGTGCCCGAGGTGCCGCTGGCCGCCCGCCGGCGATTGCTGGAGGCGGGCAGGCGGCGCGGCTGGCTGTGCGCGGCCGCGGTGACGACGGCGGAGGTTCCCGAAGCCCTGGCGGGGGGCATGTTCGCCGCGGCCGACCTGCTGAGCGTGAATCGTGAGGAGGCCGCCGCCCTGGCCGGGCTGGACGCCGCCGGCGAAGTGGAAGCGATCGTCCGCGCCGCCGGCGAGAGGCTGGCGGCGGCCAACCCCGGCATTCGGCTGTGCGTGACGGCCGGGGGGGCCGGGGCCTACGGTTGGGCCGGCGGGAAGGTCGAGCACGTCCCGGCGCCGGCGGTGCAGGCGGTCAACACGGCCGGCGCGGGCGACGCCACGCTGGCGGGTTTGATCGTCGCGACCGCGGCCGGGCTGCCGTTCATTCGCCCGCGGCGACGGCGGCGCGAGAGCCTCGCCGACGCCCCGCTGGAAACGGCCACCGACTTCGCCGCCCTGCTGGCGGGGCTGGCCGTTCGCTCCGAGGACACCATCAACTTCGACGCCGACGCCGAGGCGATCGCCAGGCTCGCGGCCGAGCTGGGCTGCGATATCTCCGCGCTTGGGGCGGCGCTGAGCTGGCGAGGAGGCGAAGAGCATGGCTGAGAAGATCCGCATCATCGACGCCCACACCCACGTCGCCGCCGAGAAGGCGGGCTTGGCCGTGGAGATCATGGACCGCGCCGGCATCGACGCCGCCGTCGTCTGCGAATGGTACGACGGCTTCGACGAGACGCTGGAGCGGCACCTCCGGGAGTTCGGGCGCTACGAGGGGCGGTTCTTCGTCTTCGGCAACATTGATTTCTCGATCTTGGACGCGGCCGACTTCGCCGATCGCGCCGTCGAGCAACTACGCCGCGGCGTGCGCGCGGGCATGCGCGGATTGAAGGTCTACAAGGACCTGGGCCTGAGCTATCGCGACGGCTCGGGCCGGCTGCTGCGCGTCGACGACGCCCGGCTGGACGCGGTCTGGGCGGCGGCGGGGGAGCTGGGCATTCCGGTGCTGCTCCACACGGCCGACCCGCGGGCGTTCTGGCAGCCCATCGACCAGCACAATCCCTGGGGGGCGGTTCTGCGCGACCAGCCGGATTGGTCGTACTACCGCAAGGGCCTGCCGAGCCGGGCCGAGCTGCTGGCCGAACGCGACGCCGTCGTCCGCCGCCACCGCGACACGCAGTTCATCGCCCCCCACCTGGGCAGCCTCGAAGACGATTTCGACGCGCTGGCCGAGTCGCTGGAGGCCCTGCCCAACCTGCACGTGGACGTCTCCGCCAGGATATTCCACATGGGCGCCACGCCGCGCCGCCGCCGCGCCGCCAGGCAATTGTGCCTCGACTTCGCCGACCGGATCCTCTTCGGCACCGACACCATTCTCTTATCCGAGCAGGTCGCCTCCGACATCCAGCCGCAGACGTTCTACACGCCCGGGCGGCTGCCGAAGGAATACGCCGCGGCCGGCGACGTCCTCTCGGCCACCTCCGTGTGGTTTTACGAGTTTCACCGGGCGTTCCTCCAGACGGACCGGCGGCAGAGCCCGATTCCCTTCCTGTGCTTTGACCCGGCGGCGGCCGTCACGGGGCTGGACCTGCCCGCCGAAGTGCTCCACAAGATCTACCACGCCAACGTGGAGAGGCTGCTGGCCGGCTAGGGCGGGCGGGAAGGCTACTGGCGCAGTTGGAACCCCTCTTCGCTGATATCGACGGTGATGCCGCCGGGCTCCGGCAGGCCCGCCAGCTCGGCCGGCTGGGTGGAGGCCATCGCCCAGGCCGTCTCGAACGATACGTCGCAGTGCCGCGCGACGTTCAGCACCGCCCGGTCCAGCGTCAGCGCCGAGCCGGCGAGGTAGGGCGTGCCCGCTAGCCGCACCGCCCCGTCCGTGTCGAGCTGGCGGCTCCGCCTGCCGACGCCGTGGCGCCCGGGGGGCATGTCCGCCGCCGCCACCGCGTCGGTGACCAGCACGCTCCGTTGCGGCTGCTTGGCCCGAAGAAAGTTCTTCAGCGTCGGGAACGGGATGTGGTGACCGTCGGCGATGAAGCCGGCCGCGAGCCGGTCGTCGGCCAGTTGGCGCTGAACGTAGTTGTCCAGGCGGGGCAGCATCGCGTGCGAGCCGTTGCCCAGGTGCGTGCACACCCTCGCCCCGGCCCGGACGGCGCTGTCGATAATCTCCGGCGGCGCCTCGTGGTGGCCCAGGCCCACGACCATCCCGGCCGCGGTCGCCTTCTCGATCAGCTCCAGCGCCCCCGGCAGCTCCGGCGCCAGCGTCAGCAGGCGGACCATGCCCTCGGCCGCCGCCTGGAACCTCTCCAGCAGGTCCGGCTCGTCCGCGGGGGTGACGGTATACTCCGCCGGGTGGGCGCCGCGCGGGCCGTCATTGGGGCTGATGAGCGGGCCCTCCACGTGGAAGCCGGCGATGATGGATGCCGCCAACTCATCTTCCCTTCGTAGCTCCACCAGCCGCGAAAGCCGGGCGACCATGCGCGAGACCGCGTCCGTCGTCAACGTCGCCAGGATCGTCACCACCCCGCGACGCCGCATCGCCTCGCACGCCCGTCGCAACCCCTCGCCCGTGATCTGCTCCAGCGGGCTGTTGAAGTCGAAGCCGAAATAGCCATTAACCTGAAGGTCCACGAGTCCCGGCCCGGCGGCGCCGATCAGCCGCCCGGCCTGATCTTTGGTAATCGAAACGTTCTGCTGGTTCATCCCCGCAAACATGATGGCGCCGGCCGCGGCTGTCAAGGGACAACGGGAAATATCAGCCACATCTTCGGCCCCCCGGCCACGCTGCTGCTCCGGGTCTGCGCGGGCGCGCATCATCCGTAGGGGTCCTCGCCCGCGGGTCGGCTCCGGTGGCCGCGGGCGAGGCCCGGGCGATCCCGCCCAAGCGGTTCCGCTCTCCCGGGGGGTATGTGTGTAAGATGTTGTTGTTACGAGGCTTGTGCCGATAGTTGCGGCCAACATCGCCACCGCGCCGGCAACGGCGGTTGGCATGAGGGCTATAGTCAAGCTTTCAATGGATGGCTGGCAACTCTAGTTTCGGGCAGGGCATAGGGCGATCACCCTATTCCTTGGCGAAAATCATGCCATAGATCCTTTCGATAACTGCCTTTCCCGCGGCCGCGTGCAGCGCCTGCGGGGGGGCTGCCCCGGCCGCCGGCGGGTGCCGGAGCGGTGCCAACCCGTCTACAACCGCTTCGCTCCGGGGGCGACGATTTTCGGTGGATTTTGCCGAGAGCAGCCTTGACAGAATCAGGGGAATGGGGTATATTGACGCTTAGTGAGGGTTGCCGAGGAGACGTTACCCTTCCAACGGTAGCCAACCAAGTGTTGTCTGGAACGTGAGGGTACATTAGTTCTGGCTGAGCAGAAAGAGCTCAAGGAGAAAGGAGATTACTATGGGGAGGACTCTTGCAAGCTTGCTAGTGTTGGGTTTGGCTGCAACGGCTTTCGCCGCTCCGACGATGGAGGTGGCGAACATCGCCGATCTGGGCGGCGGGTTGTACGGCGTCGACGTGTGGGTACACGGCAACGACGGCCTTGACCTCTCGTTCTTCGCCGACATGACCTTCGTCGGCGAGCAGGCAGACCCTATCTGCCTGCCCGGTGAGATCCAGCAGTCGAAGGCATTCGGCGTGGTGGTCGTGGACGATGACGTAAACGCCCTACTCTACCACAACACGGTAGGAAGCGGGTACGACATGGCGCTCGACTCGTACTTCTTCGAGCCGTTCCCGGGCAACAAAGTCGACCCCGGGATCGTGGAGGCGCCGAATTCCTACCACATCGAGGCGGGCACCGGCACGTCGGAGTATTTCCAGGACGTCCAGCTGGTGTACCTGTGCACCACGGGCGACATATCCTACGACGGCTACATTTCCCGCCAGGGTCTGAATTACGACATGGCCGGAACGTGGTGCATTCCCGAGCCCGCGACGCTTGGTCTGATCGTGATCGGCGGTGTTGCGTTGATCCGCCGCCGCAGACGGTAATTGCCAGGGCGTCAGTAGACACCCAACGACAGACAGTTAGCTGACAACAGACCCCGTCCGGTCGAACGGCCAGGCGGGGTCTGTCTTTGCGCAGGGGGCCCCCGTTCGCCACGCCCGCCTGCCTTCCGGCCCCCTGCCTTGGTAGGCAGGTGGCCAGGGAGGTAGGCAGGGAGGTGGGCACGTCCACTGTTCAAAGATTGCTGCCGTCCGTTTGGAAGAGCTATACGAACGGCCGTTGCGTTTCTTCAGTGAGTTCTCCCTATTTGTGTAATTCGTGTAATTCGTGGACTCCTCGTGTAACTCGTGGATTCCCGGCGGCGGGGGTGGGCTTGACAGGCTGCCGGCGGGCATTCAGAATCGCGCCCGGATGACGCGCGTGTATTTCATTGTGGGCTGCACGGCCGGCGGCAAGAGCGCTTTGGGGGGGTCTCTGGCCCGGCGGCTGGGGGGGCAGATCGTCAGCGTG
>CAYNYF010000049.1:0-14465 GCA_964401385.1 uncultured Planctomycetaceae bacterium | reverse complement strand
CAGCGTCGATTCCATGAAGGTCTACCGGCGGATGGACATCGGCACGGCCAAGCCTTCGCCGGCGGCGCGGGCGGAGGTCCGGCACCACTGCATCGACATCGTCGAGCCGAGCGAGCCCTTCAGCGTCGCCCGGTACGTCGAGCACGCCGACCGGGCCATCGCCGAGATCGCCGCCGCCGGCCAAGTGGTGCTGGCCGTCGGGGGCAGCCCGCTGTACGTCAAGGCCCTCTCGGAGGGTCTCTTCGACGGTCCCGGGGCCGATCCGGAGCTTCGCCGGCGGCTGAAGGAGCGAGCGGCCGCGGAGGGGCTGGCGGCGCTGCACGCCGAGCTGGCGCGGGTGGATCCGGCCACGGCCGGGCGGGTGCACCCCAACGACGAAAAGCGGATCATCCGAGCCCTGGAGGTGCAGCTTCTGACGGGTGAGCCCATCAGCCGGCTCCAGCGGCAGTGGGATTCGCCCACGCCTCGATACGACGGCGTGTTCATCGGCGTCCGCCGGCCGGTGGATCAGACCAACCGCCGCATCAACGCCCGCGTCAAGCGCATGATCGAGCTGGGCCTGCCGGAGGAGGTCGCCGCCCTGCTGGCCGAGCCCGCCGGCCTGGCCGATCAGGCCGCCCAGGCCCTGGGCTACGCCGAGATGATCCGCCACCTCCGCGGACAGTGCAGCCTCGCCGAGGCCGTCGAGCGGACGAAGATCAATACCCGGAAGTTCGCCAAGCACCAGCGGACGTGGTTTCGGCAGATGCGGCAGATCCACTGGCTCGACGCCGCCGACGCCGACTCGCTTGCCGAGGCGGCGATGAAGTTCATCGAGCAGGCCTGAGGTGCTCCCGGGACGGCCGGCCGTTCGACCGGCGCCTTGGCGGGCCTGTTTCTGCGGCCCGCGAGCGGTTAAGATGGTGATCCAATGAGCGTGGAGTTCACGGTCGTCAGCCTTGGGGCGATGTCGTCCAACCCGTTCTGGTCGGAGGCGCCGGGTCTGCGCACCCCGCACGCCACCACGACGCTGGTCAGAGACGAGGACCGGCTGATCCTGGTGGACCCCTCGCTTCCGGCCGCGGCCTTGGTGAACCGGCTGTTCGAGCGGACGGGCCTGCGGTCGGAAGAGATCACCGACGTGTTCTGCACGACGCTCCGCCCGACGCACCGGCGCAGCATCGAGGCGTTCGGCCAGGCCCGGTGGACCTGCGGCGAGCAGGAGCTGCTGGCTTATCGGCAGACACTGGACACGCTGGCCGAATCGGCCGAGCGCCGCGGGGCCCAGCTCGAGCGGGCCGTCCGCAGCGACCTGGAGCTGCTGGAGCGCTTCACGGCGGCGCCGGACAAGCTCACCCGATCGGTTCATCTGTTCCCGCTGCCGGGGGCGTCGGTGGGCTCGGCCGGGCTGCTGCTGGCGGCGCCGAGCCGGACCGTCCTGGTGGCCGGCGACGCGGCCATTACGTCCGAGTACGTGCTGGCCGGGCGCGTGTGGTCGGGCTCCGCCGATGCCGTCGCGGCCATGCAGAGCCTGACCGAAATCATCGAAATCGCCGACGTGATCGTTTGCGGACACGACAACTACATGCTGTCTCCCACGCGGTGGATGGCCTGATGGGAAATGACAAGGGGCGGCCGCGCAAGCGGCAGCCGAGCTGATATGCTGGCAATGACGTTTGGGGAGTTTCTCGCCGATCAGGTCTGGCAGCTCGTCCTGTTGTGCGGGCTGCTGGCGGCGGCGGCGTTCTTCAGCGGGGCCGAGACGGCGCTGTTCAGCCTCTCCCGCGGGGAGCTGTTCGCCCTGGGGCAGGACCCGCGCAAGATGGCGCGGATGGTGCCGCTGCTGATGCGCCGCCCCGGCAACGTGCTGACGACGGTGCTGCTGGGCACCAACGTCTTCCGCATCCTGTATTTCGTGGTCTCCTCGTTGCTGGTGATGCGTGCCGGCGCCGTGCTGCCCAACGGGCGGCTGTGGGCGTCGGTGCTGGCGGTGGGCACGCTGCTGGCCACGATCATCGCCAGCGAGGTCATCCCCAAGACGGTGGCGTACGTCTGGGCCCGGCGCCTGGCCCCGCCGGCGGCGCCGGCGCTGGCGATCCTGGGGCGGGCGTTCGAGCCGGTGCGGCGGCTGCTGATGGCAGTGGTGGTGGTGCCGCTGACGCGGCTGCTGGCCCCGGCCAGGGCCCGCTCGGCGGATCTGTCCGCCGAGGAGCTGGCCGCCCTGCTGGCGCTTTCCCAGAAGCGCGGCCTGATCGGGCAGGACGAGACGGAGCTGCTCCAGGAAGTGCTGGAGCTGACCGACCTGCGCGCCAGCGACATCATGGTTCCCCGCGTGGACGTGGTCGCCTACGACGTGGACGCACCGCCCGAGGGCGTGCTGGAGATCATCCGGGAGAAGGGGACCACCAAGATTCCCGTCTACGAGGGCGACCTCGACCACGTCGTGGGCGTCGTCCACGCCAAGCGGCTGCTGGTCAACCCGGGCAAGCCGCTTCGCGAGATCGTCTCGCCGGTCCGGTTCGTGCCGGAGTCGGCCCCGCTGGAGCGGGCGCTGCTGCAATTCCGTGCGACCCGCAGCCAGGTGGGCATCGTCGTGGACGAGTACGGCGGCACGGCCGGACTGATCACGCTGGAGGACATCCTGGAGGAGATTGTCGGCGACATCGCCGACGCCCGCGAGGCCAAGCGCGCCCCGCCCGTGCGCAAGGTGGGTCCGGCCGAGTGGTTGGTCGACGCGAACCTGCCGATCCATGAGTGGTCCGATGCGTTCCCCATCGACCTGGTGGCCGCCGGCTTCACCACGGTGGGCGGACTGGTGATCTCGATTCTCGGCCACATTCCCCAGGTCGGGGAGACCGCCGCCTATCGCAACCTCACCTTCACCGTCGAGGCCATGCAGCACCGGCGGGTCGCCCTGCTGCGCGTCCGGTTGCAGGGGGGGCAAGCATGATCGCCGCCCTGAACATGGCCGCGGCCGCCGGCTGGGCGATGCTGCTGTCGGGCATGACGCTTTCGTTCCTGTACAGCGGACTGGAGACCGGCACCTACGCCGTTAACAAGATTCGCCTGGACCTGCGGGCCGAGTCCGGCAGCCGGCGGGCGTCGCGACTGCGGCGGCTCCAGCGGCACGCGGACCGGTCGCTGATCGCGATCCTGGTCGGCAACAACCTGGCCAACTACCTTGCCTCGGCGGGGATGGTGCTGGTGCTGACCACCCGCCGCTGGCCGCGACCGGACTGGTACGCCGTCGCCATTCTCACGCCGCTGATCTTCATCTTCTGCGAGCTGCTGCCGAAGTATCTCTTCCACCGGCACGGGGAGACGCTGACGTACGTGTTTTCGCAGTTCCTGGGCTTCTCGCAGCGGCTGTTCACCGCCGTCGGCGTGGTCGGCCTGATCCGGGCGTCGGTGTGGGCGGTGATGCGGCTGGCGGGCCGGCGGCCGGGGCCGCAGGACAGCCCGCTGGCCCGCGGCCGGCACATCGGCAGCATCCTGGACGAGGGCCGGGCCAGCGGCGCACTGAGCCACACGCAGTCCATCATCGCCCAGCGCGTGGTCAACATCCGCCGCGTCCGCCTGCGCGACGTCATGGTCCCGCTGGCGCGGGCGGTGGTGGTTTCCGAGGCGACCACGCCCGATGAGCTTCGGGAGCTGCTGCGGGCCAGCGGCCATCCGCGTGTGGGCGTGTACGCCGGGCGCCGGGAGAACATCGTCGGCGTGCTGAACATCTACGACGTCCTGCTGGATCAGAGCGGCTCGCCGCCGTCCGCCCACGTCCGGCCGCCGCTGGTGCTCCCCGAGCACCTGGGCGTCATCGAGGTGATGTTCGAGCTGCAGCGCCGGCGCGAGGCCATGTGCTTCGTCGTCTCCGCCGAGGGGCAGTGCCTCGGCGTTGCCAGCGTGAAGGACCTGGTCGAGGAGATCGTCGGGGAGCTGGAGGAATGGTAGCCGCGGGCGGGCCTGCGATCGCACTCACGGGGCGGGGGCGTCCACCGCCCGGATCAGCGCTCTGCACACCGCCGCCTGAAGGCCGCGGGCATCGTGGCGTTTTCCGCGCGTCCGCCCGTTGATGAGGATGCTGAAGGCCAGGGCGGGCTTCCCGTCCCGGTCGAGGACGTAACCGCTCAGGGCGCTGACCCCGGTCAGGGAGCCGGTCTTTCCCAGGATGCGCCCGCGGCAGATCGGCCCGGCCAGCCGCCGTTGGAGCGACCCGTCCACGCCGGCGATGGCCAGCGATTCGACGAATGCCTTCTTCCCGGCCATGGCCCCCAGCAGCGACGTAATGGCGGCGGGGCTGACGCGGTTCTTGCCGGAGAGGCCCGAGCCGTCGGCGACGTGGAACTGCCCGGCGGGCAGGCCGTAGTCGGCTTGCAGCACCGCCGCGGCGGCCTTGGCCGCTTTCTCCCAGGTCGCCGGCGCGCCGGGCTCGACCGCGCTGCGCAGGAACAGGCACTCGGCCGTGAGGTTGTGGCTGTGCTTGTTCGCCCGCCGCAGCACCGCCGGAAGCGGGGTGGTCTCCGTGGCGATGACGCGCAGGCCGTCGGCCCGCCACGGCCCGGCCGGGTCCGGCGAAACCACGATCTTTCCCTGGAACGCGATCCCGGCCCGGACCAGCCTGTCCATCAGCACGCAGCCGAAGAGCATCGGCGGGTCCGGGGCGGCCACGGGCAGGGGATCGGGCGTGGCCCGGCTGACCGTGCCCGTCAGCGTTATGCCGTCGCCGCTCTTGTCGAAGCGGCATCGCCACAGGTGCCGCCCGCCCAAGCTCACCCGGCTGCGAACGCGGAGGAACCGGCTGACCGGGGCCACGACCGGGCGGACCTTCTCGCCTTCGACTGCAAAGCCGACGTCGAAGCAGTTGTCGTTGAAATTCACGGCCGCCGCCGGCGCCGCGTACCAGCGCTGCCGCTGGCGGACCGGCCAGTCGGGGTGGAAATACGGCCCCTGGAAGATGCCGGCGCGGATGAGGAGGTCGCCTTCGATCCGGCGGACGCCCGCCCGCTTGAGCGCCTCGGCCCAACGGTCGAAGGCGGCGTAGATGGTTTCCTTGTGGGCCTCGGCCAGGCGAGCGTCGCCGGTGGTCGGGTCGCCGTCGCCGATGACGAGCAGGTCCCTGCCGGCCGTCGCCAGCTTCGTGCGGAAGTGGAAGTCCGGTCCCAGGCGCTTCAGGGCCACGGCCGAGGTGAGGATCTTCTGGTTGCTGGCCGGGATGAACCGATCGGTGGGGCGGATTCGGCAGAGCGGCTCTCCGTCGGCCAGGCGCACGGCGTGCAGGCCGACGTCGGCACCGGTATCCGCGCGGTAGTCGGCGACGAGCTGCTCGATGGACGCCTTCGCCGGCGGCTGGGGCGGCTCGGCCCCGGCTGCCGCAAGGGCGAAAGCGAACAGCCACACCGGCCGGATCAGTGTCGCGCTGAGCTTGCCGGCGTTCATCAGGACGATTCATCCGGTCCGTCGCCGAAGCACGTCCCCACGGCCCGGGCCGCCAGCATGAGCGGGTCGTCGTGGGGCACGGTGCGGACCTTGTCGGCGGCCGATTCGATCGGGAACGAGCCGATCCTGCCGTCCTTGATGACCGACATTTCGCCGAACCTGCCCTCCATGACGAGCTCCACCGCGCGGTGGGCCAGCACCGTCGCCAGGATCCGGTCGAAGGGGGTGGGGGTGCCGCCGCGCTGGACGTGCCCCAGGACCATGTGGCGGCTCTCCAGGGCGGTCCGTTCCTCGATCTCGCCGGCGACGTACCTGGCCAGGCCCCCCAGCCGGATCGGGTCGGGCGAGTTTTCGACCACGTGGTCGACGATCATCTCGCCCCCGGCCGGGTAGGCCCCCTCGCCGGCGGCGATAATGGTGAAGCGCTTGCCCACTCTGGATCGCTGGAGGCATTTGGCGGCGACCACGCCCATGTCAAAGGGGATCTCGGGGATGAGGATGACGTCGGCCCCGGAGGCCAAGCCCGCGCGCAGGGTCAGCCAGCCGGCGTAGCGGCCCATCAGCTCCACCACCATCACCCGGTGGTGGCTGGAGGCGGTGGTGTGAATCTTGTCCAGGGCCTCGGCGGCGGTGGTCACGGCCGTGTCGTGCCCGAAGGTGATGTCCGTGCCCACCAGGTCGTTGTCGATGGTCTTGGGCACGCCGACGACGTTGACCCCGTGGCGGATGAGATGGGCCGCGCCCGCCATGGTGCCGTCGCCGCCGATGATGATCAGCGCGTCCAGCTTCCACTGGCGGATGTGGGCGATCACCTCGTCGGTGACGTCGCGCTGGATCCACTTGCCGTCCTCGCGAATGGCGAACTGGCGCGGATTGGCCTTGTTGCACGCTCCCAGGATGGTCCCCCCGATGGTGAGAATGCCGGAGGCCTCGGCCACGTCCATCACGTGCATGCGGTTCTCGATCAGGCCCAGGTAGCCGTCCTCGATGCCGACGACTTCCAGCCCGTGTTGCCAGATGCCGGTCTTGACCACGGCCCGGATGACGGCGTTGAGGCCGGGGCAGTCGCCCCCGCCGGTAAGCAGCCCGATGCGGCGAATCTTTGTCATTTTCATCACCGTCTTCCGTTCACAAGAGGCGCCGCCCGCTGCCGCCGGGGTGCCCGCCGGGCGCGAAGGTCGCCCCGCCGGCGGGAAAAACGTCGAGATTTCTTCGGCGGCTTTTCAAGGCGGTCCGTATCCTCTTTTTGCGCCCGATCTTGCGGCGCCCGGCCGGGGGGCGGCGGCGGCGTCTGTCAAGAAAGGCTTCGCCTAGCTCTAGCCGGGACGCGCCCGATCCGATATAATCTACGGTGTCTTGGGGCAGCGGCAAGGAAGGCGCTAACAATGAGCGAGCGTCCCTCGGCAGATCGAAGGCAGTTCGTTCGGTATCCGCTTGCGGCAACGGTGCAATTCTATCATTGCGCGTCCGGGCGGGAGTTCCCGGCCCGGAGCGTCGACATGTCCCGGGGGGGCATCCTGGTGTACGTTCCGGCGGGCACGCCGGTGGCTTCGGGGCAACCGATCCAGTTGAAGCTGGACGTGCACGGCCGGCCGGAGTTCGGCCGACTGAGCGATTCCCCGCTCGACGGAACCGTGGTTCGCGTGGATCGGGCGAAGATGCTGTCCGACGGGCACCTCCCGGTGGGGATTCGCTTCGGGCAGCCGATGACGTAGCCGCGCCGCGCCGCCGCGGGTGCCGGCCGCCAGGGCCGTATCCTGGGTTGGCTCGACGGTTGCTTTTCACCAGGGGGGATACTCCACGTGGACAAGGCACAGGCCCGACGCCGGCGCGGTCGGTCCGGCCAGGCCGCGGTCGCGGCTCTGGAGGATCTCGTCGATCCGATCCGGCCGCCACCTCCCGCGGCCGATCTCAATCAGCGTGCCCACGATGTTGCGCACCATCTTGTACAGGAAGCCGTCGCCGGTGACGGCCACGTGCAGCTCCTCGTCGGGCTCGCTCACCTGGCAGCCGGTGATGGTGCGGACGCTGTTCTTACGGCGCTCGGCGGCGAAGGCGAAGCCGCGGAAGTCGTGTTCGCCCAGCAGCCGCGCCCCGGCCGCCGCCATGCGCCCGGCGTCCAGCTCCGGCCAGAAATGGTACACGTGGCTGGCCTGCATGACGGACTTGAGCGGCCGGCGGCAGATGCGATAGCGATACGTCTTGGCGACGGCCGAGCCGGAGGCGTGGAAGGCCGGCGGGGCCTCTTCGGCCGAGACCGCCGCGATGTCCGCCGGCAGGGCCGAGTTCAGCGCCCGCCGAAAGTTGAGCGTGGGGATGCTCAGGTTGGACGTGTGCAGGTTCGCCACCTGCCCGGTGGCGTGGACGCCGGCGTCGGTGCGGCCCGCCCCGGCGATGTTCACCGGGTGGCCGAGGATGCGCCCGGCCGCCGCCTCCATGCACCCCTGCACCGTCAGCACGCCGTCGGCCTGCCGCTGCCAGCCGTGGTAGCGCGTGCCGTCATAGGCGACGACCAGCTTGATGTTCCGCGCTTGCGAAGATGACCGCTGCGGCGAATCGCTCATGCGGGAATCATCGCCCCTGACCGGCTCGCGGTCAAGCCGCCCCGACCCGCCGGGGGAGGTGTCCACGCCTGCCCAGGCGAGATGGGCGCGTCCAGTGTTGGAGGATTGCCGCGCGCCGCTCAGGGCACGGGCCAGCCCGAGCCGCTGGAGGAACTCGGCTTCTCCCCCGGGTCCTCGATGACGACCCCTTCGACCTTAACGTCGTCGAAGCCGGCGTCGTGACGCAAGGTTTGCAGCCCCACGCTCAGCTTGAAATCGGCAACGCCTCGCCTGAGGTACTGAAGCTTGTGTTTGCACAAGAGCTTCCCGTTGACCGTCCAGGTGACGGTCCTGGCCCCGTCCCAGGTGATCTCCACCCGGTAGACCCTGTTGGGCACAATCTTGACCCGGGCGTCGGACCACACCGTCGAGCCGTAGTCGCACAGCCGCGAGCAGGTGTTGTGCAACGCCCCCAGCTCGAACTCGATGTAGCTTCGCAACGACCGCGAGGAGATGTCGCGAATGAAGATCAGCAGCCCCGCCAGGGTCCGCTGCCCGCTGACCCGGAACGACAGCGACAGCGGCTTGTCGGGGCGGAAGCGCAGCCGGTTCTCGAGGCGGGCGCGGCTTTGGTTGGGGCAGGTGGCCACCAGGATGTGCTTGTTCCGGACCCGACTCACCTGCCAGCGGCCCTCCGTTTCCGTCCAGTCGCCGCGCTGCTTCGGGTCGGAGAAGTCGTACGAGAACCGCACCACGCCGTCTTGCAGGACCTCGATCTTCGCGTCCAGGGAGCCGTAGTTCGCCTTGAGCCTGCGGATGAGGCGGTGGGCGGGGCTATCCTCGGCCAGTCGCTCCACCTGGAGCAGCAGCAGCCGGGCCTTGGTCGCCGGCAGCCCTTGCGGATTGGTCGCCAGGAACGCCCGGCAGAGGTTCATCCCGGCCGTGGCGATGCTGACCCGCGCCGCCCTGTTGGCCGCCTTCTTGGCGGCCGCCGCTAGCGATTCCACCACCTGGTTGCAGGCCGCCGGCGGAGGCAATCGGTGTGGCTTTGCGGAAAAGGCCACGGCCGCCTTGACGGGAGCCTCGTAGGCGTGCCCGCTGCCGGCGAGGTAGGAATGGGCCTTCGCCAGGTCGCCGTCGTCGAGCAGATAGATCAGGGCGAGCTTCTGCCTGGCGACCTTGACGTCGTCGTCGTCGTTGGCTTGCGTTGCTCGTCGGAGCTGGGCCTCGGCGAGGCGGATGCGGTTCAGCCGCAGCCGGTAGGCCTTCAGCTCCTGCATGGCGGCGTCGGCCTCTGCCTCGGTCGCCGGAAGCCCGAGCGCCTTGGCCCGGCCGCGGGCGGCTATCAGAATTCCGTAAGCCCGGTCGAGGTCCTGCTCGCGCATCATCGCCCTGGCCAGGCCGATTTCGTCCTGTGTGAGCGCCTCGGCCAGCGGGGAAAGCGTCTCCTTGCTCGCCCCGGCCTTGCGGGCGACTTCGTGGCACTGCCGGGCGATGTTCAGCCGCAACTGCCATTTCCAGGTGGGCTTCAGCGGGCGGAGCCGGTCCGCCAGCGCCAGCGCCTGCCGCGCCAGCTTGGCCGCTTCGGTCGTTCCGACGGGCGTGCCCAGCTTGACCGCCTGCATCGCCAGAAGGTGACGCAGCAGGGCGGGGCTGGCCGAATCGGCGGCGGCCACCAGCAGCTCCCGCGTCAGCGTGACGTTGTCGCTCGTGTCCGACGTGACCAGCGCCTGCTCGATCCGCCGGCCGTAGAGGTCCCGGACGAGCTTGGCTTCGGCGGCGGGCTGGGTGGCGGGCGCGGCCGCGGTGGCCGCGACGATGAACCACGGCAGCCCTGCAACGAACAGGCGCGTCATCTCTTCCTCCCGCTTCCGCGATCGTCGCCGGCCGGCCACAGCCGGAACCCGTCCCCTCTATGATATACAACTCGCGCCGCCGGCGTTAGCTCCGCTGGTTCTGGCAAATCCGGGCAATGTATGCCGGGCGGGGGCCGCCCCCGGGCTTCAGCCGGCAAGGGCCTCGGCGATCTGGATGGCGTTCAGCGCGGCTCCCTTGCGGAGCTGATCCCCGCTGACGAACATTTCGATTCCGCGCCCGTCCGGCCGGGAAATGTCCTGCCGGATCCGCCCGACCAGGATCTCGTCCCGCCCGCTGGCGTCCAGCGGCATGGGGAAGTAGCTCCGCTCGCGGTCGTCGACGATCTTGACGCCGGCCGCCGAGGTGAGGATCTGGCGGACCTGCTCGGCGGTGATGGGCTCGGCAAACTCCAGGTTGATCGCCTCGCTGTGGGCGCGGAGCACCGGCACGCGCACGCAGGTGGCGGTGATCAGCATCTCCGGGCTGTGGAAGATCTTCCGCGTCTCGCGGACCATCTTGGTCTCTTCCAGGTTGTAGCCGTCCGGGCCGACGTCGCTGTTGTGGCTGAAGACGTTGAAGGCGGCGACGTGCGGCAGCACCTTGGGCTGGAAGGACTCTCCGGCCAGCATCGCCCGGCTGCCCTCTTCCAGTTCGGCCATGGCCTGGGCCCCGGCGCCGCTGGCGGCCTGATACGTGCTGACCACGATGCGGCGGACGGGGTTGACCCGGTGCAGCGGCCAGACCGGCACGTTCATGATGATCGTCGAGCAGTTGGGGTTGGCGATGATTCCCTTGTGCGACGGGATGTCCCCGGCGTTGATCTCCGGGATCACCAGCGGCACCTCCGGGTCCATGCGGAAGGCGGAGGTGTTGTCGACGACGACAGCCCCGGCCGAGGCGGCGATCGGGGCGAACTTCTTGGAGATCGGCCCGCCGGCCGACGCCAGCACCAGCTCGATCCCGTCAAAGCTCTTCTCGGAAACTTCCTCGACGACGAGTTCGTCGCCGCGGAATTTCAGCTTCCTGCCGGCCGATCGGCTCGAGGCCAGCAGCTTCAGGCTCACCAGCGGAAAGTCCCGCTGGGCCAGGATCTGCAAGAACTCGCTGCCGACCGCCCCGGTGGCGCCCAAGATGGCAGTACGAAAGCTCACGGTCTCACGTGCCCTGACACATAATGGTTCTTCGCTTGAGGGCCCGGCCGGCACCGGTCGGGCAACCCGATAGCGTACCAGAAATCCCGGTCCGGACCAACCGCTTTCCGCGCCCGGCGGGGCCGGGGAAAATCGCTGCTCTTACTTCATTTGGGGGGGCAAACGGCACGATGTTATTGTATGATCCTAGGTTCACAATTAGGCGCCGGCCGCGAGTGGTTAGCCGGCGCGGTCTTACAGATACAGGGAGCAGATCAGATGTACCGTCCTGAAATCAGAGTCGTCGACTGCACCATCCGCGATGGCGGGTTGACCAACGATTCGTACTTCACGCTGGAGACCGTGCGCGCGGTGTACGCCGCGGCCTGCGCCGCCGGCGTCGATTACGTGGAGCTGGGCTACCGCAACAGCAAGGAAATGTTCTCGCCGGAGAAGTTCGGGCCGTGGCGGTTCTGCGACGAGGACCAACTCCGCCGGGCCGTCGACGGCATCGACCCGCGCCAGACGAAGCTCTCCATCATGCAGGACGCCCACAAGGCCGTGGCCGAGGACATCCTGCCCTGCGAGGAGTCCGTGGTCGACCTGATCCGCGTGGCCACCTACGTCAAGGACGTGGACAAGGCCATCCACCTGGCCAACAACGCCACCGACAAGGGCTACGAGTGCACCATCAACGTCATGGCCATCTCCCACGAGGGATCGCCCTTCCTGGACGAGGCCCTCCAGCAGATGGAGGAGGAGACCTCCGTCCAGGCCGTCTACGTCGTGGACAGCTTCGGGGCGCTGTACAGCGAGGAGGTCCATTTCCTCATCGAGAAGTATAAGATGTACCTGAAGACCAAGGAGATCGGCGGGCACTTCCACAACAACCAGCAATTGGCCTTCGCCAACACCATCGAGGCCATTATCCGCGGCGCCAATTACGTCGACGGCACGCTGTACGGGCTGGGCAGGGCGGCCGGCAACTGCCCGCTGGAGCTGCTGCTGGGGTTCCTGAAGAATCCAAAGTTCGACCTCAAGCCGGTGCTGGAGGCGATCGCCAACACGATCCTCCCGCTGCGCAAGGAGATCGAGTGGGGCTATCACATTCCCTACATGCTCACCGGCACCCTGGACCAGCACCCCCGGGAGGCGATGGCGTTGATGAAGACCGCGGAAAAGAAGGAGTTCGTGAAGTTCTACGAGCATCTCATCGAAGACCCCGGGGAGTAGCCCGGCCGCGCAGTTGCCGCGGGTCGGACGGGCGCCGGAGGGCGTCAGAACGACCCGTTTAACCTTCCGACGCAGTTAATTTTACATGCCAGCGGTTTTCCGGGAAAGCGGATCGGCGGGTCGTGCCGATGAATGTATTTGGATCAGTCCCGTCGCGGCCTTTCCCGCCGAGCGTTGCCTTCGGCGTAAAGCAGTCTCTGCCATGGATGGCTATCTGCGTGCGGAAATCTCGGTCTCCGCGATCCAACACAACGTCAAGGTGATTCGCAACCTGCTGGGGCCGGGGGTGAAGCTCTCTCCGGTGGTCAAGGCCAACGCCTACGGCCACGGCGTACGGGAGGTCCTGGGGGTCATCGGCGCGGGCGCGGACATGCTCTCCGTCGCCATCTGCTCGGAGGCGGCAGAGCTTCGGGAGCTGGGCTGGCAGCGGCCGGTGCTGATGTTCACGACGGCGGCGGCCTCCGACGCCGAGAACCTGGCCGAACTCATCGCCGCCGACGTCGCCCTGACCGTCACCGGCCCGGACGAGCTGGACCTGCTGGCCGAGGCGGCGAACAAGGCCCACCGCCCGGCCGAGGTGCACGTCAAGATCGACACCGGCATGAGCCGCGGGGGAATCCTGCCGGAGCAGGCCCCCGCCCTCATCGAAGCCATCCGAGCCGCCGAGCACGTCAGGCTCACCGGCATGTACACCCACTTCGCGGTCGCCGAGGACAGGGACAAGTCTTTTACAAGAAGCCAGTTGCAGCGATTTATCTCGACCGTGCAGGCGTGCGGCGGGCGGGCCGGCCTGACCCTGCACGCGGCCAATTCGGCCGCCCTGATCGACCTGCCGGAGACGCGTCTGGACATGGTGCGTCCGGGAATGGCCCTGTACGGCTATCAGCCCTCGGAGACCCTCACCAACGTGCTGCCGCTGCGGCCCTCGATGCGCGTGACCGCGCCCATCGTGCTGGTCAAGGACGTTCCGGCCGGGGCTCGCACCGGCTACGGGCTGACGTATGAGTTCGCCCAGCCCGCCCGCCTGGCCCTGGTGCCGATCGGATACGCCGACGGCTACTTCCGCTCCTTCTCCAACGTGGCCTCCATGCGGGTGGCCGGCGTGGACTGCCCCGTTCGCGGCCGGGTCAGCATGGATCAGACTATCATCGAGGTCACGGGCGTGCCGGGGGTGAAGGTCAAGCAGACGGTGGAGATCGTCAGCCCCGATCCGGACGCCCCCCACAGCGTGGCCAACCTGGCCCGCCTGGCGGGCACAGTGCCGTATGAGATAATCACCCGGCTGGGCGATCGCATCGCCCGCGTCATCGCGGATTGACCGGACCGCCGGCCCCCGGCGACTGCACCCGTGGCCCCTTCCGCACTGCCCGCCGCCGGCGGAGCGGGCCTCCGTCCGCGGAAGGCCCGGAGCGGGTTCACTCAACCCTGACGACGTTTTCGGCCTTGGGTCCCTTGGGGCCGTCGACCAGCTCGAATTCGACTTGATCCCCTTCGTTGAGGGACCGGTAGCCGTCGGCGCTGATCGCGGAGTAGTGGACAAAGATGTCCTTGTCCGCCCCGTCGCAACAGATGAAGCCGAATCCCTTTGCGCTGCTGAACCACTTAACCTTGCCCGTGGGCATGACAGAGACCTCCGCCGCGACGGAAGCGTTGTGGACAGGAGGAAGACCGCCCGTTTCGCCGCGGCAACTCCCGACACAGACCGTCATGAAATGACATGACTGACACGGCCAAAGACCCGCAGTAAGAAAGATGTGACTGGCTTATACTCTACGCCAAACTCGCCTGCCGGCAAGCTTTTTGCGCGGGATTTTCCGGGCATGCTTTTGGCGTCGGCTGCGGCGGCGGGGCCCGCGGGGGCGCTATTTGAACCCGTCCACGCCGCCGACGGTGTATTTCTGGATGGCGGTTTCCAGATCGACGTCGTTGATGTTGGCCAGCGTGCACAGCCAGGCGAGGACGTCGGCAAATTCCTCTTTCATGTTGGCCTTCTGGCCGGCGGCCAGGGCGCTGGATAGCTCGCCCACCTCCTCCACCAGCCACATGAAGGTTCCCGGCGTGCCGCGCTCGCTGTCGCGCTGGTAGTAGCGCTTGCGAATGAAGTCCTGGAATTCTCTGATTCTCATGTCGCACCCATGCTAAGCGGACCGCAACAATGTTTGAACAGTGGCCTCGGCCGCGGTTTCCACGCCTCCCAACGAATGGGAACACGAATGACACGCCTGCCCGCCATCCCTGCCCGCCCCGCGGCGCAGACGCATCTTTGCCTCTTCACACTGTGCCTGCCCAC
>CAYNYF010000048.1:0-32181 GCA_964401385.1 uncultured Planctomycetaceae bacterium | reverse complement strand
AGCCGGATGACACGAACGCCCGAACACGAACTTACACACAATTCGTTACACCACTGAGCGGGCGCTGACGCCCGCGGCCGCGGAAGTGCCGTCGAGCATACTGGACTTGTCCTCATCGTCAGGTAGAATTGTGGCGACAGGCGGTGCTTCCCTTGTGGTCGAGCGAGGGCCTCCACATGAAACTGGCTCGCAAGTTCGGATTATGGACCGTCTTCTGCATTGCCTCCGGCGCGATGATTAGCAGCGGCCTGTTTGTGTTGCCGGGGCAGGCGTTCAAGTTCTCCGGGTCCGCGGTGGTGCTCGCCTACGCCCTTGCATCGCTAATGGTGCTGCCGGCGATGCTGTCGAAGGCCGAGTTGGCCACGGCCATGCCCAAGAGCGGGGGCAGCTATTTCTTCGTCGAGCGCAGCATGGGCGCGCTGCCAGGAACGCTTGCGGGCCTGGCCGGGTGGTTTTCCATTGCGCTGAAGAGCGCGTTCGCGATGATCGGCATCGGGGCCTTCGCGCAGTTGATTTGGGCGAAGGCGAACCTACCTTCCCTGGACCCGGGGCAGTGGGAACTGCTGGTCAAGGCCGTGGCGATCGCGTGCTGCCTGATCTTCACGATACTGAACATTCTCAGTGTAAAAATGGCCGGTCGGGCCCAGGTCATAATGGTCGCCGCCCTGCTGGTCGCACTGGGGTTGTTTGTCGTCGCGGGGGTACCCAGGGTCAACCAGCACCCGAACTTTGACAACTTCATGGAAAAAGGATGGGGGGGCATCTTTGCTACGGCCGGGTTGGTGTTCGTTTCCTTCGGCGGGCTGACCAAGGTCGCCGGAATCGCCGAGGAAATCCGCGACCCGGGGCGGAATATTCCCCGCGCGATGCTCCTGTCCTGGGTCGTGGTGTCGCTGTTCTACGTGGCGGCCATCCTGGTGGTCGTCGGTGTGACCGACAAGGCCGAACTCGGCGCCGGCCCCTACGGAAGCCTCACGCCGCTGTCGCTGGCGGCGGGCAAGGTCTTGGGCTCGCCGGGCATGCTCCTGCTTTCGGCGGCGGCGATCCTGGCATTCGTCACCACCGGCAACAGCGGCATCCTGGCCGCCTCTCGCAACCCGATGGCAATGAGCCGCGACGACCTGCTGCCGAGGAGCCTCCAGAGGATCTCCAGGCGCTACGGCACGCCGCACTTCAGTATCCTTTTGACCAGTGGATTCATGATCGCGATGATCTCGCTGCTGAACATATCCGACCTGGTCAAGGTCGCCAGCACAATGAAGCTGATCCTGTTCCTGCTGATGAACCTAGCCGTGCTGATCATGCGGGGCAGCAAGATTCAGAACTACCGCCCCGTGTTCCGGTCGCCGTTGTTTCCGTGGCTGCCGTTGGCCGGCATCGCCATGTATGCCTCTCTGATCGTGATCATGGCCGGCCGCATGGGGCGAGCACCGTTGGTGACGACGACTGCCTTCGTGCTGGCCAGCGCACTGTGGTACGTCCTGTACGTCCGGCCCCGCACCAGCCGCGAGAGCGCCCTGTTGTACATGGTCAGGAGCGCGGTTTCGAAGGAGATCTACCGAAGCACGCTGGAGGAGGAACTCAAGCAGATCGCCCTCGAGCGCGACGAGGTGAAGTACGATCGTTTCGACCACCTCGTCCGAAGCTGCGTCCTCCTCGATCTGCCCGAATCGACCTCGGCGGCGGACATGTTCAGCCTAGCCGCAAAGGCACTGGGGCCGCGAATTGGCGTCGACCACGAGAAGCTGATGGGGTTGTTCCAGGCCCGCGAGGCCCAATCCAGCACGGTCGTGCAGCCGGGCCTGGCCATACCCCACATCATCGTCGACGGAGTGAAAGTCTTCGACGTCCTGCTCGTCCGCTGCAAGGAGGGAATCCGATTCCCCGGCGTTGACGAACCCGTGCGCGCCGCCTTTGTCCTGATCGGATCCGCCGACGAGCGAAACTACCACCTCCGGGCGTTGATGGCGATCGCCCACATCGCCCAGGAACACGGCTTTACCCAGCGCTGGCTGAAGGCGCCCGACAGCGAACATCTCCGCGACATTGTGCTCTTGTCGAAACGCTCGCGCGACGAGCCACACGGTTAAGACGCCCGCGCCGACACAACAGACTCCCCGAACACGGGCCGACAAGACGAGTTGGAACGGTTGGTGCTAGCACGTGTTCGGCGGCCGATGCCTGGTTCGTGAATATTCCCTGATTTCGTCCATCGGACCGGTAAGTTAGAATTCGCGGCATGGGCGATGGGTCGACAACGGGATTGCTAGCGCTGATGCTGGCGGCAGCGCTGGTGGGGGCCTCTGTTTCTGAACGGCTGCGTCTGCCCAGGATCGTGGGCTGGCTGCTGGCCGGCCTGGCCCTGAAATGGGCGTTGACGGGGCTGGACCACGCCGGCCTGGCGTTGGCGGGGGAGCTGCTGGAGGTGAAGCCCGAGTCGGGGCCGCTGTACTTCATCAAGCAACTTGCCCTGGCGGCCGTGATGCTCACGATCGGGATGGCCTTCGAGCTGCACCATATCCGTCGGCTGGGCAAGGCTTTCGTCTGGGTCGGCCTGGCACAGGCGGCAGCAGCCCTGGTGTTGACCTTCAGCCTTTGCGGCCTCGTGGGCTATCTCACCGGATCTGAGCAGCCGCTTTTGATGGCAGTGTTCTTCGGCATCATTGCCGTGTCCATCTCGCCCGCCGCGACGCTGCTGACGATCCGACAGTACGAGGCCAAGGGACACACCACCGAGGACATTCTCACCGTAACAGGTCTGTCGGCCATCATCTCGATTTCCCTGTTCGACCTTTCCCTGCTGGTCTTCGTCGAGATTGGATGGGTTCAACTACCGGGCGGCGCTGCCGGCATCCATTTGGCCGTGTTGAAACTGATCAGCGCCACTGTCGGCTCGGTGCTGGTGGGAATCCTGGCGGGATTGCTCCTTTCGTTGCTGCACGCGCGGTCGTCGCCGGCGCAGTCGACGGTGGCGCCGCTGGCGGTAGTCTTGGGAATCCTGGTTTTGGCCAAGCCGCTGAACCTGGACTACCTGCTGATCAGCCTGTTGGCAGGGCTGACGTTCATCAACCTGGCACCAGACCCAGGCAGCCTCGAGCAGCGCCTATCCATCATAGGCGCGCCTTTGTTCGCCCTTTTGTTCGTCATCGCCGGATATGCGCTGCGTTTCGAGGTTTTCACCAAGCCAGGCATGGCGGCGCTGGTTGTCGCTTATGTCGTCGCCCGGACATTGGCGAAAATCGCCTCTCCCTACCTGCTGTCCAAACGCCTGGGAAGCGGGGAAGTGCTCCCCTACCTTGGCACGGGACTGATGTGTCACGGCGACCTGACGTTCGGACTGATCACCTCGCTGCGGGGCATGTGGTCCGGCCTCGAGCCCGAGTGGGTCACACAACTGCACAGTGTCATCCTGGGCGCGATCGCCGTTTTCGAGCTGACCGGGCCGCCGTTGCTGAAGCGCACCGTCGTCGCCGCCGGGCGAGGTCAAGGCCATTCGGCTGTTTCACTTGCCCACCACCGCCCCGGGCGCCTGGAGCCGGCTGAGGCAAGGAGTTCTCTCGCTGCTTCGCCGACTGGGAGTGCTGCCACTGCCGCGGACCGCTGACGGCACGCTCCGCGCTCGCCACATCATGCGGACAAATGTAAAGCTGCTGCCGTCGGCAGCCCCCCTCGACGAGGTACTGCACTTCATCGAGCGCAGCCAACTGGATCACATCCCCGTCGTCGACGGCGGAAACCGATTCGTCGGAACGATCAGTCTGGCGGACGTTCGCGACATCATCTACGAGCCCGAAATGCACGAGCTTGTCACCGCCCAGGACCTGCTGGAAGACGACCTCGTCGCCGTCGGGCCGGACGAGACGCTGGAAGGGCTCTTTAACAACTTCCGCATGCACAGAGCCCGGGACCTGATCGTCCTGGACGAGCAGACCCGGTGCGTCATCGGCATTGTCGAGCAGCGCGACGTCCTCCAGGCGATGCACATCCAGCAAACCGGCCGGCAACCCCCCACCGACCATTGAACGCCCGAACTGCGTGGAGAGGGACGGGCACACCGCCGGGTCCGCAGCGGCCAGCGAGGACGAAGGCGTGCATGCGACCTGCGGATCTGACAATCAATCCGGCGACTGAAGCGGATACCTGCCGTAGGTTTCAACGGCCAGCTTCAGCGCGTGGACGTGCTCTTCGGGGAAGGGCAGGCCCTGATCGGGGCCGCAGAAATAGCCGCCGTCCCGGCCAAGCTGCCACAGACGCCGCCGGACTTCGGCGACGATCCGCTCGGGCGGACCGGCCATGATGGTGGCCGTGCTGACGCCGCCCTGCAAGGCCATCCGCCCTTCTGTGACGGCTCGGACCCTATCCAAATCGTTGGCCGTCGCCTGCACGGGGTTCAGCACATCCACGCCGAGGGCCATGAACGTCTCGAGCACCGATTCGATGTTCCCACAGGAATGAAAGCCGATGAGGACTCCGTGCTTCCTGTACAGGTTGAACAGCCGCCTGTATTCCGGCACGAAGAACTTCTCGAGAATATTCGGGCCGAGCAACGGCCCGACCTGCGTGCCCAGATCGTCGCCCAGAGCCGCATACTGGATCCCGACGGCGAGGTAGTGTTTGGCGATGCTGAGGTCGAAGTCCATAATGCGATGGAGAACATCGCGGGCAAAGTTCGGCTCGGTGAAGAAGTACTGCATCAAGCTCTCCATCCCGACCAGCATGTAGGACTTCTCCCACAGCGTCTCCCTGTGGCTGCCGGACAGGAGCTTGTCCCGGCCGTCGAAGTCCTTGGCCATTTCGTAGATCCTGCCGCAGATGCGCTGGTCGTCCGGGCGCGGCCAATCGTAAGTCGCTATGTTTTCGGGCTTTGCAAGCGGATGCGCCTGCGGAAAGCCCATCACCCCTTCGAGTTTCTTGGACCAGACGGTGCCCCAGACGTCGGTCCAGGTAGTGCCGACGGGGCAATCATGGCCCCCGCCGGCGTAGCCTTCGTGGTTGCAGCCGAGGTACGCCACTCCGTGCGTCGGCACGCCTTCCATCACGCGCTCGGGGCGATCGAACCGAATGATCCGCAGCGCGTTCTCTCTCGCGTTCATCCGACCACCTCAAGGGAAAACCCGGGCGAAAGCCACGCCCGCAAACCGCACGGCCGTCTGCTCAATGCCGCATTTCAAAGACCACGCCGAGGATTTTATCCGGCTCGTCAATGATGGCCGAGACGCCGGCATCGACGTCCTCAAGCGGGATCGTGTGGGTCGTCAGGCAGTCCACGTGGAGCCTGCCCGTGGCGATGAGCCGCATGCACAACTGCACGTTGCCGCGGCTGGTCCACCGTACGAAAACGGGCGGATAGTCCCCTCCGACCTCCCAGGCCTCGTCGTGATAGCCCGCTCCCGTGCGGGAGGCCCGGCGGACGTCGACGTTGGTCAACGTGGATGTATACAGAAAGCGCGCGCCGCCGACCACGACGATCCGCCCCATCGGATGTGTGTCGAGGGATCGCTTCAGGCATTTTTCGATAATGGCCACGGCCTTCTCTGCGTCGCCGCCAAAGGCGAGCACGGCCGCGTCCAGCCCGAGACCGCCGGTGAAAGCGCGGGTGGCGTCCACTTCGTCCTCCCGGCCGACCAGGACGGTCGCGTCGATGCCCCATTTCCTGGCGATCTCGGTTCGAAACTCGATCCGATCCCAGCCCAGGACAAAGTTGCCTGCCAGGCGATACAACTGAGCCGCGAGCTGCCCGACGATTCCCAACCCGACCACGGCCACGTACTCGCCGAACTCGGGCCGGCCCCGGCGCAACGCGTGAAGCGCGGTCGCCGACAGATGGCCGTACGCACCCTGGGTGAAGCTCACGTTCTCCGGCAGAAGGACGCACAGGTTCTGCGGGACCACGGCGTAATTGGTGTGCATCGCGTATCCCGCGCCGATGCAGTTCACGCGGTCTCCGGGCTTCAACTCGTCCACACCCTTACCGACTTCCCGCACGACTCCGGCGTTGGAATAGCCGAACGGCCTGGGTTCGGCCGTCGGGTTCGGCTGCTCCAACTGCCGCCGCAGGCCATGCCAGCCGCCCAGTTCGGTCCCGGGGCTGACAAGGGAGTTCCGCACCTCCACCAGAACCGTGCCCGGGCGCACCGGCGGGATTTCCTGCTCGACCAGGCCTATGTGGCCGTTGCCCATCGTAGCCGCTACGATTCTCTTCTTCGGCATCCTCTGACTCCTCGCCGGGGCCTCGGGGGCCATGCCCGCTCAAAGGCCCGGCGCATCTAAGCAAACAGAGACTTGGCAAATTCGATGTCCTCGGCGATCAGCCGGTCCACCCGCTGCTTGTCGCTGTACTCGGCCGTCAGGCAGACGTCTCCCTCGTAATCGCGTTTCATCAGCTCTCGGGCCACGCCAGGCCAGTTGGCGATGCCCTCGCGTCCGCCGGTCCAGTGGATTTCCCACTCGGCCGGCTGGCCCTCGCGGGCGGGCGCTCGCCGCCAGTATGCGTTCTTCAGGTTGACCACCCGCAGGTGCGACCATACGACGTCCAGCGCCAGGTCGGCGTTTTCGCCTTGCAGGGCATTATGGGCGGCGTCCCATACGGCGCAGAGATGTTTCGGGTCGTACTTGCCTATTGCGTGGCGCAGGTGCATGGCGTGGGTGATGGATCGGCCGCAGTGGTTCTGAATGCCGATGGCCACTCCGTACTTGTCCAGCAGCGGCACCAGCGCGTCCCACCGCCTCTGGCAGTCCGCAATTGCCGTCAGATAGTCCGTCTCGGCCGGGATGGGCACGCAGATGCGGATGATCGGCACGCCGACCTCCGCGCAGGCGGCGATGGTCGGTTCGTCCGTCGGCCCGGCGACGGTGCCGATCTTCAGCCCGCAGTCCGCCAGGATCCTGCCGGCGGCCCGCAGGCCCTTCGCGACGTTTTCCGGAGTGACCTGGAACCCCGGCCGGACCGGCAGCTCCACGCCGTCAAAGCCCAGTGCCTTGACGAAGCTGGCAAGCTCGGGCAGGGGCACGTCCTTCCACGGTTTCGTGAAGACGGTGAACTCGACCTTCGCGCTCATCTGCGTCCTTCCGCTGAACGATGTCTATCCGAGATCCACTGCGGGCCTCGGCAGCTCTCTGGCGATCCGGTCCACACAATAACCCAAACCCGGCCCGCGGACGGTGGAAAGGTTTACCTTGCCGTCGCGCCTGGCGTAAAGGCCCGGATGAACGGCCGCTTCGGCCAGCGAAGCCTCGGGATAGAACTGCATGCTGTTGGTCTCCACCCCCATGATCGTGCCCGCGTGGGCCGCCAGCAGGCAGTGCGGAATCTGCGCCAGCATGGGGTTGGTCAGGTCCTGCACCATCAGCGACATGCCGTGGGCCTTGGCCCAGCACAGGCTCAGTAACGCGCCGGTCTGGGTCTTGCACGTCTTGAGCGCCACGCCGGTCCAGCCGAGCCGGCGGCCCAGCCGGATCAGACGCCAGTGATGCGCGCTTTCGTCCATGAACAGCGGCTTGCGCGCGGAAACGCCATGCACGTCGATCTGGTTGCTTTCCAGATCGTAGGGAAAGGGCTGCTCCACGTAGAGGAGAAGGTCGTACATGCGCGGCCGCTCGACGCGGAGCCGGTCGAGAACGTCGTTGACATAGGCCGGATCGGTCACGGTGCAATTGAAATCGGCAGAGAGCCAATCCACGCCCTCGGCCAGGGCGACCTGCCCTACCCTGAGGAGGCGGTGGTAGTCCCATTCAATGTCATCGCCCCGCAGCTTGACCTTCAGGCACTTCAGCCCGTCGCGCCGAATCCAGTCCACCAGCAGAACGGGGTAGCCGTCGTCGGGCTCGCCGCCGGTCAAATCCCCCTTATCTATCGGATCCCGCCCACCCACCAGATGCCAGGCGAGCAGCTCATTGGCCGGCGGGATCACAAGGAAATCACGCGGATACCTTCCCGAGAACGATATCTCACCGTCCGCGGCCGGCTCGAGGAAGTGGGATAAGTCCGCGCTCATGTGCCGCCGGTCGTACGTCTCATACACCGAAAGCCCGTGCAGCAAGCCGTAGGCGTCGTGGAGGGCAATATCGAAGGCGGAGCAGCAGACCAGCGCCGCCAGATACGGAATTGGCTCGGAATCGGCCCGATCGGCGTTCGCCTCCGCCAGCAGTTTGGGCAGTTGCGTTTGCAGGAAAGCGTGTCCGACCTCGACCGGATGGCCGCAGGCCGCGAACGACGCCCACGCCCGCGCCAGCCGGATGCAGAAGCTCAGCAGGGCCCGGTGCCGGTCGTCGTAACTGACGTCGCTGGGCCAAGCCCACTGGACGCTCAGCGGCGTTTCGCCCCAACCCTCGGCCGCGTTGCCGGCGGCATCGGCCACTCTCATGCGAACCCGGGCGCAGGTGACGCTTGTCAACGTTTCCCGGCCGAACTTCAGTGGAAAGCGCGTCTGGACCGGAAGGAAGTACAGTGCAACGCCCTGGGGGCGAATGTCCGTTGCCTCTCTTGACATCTCTGCCTCTGCCGCCGGGCCGGCAAGCTTCGCCGGCGCCGATTCCGATGCCGGGGTGTAACGACCGGGCATTGTACCATCCACGATGCCGTGTTGCGTCCCAGCCCCGGCAGATGCGGCCGGGGAGGCGGTTTTTGTTGACGCCGGCACGGGGCATCCCTAGAGTATAGGCCCTTGGTAGGGCCGCGGGGCCTGCGGAGGCCTTTGGCGGCGCGAGCCAAGCCCGAGGAAGCGGCCGTGACGTCCGCAGGAGGCGATGTCAACGCTGATCGCCAGGTGCGCCAGTTCCTTGAGCGCCTGAGCCGCGAAGAGCGCATGCTCGTCGTCCTCAAACGCGAGCTGTACGAGGGCGGCTGGGACGACATGGTGGCTGACCTGCGAGCCCGGTTGGAGGGTCGGCCTTATATCTTCAAGCTGGCCAACCGGATCACCGAAGACCTGGAGCGAATCGACCGGCTACGGGCCTTCGAAACCCAGCACCGCGTGGATCTGAGCGACCACGTAAAGATGGAATCATAGATACCGCTGTCCGCCGCCCCAGGCGGAGCCGGTGAGTTTCTTGATAGCGCTTGAATCTTGCTGATCGCGGACCGAAAGACGGTCCCGACGGAGGCGGTTCTGCCGTCGGGCCGGTGCGGTGCAATCCGCGGCCGGCGACTGACAGGAGAGATCGGATGCGGCTTTCGGGCAAGCTTGTTGGAATCGCACTGGCCATGGCGCCGTTGGTCGGCTGTCGGGCGCGTTTGCCGGTGGACGAATGGGTGGGCACGGTCGACGGCTCGGTGCTGGCCAAGGCATCTCTCAAGTACTACTGGCGCAGCAAGATCAAGCTGGCGGAAGACGAAGTGCTCCAGCAGCTCTGGCGGCTGGACGAGAACCTCTACGCGCTGACCTCGACCGGCCGACTGGTGGCCGTGGAAGCCTCGACCGGCGCGTACAAGTGGGATCGCCAGGTCGGCGGACCGGCCCAGAAGATATTCGCTCCGTGCCACGCCGACAACGTGTCGCTGCCCATGCCCATCGCCTCGCCGGAAGGACCCGAGATAAAAGTCCCGCAGCCCTACGACGTCGTGGTCATCAACACGCTGACGTATGCCCTGGTGATTGACCGCGACAGCGGCGAACTGCTTCGCAAGATCGAGTTTCCGTTCGCGGCCAACACGGCGACCAGCTCCGACGGGACGCTTCTTTTCGTCGGCTCGGTCAAGGGATGGTACTACGCCCTGATCCTGAGGAACGGGCTGCGCCGGTGGGCCATGGCCACAGGCGACATGATCTCCGCCCGGCCCGTGGCCTTCGACCGGAATCTGTATGTCGCCAGCCACGATGGCAAGTTCTATGCCGTCCTGCCGGAGAACGAAGACGACCGCCACCTGTGGACGCAGGAGACCGACGGGCCGCTGACCGCGGAGTTCGTGATGGACAGGCGCGGCTGCTTCGTCCCCAGCCAGGACTACAAGCTCTACGCCTATGAGCTCAACACCGGCCAGGAGCTGTGGACCTTTCGCACGCAAGGCCCGCTGATGCGCCCCGTGCAGGTGGGACAGCGGAGCGTGTATCAGTTGGCCGAGAAGGATCGCTTTTACGCCATTGATCTGGCCAACGGGCGCAAGCGCTGGGAATCGACCGAGGTGGAGGCGGTGCTGGCCACCGCCGAGACCCGCGCCCTCGCCGGCGTCGCCCACGAAGATCAGCCCTACGTCTTCGCCGTCTCGCCCGACCGGCACCTGCTGGTGATTCCCGAAATGCTGGGCGAGGTGGAGATCAGACTTCCGCTGACCGGACTGGAGCTATTTGTGCCGAACACGATCAAGCCGGTCATTTATGCGGGCACCAGTGCCGGCAAACTCGTCTGCATCACGCCCGGCTCCACTAGATACCTCAACGCCGAAGCGCTCGAGGACTAAGATGGGGCCGCTCGACCCGGCGTCGGGTCGACGGAAAGGATGGAACAGGTGGCAACAGTCAAGATTCAGCGCGCGCTGATCAGCGTGTTCGACAAGGCCGGCGTGGGCGAGTTCGCCAGGAAGTTGGCGGAGATGGGGGCGGAGATCATCTCCTCCGGCGGGACGGCCAAGGCGATTGAGGCGACCGGGACAAAGGTTCGCTACGTCCAGGAGTGGACCGGCTTTCCGGAGATGCTCGGGCACCGGGTGGTTACGCTTCACCCGAAGGTTCACGGCGGCATCCTCGCCCTGCGCGACGATCCGGCCCACCAGGCCGACATGGAAAAATACGGCATCGAGCCGGTCGACCTGGTCTGCGTGGGGTTGTATCCCTTCGAAGAGGCGATTGCCAAGGAAGGCTGCACCTTGGCCGACGCCGTCGAGATGATCGACATCGGCGGCCCCACGATGGTCCGTGCGGCCGCCAAGAACCACAAGTTCGTCACCGCCGTCACCAGCCACGAGCAATACGACGAGGTCCTGGCGGAGATGCGAGCCAACGACGGCTGTGTTTCGCAGGAGCTGCGCAGCAAGCTGGCGAGGGCGGCGTTCGCGCTGACGGCCCACTACGACACCGCCATCAGCAAATACCTGTGCAAACAGGCCAGCGAGGAGTTCCCGGATCGGATCAGCTTCAGCTATACCAAGGCCGCCGAGCTGCGTTACGGCGAAAACCCCCATCAGAATGCGGCCTTTTACGCAGCCGCGGATGCGGCCGAGCCCTGCGTCGGGCACGCCAGGTTCCTCGGCGGAAAACCCATCTCCTACAACAACTACTTCGACGCCAACGGCGCCCTGGAGCTGGTGAAGGAATTCAATGAGCCGGCCGTGGCGATCATCAAGCACGCCAATCCCGCCGGCTGCGCCATCGACGAGGACCTCGTCGAGGCTTACCGCAAGGCCTACTTCGGCGACGTCAACGCGTGCATGGGCGGCATTGTCGCCGTCAACCGGCCGGTGACGAAGCGGCTCGCCCGGGCGATCGTCGAGACCTACCAGCGCTGGGGCAAGGACCGCGGCGCCGGCGGCTTCTACGCCGAGATCGTCATCGCGCCCAGCTTCGAGGACGGCGCCGTCGATGCCATCCGCGCCCGCAAGGGCTGGGGGCCGGAGGTGCGCCTGCTGGAAACAGGCGCGCTGACCGGCAAGCGCAACGACGAGAAGTACCTCAAGTACGTCGTGGGCGGGCTGCTGGTCCAGGACCGCGACCTGCTGGGATGCAACGAAGGCGATTGGAAGGTCGTCACCAGGCGAAAGCCGTCCGAGAAGGAGATGGCCGACCTGCGCTTCGCCTGGCTCGTCTGCAAGAACGTCAAGTCCAATGCCATCGTGCTGGCCAGGGATGGGATATTGCTGGGGGCAGGCGCCGGGCAGATGAGCCGCGTGAACTCCGCCCGCCTGGCCGCTCAGATCGCCAAGGCCTACGGCGGCGGGGACGATTTCGACACGTCAGGCTGCGTGCTGGCCTCAGACGCCTTCTTCCCCTTCCGGGACAGCCTGGACTGGGCCGTCGAGGCCGGCGCCACGGCCGTGGTCGAGCCCGGCGGGTCCAAGAGGGATTCCGACGTCATCGCCCGCGCCGACGAATTGAAGTTGGCGATGATCTTCACCGGCACGAGGCACTTTAACCACTGAGTTCACAGCGGCCAGCCGCGCCCCACGCCGCGGGGGCGACGGCCGGGAACCCATGCTCTGCTTCGTCTGCCAAACGAAAGGATAACGGGGCAGTCGGCAAGAGGCCGACCGGGGCTGCTCGCCCCCAGTTGGCCGCCCTCCTTTCTGGCGCGGTGCACGGCCGGGGTGCCCCAGGTCGTCGGGAGAATATCGACTCGCCCCGGAGGTCAGGGCTGCCACATAACGTCGCCCTCGCCGGCGTCGTGGTTGGCCAATCTGGCCAGAGCGAACAACAGGTCTGAGATGCGGTTCATGTATTTCAGGATCGTGGCCGAATCGTCGCCGCTGGTGGCGGCCAGCACGCCCGCAACAGCGCGTTCGGCCCGACGGGCTATGGTTCGCGCGAGGTGAAGGCGGCTGGCCAGCTCGCAGCCGCAGGGGAGGATAAAGTGCGTCAACTCCGGCAGTTGCTCGAAGATCCGGTCAATGTCCTTCTCCATCCGCGCCGCGGCTGACGGGTCGAGCCGCGCCGGCGGTTTCTGGCCGGCGCAAACGGCGGCCAGGACCGCCCCCACTGCCAGCAGCTCATCCTGCATGCTCGAGAGGGCTCGGGAAATCAGAGCGTGATCGGCGCGGCGGGCCTCGGCCAGACACAGGCCAATCGCGGCATTGAGTTCGTCAACCGTTCCCAGGGCCACGCACCGGGCATCGTCTTTTCGGATCGGCGCGCCGCCTTCACCGGGCAGTCGCGTGAAACCCGCATCGCCGACCCCGCTGTACAAGGCCATGGCAGGACTCCTTCGAGGTGTCTAACTGCCGGGCATTGTATAAAATGCTGTCGAGAGTATCCAATCCGCCAAGAGCATGTATCGAGGGCGGACTTCGGTGAGGCGCGCGAGGAAGGGCATGAGCGAACGCATCGAGATGATCAAGAAGATGCTGGCCGAAAAGGGCGAGGACATTTTCCTGACCTACTCGCTGGGGATGGAGCTGGCCTCGGCCGAGCGATTTGACGAGGCCGCCGAGCAGTTCCGCCGATGCCTGAAGTTGGACAAGGATTACCTGCCGGCCTACGCGGAGCTGGGCAAGGCGCTGCGTTCGGCCGGCCGGATCGACGAGGCCCGCGAAGTGTTCACTAGTGGGATGAACCTGGCCGCCCGCTCGGGCGACTCCCACACGCGCGACTACCTCCAGCAACAACTGGACTCCCTGCCAGAACGAACATAGCGACGCCGTCCTGAGCAACTTACTTTGCCGTCCCCGGGCGGTTTCGAAAGTGCTCGCCAGGCGTAGCCGAGCCGGGTTTACAGCAGCGCGCGAGAGCCTCCGTCGATGGGATTTACGGGCGAGGCGCGACTGCGGCAGCTCACGGGCGAGCGCGGTCAGAATCGCTTTAGAAATTTCTCCGGAATTGCCGATATGACAACAGGTTGCGCGCCGGAAAAACACCTCGCAAAAGGCCCTTTTCCCTGGATAACAAAGGCCGAATTTGCGAAAATAGAAGGGATTAGTTCTGGTTGCGGTTCGGCGAGTTGGGACCGCATCCCCAAGAGCAACATTGGCTTGTCGAAGGGAGCGCCAAGGTGGCCAAGGACAAGGCCGGCAAGACAGCCGTTTACGACGAAAGCAAGATCAAGGTCCTTGAGGGCCTGGAAGCCGTGCGGAGACGCCCCGGGATGTACATCGGCGACACCACCCCGCGCGGGCTGCATCACCTGGTGTGGGAACTGGTGGACAACGCCGTCGACGAAGCCATGGCCGGACGGTGCCAGAACATCACGGTGCGGGTCAACGCGGACGAGTCATGCACGGTCATCGACGACGGCGTGGGCATCCCCGTCGGGCCCCATCCGACGTTGAAGATTTCCACGCTGGAAGTAGTGATGTGCCGGCTCCACGCCGGCGGCAAGTTCGATCACGACAGCTATAAAGTCTCCGGCGGCCTCCACGGGGTGGGCGCGTCGGTGGTTAACGCCCTGTCGGAGTGGATGGAAGTCGAGGTCTCCCGCGGCGGCAACGTCTATTTCATGGAGTTCCACCGCGGCAAGAAGCACGGGGAGCTGAAGAAGATCGGCCAGCGGAAGAGATCGGGCACGAAGGTCAGCTTCATGCCAGATTCGAAAATCTTTCCCGACCGAAGCTTCCGCTACGAGGTCCTGTCGACGCGGCTGCGGGAACTGGCGTACCTCAACGAAGGTCTGCGGATCCGGCTGATCGATGAGCGCAACGATAAGGAGGAGACCTTCCAGTTCAATAAGGGACTGATCGCATTCGTGCAGCACCTCAACGACGGCAAGAAGCCCGTGCACCGCCCCATCCTGATCCGTAAGGAGGACGCGGAAACCAAGCTCGCGCTGGAACTGGCGCTGCAATATCACGACGGCTACAACGAGACCGTCTTCACCTTCGCCAACAACATCCACACGATTGAAGGCGGCACCCACCTCTCCGGCTTCCGCTCGGCTCTGACCCGAACTGTGAACGCCTATGCCCGCAATGCCAAGCTGGTCAAGGACAAAGACCAGCCCCCCTCCGGCGAAGACCTGCGCGAGGGTCTGACGGCGGTCATTTCCGTGAAGGTCCCCGAGCCGCAATTCGAGGGTCAAACCAAGACCAAGCTGGGCAACAGCGAGGTCGAATCGTACGTCACCCAGGCGGTCAACGAGGGCCTGGGCACATGGCTGGAAGAGCATCCCCGGGAGGCCCGGCGGATCGTCACCAAGGGCGTACAGGCCCAGCATGCGCGCGCGGCGGCCCGCAACGCCCGAGACCTGACGCGCCGAAAAGGGGCGCTGTCCAGCGGGTCGCTTCCAGGAAAGCTGGCCGACTGCCGCAGCCGCGACATCGCCTCGACGGAGCTGTTCGTGGTGGAGGGCGACTCCGCCGGCGGGCCGGCCAAACAGGGGCGCGACGCAGCCACGCAGGCCATACTGCCGCTGCGCGGCAAGATCCTCAACGTCGAGAAGGCCCGCATCGACAAGATCCTCGGCCACGATCAAATCCAGCACATCGCCTCGGCGTTGGATTGCGGCATCGGCAACGAAGAGGTGGACGTGAGCAAGTGCCGGTACGGCAAGATCATCATTATGACCGACGCCGACGTGGACGGCTCTCACATCCGCACGCTGCTGCTTACCTTCTTCTACCGGCACATGAAGCCGTTGATCCTCAGCGGCCGGATCTTCGTGGCGCAGCCCCCGCTGTATCTGGTGACGCGCAAACGACACAAAGAATACGTCCTCAACGAAGAGGCCATGCGAAAGACGCTGACCAACCTGGGCCTGGATGGCACCAGCCTGCAAATCCGCGACAATTCGCGCCCCCGGCCCAGCCGCAAGCGCTCCCGTCCGGCTGCGCCGGCAAAGCCGAAGGTCCTGGCCGAAGTGAAAGGCGCGCAGCTCCGCGAACTGGTGGAGATCCTGCACCAGTTGGCTGAGAAGATCCGCATCGTCGAGCGGAGAGGCTTGACCTTCGCCGAGCTCATGAGCAACCGCAGCAAGAAGGGAAGCCTACCGACCCATTGGCTCGTGGTGGACGGCAAGAACATCTTCTGTCACAGACAGAAGGACTTTGAAGACACCCTCGCCAAGTACGAAGACGCTTTCGTCGCCGAAGACGCCCCCGGCAACAACGGCAACAACCACAACGGCGGGAACGGCAACGGCCGGCCCGGCAAAAGCCGTAAGGCCAAAGCCGCCAAGGAGAATTCCGACCGGGCCAATCACGGGCCGCGCCGGCGGCTGGAGAAAAAGGCCGAACTCCACGAAGTGAAGGACATTGAAAGGTTCGTCTCCAAGCTGAAGGACCGGGGGCTGAGCATCGACGACTACTTCCTGTCTCGCGAGGAGGCCGTCACCGGCGAGAAGGAGCCGGCCAAGTACGTGCTGCTCAACGAAGACATCACGCTGGAGGTGGACAACCTCGCCGGCATCACTGACGGCATCCGACAGCTCGGCAGCAGCGGTATGGAGATCAAGCGATTCAAGGGTCTGGGCGAGATGAACGCCGATGAGCTTTGGGACACCACCATGGACCGGAAGCGCCGAACGCTGCTGCGCGTTCGCGCCGAGGAAGCCGAACAGGCGGAGAGAATGTTCTCGGTGCTCATGGGCGATGATGTGGAAATGCGTCGGCAATTCATCGAGGATCACGCTCTGGAAGTGAAACTGCTGGACGTATAATGCCGCTGCCGGGGCTGTACGTCAGAGGAGAGATTAGGCCGTGCCGGAGGATGCCAAGTCTCTGCTGAGGCGCACGCTGGAACTGGCGTGCGAGCTCATCGACGTTGACCGTGTCGCCATGGCCAAGCGCCGCCAGGCCGACATGTTCGCCTGGCGCCGAAGCGACTACGTGCCGATCACCTTTGGCGCCGAGGTGGAAGCCCTGCGTCATCTGCCGGACTTCGACTGGGCCCGGCAGTTCGCCGAGCCGGCGGCGAGCCTGTACATGCAGATGAAGGACGTCATTCGCGCGTCGGTCGGCGACAACGACTACGTGCCGACGGTCCGGGCCGACACCGGCGTGATCAACGGGCCGAGCATCCTCGGGGCGCCCTTCAAAGTGCCCGCCCACACAAAACCGGTGATCAGCGGACACATTTCCAAGGATCGGCTGGCGGCCTTCGAAGTGCCCGGGGACATTCGCGGCCTGGGGGTGATCCCGACGATGGTCGAGCACGCCCAGCATCACCTCGCCGCCCTGGCGGAGGCCGGCTTGGCGGATCGCGTGGGGGTCCGCCACTGCGACACCCAGGGCCCCTTCGACATCGCCGCCCAGGCCTACGGCCACGACGAAATCTTCCTGGGCCTCTACATGGACGGCGACTTCGTGCACGAGCTGATGGCCAAGTGCACGGATATCTACATCACGCTGTCGCGGCTGGCCAAGCAGCTCGCCGGGCAGCCCGTCGACCAAGGCTACGCCAACGAATACTGGATGGACGCGGGCTCGGTCCGCCTATGCGACGACAGCGGCATTCTGGTCTCGGCCGAGCAATACGCCGAATTCCTCGCCCCGTATCTGGGCAAGGCATTCGAGCCCTTCGGCGGAGGCTGGATTCACTACTGCGGGGGCATCCCCGACGGCAACCGGCCGGAGGGGCTGCACCTCCACGAGCTTTACTGCGCCGTGCCCAGGATGCGCGGGCTGAATTTCACCACCGGCAAGGACTGGCCGGCCGAGATCAAGAAGATCATCGCCAGCAAGGTCGTCTACCTCGGCGGCCTGCCTCGCGGCGAAGACGAGCCGCTCGACGGATATTTCCGCCGCGTCCTCTCGCTCTGTGACGGGCGGAGGGGAATGATCTTCTCGGCGTCCGTCCGCCCGGACGAGCTGCCCGCGGCCATGGGAACCTGGCGCCGCTTGCAGGACGAGCTGTGGCCGAACTGACTCACCGCCCGTCTCCGGCAATTCATCTCCCTTCGGCCTGAATGGTCAGCTCCACGTCCACGGGCGTGACGTAGCGCAGGCAGTAGGCATTGCCCGTGGGGTAGCGCTGGCCCGTCGACATTTCCGACAGATCATGTTCGCCCGCGCCGGGGCCGATGCGAACGACGTGGTCGGCCCCGCGCGCGACTACCTCGCCGCTGCCGCAAAAATGCTTGCCGGTCTTTTCGTCTTTCTCCAGGTGGCCGCTGGCGGTCACCTCCCGGGCCAGGCGGACGAGGAAGGCGACCTCGACAGGGACGTGCTGGCATCCTTCGCTCCGCAGGCGCAAGCGCAGGCCCTCGTCGCATACTTCGATCCCCAGCGTCAGCGTCAGCTCAGTGGCGAGGAAAACTCTGCGGGAGAACGTCGGCCGCGAGCGCCAATCAACGCCCGGCAGAGGATCCGGGCCGGGCCCGTAATATTCGCAAGGGTGATGGGAGCGAAGCTGGTACCGGCCGTCTCGGCCGGCGATCTCCTCGGCGAGGAACTGACCCCGCGGGGCGAAGGCGGCGGCCACCCGCAAGCCGATCTCCGGCCCGGCGCCGAACCGCACGGACAGGATGTCCCCGCTGCCGGCCATCAGCGTCAGGCTCATCCGGCCGCTGCGCCGGCGGAGGATGCCCACGGCGTCGAACTTCTTCTCGTACTCCTCCGGCAGCGGCTCCGGCCGCGGCGGCGTCCTTTCGCCGGCCTCGCGGAAATACCTCAGCCACTTCGCCAGCGGCGCCAGCGCGCCGGTGCCGGAGGCGGCAAGCCGTCGCAGGCACAATTCCGCCGCCGACCAGAAGAGGCCGTGGCCCGCCGTCAACGCCCGATACCAGTACAGCAGGAAGTACCTCTCCAGACCGACGACCTCGTCGCGGTCCTGGCGCCGGGAGTAGCTGGTCACAAGCGTGCGGTCGGCGTGAAGCAGGTAGAGCATGTGCTCGAGGTTGCGGTCGGCATATCCGGCATACTCGCCCCGGCCGGTCGCGCGGTCCAGCAGGATCATCGCCCGGTCGCAGACGTAGTTGTAGCAGCCCGTGCTGCGCTCGGTGAACTCTCCGTCGGCGTCGATGTCGATGCCCTCGGCCAGATACTCCTGCGCCTCCCGCCGCCAGGAATCATGCGGCCAGATGCGATCCGCCAGCGTCAGCGCCGAGGCCACCTTCCAGCGGTGATTGGGCGTGTGCACGCCGCCGGCGGCGATTCCGTCGCAGGCGCGAACGATGACCCGCTCCAACCGCTTCAACAGGCCCTCGCGCGCCGCCGAGGGAGGGCACTGATCCCGCAGCACCTCATACAGCGGCACAAGCTCCTCGACCATGAATGCCGTATCCGGCGGGGAGTGGAAGTTGGACACCCAAAGGTCGATCAGTCCGTCGTCGTGCTGGGCGGCCTCCAGGAGTTGCATCGCCCCTTCCAGTCGCCCCGCGACGGCCTCCTCGCCGCGGGCGGGGCTCGCCGGATCGAAGTACGCCATCGCCAGCGTGGTCGCCCTGCCGTAGGCGGCGTGCGCGCCCCGCCGGCGCACCCGCTCGTCAGCGGCCGGATCTTTCATCTCCCGCGCCTTCGCGGCGACAGCCTCGACAGCCAAGCGGCACAGGCTCGCGTAGTCGCCCGGAATCCGTTCACTCATGGCTCATCCGCTTTCCTCGGCCGCTCCGCCGGCCGGACGATCGGCGCATGATCGCCGCCGCGCCGACAACCAGCACGGCCAGAGCGGCGGGCTCGGGAACCCGCTGCCCGCCGGCGCTCACGCCGAAGCCGTAATGGTCGGCCCAGATGGTGTAGTCCCCCCCGTCGACGAAGTCATCGCCGCTGAAGTCCCCGCTCATCCAGTCGCCGGCCGCGTTGTAATGATCGGCCCAGAGGGTGTAGTCGGCCCCATCCACCATGCCGTCCACGTTGGCGTCCCCGGGGACTTTGGCATCGTCGGGAATGGCGGTCGGATCGATCAGCACGGCCTGCGAGAAGGCCTCCATCGAGAAGGCCGGCCCCTCCAGGGCCGAGAAGCTCCACTGCCCGATCAGCGGGTAGGCCTGATCGAAGTCCAGCTCCGCCCCCGCGCCGGGCGTGGCCAGCCGGACGGATTCCGGGGAGGCCACCGTCGTCGTCTTGCCGGCGTCGTTGGCGTTGACCAGCCACAGGCCCCCCTCAAAGGTCCACGGCACGATCTCATCGACGTCCAGGCCGGGATCGACGCCGTAGACGCCGTCGGTTTCCGCTGCCGGCAGCGAGGGCGTCGAGTTGCCCGGGCTGGTGGCGTTGTACCACTGGTTGCGGGCGAAGACGAACGTCTCCGGCAGCGTGTTGGACCCGATGTTCACAAAGGTGGCCAGGTCGCCCTGGTGCCAGACGACCACGTTGTCGAGGAACTCACCGCGGGCGGTGTCCACGAAGCCGGGGTTGGTATTCTCCTTCAGGATTCTCATCACCCAATGCTGCGGGCGGTAGATGAAGTTCCGCCGGACGGTCGCGCCGCCGTCGATGTTGATGTAGGCGACGGATGCCTCGCCGCCGATCACCACGTTGCCCTCGGCGATGATGTTGTCGGCCTCCACCGTCCCCGGAGGCTGCGGGCGGAAGTATTGAAGTCCGCTCGAGCCGCCGATGGAAATCGCCCGGTCGGAAGCGTCCACCAGCCGGTTGGCGCGGATGATGACGTCGGCGCTGCCGCCCTTCGGCCGGATACCCGTGCTGCCACCGCCGCTGGGGTCGGCGAAGTAGGAGTTCTCGATCAGCCCCTGGTGGCAGCCGACCATGTCGATGGCGCTTCCGCCCCAGGTGACCACGCGACAGCGGTCGACGTGGAAATTGTCCACGCCGGAGAGCTTGATGCCGTCGTGGTTGCCGCCCGGGTTGGTGTTGAGCACGCTGACGTTGCGGAGGACGACGCCGTCGGCCGGCGTGGCGTAGCTGCCGCCGTCGTCGATGTTGATGCCGTTGTCGTTGGCGTTCTGGAAGATCAGGTCCTCCACGGTCACCCCCACCGGATCGACCAGGTGCATGCATTCGTTCCCCCCGCCGGCGTCGATCACGGCCGGGGAGCCGGCGTCCAGGCTGCGCATCGTGACGCCGGTGAGGCCGACGACGTACAGGCCGCCGGCGTACGTCCCCGGCGACAGCAGGATCTCGTCGCCGGGATTGGCGTCGTTCAGCGCCTGGCGCAGGGAGTTGTCGTCGCTGACGATGATCTGACCGCCCGAGGCGAAGTTGGTGACCGTCCCGGCCAGGAAAAGGATCGCCAGCCCCGCGCCCGCGAAATGCCGTGACTTCATGGGATCGTCCTCCTGAATGCCTCCGCTCGAAATCCGCTGCTCCACTCTGGGGCCGGCTCTGCCCCGGCGCCCTTTGCGATTATACCACGCCGCCGGCGGGTGCGGAACGCCCGCCCGGAGCGGCCGTGGCGGCGGCAGTGCGGCCGCGGGCTCATCGATCGCTCCCGCCCCGCGGGGGAGCGGCCCGGACATCGCGAAATGCGGTGGAGGACATTCCACGGCCCGTCCGATAATAATACAGATATGCCAACCCGGCCGCGGGGACATCCCCCGGCCGCGCTGCGTGTCTGCGCGCGCGGCGGAGATGCTTGTCCGCGCTGCCGGCAGAGGAAACCTGGAATTCCATGGCCAAGGACTCCAAAGATAAGGAGGCCGAGACCCGGGCGCAAGTGCAAGCTGCGCCGGCCTCGCGCCGCTTCCTGCGCTACTGCCTGGTGCTGCTCCTGGCCGGTGCGGCGGGAATGGCCTGGCTGAGCGTTCTGACCTTCGTCCCGACGGACCCGCCGGCCCGGACCGTCTGCCCCGCCCCGCCGGTGCGGAACGTCGGCGGCGACGCCGGCGCCCACCTCGCCTACGTTTTGCTGTACTGGCTGGGCGACGGCACGTACATGCTGCTGCTGTTCGCGACCATCGCCGCGGCCGTCATGCTGTTCGGCGGACGGGTCGGCGACTGGCCGTGGCGGATCTTCGGCCTGACGCTGATGGTCACGGCCACCTCCGCCGCCAGCCACATCCTCCAGCCGGTCAGCGCCGACGGGCTTCTGGAAGGCAACGGCGGCATTCTCGGCATCGCTGTTGGCGGCTTTCTCCTGGATCATTTCGCCTCCACCGGCTCATGGCTGGTGCTGCTTGTGACTTTCGGCGTGGCCGTGATGCTGACGGCCGACAAGTTCGTCCTGCAACTGCCGCAGGTGGGCAAGAAGCTTTGGCGCAAGCACGGGGCCACCTTGCGCGGCGTCGTCTGGCCCAGCCCGGGCAAGGGCGTGGACCTGCGAACGGTTCCGGCGGCGCCGCGGCGGGCGGCGGCCGCCCCCGCCCGGATCGCCGTCAAGCCCAGGCCCGAGAAAAAGCCCGAGCCGCTCAGCCCGCTGGCCCGGCCGTCGCTTGCCGCCGCGCCCGCGGCGCTGCGCCTGCCCAGGCCCGCCCCGACGCGGACGCGGCCGCCCCGCGACAAGCCCGCCAAGGACGGCGAGTACCAGTTGCCCGGCCTGGACCTGCTGACCGACCCGACCGGCGGATACCTCGAAAGCCAGGAGGCGGTCGTCACCGAAAACCGCGCCGTCCTCCAGCAGACCCTCGACGACTTCGGCGTCGACGCCCAGGTCGTCAGCCACATGACCGGGCCGGTGATCTCGCTGTTCGAGCTGTCGTTGGCCCCCGGGGTGAAGGTCAGCCGCATCGACAGCCTCGCCCGCGACATCGCCCGGGCGCTGGCGGTTCCCGGCGTGCGCGTGGTCAGCCCGCTGCCCGGGCGCGACACCGTCGGCATCGAGGTGCCCAACCTGGACAAGGAGATCGTCCGGCTGAAGGAGCTGATGACGCTCGCCCCGGCCGCGGCCGGCAAGATGCAGCTTCCGCTGTACCTGGGCAAGAACGCCGCCGGCGACCCGATCGTGGCCGACCTGGCGACCATGCCGCACCTGCTGCTGGCGGGCACCACCGGCTCCGGCAAGAGCGTCTGCATCAACGGCATCATCGCCGCCCTGCTGCTGACGCGAACTCCCGCGGACGTGCGCCTCATCCTGATCGACCCGAAGATGGTCGAGATGGCCGCCCTGGAGCGGATCCCCCACCTGCTCTGCCCCATCGTCAATGAGATCCGGCGGGTGGAGGACGTCCTGGGATGGGCGGCGGCCACGATGGACGAGCGATACGAGCTGCTCAAGGAGGCCGGCGTCCGCAACATCGTCGGCTTCAACCGCCTCGGCGCCGAGGAGCTGTACCGCCGGTTCGGGGCGGAGACCGACGAGGAAAAGGCCCAGATCGCCACGCACATGCCGTACATCATCATCATCGTCGACGAGCTCGCCGACCTGATCATGACCTCTTCCAAGGAGGTCGAGGGCCACATCATCCGCATCGCCCAGAAGGCCCGGGCGGTGGGCATCCACCTGATCGTGGCCACCCAGCGGCCCAGCGTCAACGTCGTCACCGGGCTGATCAAGTCGAACATGCCCTGCCGCATCTCCTTCCGCGTCGCCAGCCGCCAGGAGAGCCGCATCGTCCTGGACCAGAACGGCGCCGACGTCCTGCTCGGGCAGGGCGACATGCTCTTCCTCCAGCCCGGCACCAGCCACCTCATCCGCGCCCAGGGAACCTACGTCGACGAAGGCGAAATCCGCGGCCTGGTCAGCCACGTCCGCTCGGCCGCACAGCCGGTCTACTGCGACGAGCTGGTCAAGCTCCAGGCGGCCCCCAGCGCGGCCGGAAGCGGCGAACGCGACGAGCTGTTCGACGAGGCCGTCGAGATCATCCTCGAATCCCAGCGCGGAAGCGTCTCGCTGCTCCAGCGGCGGCTGAAGATCGGCTACAGCCGCGCCAGCCGCCTCGTCGACCAGATGGCCGAGGCCGGAATCCTCGGCGATTACAAGGGCTCGCAGGCGCGCGAGTGCCTGATGACCCTGGAGGACTGGCAGGCCCTGAAGGCCTCCATCCAGGCCGACCGCTCGGGGGCCTCGGCCGCCGACGGCACGCCCATGTCCGTGTGAGCGGACCGCCCCAATCGCCCCACCCGACGCCGCCGCTCCGCCCGGAACCGGGCACGGCCATGCCGGCCGAAGCGGAACCATCCGCAACCATTGAGCACCATTCGCAACCGTTGAGTACCGTTGAGTACCATTCGATACCATTGAGTACCATTGAGTACCATTGGGAACCGTTCAGAACGGAGCCGAAATCCGTAAGTCCTTTCCCAACAATGTCTTGTCGTTTTTCCTCCTGCATTCGCGCGCATTCGTAGTAATTCGCCGCATTCGCGTTCTGGATTTGAACGTCCGATAACCCCGCCCGCCTGCCGGAGGTGGGCAGGGAGGTGGGCAGGTTCGCAAAGACTTGCCTGCCTGGCCGGGCGTCGTTGCCCGGGCAGGTAGGAACGCAAAGCTTCGCAACGATTCGCAAAGATTCGCAAAGATTCGCAAAGATTCGCAACGATTCGCAACGTTTCGCAACGATTCGCAAAGTTTCGCAAAGGGGTCTGAATCCATAAGTCGTTTCTTAGCAATGCCTTGCGTTTTTCGCCTCCTTTCATTCGCGCGAATTCGCTTTGTTCGCCGCATTCGCGTTCTCCATCTTGCCTATTCTTCCCAGACGGCCGTGTGCCGCATTCTGTCGTTGCCGTTGTTAGTCCCAAGTCCCCGGCGTCGCCCGCCGGCAGGCCACGGCACGCCTGCCGTGCCAGGGGGCGAAGCCCGGCTTTGCCGTGGCGAAGCCTGGTGCCTGGTGCCTGGTGCCTGGTGCCTGGTGCCTGGTGCCTGGTCCCTATCTGTTGCCTGTTGCCTGGTGCCTGGTGCCTGGTGCCTATTCCCTGTCTTTTGCCTATCTTCCCCAGACGGCCGGATTGGCTTTGTTTGGCAGTTTTCGGTTTTGTGCGGCCCCGGCTCCCGGCCACTGACTACTGGCACCTGCTTCGCGGTTCCCGGCCCCGGCTCCCGGCCACTGGCTACTGTCTCACGCTGCGCGCGGCGCGCCCTCCGTACTTACTTCGCGCGTTCACGTATGCGCGCGCAAACGCTTTCGCAAAACCGGATCCCGGCCGGCAAGCCTCCCCGGCCGCGGGGGATAAAAATCTCAGAAAACCCCCATTCCCCCGGCCGGAACGTTCGCATCCGCGCGCGCAAAGGCTTTCGCATGGTGCCACGCTCAAGCGTGCGGGGGCTTGAGTAAGAAGGACCGGAGGATCTGGTGTCGCTGTGCCTTCGGGCGGAGGGACAAGACCTTGACATACTGGGCGAGTCCTGGTACCCGGACTCATCTAGACGCATGTCCGCGGCGCAATCTGAGCAATTGGAAGGGCAGGGCCAAGAATGCGTGTCTTCGTGAGTTCTGTTTATCACGGCCTGGTCGGCGTTCGCGACAGGCTCATAAGGCTGATCAACGTAGCTGGCGACAAGCCGGTGTCAATGGAGGGATTCGGTGCTCGCCCGGAACAGCCGCTAGGTGTCTGCCTGTCCGAACTACGGTCATCTGATGTGGTCATCCTGATCATTGGCCCACAGTACGGGTCCGTGGATCAGGGATCGGGCCTGTCGTTCACACATCTGGAATTCCGCGAGGCAATGAACCACAGCATACCGGTGCTGGCATTCGAGGTGCCGCCGGAACGCGCCGGCGACATGGCGGAGGAAGAAGAGAGTCTCAAGAAGCTAGCGGCCTTTCGCCAAGAGGTGCGGGCCACCCTGACGGCGCCTCCGCTCGACGATCCGAACACAGTCCCGGGACTGGCAATGGCCTCGCTGAAGAAGTTCGCGACCGAATGGTCGGCAGGCATTGGACAGTACCGCACCTTCCAGGATGCGAACGATTTCTTCGGCCCCCTTCTGGACCCCAAGGCTCTCTTTAACCACACCCACGGACTCGTCGGACGAGACGCAGTCATCGCGGAGCTTGAGGGCTTCTTAGAGGGAGAGGCCACGGCCGCCGTTCTGGCTGGCGCGGGAGGAGTCGGCAAGTCGAAGATCCTGCTGGAGCTTGCCAAGCGGAGGCGGGACAGACCCCCACGCCTAGTCTTCCTCGGCCCACAGTTCGACCTAAGCAGCGATCACCTTCGCGGGCTGCCGAGAGGAAGCGTATGTGTCGTAGTCGATGATGCCCACCGCCTGACAGCGCCAGACGAACTCGTGCGGACAATGGCTGGACTCAACGAGGGGCCCAAGCTTCTACTGACGTGCAGGCCGGCGGGATTGGATCGTCTGCGATACGCACTCCGGATACTCCCTGAGGAACACGTCCTGCATTTGGATGAGCTCTGGCCGCTGGATGCGGAAGTCGGTGCTCTTGAACTTGCGAAGCGTTCTGTCGGCGAGGCGAGAGTATACTTGGCCCAAGGACTAGTGGATGTCTCAGATGGAAATCCGCTAGTGATCACGGTCGGCGGCAAGCTCATCCAGGAGGGAAGAATCGAGCCAGAACTCCTAGCTCACAAGGAGAGATTCAAGACAGCAGCCCTGGACGGCCTGCTCGCCGACTTGCCTGCGACCATCGCCGGAGACGTGCCAGCGCGCAGACTTCTGGAGGCGCTGTCGGCCGTAGGTCCAGTGCGTCCAGGGAGAGAGCCCATAGAGGATTTGCTGGCTTCCTATCTGGCAGTGAGCAAATCGTCTGTTATTCGGGCGCTCACCGACTTGCGGGAGGAGCATAGGCTCATTCTTCGTCGTGGGTACAAGGTGAGGGTTCAGCCGGACGTGCTTGCGGATCACCTCCTATTCGGGGCTGCGGTAGCCGACGGCGCTTCGACGGGGTTTGTCGATGAGATCTTCAGTTCTTTCGGTTCCGTCTACCTGTCGAACATCCTCACCAATGTCGGTGAACTCGAATGGCGGTGTCGGACCGCCAAGACCCCGGTGGATGTGCTTGCCGACGTGTGGGCCGTGATAAAGGAAGCGATGCCGGCCCTGTCTCATAGAGGTCGAAGAGACCTGATTGGAAGGCTGGAAGGAGCCGCCTGGTTTGCCCCTCAGCAGACTTGGGACATCATCCAGTGGCTTTGCCAGAATGAGGACGCCCCCGAGGATCCAGAGCCGATCATCCGAACCCTTGGCATCGGCCAGGAGGCCGTGCTTGGTGAGGTCCCTCGGCTGCTGAAAACTCTAGCGTGGCACGCCGACTTCACGGCTCGTTGCGCAACGCTCTTGTGGCGTCTGGGAGCGGAGGATGACAGGACGTTGCACGCGCACCCGGAAGCCCCGCTTCGCGTACTCCAGGACATTCTCTCATATGATCCGCAGAAGCCCCCCCGGCTTCAGATGAGCGCGCTCGAGGGCCTCCGAGCAGCGGCGGGCGAGGAAGGACGCCAAGGAGTCTTCGGAGATGTATCCGAAGTGGTTTCGGTGCTCCTCGCGCGGGATCCCACGTTCAATCGATCGGACGGGCGATCGCTTCGCCTGAGTTCGTTCGCTCTCCCCCCAAGCAATCCTGCCGTTACAGCCCTCCGGCATAAGGCGTGCGAAGTTCTTGAACAACAGGCTACCGGCGGTAAGCCGAAGTTGGCTGTTCAGGCGATCGACAAACTGCGAAAACTCCTCTCGTCGCCTCACGGCCACTTCGGCCGAGAGGTATCTGATGAGGAATTGCTCTCGTGGCAGCCCGAAGTCCGAGACGGCATTGACATGCTTGCGGGCATCGCGAATGCGACGTCATTCCCGGCCGTTGCCTTCGAGGTGACCGTGCTGCTGCGCGAGCACCAAGACCGTTTCGCGTGGCCCGCGCTTGGCGATCACTTGGATGCAGTCTTGGCGAAACTGAACCACCTTCACAAAGAGTTCGTCATCTACAAGGCCATCATTCCCAATCGCCGGGTAGCGTTCCGTCGTAGCGACTGGCAGGCCGCTGAGAATGACCACATCGAGCAGGTACATGCAATCGCCGAAGGCATGTGGCGGGACGCCGCAGAGCCACGGGAAATCATAGAGAATGTCGGACAACGAATAGCCGAGTTGGCCGATGCTGGCATCGACTGCGACGTCCGCTTCCTTATTCAGCACCTAGGCGAACTCCGTGAGGATGCTATTCCGGCTCTCGCTCGGGCAGTCCTTGAGAGCCCGTACGCTCAGCTCAAGCGTCGGTCAGCACCTACCCTCTTCGGTCAGTGGTTGAAGCATGACTCGGCGGGTGCCCTTGCAGCGATCCGATCCGCCGTAGAGGCCGACGAGGATGAAGATCTCGTAGCAGGCATTGCCTCTGGATACGCCAGCAAGTGGTTCGGCAAGCCCGAAGACTACTGGAAGGAGCATCTCAAGAACATCGAACTCCTCCTTGGATCCCACTTCACGCCGGCCAGACACTTGGCTGCCCATTCGCTCTGGTGGGCCAAGGGCATCTGTGAACGTGAGGCCATGGACGTGTTGGTCTCAATCGACTGTGGGGGCGATGCCAAGCTACTCGACGAAGCTCTATTGGCGGTCGATTCCACCCACGGAATCAGTCCGACAGTACTCACGGGAGACGATGTGCGCAAGCTGCTGAAGCAAGTCGAGCAACTGCCACAGTTGGAGCATCGTTCCTACCATATCGATGGTTTCCTCGGGATCGCGAGCAGGATGTGTCCGGTGGATCTCGTCCGTATGCTGTTAGCCAGGATAGGGTATGCTGCGTCTCTTCCGGACGGCCACGCTGGCGACTCCCAGCCCCTCCCTCACGTCGATTTCCACAAAGGGGTAGGCGCACTGGCAGAAACGGCGGAGTACCAGGATCTGTTGCGGGAGATCCGCCAGGAAGTGCTGAAGGATCATTGGGTCTATCGTCACTGGGTGCCAAGGCTGTACAGCCTGGCCGCCGCCGGTTTCTGCCAGCCTGCTATGGACGTGCTTCGCGAGTGGGCGCTCTCGGATCAACCGGATCACGTTGCCGGGGCAGCGCATCTTACACGAGAAGCCGAACACGCGTTTGTCTTCACAAACCACGAGTTCGTTGCCAGTACGGTGCGGAACGCCGAGCGACTTGGTGAAGACTGCGTTAGAAGGGTCCGCTCGGCTTTCTTTAGCGTAGCGATCTCGGGTGTCGTCAGCAGCGGAGTGGGCAAAGCCCCGCCCAGGTACGTCCAAGATAAGCAGTCCGCCCAGAGATTGGCGCACCAATACCGTGAGGAGCTTGCCGTTGCACGATTCTACGGGGATCTGGCCGACTACTTCGAACGCCAGATACGGGAATCGATGGCTATGGATGAAGAACTCTTGGACGAATGAAACGGACCATCCAAGCATTACAGGCAATGCAGCGCGCGATCTGTCGATGGAAAGAGACAGGGCCGGACTCAAGCTGTCTTGTGGATGTCCAGAAGTACGTTAAGAGCATAGACTGGAAGACGCGCTTCCTGCACCACCATTGTGACTTGCTCTCAGACGTCCGGTGGGATGATCTCAGCGGACTGAGCAATCCCAAGGAGGAGGACGCGAAGGACGCGGTTGAGATCCGTTTCGGAAACCGGAGGGAGGGACATCTGATCCGAGTCAGGACCGGCGAGACTGGCCGGCTCTTAATGCTAATCGCGTTTGACGGTGTTGTCGCCGCCTGCGTCAATGCCGCCGATACTTTCGGCCACCTGCTGAACCTCGTGTACAAGCTTGGTTTCGAGGAATTCGAAGCCAACCTTCCGAAAGTGGCGAAGGAAATACCACTCGGTTCCCCACTGGGCGTTGTGCTCCACGAGGAGCCGGGCATAGACGCAGTGAGTATCCTGCGAAAGCTCCGCGGGGAATGCCAACACGCAGACATTTCTGAGGTGATGCTGGAGGGATACGGGGGCGGGATTGAACCCATGGTAAACCGGAAGTGGTGCCCAGGCGCGACCGACAATATTCGCGTTTCCGACTATACAGCGTCCGCTAAAGCGCGGACTCTGCAACTTCTTTCAAACGCCGCCGCCGCTGTTGCGGATGCCCCGGAGGCGGCCACCGCACCTCGATCCTGACGTTAGCCGCAGGCGATGCGCTGCTTGTCCCTGGTCAGGCGGAGGCGTTCGATCGTCCCCCGGCCGGGGGCGTCCGCGGCCGGCATTGGTGCAACGCTCAAGCGGGGGTGGGCTTGAGCGTGCGAGGGTGGTCAACCGATCTCGGAAAAGGTGGGTTGCCTAGCAAGCGAGCCTACCGCCAGCAATCCCGCGTGCAGAATGAAAAGGTGGGTAGCGTAGCAACCCAGCCCACACCCATTCCGCATGCAGAGACGAAAAGGTGGGTTGCGTAGCAACCCACCCTACGCCCTGTGGGGAAGCGTGGCGCAAATCCCATCGGGAGCTGGGCATTCGGCCTGCGGCCGGTACAATGCACGGCCGAGAACCTCTTGAGCTTCCGAGCCAGTGGGAAAAACCTCCGACATCAAGGCGGTGCTGACGGACATCGGCGGGGTGGTGCTGAGGGTCCACGAAGAGCGGACGATGCGGGCCCTGGCCGAGATGGCCGGCCTGGCGCCCGAAGAGATCCCGCCGCTGCTGGTCACCTGCCCGCAGGTGGTGGACCGCCTATACACCGGCCAGTGGAGCATGCGCGACGCGTACGAGCACAGTCGCGAGCCGCTCCGCTCGGCCGTGAGCTACGCCCAGTTCACCGAGGCGTGGATGGCCATGCTGGGCGAGGATTTCCCCGGCGTCCGCGAAGCCTACGAGGCGCTGGGCGAAGGCGTATCGCTGTACACCCTCAGCAACGTCAACGACCTGCACTTTGGGTGGCTGCGCCGGCACTGGCTGTACGAACTGTCCGCCGGCTTTTACGCCTCCTGCGAGATCGGCATGCAGAAGCCCGACGCCGAGATCTTCCACTTCGCCTTGGAGCGGATGGGCCTGCCGCCCGCGGCCGTGCTGTTCTTCGACGACAACGAGGAGAACGTCCTCGCGGCCGGGCGGTTGGGCATCCGGGCGGTCCTGGTCAACCACGGGCAGACCGTCGCCCGGACGCTGCGCGAGCACGGAATCATCCCGTAGTCGCCAGTCGCGGTCACTTCCGCCGGGCGGAGGCGGTGAGCTTGCGGGCCTTGGTCACCATGCCGCGGACGATGAGCTTGCACGCCCGCCGGCCGAGTTCGACCGTGGCGAACTGGCGCGGGTCCTTGCCGCCCACGCCGACCAGGGGCTCGTCCTCCCGCCCGCGGAAGACCGACAGGTCCACGCAGTCCGGGCGGAGGTACCACAGGTAAGACGTTTCCCAGTGGGCGGCGTGGTCGCCGCCGACGAGCCGCCGCTGCCGGCCGGTGACGTAGTCGAACTCGATTCCGCAGTACGCCCGCGTGCCGGCGTAGCGCTTGACGCGGTGGAAGCGGGCGATGGCCTTGTCGGCCCAGGCCTTCAGCGGGTAGTGCCCGCTCAGCAGGCACACCGCCCGCATGCCCAGCGTGTTCATCTGCACCAGCACGTGATAGATCAGCCGCTGGTAGAAGGCGATCTGGTCGGCCGTGGAGACGCCGAAGTGCGTCGTCGTGAAGTTGCGCTTGGGCAGCTCCATCTTGTCGGTGATGCCCCCGCCGGCGTTGTGGTTGGCCTCCATCAGCCTGGCCGTGCGCGGCTCGCCGTACCAGAGGGTGGGCATGGCGAAGCCGCCGGAGGCCGCCGCCGCCAGCTCGCAGAGCTTCTCCGCCTTGAGGGCGTCGTTGCCGACGCCGAGGTGCTCGCCGTGCCACTCCAGCCCTCCCAGGCCGATGAACGCGGCCGGGAAGCGCTTCCTGCGGGGAACGATCTCGTGCGGCAGCATTTCCGAGTAGCGAACCTTTTCCATCAGCGTTCTCCTGTAATCGAAACTCACCGAGGGTGCCGCTCCGGACACGGCCGCGGACCCGCCGGCATTGTAACCGTCGGCGGCAGCCGCCGCGACAGGCGGCGCCGAAAGTGCCTCAGTGCCGGCAATGAGGCTTGCGCCCGGCGCCCGCAAGCCCGTATACTTGGGCGGGCCGCGAGTCGATCCGGCGATCGGAGCGGGCCCGAGAGGGCGTGTGCAGGCAGCGACCATGAGCGATCGTTTCCGTGTCATCGTCAACCAGCGGACGTACCTGGTGGCCGACGCCCGCAGCGGCCGGTGCCTCGGCGCCGTCGGCAGCAACTTCTATCGCACGTTCGTCTTTCCGCTGTACACGCCGGCGGGGGTGACCGTCCTGCGCGAGTTTCCCTTCGACCATCCGTTCCACAACGGGCTGTTCGTCGCCCAGAGCCCGGTGATTGTCTCCGGGCGGGTGGGCAACTTCTGGGCCACCCCGCCGCTCCGGGGGCGGGACGACCGCCTGGGGGCGGACATGGGGCGGACGGAGACCCCCGACCCGCCGCGGATCGAGCCGCACCAGCATGGCGTGAAGTTCATTTTCAAACTCCGCTGGCTGGACGAGGAAGACCGGCCGATGCTGGAGGAGGTCCGCACGGTGGACTTCCGGGCGGGCGAGGACGCCACCGTCTGCGACGTTTGCAGCGAAAAGATCGCCCGCTACGGACCGGCCGAGTTCCCGCAGAGCAAGTTCGGCAGCGTCGGCATACGCGTCGAGCCTCGGCTGCTGCCGGCGGCCGGCGGGGCGGTCCTGGCCGACGGCGGGCGCCGGGGAACGGCCGAGGTCGCGCACGAGCAGGACTCCGACTTCGTCGCCTACGAAAACGACCTGCCCACCTCCCTGCCCACCTCCCTGCCCACCTCCGGAAGGCAGGCGGGCGGAAGGCAGGCAGGCGGAAGGCAGGCAGGCGGAAGGCAGGCGGGCCTGGCCGCCGGCGGGCGGTTCGGCGTGCTCATGACGATCCTCGACGAGGGCGTCCGCGGGCCGTGGTTC
>CAYNYF010000047.1:0-32469 GCA_964401385.1 uncultured Planctomycetaceae bacterium | reverse complement strand
TCCGCCGACTTGTCCGGCGTAGCTTCAGCGGAGCCGGAAGCCCCGGCGCGCCGGGGCGAAGGCCGGACAGGCAACAGACAGGGACCAGGTACGAAGCACCAGGCACCAGGGAACAGGAAAGGCAACGACGGAACCGGGGCCCCGGCAAAACGCGATTGCCTGGGGCGCGCGGCCGGCCGATAATCACCCGTTCCCAACAGATAAGGAGAGCCAATGCCGGCCAAGGAACTAATCAAGTACCTCCAGGCCCATCGCGACGAGCAGCTCGAGCAGTTGTTCGAGCTGTTGCGCTTCCCCTCCATCAGCTCGCAGAGCCCCCGCGAGGGCGACTGCCTGGCGTGCGTCGAGCGGATCGCCGAGCACCTCCGCGGGCTGGGCTTCTCGGCGGAGCTTCGCCCCTGGCGGCGGCATCCGATCCTGCTGGCCCGGCGGGCGTGCGACCGGCCGGCCGGGAGGCTGCTGATCTACGGCCACTACGACGTCCAGCCGCCCGACCCGCTGGAGCAATGGCAGACGCCCCCGTTCGAGCCGGCAATCCGCGACGGCCGGATCTACGCCCGCGGCGCCAGCGACGACAAGGGCCAGCTCTTCGCCCACGTCAAGGCCGTCGAGGCCATCCTCGCCACCCGCGGCGAGCTGCCGCTGGAGGTAATCTTCTTCGTCGAGGGCGAGGAGGAAATCGGCTCGCCGGAGCTGGAGCGGTTCGTCACGGGCGCGGCGGCGGAGCTGGCGGCCGAGTTCGCCGTCGTCAGCGACTCGGACTTCTTCGCGGCGGGGCTGCCGACGCTGACGTACGGGCTGCGCGGGCTGGCGTACGTGGAGCTGACGCTGGCGGGCCCGCGCGAGGACCTGCACAGCGGCGTCCACGGCGGGGCGGCGGTCAACCCGCTCAACGCCGTCGCCCGGATGCTCTCGGGCATGCACGACGAGCGCGGGCGGGTGACGCTGCCGGGCTTCTACGACGACGTCGTGGAGTTGACCGCGGCCGAGCGGCGGGCCTGGGCGGAGCTGCCGTTCGACAAGGCCGCGTACGCCGCGGCCATCGGGGCCGACCCGGCCGGCGGGGAGCGGGGCCTGCCGGTGCTGGAGCGGCGCTGGGCCCGGCCGACGCTGGACTGCAACGGCATCGTCGGCGGCTACCAGGGCGAGGGTGCCAAGACGGTCATCCCCGCTTCGGCCACGGCCAAGATTTCCATGCGGCTCGTGCCCAACCAACGGCCCGAAAAGGCCGTAGAAAGCCTCGAGCGGTACGTGGCCGAGAACACGCCGGCGGGCGTGCGGGCGAGCGTGAAGGTCTCGGCCCAGGCCAGGCCGGTGTTGACGGCTTTGGACTCGCCGGCCGTGGCGGCCGCCAAGCGGGCGCTGAAGGACGCCTTCGGCGCCGAGGTCGCCCTGGTCCGCAACGGCGCGTCGGTGCCCATCACCGAGCTGATCCAGCGGGTGCTGAAGGTGGACCCGATCCTGATGGGCTTCGGCCTGCCGGACGACAACCTGCACGCACCCAACGAGCACTTCCGGCTGGAGCAGTTCTACGGCGGCATCGCCGCCTCGGCGGCGCTGATCGTGAATCTGGCAGGGCTGGCAAGAGATGCGCAAGGTGATTGACAATCCGGCGCGGTTGGCGATAATGACGCATTCCCAGCGGCGGCCCCCGGCGCCGCGCAGGTGGAAGGACGACAGCTCGTGTACGCGATCATCGAAGACGAAGGTCAGCAATATAAGGTCAGTGAAGGCGACTTGGTGCGGGTCGACCTGCGGCGCCCGGCCGCCGCCAGCGACGCCGTCGAGTTCTCTCGCGTGCTGCTGGTGGCCGACGGGGAGAACGTCAAGGTGGGCACGCCGCTGGTGGCGGGGGCCAAGGTCGTCGCCGAGGTGCATCAGCCCGTTCTCAAGGGCGAGAAGCTGCGCGTGTTCAAGTACAAGCGCCGGAAAGGCATTCGCAGCAGCAAGGGGCACCGGCAGAAATACACCGAGGTGCGCATCACCAAGATCGTCGCCTAGGGGCGGCCCGCACGCACGCCAAGTCCGGCGCGTTCCGTCGCGCCGCAAGCCATCCCGCGCCACAGCCGAGCGAACCGGCCGATGGGAGCGATCCAATGAAACCGCGGCGTCGGCTTGAGCTGCTGTTCGGCCTGAGCGTCATCGGGGCGGGGCTGTGCGCGCTGCTTCCGCTGAGACCGGCGGCCCGCCCGGAGTCTCCGCGGCGGCCCACGGTCGAGGCGGCGGAATCTCTGGGCAGGCCCGTCCGCGTCGGCCGGCTGGCATATCCGGCGATCGGGGAGTCCTCCGGCATCGTCGCCAGCCGCCGGCATCGCGGCGTGTACTGGACCATGAACGACTCGGGCAATCCGCCGCAGGTGTTCGCGATCAACGCGGCGGGCGAGCTGCTGCGGGCGGTCAGGCTGGTCGGAGCGCAGAACGTCGACTGGGAGGACATCGCCGCCGACGACAGCGGAAAGCTGTACGTCGCCGACGTCGGCGACAACAGACGCAAGCGGCGGGTGTTGACGATCTACGTGCTGGGCGAGCCGGACCCGCGCGGAACGGCCGCGGCCGCCGTCGAACAGACGTGCCGGTTCCGCTACGGCCGCGGGCACGGGCCGTTCGATTGCGAGGCGATGTTCGTGCGCAAGGGCTGGGCCTACCTGATCACCAAGCAGTCGCTGGAGGCGCGAGTGTATCGGGTGCGGCTGGACGGGCAGGCCGGGCGGACCGCCGAGGCCGAATACCTGGGGCTGCTGCCGGAGGCAGAGTGGGTGACGGCGGCGGACATCTCGCCGGACGGCCGGCACATTGCGGTTCTTGCATATACGGGAGTCTATGTGTACGACCTGCCGCAGGCGCTGGAAGAGGTGGTCGCCGGCGCCGGCACGACCTCGCGCGAGGCCGGGCCGGTCCAGGCCGTCCGCGCTGCCCCGCGGAAGCGGACGGCCGCGCTGGGCCAGGCCGAGGCCATCTGCTGGACCGACGGGGCGCCCGCGGTCGATCTGCTGATCACCAACGAGCACAGGCAGGTGTTCCGCCTTCGCTCGGCCCGGCCGAAGCAGCCGACCTCAGCGGTGCAACGGTGAGGGCCGGCTCAGCAACCAGACCACGCCGGCCACGCCCAGCAGCCAGCCGGCCAGGAAGAGCGGCCAGTCAAACTGCTGGGGCACCCGTTCCATCGCCTCGCCCAGCCGGAGAAAAAAGCTGGCCAATACCCCCGCCACCCCGACCGCGATCAACAGGGCCGCCTTGGCCGCCCGATCGGCCGGAACGCGCCGGTCGCCGCGCCCCCTCAGCAGGACCAGTGCCACCAGCAGCAGCGTCACCGAGACCATCAGCGGGGCCCATACCGGCGCCACCCACGGGACGGGAATGAGGTACAGGATGTCCCACGTGCCCAGCGACGCCGGCCAGTTCACCAACAGCTTCAGGAACACATAGTAAAAAATGTCCCACACCGCAAAGCCCAGCAGGAAGAAGGCCGCCAGCTCCCCGCGTCGGCGCCGGATGCCATACGCCGCGGCCAGCAACACGGTGATGGCGGCCACCTCGCGCACCGCTTCCAAGGCCAGAAGGGACTCTGCGTGGGGCCCGGCCTGCCGCAACTGCTCCCGCGACAGCAGCGGCAGCGGCTCCCGAACGGCGTCGGGGAAATGCTCCTGGCGGACGGGGGCGACGACCTCGCGGAGGTACACCACGACGGCTGCCTCGATGTACCCCAGTCCGACAGCCAAGGCCGCCAGCGCCAGGATGCGCTGGGTCAGCGTTGTCGACAGCAGCCGGGCCATGCCGACCGCCAGGGTAACCTCCCGCGGCGGGCGCATCGAGCCTCCGGTGCAGATTTCCTGGCTCGGCCCCGGGGAGCTTTCCGGCGGCGGCTCGGTCGGCGCAAAAAAAGGGGCGAGACAGTGCTTGCTCAAGGCACTGCCATCGCCCTTCGCCTTGGTAGAGGTCCCCTCACTTTTTGAGGCTCCTAGCGTTGTCCCCGCCGGAGGAGTAGCGGAGATTTTGCTGGTGGGCGCTCGTCTCCACCAGGCCGCTTGTGGTGCCCTCGACCCCTACCGTGAGGAACCTCTGACAATCACCTGGAGGACAGGTGGGCACATCGGGCGGGCGCTCATCTCCGCCCAGGCCACATCGTCGTAAGATGAGGTTCCTCGTCTGAGGCTCATCGCATGAACAACCTCCTTTGCCGACGTCGCGTCGGACTTGACTTCAGGCTCCTCGGCCAAACCTAAGCGTTGTTGGCACAGCGAGGTCAGCTCCCTAACCGATCTCATCCTCCGTTGCCACTCGACCCGGCACGCGCAGGACGTGGGTCACCATGGCCGCCCACTCCTCCGAGCTGACCGGACGGGCCAGGTAACTCGCGCCGCCTTCTCTGGCGGCGATCTCCAGCTCCCGGCCGCCCGCATCGCCAACGACGGCGACAGGACAGCGGGGCCAGCGCCGCCGCATCCATTTCAGAGCCGTGCCTATCGTTTGAGGATCATCAATGTTCGCCAGGATGATCAGTGCCACCCTTGCGGTCGGAGAGTTGAGGAGGACGTCCTCGGCCTTACGATAGGTCATCAGACAGCCGCTATTCACTTGCAAAAGCTGTTGGCCTACCTGGGCGGCCTCGCCCGCGTCACGGCAGGCCATCACGATGCACACTCTCTCTGTGCGCTTCGCGCGCTGCCTATCACTCCGACTTCCCGGCACAGTTGCTCCCTCCCTCCATTTCTATCATATACAACTGGAATGCCAGGGACCCCCGCCCTCCCGATTTGTGGTTGCATTTGTCTTTCTAGAGGAGCTTTACGATTTACGGCGGCGCTCGACGTGTGCTGCAACGTCTCGAACCAAAAGGGCGGGTGACGCAATTCGCGACGATTGCTGTCGCCTTCTGATGCGCCTCCTGGCGCGCTTTGCGGCGCCGGTTGCAGGTGCTTCCCTGGAACTCAGCCGTAGGCCACGTCCCCCGAGGCTGAAGCCGAATCCGCGGGCCGCCGTCATTTGCCGGTGCGCCCGTGCGGCAATGATGAGGCTGCATTCCCGGCCGCGGAGGGGCCCCGAGACTCACTCATCGGCCAGGCCGTATCGACGCATCTTTCTTAACAGCGTGGACCGGTGCACGGACAGGAGCCTGGCCGCAGCCGAGCGATTCCAACCAGTGTACTTCAGTGCCCGGATAATGGCCGCCTGCTCGGCCTGTTCCAGCGTGATCACTGCGGGCGGATCGATGATCTCGGTGATCCGGCCCGGCTGGGGCTCTCTGGGAGCCGGAGCCGCCGCCCACCGCTCGTCCCAACCCATCACTGTCGGCGGAAGCGGAGGCAGGTCCGCTGCGTACAGCCGCTCCACGTAGCTGCACAGTTCGCGGACGTTGCCCGGCCAGCTATACTCCCTCAACTGCCGTCGAATGCCCTCTCCCAGCGCCCGCCTGGGCATAGCGTACTCTCGGGCGTACACCTCCAGGTACCAGTCAAGCAGCAGGTCCACGTCTTCCGGCCGGGAGCGCAGCGGGGGAATCTCGATGCGAACGATGTTGAGGCGGTGGTACAGGTCGGGGCGGAAGCGCCCGTCTTCCATCTGCCGGCGGAGGTTGGTATTCGTCGAAGCGATGAACCGCACCTCAACAGCGATGGGTCGAGACCCGCCGACGGGTACGATCTCCCGCTCCTGAAGCAGTCGCAGGAACTTTGCCTGCAAGTGGAACGGGATCTCGCTGACCTCGTCCAGTAGCAGCGTGCCGTGTTCGGCCGCCCGCACCACGCCGAGGGTCTCGGAGATCGCCCCGGTGAACGCGCCCCTGACGTGCCCGAAGAACTGACTTTCAAAGAGGGTTTCACTGATTCCGGCGCAGTTGACGGGGATGAACGGAGCGTTCTTCCGCTTCGAACGTGTGTGGATCCGCCGGGCGAGAAGTTCCTTTCCGGTGCCGCTTTCGCCTTCCAGCAAGACCACGCAGTCATTGGTGGCGACGGCGTCGCCGACCGTAACCACATGCTGATACAGTCGGCTCTTGCCGATCAGGACCCCGCCGGAGCGATAATCCTGCACGTATGGCGGGCCTCCCACATGCATCTGAGCTTTGTCTCCTCCGGACACTATCCTCAAGCTTTTCGAGCTGTCCCGAAATGACCAGGGACTCTAGACGAGCGGGGTTAGCTCCTCCGCCTTCGAGCGGCTAACCACTACACATATTTGTACCCGAAAAACCCGAATCTGACAAGCCCAAATTCCGGCAAAAGCCACGCCGGGCAGCCCGGCCGGGCCGGCATGGGCACCCGGGCAGGCCCGCAGCTCACCGCCGCCAACCGACGCAAGCACCTGGGGGGCAATTAGATAAACCTTATGTTGAGCTTTCCTTACGCAAGCGGCCGGGTGTCAGTGCCGATACCCTCCTATAACGCGGCCTGACGGAGCCGCATGCGCTCGCGCCAGCGAGTGCGAATGCACAGCCGTCCCTCGAATGACGGTCATAAAGCTATGCTGCAAAAAAAGATAGGGCTACAGTCAAAATCGGTTCTCGTGCTGACCGTCGTCGTGCTGGCCACGGCCACGGGCAGCGAGTGGCTGTATTGCTCGGTCACGGCACAGATACTGCAACAGAACGATCGCTACCGGGCCGAGGGGCTTGCCAGGGGACTTGCGGTGGCGGCGCGTCCGGCCCTGGGCGAGCAAGACCGGCCAGCGCTCCAGCAGCTTTCCATGGACCTTCTACAATACCCCAACGCCCACTGTATCGAAGTGCTTGGCCCCAGGGGCGGCCTGCTCGCTGAAGTGAACCGCATACACCCCAGCGGTCGGAGATGCACTCCGACCGGCCAACCCGTCAGTCTGTCCTATGTGCTCAAAAGGAGCGGCAACTTTCTGGAGGTGGGTCGGCCGGTATCACTGTCCCAGGGCACGGGCCCGGAGGCACTCGTCGGCGCGGTCAGGCTCATCCTGGACACGGAAGGTACGGCCGCGATCATGGCCGGTCTCCAGCGGCGAGCACTTCTGATAACTGCGGCCATCATCTTCTGCATGATCCCACTGGGACACTTGCTCGTCTGGCGCCTGATCGTCTGCCCCATCCGCCACCTGCTCGGCGCGACGTGCCGACTGGCCAAGGGCGATTTCTCCGTTCGGGTCAACAGTTCCCGCGGGGACGAAATCGGGGAACTTGCCAGTTCGTTCGATAGCATGGCCGAGAGCCTGCACGCCTCACGGCGGCAACTTCAAGAGGCCAAGCAGTCGCTGGAACGAGAGGTCGCGGAGCGGACGGGCGAGCTGGAACGAGTCAACCGCCGACTTCGGGAAGAAATGGCCGAAAAGGAGGACTTCCTGCGTGCCGTCAGCCACGACCTGAACGCCCCGCTGCGGAACATCACGGGCATGGCCGCGATGATCACCACGAACTGGCGCGATCAATTGCCCGAGCAGGCGCTTCACCATCTGCAACGCATCCAGGCCAACGTCGAGCTGGAGTCGGAGCTGATCGCGGAGCTGCTGACGCTCAGCCAGATCAGGACCCAGTGTGAAGCCCGGAAGGTGGTGGACTTTGGCGCGTTTCTGGAGGACCTGCGCGGGGCATTCGAGTACGAGTTGAAAGCCAAGAACATCGAGCTGAAGATTCACCCGCCGATGCCCACGCTCACCGTGGAGCCCAAACGCATACGACAGATGTTCCAGAACCTTCTGGACAACGCGATCAAGTTCATGGGCAGCCGGACGGACGGAAAGATCGACATCAACTGCCGCCAGGCCGACGGCATGTACGTGTTCGACGTGGCCGACAACGGTCCGGGCATCGCCCCCGAGGATCGGGAAAACATCTTCTACGTCTTCCGGCGCGCCGCCACTGCCGCGGCAGCCAGCGTGCCCGGCAAGGGCGTGGGTCTGGCGTTGGTCAGGAGCATCGCTTCGGGCTACGACGGCCGCGTGTGGGTGGATTCCACCCCGGGAGAGGGCTCCACCTTTCACGTGGCCATCAGCGCCCGCTGCGCGGAATATCCAATGGAGCATTCGCCTCAGGATGCCGAAGGCGACGAAACCAAATATGCGGGCGTTGGCGAGCGTTCGGAGAACCGATGACGGCGCGAGCAGCGGCACATTCCGGCACGCCCGCCCGGGCGGAGGGAGGTTCAGCTAAGCACGCTTAATCTGCTCCGATGTCCGGCCAGAAACACAGTTCGATATCGACGGCGGATGCAATGGCGCTGCGCGTGCTCGCCGTCGAGGATGACCCGGATCAGCGGGAACTGATCTACGAGACCCTGCGCGGGCACTTCAAAGGCGGCGACGGCGTTCGAGTCATCGCGGTCGACTCCGGCAGCCAGTGCATGGCCCAGGACTTGCGGAATTTCGACATCGTCCTGCTCGACCTGAATCTGCCGGATGTCGCGGGGATAGAGCTGCTGGACTGGATGTGCGCCGCCAGCGACCTGCCGGTAATCGTCGTAACCGGCGAGAAGGTCTCCGCCACCGCGGCCGAGGCCATTCGCCACGGCGCTGCCGACTACGTCGTGAAGGCCGGCGACTACCTGTCGGCCTTGCCGCTCACCATCGAGAAGAACGTCCGCCTGCACAGAATCAAGCAGGAGAACGTCCGCCTTCAGGCCGAGCTGGAGGCCTCTCTGGACGAGATCCGCGTCAAGAACCTCCAGTTGCAGGAGTCGCTGATGAAGCTCGAGGACATGGCAAAGACGGATCATCTGACCGGGCTGGCCAATCGCCGCGCCTTTTCCGAGACGCTACAGCGCTGCTACGGCGAGGCGGTCCGCTATGAGTATGATCTTGCCTGCGCGATGTGCGACATCGACAACTACAAGCAACTCAACGACACCCTCGGGCACCAGAGCGGAGACAGGATTCTGATAGCGACCGCAGAGGTGATTCGGTCGAATCTCCGCACCAGCGACAGCGCCGCTCGCTACGGCGGCGACGAGTTCGTCTTGCTCCTGCCGCACACTTCCATGCAGATGGCGGTCAACGTCTGTAGCCGCATTCGCCGTCAGCTCAGCGCCGGCACACAGCACTACACGTCGAACGGAGGGGGCGTGTGCATCTCCATGGGCGTCACCTCGTTGCGGTCGGACCGGGCCGTCTCGGCCGACGCCATGGTGGCAATGGCGGACCAGGCTCTGTACGCGGCAAAGGACCGCGGTAAAGACCGCATCGTCACCTACGGCGACATCGCCACCGAAGCAGCCCGCAGCTAGCCCCCCGCGGGCGACAAGCAGCTTTTTGACGGTTGCAGCCTGCCCGCAATTCGGTTCTCATGTTCTCCGGCGCGGAAAGTCCGAGACTATCCATTGGAAAGGGTCCTGCATGCGACCGCAAAAGCTAACGATCGGTTTGATCCCGGCCAATCGCGGCTTCTTTTCAGATGCGCTGGCCGCCAAGATGCGGAAAGACACCCTGCGCACCCTCAAGGACGCCGGCGTCCGGGTGGTCGTGCCGTCCGAGCGGGATACCAAGGTCGGCTGCGTGGAATCGCTGGAAGAGGCGGTCAAGGTCGGGCGCATGTTCCACGAACAACGCGTGCAGGCGGTGGTCGTGGGGGCGATGAACTTCGGCGACGAGCAGGGAGTGGCGCTGACGCTGAAGGAGTTCGGCCGGCGGGTTCCGATCCTGATCTTCGGCTGCCAGGAAGAAGAGGCCCTGACGCCGACCACCGAGCGGCGGGACAGCTTCTGCGGGCTGCTCTCCATCGGCGAGGCGCTGCGGCAGTTGGGGCTCGCCTATTCCGTGCCGGAAGTGCCGGTGTGCTTCCCCACGGACAAGAGCTTCAAGGACACGGTCGACCGCTTCCTGGCCGTCGTGCGCGTGGTGGACGGCCTGCGCAGGGCCCGATACGGGCAGATCGGCGCCAGGCCGGATGCCTTCTGGACCTGCCGCTACAGCGAAAAGGCCCTCCAGGAGCTGGGCGTGTCCACGGTGACGCTGGATTTGTCGGAGGTCATCGGCGGCGTGGCCCGAATGAAGACAGGCGCCGCCGTCAAGCGCGTCCTGGCCGAGATGAAAAAGACCATCGACTGCTCGGCGGTGGCCGAAGAGCCCTTGGTCAAGATCGCCAAGCTCGAAATCTTCCTCAAAAAGTTCATTGCCGAAAAGCAACTGGACGCCCTGGCGGTCCAGTGCTGGGACAGCATCCAGGAGAACCTGGGGATTTGCCCGTGCACGACCATGGGCCGCTTCAACGACCGCGGCATACCCTCTGCGTGCGAGTCCGACATCATGGGCGCGCTGTCCATGCACGCGCTGCAATTGGCCTCGGGGGGCCCATCCTCCCTGGCCGACTGGAACAACCTCCACAACGAGGACCCCGAGCTGGTCAACTGCTGGCACTGCGGGGTCTTTCCCATCTCCTGGGCCAAGACCAAGCCCAGGATGGGCTGCCATGGGATGCTCGCGGCCACGGTCGGGGAGGAGAATGCCATGGGCGTCACCGAGTTCGTCATGAAGGACGGGCCCGTCACCCTCTGCCGGGCGACGCAGGACAACGACGGCCGCTTCAAGGTGGCCCTGGCCGAGGGCGCCGTGGAGGCCAGCAAGGCCAAGACCTTCGGCGCCTACGGCTGGGTGCGAATCCCCAGGCTGGCCAGGCTGTACAAGAACGTCCTGCTGCGGCACTTCCCGCACCACGTGGCCATGAACCGCGCCCGCGTGGGCAACGTCCTGTGGGAGGCCTTCGGGAACTACCTGGGCTTCGAGGTCCTCACCGCCGAGAACACCACCGGCCGGTGGGACCCGGACCTGCCTTTCCCCTTGCCCGCGGACAAGAAACGCAGATAGCCGCAACCAGGCGAGCAACCGCCGGCTCCGGCAAAGCCCACGGACGGCTCCGCGGGCTTTGCTTGTGACCGGAGTGGGCGGGCCCCGCGTTTGTGGAAATGCCGGAGGCATTCATCTATGATCGTGCCCTGCGGGTCGCCGCTTGCACAGGAAAGGGCTCGGGCATGGCGAAGTTTACAATCGGCCTGGACTTCGGAACCAATTCGGTCCGCGCTCTGGTTGTGAACGCCGCGAACGGGCGTGAAGTCGGCACGGCCGTGTGGAATTATCAGCACGGCACGGAGGGGGTGATCCTGAGCGCCGACCCGAACCTGGCCCGTCAGCACCCGGCCGATTACGTCAGGGGCGCCGAGATGTCCGTCCGCCGGGCGCTGGCGCAGGCCCGGAGAAAATCGAAGAGCTTCCGCCGCGCCGACGTCATCGGCATCGGCGTCGACACCACCGGCAGCACCCCCCTGCCGGTCGACCGCGAGGGCAAGCCGCTGGCCTTTCACAAGGAGTTCGCCAGGGACCCCGCGGCCATGGCCTGGCTGTGGAAGGATCACACCTCCGTCGCCGAGGCCGGCCAGATCACGGCTCGGGCCCGCAGGCTCCGCCCGCACTTCCTGGCCAAGTGCGGCGGCACGTATTCCAGCGAGTGGTTCTTCAGCAAGATCCTGCACTGCCTGCGGACGGCGCCGAAGGTCTTCCGGGCCGCCCACATGTGGGTGGAGATCGCCGATTGGATCCCGGCGATGCTGACGGGAACGGAATCGCCGGAGAAGCTGACCGTGGGGGTCTGCGCCGCCGGCCACAAGGCCATGTACAACGACGACTGGGGCGGCTATCCCGACGCGGCATTCCTGGGCAAGCTCGATGCCAGGCTGGCGGCGCTGCGATCGCGTCTGCGCGAGAAGGCCTGCGCGGTCGACACCGCCGCCGGCGGGCTGACACAGGCCTGGGCCGGGCGCCTGGGCCTGCCGACCGGCATTCCCGTGGCCGTGGGAGCCTTCGACGCACACCTCGGCGGCATCGGCGCGGGCATCGCCCCGGCCGTGCTGGTCAAGATCATCGGCACCAGCACCTGCGACATGATGGTGGCGCCGACGGACAAGCCCCTGGCCGACGTGCCCGGCCTGTGCGGCATCGTCCGCGGCTCCGTCCTGCCGGGCTACTTCGGCCTGGAGGCCGGGCAGTCGGCCGTCGGCGACATCTTCAACTGGTTCGTCAACTACATCGCCCCCGGCGGCAGGAAGGCCGGCTCGCACCAGGCCCTCACCCGGGCCGCGGCCAAGATCGCGCCCGGCGCCTCCGGCTTGCTGGCGCTGGACTGGAATAACGGGAACCGCACCATCCTGGTCGATCAGCGACTCACGGGCCTGCTGCTAGGCCAGACGCTTTACACCAGCCCGGCCGAGATCTACCGCGCCCTGATCGAGGCGACGGCCTACGGGGCGCTGACGATCATCAACCGCTTCGAGGAGTACGGCGTGAAGGTCCGCCACGTGGTCAACTGCGGCGGGATCGCCGAGAAGAACCCGCTGGCGATGCAGATCTACGCCGACGTAACCGGCCGGCCGATGAAGATCTCGCGCTCGTCACAGACGTGTGCACTGGGCGCGGCCGTCGCGGGCGCGGTGGTAGCAGGCAAGAGGGCCGGCGGGCACGCCAATTTCGCCCGGGCCCAGAAGGCCATGACCGGCCTGAAGGCAAAGGTCTACAGGCCCCAGCCCGCCGCCCATGCCGTCTACAAGGAATTGTACGGGCTCTACAAACAACTCCACGATGCGTTCGGCACCAGCCAGTGGATTGGGAATCTATACGGCGTCATGAAAAGCCTCCTCGGCATCCGTGCGAAGGCGAGAAAGTGATCCGGAGACTGGAAAGGGGAGTCGGCGATGAAGATGATCGCGGGGGCAATCGTAATCCTGGCGGCGGCGATGGTCTTTTCAGCAGTGATCCGAGGGTGGTGCATGCGGGACGCGACACCTACCGGTCTTATCGCCGCGCTGCTATTGCTATTGTGCGGAGCACCGGTACTCCTAAAGGGCTATTGCGAGGATCGCGCGCGGCAATCCTCGTCGGAGAAACCAACCAATGAAGCGGGCTGTTCTGGAAGCACCGGGCAGGTTCGAGATTGAAGACGTGCCGGCGCCGTCGCCGGGCGACGGCGAGGCGCTGGTCCGCGTCCGGGCGGTCGGCGTTTGCGGCTCGGACCTGCACATGTTCAGGGAAGGCGCCATCGGCGGAATCACGATCGAGGACGCCGGCGGGCCGTTCGTCCCCGGCCACGAATGCGTCGGAGTGGTCGAGGAGGTCGGCCCCGGGGCGGATGAGTCTCTTCTCGACCGGCGGGTCTTCGTCGAGCCGGCGATCAACTGCACGCGCTGCCGCTGGTGCCTGGCGGGCAAGCCCAACGTCTGCCCGTATCATACTTTTTTGGGCTTGCCGCCCCAGGACGGCTGTTTGAGCGAGTACATGGTTCATCCGGCTCGGCTGTGCGAGCCGCTGCCGGGGGAGATCGAAGACGAGGCGGCGGTGCTGCTGGAGCCGCTGGCTATTGCCGTTTACTCGCTCCAGCGCGTGGGTATCAGCGGTGGGGCTTCCGCGGCGGTGCTGGGCGTCGGGCCGATCGGGCTGACGCACGTGATGCTGCTGGCGCGCAGTGGTCTGGCGCCGCTGATCGCCACCGACCCGCTGGACTACCGCCTGGAGATGGCCCGCCAGCTCGGGGCGACGCACACGTTCAACCCGACCGGCGACGACGTCGCCGCCGCCGTCAAGGACCTGACCGGCGGGCACGGGGCCGATTTCGTCTTCGAGTGCGCCGGCCAGGACCAGACGTTCCATCAGATGATCGAGATCGCCGCCCCCTCCGGCCGGGTGGGCGTGGTCGGCATCCCCGCCGAGGACAGGCTCACCTTCCGCCACTCGACCGCGCGGCGCAAGGGGCTGGACGTCCTCATGATCCGCCGGGCCAACCGGACCTTCGCCCGGGCGCTGCGGCGGGCGTTGCACGAAAAGCTCCCCCTCGGCCGCTTGGCCAGCCACCGCTGGCCGCTGGAGAAGGTCCAGCAGGCGTATGAGACGGCCGCGGGGTACCGTGACGGCGTGGTCAAGGCAATTGTCAATCCCTGAGGAATACAGTCGTGCTGGACGAACTGAAAAGGCAGGTCTGCCAGGCAAACCTTGAGCTTCTGCGGCGCGGTCTGGTCGTCGAGACCTTCGGCAACGCCAGCGGGGTCGATCGCGCCTCCGGCCACGTCGTCATCAAGCCCTCCGGCGTGCCGTATGAGGGAATGAAGCCAAAGCACATGGTGGTGCTGTCTTTGCAGACGGGCGCCGTTGCCGAGGGCGAGCTGCGGCCTTCGTCCGACGCCCCCACGCACGTCGAGCTGTACCGGGCATTTCAGTCCATCGGCGGAATCGTCCACACCCACAGCCTCTACGCCACCGCCTGGGCCCAGGCCCGACGCGAGATACCGCCTCTGGGAACCACGCACGCGGACTATTTTCACGGGCCGGTGCCGCTGACGCGGTCCCTGACCGTCGAGGAAATCCAGAACGACTACGAGGCCAACACCGGCAAGGTCATCGTGGAGCGATTCGCCAGGCTCGACGCCGCGGAATTCCCGGCCGTGCTCGTTTTCGATCACGGCCCGTTCGCCTGGGGCCCGGACTGCCAGCGCGCCGTCCATAACGCGGCCATCCTGGAGCACCTGGCGCGTCTGGCCAGTGAGACCCTTCGCGTCGAGCCCTATCCCCGTCTGGTCGCCCCGGCTCTGCTGGAGAAGCATTTTCGACGAAAGCACGGTCCCGACAGCTACTACGGTCAGAAGCCGGGAGAGAAGGACTGATCCCTTTCGTCCGCGCTGGTGCCCACCCGTCCGCCGCCCGGGAAGCCGTACGCGCTCAGGCTACCTGAACAGTCCACATCTTCAAGCCCAACACCAGCCGCCTTAGAGCAGTTAACGCTTTTCTGTAATCCCCCCGGCCGGCTGCGGCGTCGTCTGGCTGCTTAGGACGGGGCAGACGCCTGGAGCGTGTTGCCTGACAATACGCTCAAGTAGTAAGGTAGTCTCCAACCGCTTTTCAAGTCGGGCTCTTGCTCTGATTCGACGGGTTTTTGGGCAGAAGTGGTCAGGGCAGGTATGGCAGATCGCGCCGCGGCGGCGCATCGCCGGCAGCCGGTTGGACGTGTGCGATCAGTCGCGGACCCCGTCGGTGTGAGCGGCCGGACCGACCAGGTAGGCTGCGGCCGCCTCGACCACGGAAGTGTCCTCTTGCTGAGCCTTGACGGCGATCTCATTGGTGGCCTGGTCGACGCGGTGATACGCGCCGCGCGCCCACGAGAAGATATCAGGGCTCTTGGGCAAGCCACCGAGGTAGTAGCCGCCAAGAAAGACGGCTAAGAGCAGGAAGATTCTCACAAGCCTCCGCATGTCCCAATGCCTCCCTTTTGCAGCACCTCGCCTTTGGTGTCATACCCCTTGTTCGGGCCGGCCGGGGACACCTCCCTGCCGCCCATAACAATCTACGATTCATTCTAGCTCAATACAACGCCGGCGGGATAGGTTTTTCGGCCGGGGGCTGCGGACGGGCGGAGGCCGTCCCGTGCGAAGACAAGGCACGGCGACGTAAACCTATTTACAGAAACCCCTTAAGAAGGATCAGGGCGGCGAGGGCGCGGGTGTCTGCACCGGCCGGCGCTGACGGCCGGTTCGGTCGGGCCGGCGGTTTACAGCGCTTTTTCCAGCGCCAGCATCCGGCGTTTCAGTTCGACCCCGCCGGGGGCGGAGAATCCGCCCAAGCCCCCGTTGGCGTAGATGACCCGATGGCACGGAATTACCAGCGGCAGGGGGTTGTTCCCCATGACCCTCGCGGCCGCCCGGGCCGAGCCATCCTTGCCGGCGGCGGCCGCCAGGGACGAGTAGCTCTGCGTCTGGCCGTAGGGTATCCGCCGGCAGCAGCGCAGGATTTTCCCCGTGAATGTCTTCTCGGAAGGGAGATCGCAAACGATGTCGGCGAAGTCCACCCGCCGGCCGTTGCAGTATGCCCGCGACAGCTCGGCCAGCTCCCCAAAGGCATCGGCGGCCTCTACCGAACCGGGATGCTCAAACGCCAGCAGGGCGCGCAGGTCGTCGGCCTGGTAGTGAGGCAGGACCACGCGGCAGAGGCCGCGCCCGCTGGCCACGGCCCCCATCGGCCCCCAGGCCGTCGTCCAGACACCGTACACCATGCGCGCGCGATCACCACTCATGCCGAGATGGTAGGAGCGTCGGAAGGTGAATGCAACGGCCGCGGTCAGGCCACGGTGTCGGCCCGGCGACGGCCCTGAAAGCGCTGCAATTCGCGGACGACCTTGCTGATATGGAGCAAGGTGTCGTGACCTTCGCCGTGCTGGTCCAGGCCGACGAACTGGAAGCCCATGAGCGTTACCCCGCGATCGTCGCTCTCTCGGCGCCGGAACAGCGCATCCGCCACGATCGGCCCATGCTCCTGGCTCAACTCGATGCGAACGCCGACAACGTCGCCTTCCTCCATCTGCGGGGCACGCTGGTTGGTGGTCCGAACCTGCAACCCCCCGACAGAGATATTGGTCAGCCAGCCGTCCCAGGTCAGGTCGGCCTCATGCCGGCGGGCGGGCTTGGCCAACACCCCGCCCCGCCAAAAGGTAGCCAGGGCGGAGTGATTCTTGGGAATCTCCACGCGCTGGTAGGCACGCCGTTGAATCCGCTGCATGCGCCGCGGGATGGAAACGCGCAGGGTGCGCACCTCGGGCTCGTCGTCCAGCTTGAAGGAGCCTATATCTTCCACGACGACATTGCAGACGTGCTTGTGGTGTTTGATCTTGAACGAGACGCCGATCGCCAGCTTCTGCGTCAGCTCGGGCGCTGGATCCTTCTCCAGATCCGGGTACGCCAGGTAGAGCTTGTCATCCTTGCATTGAATGATCCTGCTGTGGCCATGATGCCACTCTGGGCCGACCCGAAAGGTAATGAAAACGGGCGTTTGACGGCGGAGTGCCTCTGTCAGGGCTTCCGCGCTTCCCTTCAGTCCCAGTTGCTGCACGATCGGCATGATTGCACCTCGCCGGCTCTAAAAAATCCAGCGCCCGCAATCCTGCGGCGCATTTTCACCATTTCATTCTCTCGGCAAGGTGCAAGGCCGACTTGACCAAGTCGCGGTAGTGATCTGGGCCTACTTGTCCGGCCGAGCGGCCAGCGCCGCCTGCATCTGCTCGGTCGCCGGGAGCTTCGGGCCCTTCAGGGCCACAACCAGCCCTGGTAGCGAGACGATCATCGGCATCAGCCTGACGACCACCGCAAGCGCCAGCACTTCGCTGGCCGCCGCCCCCGCCGGCACGAGGAAGGTCACGTAGAAGGTCTCGGCCAGGCCCAGTCCGCCCGGGCTGATCGGCACGGCGGCGATGATGTAGATCAGCGGAACATACAGAAAATAGTCATACCACGGCACCGGCAGCGCCAGACTCAGGCCGGACAGCAGGATCGCGGCGATAAACAGGACTTGCCCCGCGAACGTGATGACCACCGCCTTCAGCAGAACCACCCTGCGGCGGCGGTAAAGGTTGGCGGCCTCGCTCAGCACGTCGATGTGCCGCTGCATCGGCAGCCGCGAAAAGACCTTGCGCAGCCGCAGCCTCTGCCTCAGGGCCGGGCTCAGCAGCAGCGCCAGGCTCATCGCCACCAGCGCCAGCACCACGGCCACCACCACCGCGGGCATGAAGAGCCGGTCGCTCCAGCCGACGGCGAGCCACAAGGCAACCATGACCACGGCCGGCAGCATGGCGAACTCCAGAAGCCCCACGACCCGATCCACGAAAACGCTGATCAGGGCCGCCGCCCCGCGGTCCGTATGCTTGGAGACATAGTAGGCCTTGACCAAGTCGCCGCTGACCGTGCCGGGAACCACGAAGTTGAAGAACTCTCCCAGGAACGTCAGCCGCACCGCCTCCCACAGCCGAATCCGGATGCGCTGGATCCGCAGCAGGTACCACCAGCGCAATGACAGGATGAACCGGGGCGCGATGAAGCAGGCGAAGGCCGCCAGCAGCAGGAAAGGCCTGGCCGACTGAACCGTGCTCAGAAACCCCCTGCGCAACACGTGAGCATCCGCCAGAACCAGCGACGCGAGGCCCATCCACCGCGTCCGGCCGCTCGGAAGCCGAACGAAGTACTCTTTGGGGGATTTCCAATCCGGGCGGCAGTCGCGGACGATCACCGTCTCACCGTCGGCCGACCGCAGCGAAACGGGGCGGAAGGCGTCGCCCTTGAGCCATCGCAGCCGGCCGGAGTCGGCATCCCGGACCTGAAACTCGCCCGGCCGACCGTCTTCGGCGCGCGTCGAGAAGACCGCCATTTCCTCACCGTCAACGGTGACCGCGTAGTCGCGCCAGTGCACCTTGCCCAGGACGTAGTACAGCAGCCCGCCGGCCACCAGCAGCTTCACGCCCAGAATCAGGGTTTTCCGCAGACGCTTTTCCATGCCGACCCCGGGGCCTCCCGTTTCCTTTCCGTCTGCCGCCCGCCCCGCTCAGGCCGGGCCGATCACGGCTGTTCCTCGCCGCCGGCCTCCTGCACGAGCTCCGGCGGCAAACTCAGCTCGGTGTCTATGACCGCCGTCCAGGCGATCTTGTCGCCGAGGCGCTGGCGATACCGCGTGAGAACGGGAAACAACAGTGGGATCACCACCGTGAGCGCAACGAGTTCGGGGATCTTCGAGACGTTTCTGAGGGCGACCTCCCGCAGCAGAGGCTTGCGGCCGCCGTTGCCGACGACGCGCAGCCGCATGACGCGCTTGCCCACGGTCGCCCCCCATATCTGCTCCATGAGAATGCAGTACGCCGGATAGACGACCAGAAAGATCAGCATCGCGTACACCAGCCAAGCCAGAAGCTCCTCTTCCGGCAGCTTCCCCCAGGGCGCGCGGCGAACGCCGCCCACGGCGAGAACGGCCAGGATCGCGAACGGCGCCGTGTCGATGACCAGCGCCATCCCCCGCCTGTCCAGCCGGGCGGGCACCATCGTCGCCGGCAGGGCAAATGGCCCGGTCCGGAAGGCCTGCCGGGGCCAGAACATCAAGACAATAGTCAGGATCAGAACGCCGGTGAGGAATTTCTGGAGGATGTCGGCCGCTTGCGCCGCGTTCCAGCCGGTCTCGAAGACGTCGACGCGGGTCTGGTCGAGCTTGCCGTCGAGACCACAGGTGCCGAAGAGCCAGTCTGCCCCTTCGCGCCAGGCCAGGGCCAGGCGCGGCCCCAATCGGGCGACGGCGGGGCGGGCATCGGCCGCCCAGGTGGCGGCCTGGCCGTTGCGATGCAGGGGCTGAAGTTCCGTCCACTTGCCTGCGGCCAGACGCGTAATGCCGGCGCGGCCGGCCTCATCGAACACCGCCAACACGATCCCTTCGGGCATCGAGATCAGCGCCAAGGGGCTGGAGGGGGCCACCGCGGCCGGCAGCTCGAGCTGCCGCCACCTCCCCTTCTCCAAAGCCACCAAGGTCGGCGCCGGCCGATGATCCAGCAGCAGGTAGACGATGCCGCGACGCACGGCCAGGTGTGCCTGGAAAGGCCTGCGAACGAAGCGCGGCGGAACGACCGAAAGCAGCGCCCATTCCTGCCCGGCATATTGCAGCAGCGCCAGCGAGCTGCGAATCTTTCGGGCCGGCGTCGCTGGCTGCCGCAGCGCGGGTCGGGAAGCCGACGGGGCGGATGGGGACGTGCCCGCCGCCGGTACGGTCGTCACCGGCTCGGCGGACTGGAAGGCGGCCTCTTCGTTGCTGGCCAGCACCAGCATCGCGTCGAATTGCTCCGCCTCGGCGGGGCAGGCGGCCACTGCGATCGTCCCCTCCGGCCAAAGCTCTTTGGGCGCGTTCGTGCCGGGCTGGGCTTTCGGCTGGTAGGCAAAGTACCTTACGTGCCCGCCTCTGGCGAACAGCAGCACGGCGCTGCCCCGAACGGCCGTTGCCGCGGAGACCGTGCCGGGCTGGCCGGCCCAGCGGCTCTGCCAGGGCTTTCCGAGAGGCTTGACGGCGAGCTTGCAGCCGCCGTTGTCCGCGGCCATCAACCAGGCCGCCTCGGCGTCGCCCAGCAGGCGGACCGGCTCAGCCTGCCCGGCCGGCCCCACCGAGGCCGTCGCGGCCGCGAGGACCAGAGCGACGCAGCATGTTCCTGCCCGGCCGATCACGGGCTCCCGCTCTCTATACGGATGAGACCGTACGCCTCATCCACCTGGATCGGATCGCTCAGGCCCGTGGGCAATTTCGACAAGAAATCGAACACGTCCTTGCTGAAGTCCCTGGTGGTGGACATCTCCGAGAGTCGGACGTGGATCGAGCTTGCCGGCTGCACGTTCTTTATCGCCGGCCAGCTCATGCGAATATCGGTTGGCATGATCGCAGGCGGCTCTTCCTGCCGGTCCGAGGCGACCGGGGCGTACTGTCCCACGTCGGCAATCACGCGGCAGAGGCCGTCGGCGCCGAAGAGCTTGACGCGGAACGGGCGCCGCGGCCGCTTGTCGTCCCAGCGGAAATACACCTCCCGCCAGATCTTCAGGTGCCCGGTGACGGGCTGGGGCCTGAGGTACCGCACCACGTACGCGTACGGATCTGTTTCCAGCGTCATCACCACCGCGGGCATCGCGCTGGCCCGGGGCTCGGGCAGCGCCGTCACGCCCAGCACCTCGACCAGTTGCAGCGGATCGATCGGCATCCTCACCACGTCCGGGGCGCCGGCGAACTGCTGCCTGCCGTACCAGGCCTGCCCCTCATTGCCGTAGTTGTACCAGAGGTAGTACAGGCCCGTTCGCGCGTCGGCCCCCACGCGGAACAGCTCCGTCCCCACCTCGCGCCCGATCAGAGCGAAGTTCAGTTTCTCCGGCGACCCGGCCGAGGCCGGCGGCTCCTTCCATAACATCACGTAGCCGTTGGAAGGCGCCAGCGCCGAGGTGGACCCCCAGGAGAACTTCCTTCCCTTCTCATCGCTGAAGCTCAGGCGCATCCTGGCCCGGGCCCACAGCCGCGGGACCCGCCGGGCATTGGCGTTGTGCTCGGCCACCAGCGTCTCCAGCGAAACGAACCCTTCCGGGCGGCGCGGGCAGCCGCACACGACCAGCGGGAGTAAAACGAGCCCGACCAGAGCGCAAGGATGTGCTTTCATGTCGGCCCTTCGAGAATAGCCCCCAATTGGGCGGTCACTTCCGCGATCATTGCCTCGTCCAGCTCCGGGTGGATCACCTCCACCGGCGTTCGGTCGTGCCGGAACACCATTTTCCAGACGTCCCGGCCGGCTTCGTCGGAGCTGCTCCCCTCGTGCACCAGCAGCCTCTTGCGCATGAGCATCAGCGCCAGGACAAAGCGGAAATTCACCTTGGCCGGCTCGGAGAATCCGTCGAGCTTGTTGAAGAATTCGATGAGCACCTGATTGTCGACGGTCCGGCTCTTGGGCTCGGTCGGCGCGGGCACGCGGCCGCGCCAGACGCAAAAGGCCTCCTTCGGCTGGGCCTGGGCCGCCTCCCAGCAGGCCGTGCAGAAATCATCGCGGCCGAACAGCTCGCCCCTGTCCACCAGCACGGCCACGTATTCCTCGCCGGCGGCCAGTTGGCGCCGGCACTGGCTGCACACGCCCGAGCTTTCGGCGATGTCGTAGTCCCTGGCCATCTTACACGTGCTTCGAGACAATCTCCTCGGCCGCCCGGCAAAGCTCGCCCGCCCGCCGCACGTCCCGGGCCGACGCCCGGCGAAGATCATCGGCGGCGGCCTTGTCCGACATGCTGGCGGCGTTGACCCTTACGTTGTAGTCGGACAGCCGGACCGTCGCCTGCGCCAGTACCGCCCCGGCCGACAGATCCGTCAGCAGATACGGGTTGCAGTTCTCGCCCAGCTTGTTGAGATCCTCCAGCACCGCCAGCGCCAGGGCGGTCATCTCCCTGGGAACGTTGATCGCCGCCGCCAGCGCCGCCGCCATCTTCTTGTCCTTCGTCTCATCGGTGCATCGGTTTGCTTCCTGGTAGAGCGTATACGCGGCCGCGTCGTCGGCGGTCAGGTCGGAGAACATCCCCCGCGCCCGGGCCAGCCGCTTGGCCAGGGCCGCGTGGACGGCTTCCGATTCGGCGTACTTTTTCTTGCCGCGGGTGAACGCCAGCACCATCTCTCCCAGCGCCGCCGCCAGGGCCCCCACCACGCCGGCAACGCTGCCGCCTCCGGGGATGGGCGTCTTGGAGGCGGTGGCCGCCAGGAACTCGTTCACCCGCATCCGGGTCAGCTCATCCGGCCGCGGTGCCTCGGTCTTTTTTTCGCTACCCATATCTTGATTCCAGCCCTTCAAACCGGCAGGGGAAAGCCGCAATCATTCGCCCCGCCCGCCCAGCAGGTCCGGCCTCGGCGTTACGATGACCGTGACCAGCCCACCGGACAAATACTTTCCGGCCACCCGTGAGACGTCCTCGGGCGTGATCGCCCGAAGCAGCTTTTCGTATTTCTTGCGGAAGTCGTAGCCCATCCCGTACAGCTCGTCCAGCGCCGTCTGCATGGAAAGGGCGCTCATCGCCTGGTTGTCCAGCAGATCGGCCGTCAGGATGAAGTTGACGGCCTGGTTCACCTCCGCCCGCGTGAATTCGTAGGAACAGGCCTTCTTGAGGTTGGTCCGGATGATGCCGGCGACCTCGCCCGCCTTTTCCGGCTCGCAGTTGGCGTAGACCACGAACGCCCCCGGCACCAGGGCCGGCCAGTTGTACGCGTGCACCACGTACACCAGCTTCTTGCCGCGGAGCTCGTCGTGCAGCCAGCCGCGCGGCAGCCGGTAGCCGCTGATGATCGTGTCCAGAACGGTCACCGCCAGCCGGTCCTGCGTTTCGGCGAACTTCATCCCCGGGGCGGCCACCACGATCCCGACGGTTTTGAGCTTGCTGGAATGCAGGTGGCGCTCGCCGGCGGCGGCGACCGGGCGAGGGGCGACCTCGGGCGTCTGGTTGTCTCCGGGGGGCATGGAGGCGAAAAGCGTTCTGACGGCCCGGGCGGTCTCGTCCACGTCGAATCGCCCGAAGACCGCCAGCACGGACGCCCCGGCCTTGACCTTCTGCTCGTGATAGCCGGCGATCGATTCGCGGCTCGCCGCCTTGACGACGTCGGCGTCGCCGATCGGCAGCATCGACAGCGGTGAGGGCCCGAAGAAGTCGCGCCGCCAGTGCTTGCTGAGCAGCCCGTGCCAGTGCTCGGCCGTCTGGGCGATCCGGGCCAGCAGGATCGGGCGGAGGATGCCAAGCTCCTTTTCCGGATACGTCGGGCGCAGCACCACGTCGGCGAAGATGCCGAGAGCCTCGGGGGACGACTCGGCCAGCACGGTTGCCTGCCAGTAGAAGGTATTGTTCCCGCAGCGGCCGGCGATCGAGCCGCCGGCGCCGTCGAAGAAAGCGGCGATCTCCTCGGCCGAAAGCTTGCCCGCGCCCTTGGTCGACAGGCCCGTCATGAGCGCGCCCATGCCGTTGGTTCCGGGCGTCTCCGCCAGCACTCCGCCGCGGGTGGTCAGCGTCATCGAGACCAGGTCCACCGTCGGACTGGAATGCAGAATGACCCGCAGACCGTTGGGCAACCTGATGAAGGCAGTCCGGGCCTTTTCGGCGGATTCGGCCGCGGCGGTCGTCGGCGTCTCGGCGCCGGCCGGGAGTATCCGCGTAATCACCATCCGCTCGAAGTCAAAATACTTCCGGGCGACGGCGTGAACCTGCCCGGCCGTGACCTTCTGGATGCGGTCGGTGTACTGCCGCGAGAACTCCACGTCGCCGGTGGTCAGGTAATCCGACCCCAGCGTGACCGCCTGGCTCTGCACCGTCTGCTGCGAATACACGAAGTCCGCAACTTTCTGCCGCTTGGCCCGGTCCAGTTCGTCAGCGGCGACGCCCTCGGCGACGACCTTTTCCAGCTCGGACAGAATCACCTTCTCGGCCGCGTCGGCTTTGTCCGGGGCGGAGCGAAAGCTGAAGGTGAACTGCCCCTTGCCCCACGCGGGCGTCCAGGAGGAAGAGGAGATTGTGGTCACCAGCCGGTCGCGCCGCTGCACCGTCCGGACCAGGCGGGAGGACTCGCCCTGGGTCAGTATGTAGCTCAGCACGTCCAGGGCGTACAGGTCCTCGTGCACCAGCGGAATGGTCTGAAAGCTCAGCAGCTCGGCGGCCTCCGTTACCGCCTTGTGGGACAGCTCGACGCGCCGGGTGCCGGCGACGGGCGGCACCCGCGGCAGCGCCAGCTCCGGCAACCTGGCGGCCGGCAGGCCGGCGAAGGCCGTCCGCACCCGCTCCAGCACCTTGCCGGAGTCCACGTCGCCGACGATGACCAGCACGATGTTCTGCGGCGCGTACATCCGCGCGTGGTAGTCCAGCACGTCCTCGAACGTCAGGGCAGCCAGCGGCGCCTTGTGGCCGATCACCGGCACCGCCGCCGGGTGGGTGCCGTAGAAGTTCCGCGCGTGCGCCTGCCAGAGCTGGCTCTGCGGGCTATCGGCCTGCATCTCCAGCTCGCGCTGCACCACCCCGTGCTCCCGGCGAAAGTCGTCGGTGGTGATGCCGGGGCGGACCATCCAATTCGCCATAAGGTCGATGCATTCGTCGGCCTTGCCGGCGGTGGCGGCAATGTAATAGCAGGTATGGTCCAGCGAGGTGTAGGCGTTGGCCTGCCCGCCGATGCTGTCCTCCCTGGACGGCTTCCGCTCGGCCTTGAGGGTCTGGGCGGGGCCGTTATCGTGCTCGGCCCCCCCGGCCACGAGGTGCTCCACCAGGTGGCTGAGGCCGCAGCCGAGGTACTTTCCCTCGTACATCCCGCCGGCGCGGACGTAGGCCCGACAGGACAGCACGGGGGCGTTGTGGTTCTCGGCGACGATTACGGTCATGCCGTTGGAAAGCCGCACGACGCAGAGCCCCGGCCGGGAGGAAACCCGGTCGACGATCTCCAACGGCCCGCCCGGCGCCGCTGACGGCGCCGGCGGCTGGGCCGGCAGGCCGCATCCGGCCAGGACCAGCGCCCAACACCAGCACAGGCAGATTCTCTTCATGGCGTGTTTCCTTGTGCCCGTCGCGGCAACCGGCGGGGAAGCTCACTGGGCCGGAGGGGCCGACTCGACATCGTTCAGGTATGCCAGCGTCCGCTCCAGCTCGTCCTTCAAATGCCGCAGCCGCAGCAGGCTCTTGACGCGCGTGATCAGTTCCAGGCGGTTGACCGGCTTGGAGAGGAAATCGTCGGTGCCGGATTCCACCGCCCGCTCGATGTCGCCCAGCTCGTTCAATGCCGTCACCATGATGATGGGGATGTCGCGCGTCTCGGGAGCGGATTTCAGCTTGCGGCAGACCTCGAAGCCGCTCATCCTGGGCATCATGATGTCCAGCAGGATCAGGTCCGGCTCTTGCTGCCGGACCGTCTCCAGCGCCTCCAGGCCATCGGCGGCGGTAAGCGTCTCGACGTTGTCCATGGTCCGGAGGTACTCGATGAGCAGCTCGAGATTCTGAACGTTGTCGTCGACGACCAGGACCTTGGACGACGGCTGCGGCTCTTCGGGGGCGTCCGTTGCCATATTGATCTCCCGCACGGCCCGGACCCAACGGCCGGGCCAGCTCACGATAGAGCTTAACTGCTCGGCTGATGAATCTCAACGCTTGACCCGGCCTCTTGGCGTCGGTCCGGCCGCGGCGTACCATTGGCTCGGTGAGCGTGCTTTTCCAGGACAAGGTGGACTCGCCCGGCGGAAAGGTCGTGGGCGTCGCCGTCGCGACCAACGTCTGGCAAACGTACGATTACCTCTGGCCACCCCGCTTGGGCGCGGCCAAGGTCGGCCTTCGCGTCCGCGTCCCCTTCGGCCGGGGCGACCGCAAATCCCTGGGCTTCGTCGTCGAATCGGACCGCCGCGGCGGCGGCCGGCAACTCAAGGCGGTCGACGAACTCCTCGACGCCGAGCCGCAACTGGACGAGCGGCTGTGGGAGCTGGCCGGGTGGATCAGCCGGTATTACCTGGCGCCGATGGGGATGGTGCTGGCGGCGATGGTGCCGGCCGCCGTGGGCCGCCACGTCCGCCGGAGCCAGACCGTCGCCTACCTCCTTGAAGGACCCGCCGACTGGCCCAGGCGCCTGGGCCCCCGGCAGCGCCGCCTGCTCGACAGCCTCCACGAGGCCCGCAAGCAGGGAATCGAGCCGCTGGACCTGGAGGAGCTGCTGGCCCACGGCGAGGCCTCGCGCGACACCGTCCGCCGGCTGGTCCAGCGCAATCTCGTCCGCCTGGAAGACCGCCCGCGGACGCTGGAGCAGTTGTCCGAGGCCGTCGAGGCCGACCCGTTCGAACTCAACGACGACCAGAAGCAGGTCCTCTCCGTCATCCGGCAGCGGCTGGCCGGGCCGTTCCAAGTGATGCTCCTGCACGGGGTCACCGCCAGCGGCAAGACCGAGGTGTATCTCCGCGCCATCCGCGAGGTGATCGCCGCCGACAGGCAGGCCATCCTGCTGGTGCCGGAGATCGCCCTGGCCACGCAGACGGTTCAGCGGCTGGCCCGCCGGCTGCCGCGGGTGGCCGTGCTGCACTCGGGCCTGACCGGCGCCCAGCGGAGCTTCCAGTACGAGCAGATCCGCGACGGCCACGCCACCACCGTCATCGGGCCGCGCAGCGCGGTCTTCGCCCCCGCCCGGAACCTGGGGCTGATCGTCGTGGACGAGGAGCAGGAGGGCTCCTACAAGCAGGACACCGTCCCGCGGTACCACGCCCGCGACGTGGCCATCAAGCGGGCCGCCATCGAGAACGTGCCCGTGCTGCTGGGCTCGGCCACGCCCTCGCTGGAGAGCCTCCACAACGCCCGGCAGGGCCGATACGAGCTGCTGCGGCTGCCGCGGCGGATCCGCGGCCTGCCCCTGCCGAAGCTGCACCTGTCCGAGCTGAGAAAGGAAGTGACCCCCGGCCGGGTCGAGCTGATCGGCAAGACGCTCCAGCGGAAGCTGGCGGAAACGCTCGACCGCGGCGAGCAGGCCATCCTGCTGATGAACCGCCGCGGCTACGCCAGTTACGTCTTCTGCCCGTCGTGCAACTGGCAGATGGGCTGCGAGAATTGCTCCCGTCCGATGGTCTTCCACCAGGCGATCCGGCTGGCCATGTGCCATTACTGTCAGGCGACGGCCGAGCTGCCGGAGGTGTGCCCCGCCTGCGGCAGGAAAATCCTGCTGTTCGGGCTGGGCATCCAGCGGATCGAGGCGGAGCTGGCCAGGAAGTTTCCCCAGGCGGCCGCCGCCCGGATGGACAGCGACACCATGACCTCGCCCAAGCAGTTCCGCCGGGTCTTCGACGGCTTTGCCGCCGGCGAGGTGGACATACTGCTGGGCACGCAGATGGTGGCCAAGGGGTTGGACTTTCCCAAGGTGACGTTGGTGGGCGTGGTCAGCGCCGACACCGCCCTGGCCATTCCGGACTTCCGCGCCGGCGAGCGGACCTTCCAGCTTGTCGTACAGGTGGCCGGGCGGGCGGGCCGGGCCGAACGCGGCGGCGAGGTCGTCGTCCAGACCTGGCATCCATCCGACCCCGCCATCCAGTTCGCCCTGCGGCACGATTACGACGGCTTCGCCGAGGCCGAGCTGGCGCTGCGGGCCTCGGCCGGCATGCCCCCGTTCGTCCGCCTGGTGCGGTTCATCACCCGTCACCGCAGCGCCGACAGGGCGCGGCGCGGGGGCGAGATTCTCGCCGAGCACTTGCGGGGGCTGTTCGGCGGCGAGGCCGACGTGAAGTTCATCGGGCCGATGCAGGCCGGCATCTTCAAGGTCCGCGGGCAGTTCCGCTTCGAGTTGAACTGTCACTGCCGCCGCCCGGGCCGCCTCCAAAGCGCCCTGGCCGGGCGGATGCACGAGCTGTCCAAGCAGGTCGCCGCGGAACTCATCGTCGACGTCGACCCCGTCAATCTGCTGTAGCTCCGGGCGTCCGCCCCTCACTCCGTAATCGCCGACCGCGGATACAACGTCAGCTTCTTGGCCGCGAGGGCGTTGATGCGAACGCGCAGGATCTCCTCCAGATTCTCGTCGCGGCCAAGGTCCACGGGCCTCGCCGCCGCGGGCTCCGCCGACTCCCCGACGCCGACGCTCCGCACCATCTTCTCGGGCCTGAGGAACATTTCGAACGCCTCGGAGGCGCTGGTCACCTGGGGGGACGGGCGATCGGAGCGGGAAGTTCGCACCTCGACCGCGGCCAAGTAGGCTCCCAGGGCCGCGCCGGCCGCCGCCTGGGGTTCGGCCCGGCGGATGGTCACGGTGGCCCGCCGGTAGATGGTGTGGAGCGAGCCCTCGAGGACGTCGCCCGGGCGGGCGGCGTCGTCCCGCCAGAACTCGAACCAGTGCCGCCCGAGCAGGGGAAAGGTGGAAATCACGCCGGCCCGCCGGTCGGCGCGATCGATGGCGAAGCGGTACTCCCGCAGCACCTCGGTCGCCGCGTCCCAGACCGCGTTGAAGCTCTCGTCGCCCGTGGCCGCCGAGCTGCGGGCCGGAGCCGGTCCGACCTGGCAGCCGCCCAGCCATCCCACCGCCAGCGCCAGCACAACTGTCGCGACTTTCGTTCCCATGGCTGATCCGTCCAAATTCACAAGTTCTTTCGACCGGAATTCGCTCGCTCCCGGGCCCATATCTTATGCTCCTCATAGCAACTAAGGCAACCGCATGCTGGCCCAATTGCGGAGGCCTTCGGACGGGCCTGGCCCTGTCCGCGGGTTTCCCGACAGCACCAATGCCCCTAGCCCCGGCTTCTCGCCCCTCGGCCGGGGCTACCTTTTTGCGCCCGCGCCGGCCGAAACTACAAGCCGGTGGAAATAAGCCCCCGCCGGTGCCATACTCGACGTCCGCCCGGCCCCCAGGGGCGGCTGGGGCGGCTTTCAGGATTTCGCCGGTGCGCATCATAGCAGGCCAATACCGGGGCAGGACACTGCTGGCCGCCAAGGGCGAGCGGACCCGCCCGATCACCAGCCGCGTCAAGACTGCCCTGTTCAGCATTCTCGGCGGCGCCGTCGCCGACGCCGTTGTCGTCGATCTATTCTCCGGCACCGGCAGCATCGGGCTGGAGGCCATCAGCCGCGGGGCCGGGCGCTGCTACTTCGCCGAGCGGAGCCGCCTCGCCATCGCCCGCCTGCGGCGCAACATCGACGCGCTGCACGTCGGCGACCGCTGCCGGATCTGGCGCGGCGACGTCCTGCGGCACCTCGCCGGCTGGCTGGAGGAGGTGGGCGGGGAGGTTGACCTGGCCTTCGTCGACCCGCCCTACCGGCTGTCGGCACAGTGGCGCTGGCAGGAGGCGTGCCGGCGGCTGTTCGACCCGCTGGGCGGCAAACTCTCCCCGGCCGGCCAGATCGTCCTTCGCTGCCAGCGGAACATCGAGCTGCCGGATGCGTTGGGAACATTGTGCGTGCGTAGCAGGCGCGACTATGGGAAGATGTCGCTGGTGTTCCTGTCGCTGCCGGAAACATAGCGGCGCCGGCGCGGCCCGGCGGTGACGTGTTCCAAGAACCATGGCAAAGTCTCCATACCTGTACTTCCAGCCCGAGCGGGCAGCCAAGCTGTCCAACATCTCCCTCATCGCCCGCCAGGTGGTCGAGGGGTTCATCTCCGGGCTGCACCGCAGCCCCCACCACGGCTTCTCCGTGGAGTTCTCCGAGCACCGCGAATACTCCCCCGGCGACGACCTCCGCCACCTCGACTGGGTCGCCTGGGGGCGGACCGACCGCTACTACATCAAGCAGTACGAGCAGGAGACCAACCTCCGGGCGTACATCCTGCTGGACACCTCCGGCTCGATGAACTACCGCTACCGGGCCGAGAGCACCAAGTTCCAGTACGGCTGCTACCTGGCGGCGTGCCTGGCCTATTTGATGGCCCGCCAGCAGGACCTGGTGGGCGTGGTCGCCTTCGACCGGCGGATCCGGCTGCACCTGCCGCCGGCGTCCTCGCCGGCCCACCTGGACCGCATCTTCACCGGGCTGGAGAAGCTCACCCCCGGCAGCACCACCGCCATCGCCACCACCTTCCACGAGCTGGCCGAGCGAATCGCCAAGCGCGGGCTGATCGTCATCATCTCCGACCTGTACGACGACCCGTCGGCGGTGCTGCGGGCGCTTCAGCATTTCTGCTACAAGAAGCATCAGTTGATCATCTTCCACACGTTCGATCCGGCCGAGCTGGACTTCCCGTTCAAGCGGATCACCAACTTCGTGGATCTGGAGTCCGGCCAGCGGCTCCAGGTGGACCCGCGGGCTCTCTCCCAGGCCTACCGCGGCGAGATCGGCGCCTTCATCGACCGCTACCGCACCGAGTGCAGCGACCGCAGCATCGAGTACGTCCTCACACCCACCGCCGAGCCGTACGACCTCATGCTGCTGAACTACCTGGAAAGGCGGAAACGACTGTTGAGGCGGTAAGTTGCCGGACTTCAAGACACCCTGGTTGTTGCTGGGGCTGCTGGCGGCGGCCATCCCCGTGCTGCTGCACCTGCTCTCGTCGGTGCGGGCCCCGCAGGCGTACTTCCCCACGCTGCGGTTCCTGCGCCTGAGCATGGCCAAGACCGCCCGCCGGCGGCGGGTGGAGCACTGGCTGCTGCTGCTGATCCGCAGCCTGCTGCTGGCGCTGCTGGCGCTGGCGGTGGCGGAGCCCTTCCTGAAGTCCACCGGCGGTCTCGCCGCCGCCGGGAACGTCGCTTCCGAGGTCATCATCGACAACTCCTACTCCATGAGCGCCCGGTCCGGGGCGGGGTCGCGCTTCGACCGCGCCCGCCAGCAGGCCAAGGCCCTTCTGGGCGAGGCCGCCGGCCCGTTCCCGCCGAGCGTCACTCTGACCAACCGCGGGCAGCCGCCGGCTCCGCCGAAGCCGGCCCCCGAGACCACCGAGGAGGCCCTCGACGCGGCCGCCCTCGCCCCGGGCCGGGCCAGCCTCGCCGGCCGGGTGGTCGAGGCCGTCCAGCGCCTGTCGGACCAATCCGCCCCGCGCAAGGCGGTGTACGTCTTTTCGGACCTCCAGCAAGTCAGCTTCCGCCCGCTGCTGGACCGCCCGGAGATCAAGCAGGCCGGCGTCCCGCTGCTGGTGGTGGACTGCTCCGGCGACGGGCTCGATAACGTCGGCATCGCCGACGTGGCCCTCGCCGGGGCGGCCATCGTCAACGAGCACCTGGAGCTGACGGCCGGCCTGGTCAACTCCTCCGACAAGCCCAAGCGCGTCAGGGTTTCCTTTCACCTCGACGGGCGGCAGCGAGGCGAGGCCAAGCTGGTGCAGCTCGACAAGGCCGGGCGGACCGGCGCCAAGGCCGTCGTCGGCTTCCGTCACAAGCTCGAAGCCCTCGGCTTCCACCTCGGGCAGGTCGTCATCGACGACGCCGACGACCTTCCCGCCGACAACGTCTGGCAGTTCTGCCTGGAGGTCGGCGACCGCGTGCAGGCGGTGCTGGTTCGCGGCGGGGGCGAGAAGGCCGGCCCCATCGACCCGGGCATGGAGCTGCATGTGGCGCTGGACCCGTACGCCGGCTCGGCCGAGCCCTGGCGGGTGAGCCTGCGGACCGTCGCCGCCGCCGACTTCGGCAAGGACGCCCTGGCCGGGGCCCAGGTGGTCTTCTTCGCCGACGTGGCCGGCTTCGGTGAGGCCCAGGCCGACGAACTGGAGAAGTTCGTCGCCCGGGGCGGGTCGGCCGTTTTCTTTCTCGGCCCGACCGTCGATGCCGGCAACTACAACCGGCGCCTGCTCGAGAGGTTTTCCGAATCGGGCGGGCTGCTGCCCGGGCGAATCGGCCAGCTCGTCGGCCAGGCCGCCCCTCCCGTCAGCCTCGCCAAGGACCTCAAGCACCCGTACCTGGCCCGGCTGTACGAAACCGGCGCCGACTATCCGGACGTGCTCGTCCGGCGATACTATCGCGTGCATCCGGCCGATGCTCCCGTCGAAAAGATCCTCTCCGCCCCGTCCGGCGAGGCGATCCTCGCGGCCAAGGATTACGGAAACGGGCGGGTGGTCCTGTGCGCGACCACGGCCGGCGTGGAATGGAACAACCTGGCCAAGACCACGCTGCTGCTGCCGGTGGCGACGCGCATCTGCCTGGAGGCGGGCATGAACCTCGGCGGCAACCACACCCACCGCGCCGGCAGGATGGTGAGCATCCACCCGCGGGCGTCCCTGCCTGCCGGGGCGGAGGTGGTCGTCACCCCGCCGGAGCCCGCCGGCGCCGAGAGCATCCGGCTGCCCGTGGGCAAGGACGGCCTGGCCGTCTGCAAGGCCGATCAGGTCGGCCTGTACCGCTGGCGGGTCGAAGGCGCCGGCGTGCCCGACGAGGCCGAGGGCACCAAGGGGCGATTCGTGACCAACCCCGACCCGGCCGAATGGAAGCTGGCCCGCATGGACCCGGCCACGCTGGCCTCGGGGCTGGCGCCGGCCGAGGTGTTCTTCGGCAAGTCGGTCGAGGAGGTCCGCGCCGCGGCCGCGGCCGCCGCCGCCGAGGAGAACCTCTGGGACCGCCCGCTGGCGATCGTGATCCTCTTGCTGGTGGTCGAGGCCGTCGTCGCCAACCGCTTCCGCCGGGGCGCCCAGCCGCTCCCCGGACGGCTCAGCCGCCGCCCTGCCGCCTGATCGACCCATCCGCTCCCACCCGGCCGGGCGATGCCCGGAATTCGACAATTCAGCAACTGGGAGCAAAACCCAAGGGAACGCAACGACCCGCCTGCCTGTCGGCCGTTGGTGCCATGCTTCTGC
>CAYNYF010000046.1:0-35317 GCA_964401385.1 uncultured Planctomycetaceae bacterium | reverse complement strand
GACGCCTGGTGGCCCGACGCCCACGGGCTGGGCTACGAGCACGGCTTTATCAACCAGGCCTACGACGTCCTCCGCGTCCTGGCCGGCAAGAAGCCGATCATCCCGATCCCGGACTTCGCCGAGGCCTACCGGACCCAGCGCGTGCTGGACGCGGCGCTGCTGTCGGCGCGCAAGAAGCGCTGGGTCAAAGTCAGCCAGGTCCGCTAGCGCGCTCCTGGTCGTCGGAGTTCCCCGGCCGGGGGGAATAGATTTGTGTGAACGCCGGCCGGGTGGGTGCGTCAAAGTTTGTAGAACGCACTGTGGGATCGCTCTGCCAACATGGAAAGGAGAACGTCGTGAAATGGTCATTGGTGTGCGCTGTCAGCGCCCTGATCGTGCTGACCGGCGTCTGCGTTGCGCCCGCGGAACTCATCGTCGCTGAAAGCAGCCTGGAAGCGGTGACCGTCTACCGCGGACAGGCCCTGGTGACGCGGTCGGTGGCCTTGCCGGCCAAGCAGGGAGAGCTGGAAATCATCGTCGGCGACCTGCCGGCCCAAGTGGCCGGCTCCAGCCTGAGCGCCAGCGTCGGGGCGACCGAGGGCGTGGCCATCCGCTCGGTCCGCTACCGCACGCGGGCCGCCGCCGAGGCCCCGAAGAAGGAGGTGGCCGCCCTCGACGCCCAGATCAAGGAGCTGACCGCCCGCATCTACGCCAACACCCAGCGGAAGGCGCTGCTCCGCGCCAAGTCAACCCACCTGGACAAGCTGGAGTCCTTCTCCGCCCCCACCGCCCAGGTTGAGCTGAGCAAGGGTGTCTTGGATCCAAAGACGCTGGCCGAGGTAAGCAAGCTGATCCTGGCCCAGCGGGAAGCGCTGACCGAGGAGGCCATCAAGCTCCACCAGGACGAACAGGAGATGACCGAACAACTGGCGCTGCTCCAGCGGAAGCGGTCGGAGCTGACCCGCGGCGCCGGCAGGACGGTGCGGGAGGCGGTGATCTTTTTGTCCAAGACCGCGCCGGGCGCGGCCACGGTGCAGTTGAGCTACCTGGTCAACTCGGCCAACTGGGCGCCCGCCTACAACATTCGGCTGGCTGACGACGGCAAGACGGTGAACGTGGAGTACCTCGCCGAGGTCAACCAGATGACCGGTGAGGACTGGTCAGACGTGAAGCTGACGCTGTCAACAGCCACGCCGGGAATGAACGCCAGGAGCCCGCTGCTGGCGCCGCTGTGGGTCGGGCTGTTCCAGCCGACCGTCCCCGAGGGCAAGGCCGTGAAGAAAGTGTTGCTTGCTAAGGATGGCTATGCGCACCAGCGAGTGGTACTGTTTCGGGGGCAGCGCGCCTACGTCAACCCGACCCGGCCAGCGGCAGACGCCGGTTGGGATCTCAACACGGCGGCCGTGGCGGCACAGGAGATGGAGCTGAACGTTAACCGGGAGGCGCTGCTTGCCGGCGGCGAGGCCGTGCGGCCGATGGAGGAGGTCCTCGCCGTTTCATACGGGCTGCCCGGGAAGATGAGCCTGGCCAGCCGCTCCGATCGGCAGCTCGTTGAGATCTCCAGGCTCAAGCTGCGCGGGAAGGTCTACTACGAGGCCATCCCGCTGTTGAGCAACTACGTCTACCGGGCGGGGGATCTGAACAACACCAGCAGGCTGCCGCTGCTGTCCGGCTCGTACAGCGCCTACATCCGCGGGGAGTTCGTCGGCCGTGGGAAGCTACCGGTGGTCGCCCGCGGGCAGCAGTTTACCATCGGCCTGGGGGTGGACACCCAGCTTCGCTGCCGGCGCGAGCTGACCGACAAGTCGGACAAGGTCGTCTGGGGCAGCCGCGTGCAGAACTTCCACTACCGCCTGCTGCTGGAGAACTTCAAGGACACCCCAGTGGCGGTGCGGGTGATGGAGCGCATCCCGGCGACCAAGACCGATGCCCTGAAGGTCGCCCTGGGCCACATGAGCGAGGAGCTCTCCACCGACCCGGTGTACGTCCGCGACCTCAAGGACAAGGGCCTGCTGCGGTGGGAGATCGAGCTTGCCGGCGGAGCGGCCGGGGCCAAGGCCAGGCAGTTGGAGTACGCCTTTGAAATGAAATTCGCCAAGGACAGGCACGTCGGCGAACTCACCGCGGGGCTGGTCAAGGAGATGGAGCGGGAGTACCGACAGATGATGCTGGCGCATTAGCCGGCCGCCGTCGCCGGCTGGCCTAGCGGGCGAGGTTTTGCGATTCCTTCGCGGCCGCCCGCATCGCCTTCAGGTTGTCGCGCAGGCGCGAGGGCTTGTTTCGTGCCCGCCACAGCCTGGCGAAGTCGGCTGCCAATTCGTCCATGTCGCGTGCCAGGCGGCGGAGCGTCGAGCCGCGGACACTCCTGCCGGCGCGGAGGTCGCGGCCGGCGAGGATCCGCCGGCAGGCCAGCAGGTCCATCCGCCGTGCCAGGTCGAACTCCTCCAGGGCCAGCGCCTCGAACTCGTCTTGACCCGCCAGCCGGGGGAAATGCAGTTCCTGCGTCGCCGCCAGCCGACGGCGGATTTGGCCCAGGTCCAGGTTTGGGTTGCCCATCGCCCGGTACCCCGGCATGGGGCGGCCGGCCTCGAACGGCTCGATAAGGGCGTGGTAGAGGTCCCCGCGCGGGTAGGCCCCCAGCACCCGCAGGGCCGCGGCCAGCTTGCCCGTCCTGTCGCCGAAGGCCAGCCGACAGAATCTCTTCGTAAACCGCTTTTCGTCCACGGCCGGGCCGTTCCAGGCATGCGCCGCCCCGTGGGCGAAGCTGTGCAGGCTCACGCCCAGCGTGTTTCGGTGGCCGTAGTCGCCCCAGTCGGTGTTCAGCAGCCCCTCGGCGGCGTACCGCCGGGCGATGCGTGCGAACTTGGCGACGTTCTCCATCGCCTGCCGCATCCGCGTGCCGTGGCTCTGCCAGCCGTTGGTGCCGGGGCAGCATATCAGCGGCAGGCCCGCGGCCGCGAACTCGTCCGTCCGGTCGATCCGCGAGCCGTTGGGGCTGTAGTCCCAGTTGAGCATGACGATGTCCTTGGGGATATCGCCGATCAGCTCCGGATGGGCCAGGATGATGTCGCCCCACATGTTCATCCGCTTGCCGTGCTTGCGGCAGAGGCGGCGGATCTTGAGGATGAATTCCAGGTACAGCCGGCCGACGCCGATCCTCTCGGCCCGCTTGCGGCTGCGGCCCCGGCCGATCTGGCGGGTCTCGTCGCAGCAGACGTTGAAGTCCTCGGCCTCCAGCAGCGGCAGGAACTCGCCATACAGGTCGGCAAGCAGCGCGATGCTGCCCGGGTCGGTCGGGCACAGGTCGCCCTTTTCATCGCGGCGGAAGTCGAGCCCCTCGGCCAAGTGGCTGTACTGCGGCAGCGAGAGAATTTTTTCCATGTGCCCGAAGCTGGCCAGCGAGCCGACCAGCCGGACGTGGTGCTTCCCGGCGTGTGCCTGGATGGCCAGGATGTCCCCGGCCGTGAAGGGGCTGTAGCCGACGCCGATGGTCGGGTGGCTGTGGTAGCGGAAGGTGTTCTCGATGTAGAGTTGGAGCTCGTTGACCTTCCAGTGGGCGATCCGCTCGATGAGCTGCTTGACCGTCTTGACCTTCGGGACCTTGCCCCGGGAGCAGTCGTGATAGATGCCGCGGCGGCGCAGGTCCGGTGCGTCCTGAATGTGCATCCCCGGCAGCCGTCGCCCGTGCAGCGCCAGCAGGTCCCGCAGCGTTTGAACGGCGTAGTATGCCCCCGCGGCGGTGAGCGATCGGATCTCGATGGCGTCCCGGCCGACGGTCAACTGGTACGCCTCCGGGGCGGAAATCTTCTTGTCGCGGATGATCCGCACGGTGGCCGAGACGGGCGAGCTGACCCGCCGGGCGCGCACGCCCAAGCCGGCCAGATCGTCGCCAAGCTGACGCAGCGGCAGCCGGTCGGCGCTGTCGCAGGCATACATTCGGATGAGTCTCGGCCAGGCGAATCGCAGCGACAGCCGCCGGTATTTCTTGACGGGGATCAATACGCCGGTCGTTGTCATGGCTTCCTGGACTCCTGCGTTCTGCGGTAGCCGGCCGATAATAGGTTCAGGCTCAGGTGGCGGCAAGCTCCGAGCCGTGATAGTATTACCCTGGCGCATGCAGGAGCGTAAAATAAATGGCCGGATCGGGTGGGAGCGGTAAGACCATGTCCGCTGAGAGATATTTCGTTTCGCTCCGCCGGGGTTTTGCGGCGGGGTGGATGATTGCGGCGTCGGTGGCGGTTTCGGCCATTGGTTTTGGCTGGATCGCGCCGGCCCAGTTCATCGGGCTCGGCCCCTCCGTCCAAGCCGAGCTGCTGCCCGGGCAGAGCGCAGCTTCGATGGAGCAGTTGTATGAGGCCGCTCTGCGCAGTTACGCGGCCGGGGCAAAGGAGTATGAAGAGGCCGCAGCGGCCGTCGTCGCCCGCGGCCGGGAGGCGGTCACGTTCCTGGTCGGCCGGCTCCGCGGCCAGGCCGAGCGGGTCAGCAGTGCCGAGGAGCTCAAGTCCAGCGGCATCCTGGTTACGATCAACCTGCTGGGGCGGATGAACAGCTATTCGGAGGCGCGGGCGGCCCTGGGCAGGCTGAGGGACCACCCGGTCGAACAGGTCAAACAGTGGGCCAACTACGCCCTGAAGCTCACCGCCCAGACTCAGCCGGCCGAGCGGCCGAGGACGACCAAGCCGACCGAGGCCGAGCCAACCACGCGGCGGGTCGAGGCCGGTCGCATACTCACCGAGGAGGGATGGTTTGCTAAGCCCAACGTGGACGCACCCGAGCTGCCGGAAACGATCACCCGGGCGTTCGTCATTCCGATCCGGGAGCCCATCATGGGCAAGACCTACGACGCCATCGCCCGGAAGGCGGTGCGCTGCCGGGCCGCCGGGGCCGAGCTGATTGTCTTCGATATGGACACCTGGGGCGGGGAGGTCGGCGCCGCCCTGGACATCGCCCGGCTGTTCAAGACCGACCTGAAGGACATCTACAAGGTCTGCTACGTGAACACCCGGGCGGTCTCGGCCGGCGCGCTCATCGGGCTTGCCTGCGATGAGATCATCGCCACTCCCAGCGCGAAGTTTGGCGATTGCGCGCCGCTGCTGATGACGGGAAAGCTTGAGGGCATCGAGCGCGAAAAGATCGAGACCGTTCTTCGGAACGAATTCAGGAGTTCGGCCGAGAAGAACGGGTACAGCGTCGCCCTGGCCGAGAGCATGGTTTCCATCCACCGCGAGGTCTGGCTGATCCGCAACGGCAGCAACCTGTACCAGGGCAAGCCCGAGCTGCGATACGTGTTGGCCAAGGACTGGCGTGCGCGCGTGCGCGTGCCGCCGGGGCTGACGACCGCTCCTTCAGACCCGGCCAGCGCGTGGGAGCTGGTGCGCGTGGTCGTGCCCGCCGGCGAGCTGCCCACGCTGAGCAGCCGGGAGGCGTACGAGTACGGCTTTGCCTCGCACGTGATCGACGCCCCCCGCGAGAAGCCGCTGTCGGCGCTGAAGGAACACTTCAAGATCACGGGCGAGCTGACCGCCCTGGAGGACAACTGGTCGGAGAGGTTGGTCGAGCTTCTGACGCACCCGGCGGTGTTCGGTTTTTTGTTCTTCGTGGCCCTGTTGTGTGCCTACATCGAGGTCAACACGCCCGGCTTCGGCATCCCCGGCGCGGTGGCGATCGTTTGCTTTGCGGTGATCTTCGGCAGCCGGTTCCTTACCGGGATGGCCAACTGGTGGGAGATCTCGCTGTTCCTTATCGGAGTTGTCCTGCTGCTGGTGGAGATCTTCGTCACCCCGGGCTTCGGCGTGCTGGGGACGCTGGGGATCCTTTGCTGCGCGGCCGGGCTGCTGGCGATGGTGGTGCCCAACGCCCCGGATCGGCTGCCCTGGCCGCAGGGCCCATTGGACTGGAGCGTCTTCAAGAACGGGCTGCTGGCCTTGACGCTGGGGTTCCTGGCGGCGATCGCGGCCTCCATCGCGGTGGCGCGGTACTTGCCGCGGGTCCCGGTGGCTGGTAAACTGGTGTTGGCACCTCCGAAGCCCGCGGTGGTTCCCCCCGTGGGCGAGGGCGCGTCGATCCTGCGGGTGAGATCCGGGCAGGTCGGGAAGGTGGTTCAGACTTGCCGGCCCGTGGGCAAAATCCAGGTCGGCGATCAGCTCGTCGACGCGGTGGCCGACGGGGCGTTCCTGGCGGCCGGCACCGAGGTCGTTGTGCTGCGGAACGAGGGCAACCGCGTCGTTGTCCAGGAAAAGATCGGATGATGGGATCGTTGGAGCCGATAAGGCCGAGAGCGGTTGCGGCCGGCGCCGCCCTTGCGAGTGAGACATGCTTCCCACAATCCTGCTCATCGCGGCCTTGCTGATCGCGGCGCTGCTGCTGTTCGCCGCGGAGGTGTGCACGCCGATGTTCGGCCTGCTCGGGGCCGTGGGGCTGGCATGTCTGGCGGGAATGGTCTACCTGTTCTTCACGATCAGCGACAAGCTCGGCGTGGTCGTGATCGTGCTGCTGCTCTTTTTTCTGCCGGCCTATTTATGGGCGATGGTCAAGTATCTCCCGCAGACGGCGGTCGGCCGGCTGCTACAGCTTCGCAGCGCGAAGAAGAACCCCGGCGAGGCCACTCCGGAGGCTACCGAGCAGGAGCTGCTGCTGGGCAAGACCGCCGTGGCTGAAAGCATCCTCCGCCCCAGCGGGGCGATTCGTGTGGACGGCAAGCGAATCACCGCCACCGCCGAGACGGGCTTCATCGCCAAAGGCGCCACGGTCGAAATCGTAAAGGCCGTCGGCATAAACGTGGTGGTGCGGGAGGTGGAGCCCTCCTAGTCCGGCCGCCGACATGCTGCTTGCCCCGGCGCGGCGGTGGGTGTATAACTTAGCAGGCAACAGTGTATTCGCAACGGATCCGACTTTACCCAGAGTAAGGGGCCTGAAGATGCTGGCGATACACATGGCGGTTTGGGTGCTGATCGGCGTGGCCATTCTCATCGTGCTGGTGATTATGGGCGTCATCGGCCGGTTCATAAAGCTGTGGATTCAGGCGTACTTTGCCCGCGCGGGCGTGACCATGTTCGAGCTGATCGGCATGGCCCTGCGAAAGGTCGACCCGCGGATAATCGTCCTGAGCAAGATCCGCGCCGTCCAGGCCGGCCTGGAGGTCACCACGCGCGACATGGAAAGTCATTACCTCTCCGGGGGGCGGGTGCCCAACGTCATCACCGCCCTGATCGCCGCCAACCGGGCGAACATCGAGCTGACTTTCAAGACCGCCACGGCGATCGACCTGGCCGGAAGGGACATCCTCGACGCGGTGCAGACCTCGGTCAATCCCAAGGTGATCGATTGTCCCAATCCCGCCAGCGGGCGGGCCACCATAGACGCCGTCGCCAAGGACGGCATCCAGGTCAAGGCCAAGGCCCGCGTGACCGTCCGGGCCAACATCGAGCGGCTGGTCGGCGGGGCGACCGAGGAAACCATCATCGCCCGTGTCGGCGAGGGCATCGTCACCACGATCGGATCAGCCGAGACGTACAAGGAAGTGCTGGAGAATCCCGACCTGATCTCCACGCGGGTGCTGGAGAAGGGCCTCGACGCCGGCACTGCCTTCGAGATCCTCTCCATTGACATTGCCGACGTGGACGTGGGCGAGAATATCGGCGCCAAGCTCCAGGCCGACCAGGCCGAGGCCGACAAGCGCCGCTTCCAGGCCGAGGCGGAAAAGCGCCGGGCCATGGCTATGGCCCGGGAGCAGGAAATGCAGGCCTTGGTCCGCGAGAACCGCGCCAAGGTCGTCTTGGCCGAGGCCGAGATCCCCAAGGCCATCGCCGGGGCGTTCCGGTCCGGCAATCTGGGCATCATGGACTACTACCGGCTGCGGAACATTCAAGCCGACACGCAGATGCGCGAGAACATCGGCGGCACCGACACCGCGGGCGAGGAAGGAGCCAAACCCTAAGCGGACGGCCCGCGGCGACGGCCGGCTCTCTGAAGGCTGCGATTGATGGACCGCTACGGATACAATCTGCTGGCCAAGGATAATGGCTGGGAGGGGCTGTCCAGGATCCTGATCCTCGTCGTGCTGCTGGTGCTCAGCGCGCTGGGCGCGATCATCGGAAAGATCAAGGAGAAGTACGAGCGCCAGCGGGCCGAGCGAGAGGAAGGGGAGTACGAGGGGACAGTCGGCGAGCGGCAGCAGGAACCCGCGCGTCGGCCGGAACCGGCTCAGCGGGCTCAGCCGGTCCCCCCGGTCGCGCCGGAGGTCCTGGGCGAGACGAGGCAGGCTGCGTTGCCGCCACCGGTGGTTCCGCAGGTCTCCCAGAGGCGCATCGCGCGGCGCCCGCCGGCCAAGGGGCCGGCTCCTGTGGGCCCGCGCCGGCTTGGCCGTGGGGTGCAGCGCGAGGTCGGTCGGATGGAGCGCGGGCTCCAGGCCGAGGAGATCGGGCGGCGCAAGCGGATCGGACGGCGGGCGGCGCGCCAGCCGACGATCGCAGTCGGCTTGGCCGCGGCGGGTAAAGAGCCCCGTCGGCGCATCTTGGTCGATCTGGGGCGGCTGGGCGAGGCCCGTCGGGGAATCATTTATTCAGAGATCCTCGGCCTACCCAAGGGCCTTCGCCGGAGCCCCGAATCCTGGGAGCGGTAAAGACTGCCGGCCATGGCCGAGATCAGGAAGATTCTGTACGCCACGGATTTCTCGGATCTGTCGGCTTGGGCGCTGCCCTACGCGGTCCATCTGGCCGAGAAATGCCGGGCGGAGCTGCACTGCCTTCACGTCGTCGACGACAGCTATCAGTACTGGCTGACCTTTGAGCCGCCGGCGATCCCGGCGGGTCTGTCCGTTGAGAACCTGGTTGACAGCGCCGAAAAGGAACTGAAGAAGTTCCTGTCCGGGAAGCTGCCGGCCGAGTTGCCCCTGGTTACCGAAGTCGTCCACGGCCGGGCGTTCGTGGAAATCATCCACTATGCCCGCGACCATCAGATAGACCTGATCGTCGTCGGCACCCACGGCTGGTCCGCCTTGCGCCAAGTGTTGATGGGCTCAGTGGCCGACAAGCTCGTTCACAAGAGCCCCTGCCCGGTGCTGACCGTCCGTCATCCCGACCACGGCTTCGAGATGCCGTAGCCGCGCCGTCGGGGAGGACCGGCCGCGCCGGATCGGCCTTCGTGCGTTTCCGGTTCCCGCGCCGGCAGAACTGCCTTTCGGAAAGGATCGCGACATGAGCGTTCTGGCGGAGTTCTCCATGTTTCCGACCGACCGGGGCGAGAGCGTGGGCGAGTACGTGGCGCGGCTGGTCGAGATCGTCCACGCCTCCGGGTTGCCGTACAAGCTGGGGGCGATGGGCACCACGGTGGAAGGGGGCGCGGATGAGGTTTTCGACGTGATCAAGAACTGCCTGGCCGATCTCCAGCGGGATACGCGCCGCGTGGCTGCCTTCGTGAAGCTGGACTGGCGGGCCGGGCGGGAAGGCGCCCTCCAGGCCAAGGTTGGCTCCATCGAGCGCCGCATTGGGCATCCGATCCGCACGTGAGCGTCGCGTTGAGTGATTTCGACCGCCGGCTGCTGGACGTCGTCCAGCGCGCCGTGCCGCTTGTGCCGCGCCCGTATGAGCGGGTCGCCGCCGAGCTGGCCGTGGGCGAGGCCGAGGTGATCGCGCGCGTCGCCGCGCTGGTGCGTCCCGGCGGCATCATTCGCGAGATTGCAGGCGTCTTCGATGCCGCGGCCCTGGGATACGCCACCACGCTGGTAGCGGCCCGTTGCCGGCCGGAGCGGCTGGACGAGGTCGGCGGGATCGCGGCTTCGCATCCGGGCGTCTCGCACTGCTACGGGCGGGCCGGCGAGCTGAACCTGTGGTTCACGCTGGCCGTGCCGCCGGATTCGCGGCTGGGCCTGGAGCGCACGGTAGAGCTTCTCGGCCGGCGGATCGGCCCGGAGCGGCTGCTTTCGCTGCCGGCCGTGCGGCGCTACAAACTGAACGTCCGCTTCGACATGTCCGGCGAGCAGGGAGTCGCCTCGCCGGCACCGACGCGCTCGCCCGCCTCTCCGGCCGCGGCCGGTCGGCCCAAGCCCGGCCCGGGGCAGATTCGGGCGATCCGAGCCCTCCAGCGGCCGTTGCCGGCGGTCCGCGAGCCCTTTGCCGAGCTGGCTGGCCCGGCGGGGCTGAGCGGCGACGACCTGCTGGTGCACGCGGCCGACTTTCTTGCGGCGGGATGGATGCGGCGTTATTCGGCCGTGCTGAGGCACCGCCTCGCCGGGGCGCAAGCCAACGTCCTGGTGGCGTGGAACGTGCCGGCCGAGCGCGCCGACGGCTTCGCCGCCCAGGCGGTCGGATTCGCCGGTGTGAGCCATTGCTATCTTCGCGCCGCGCCGGAGGACTGGCCGTACAGCCTCTACACCATGATTCACGGCCGCGGGGACGAGGAGGTGGACGCCGTCGTCGCCGCAATCGTTGCCGGCGCCGGCGATTTCCCCCGGGCGCACTTTCCGACCACTCACGAGTACAAGAAGGCCAGGCTGAAGCTCTTCTCGCCGGAGCTGGCCCGCTGGGAGGCCGAGGCGGACGCCTGAGGTTTGCCGCTCCCCCGGCCGGGCAGGCGGAGGGCTATTTCTTGCGGGAGTAGATGCGGCGCTCGATCTCGCTTCGGGCCCATTTCAGGAGTGGAGTGGGGTCGTCGGAGTCGCTGTCCAGAAAGTTCTGAAAGGCCACCGTGACGTACTCGGACATTTCGGAGAAGTCCGTGGGCTCCGGGGCGGAGTAGCTGTTATCCAGGGTCGCCCCGACCTCGACCATCCAGTCGGGCATGTTGTCCGGGCGGTTTTCGGGCCTGTACTTGCTGCGGAGGACGGGCATCTTGCCGGCGGCGATGATGTCCCTCTGGGCGTGGCCCATCATGACCTCGATGAGGAACTGGCCGGCCTCTTTTTCCACCGTCGTGCCGCGCAGGATCACCCCGCCGTGGAAGGCGAAGAGGGACCCGACCCTGTGCGACTCCGGCAGCGGGGCCCAGCCGACCTTGTCGGCCAAGTCGCGGTTCTGGCGGATGACCCAGAAGCCGCGGCTCTGCCAGTTGGGGAACATGGACGTAATTCCGCTCTTGTAGTCGTCCGGCCCGCCGTCGCGCGTCAGCGAGGCCGGGGAAATGATCCCGGCATTGACCCAGCGCTTGATCGTCCGAAACGCTTCCGCGGCGTGCTCGCTGGTCAGGTCGAGGTGGCCCTGGGCGTCCACGGTCGTCCCGCCCAGCGATCGCAGCAGCGGCAGGAACGAGTTCTGGGCGAAGAAGAAGTTATTCCCTATGATCAAACTCGTGCCGTAGTGCTTGCTGCCCCGGCTTTCGAAGCACAGTGTCTTGGCGTATTCCTCGAACTCCTTCCAGGTCCGCGGCGGCCGGTCGAAGCCGGCTTCGGCAAATCGGTCGGTGCGGTAGTTGAGAATGTTGACTTCCCCCATGAACGGCAGCACGTAGGTCTTCCCGTCCACCTGAGAGGCCTTCAGCATGGCGGGAAAGAGGTCTTTCTTCAGCTCCTCGCTCATCAGCTCATCCAGGGGAAGCACCAGCTTGCGGCGGACCAGTCTGCGGATGTCGTAGTTGCCGGGGCTGAGGATCATGTCGTAGGGAAGGTCGCCGACGGAGGTTTGCAGCATCAGGATGTTTTCGTATTCCTGCGGCGTCTGCCACATCTGGATGGTTACGTCGGGATGGTCCTCGCTGAACCGTGCGACGTGCTCGTGAAGCTTGAACTCGGAGATCATCCAGCCGGCGGCGGCGATCCGCAGCAGTTTCTTGTCGCCGGCGATCTGCCGGTCCCGGAAGGCAAGCTCATACGCCCCCCCAAGCACGCACAACGCCACGAAGGCCACTGTTGCTTTCTTCAGCATGCTGCTGGAGTCCTTTTCCGTCTCATCCTTTGATCGCCCCGGCGGTGGCGCCCCGGATGAAGTGTTTCTGCAAGGCCACGAACAGGATCATCACCGGCAGGAACGACAGCATCAGCGTGGCGAAGAGCATCCCGTAATCCCAGTGCTCGAACTGCCCCCGCAGCAGCATGATCCCCACCGGCAGGGTCTGCGCCTTCTCCGACCAGGTGGTGGTCACGGCGAAGAGAAACTCGTTCCAGGCCCCCATGAAGGTCAGCACGGCCGCGGCCACCAGGCCGGTCTTGCTGATGGGAATCATGATCTCCCAGAAGATGGCCCACGTCCCGCAGCCGTCGATGCGGGCGGCGTCGATCATGTCCTGCGGAATGCCACGGAAGACGTTGCGCATGATGAAAAGCACCATGGCCAGCCCGCTGGCGGTATACGCCAGCGTCAGCCCGGTGAGCTTGTTGAGCAGCCGGAATTTCTGGAACAGCTCGAACCGGCCGATCAGGGCCAGCTCCCCCGGCAGGAACATGGAGAAGACCAGGGTGTAGAACAGCACGCTGGAGCCGCGAAACCGAAATCGCGCGAATCCGTATGCCGCCAACGAGCCGACCAGCAGCGTCAGCCCCACCGTGGTGGTGGTCACGATGAAGCTGTTGAGGTAGAAGCGTCCGAACCCGCCCATCTGATGGGCCATGTTGCGATAGTTCTCCAGCGTCCACTTCCGCGGCAGCAGCGTCGGCCGCTCGGCGTTGATCTCCGAGCCCGGCTTGAAGCTGCTGAGAACCACCCATATGAACGGGCAGAGATTGGCCAGCACGATCACGGCCAGGACGACCCATATGACCACTTGGCTTGGACTCAGCCCCGCCGGACGCAGCCGGCTGGGCCTTTTTTGGATGTCTGTCGCCGGAGACGTCATGGTTGTCCTACCTGTCCACCGGCCGGTTGAGCCGCGAGGAGGCGATGGCGAAGGTCATGATGACGATCGCCAGGATCACCGCCATCGCCGCCGCGTAACCAAACCGGAGATTGCCGAAGCGGAACGCGGTCTGATAGATGTACATCACCAGTGAGAGTGTTGAGTTGGCCGGGCCGCCGTCGGTCATGATGAACATGGGCCCGAAGACCTTCAACGAGCCGATCAGCCCCAGCACCGTCACCAGGTACACCGCCGGGCGCAGCAGCGGCAGCGTCACCTTCCAGAAGACCTGCCAGCGGTTGGCGCCGTCGACGGACGCCGCCTCGTACAGTTCGTTCGGGATGGCCGCCAATCGCACCAGGTACAGCAGCACGTTGAAGCCCATCCCGTGCCAGACCCCCATCGCCACCAGCGACGGCATGGCCGTGGCCTTGTTGGCCAGGAAGTTGATGTCCGTGAAGCCCATCGTCTTGGCGATGGCCGTCAAGGGGCCGTAGGTGGCGTGATACAGCGTGGTCCAGAGAACCGCCACCACCGCCCCGGAGACCACCACCGGCAGGAAGCTCGCCACCCGCATCACCACTTGCCGACGCAGCCGGTCGATCAGGAAGGCGACGGGCATCGGCAGGATGATGTACAGCGGCAGGAACATTGCCGTAAATCTGAGCGTGTTCCCGAACGCCAGTCGGGCCTTGCTGTCGTTGTAGCTGGGGTCGCGGTGGATGCTCAGGGCTTCCCTGTAGTTGTCCAGGCCGACGAACTCGGCCTTCTCCGGCTGGATGAACTCCAGGTCTGTGACGCTCATGTGGATCGTGCGGGCGATGGGGTAGAGGGTGAACAGTCCGAACATTGCCGCCGCCGGGAGCACGTACAGATACGGTGTCCAGCGTCCTGCGAACTTCACTGGCGCCTCCTGTTGAACGTAGGCCTACCCGTGCTCGCGCGGGCCGCGCGAGCGGGGCCTCGCGTCCGGGGCCCGGGCTTCACCTGGCCGGGCGAATCACCAGGCGGTTGCCCCAGCCCGCCGGAGCGACTTTGAACTTCTCGACGGTTACCAGGCCGTACTTGTCGGCCACGACGGTGCCGCCGTCGATCTTCCTGGGGTTCTTCGGGTCGCCGCAGTCCAGGTTTTCCCAGGAGCAGGTCTTGCCCGGGGCGACTTTGAACTTCTGACACCGCCGCGGCGTGACGTCCACCGTCGCCGGCCCGGCCAGCGAGCGGATGTTCATGGCCCACATCCCAGGCGAGTCGACGGTGTCGTCGTCGGCGCTTTTCCTGTCGAAGTCGTTGCCCCGGGCCGACCACTCCAGCTTGCCGTTGATGGTGCCGGTGTCGTCCTTGCGCGGGTCGTCGTTGTTGGAGGCGCTGGCAAAGGCCGGAACGGTCTCGTCAATGGCGATCTTGAAGCCGCCCCAGGAGTTGTTCCGCGTGCCGTAGCCGCTCCAGGAATGCCCGCGCATGTTCCACTGCGCCGCGAACGGGCGCTTCGACTTCTGGAGGGCGTCCAGGAAGTCCGGCACCGGCTCGAAGACCACGCTGCCGTCTCTCTTGCCGTGGCTGAGCAGCAGGTAGGCCGTCTCCTTTTCCATGTTCGCCAGCGACCACTTGGCGTAGTCCTGATAGTCCCATACGCCGGAGACCTTCGTGTCGGTGACGATGAGCCTGCCGTCCTTGATTTGGTAGGAGCGATCATACAGCGGCAGGTTCTTTGCGACGGGCCCCCACAGCCTTGACGCCTGGTTGACCCAGACGCGGTTGCGCCGGTGAATGGTCGCCCCGGACGAGCTGACGGTCGTGCAGAAGATGTCGCCCATCCGCAGGGCCCAGGCGTTGCAGGCGGTGCCGCCCATGGAGTGTCCGTGGGCGTTGACGTAGCGCATGTTCAGCTTCCAGGGCTGGTTTCTCCGCCCCGCCGCCAGCCACTTGGCCGACCAGCGGACGCGCTGCTCGGCGTAGTTGACGACGCGGTCCTTCTTGCGGTTCATCGCGCCCAGGAACCACGAGCCGCTCTTGTCCCCGTGCCAGATCCACAGGCTCTTGACGTAGAGGGCGCTGTCCGGAGCCACGTAGGTTCCGCCCATCCCGTGGCCGTAGAACATCACCGGCAAGGGGTCGGCGCCGTTGTACTTCGGCGGCAGGCCCACGCCGAAGTTGTAGGCGTTGCCTTCGTTGAACGGATCCCAGGTTTCCCCGTCCATCCAGTGGGTGTAGACCAGCCCCGTGCCGGCCGGGCTCTGCCAGACCAGCACCGCCCCAGGCAGCTCGACTTTCTCGGCCACCGGCTCGGTCAGCACCCCCATCCGCTCGGCCGCTTCCTCGCCGCCCAGGATGGGCACCACGCCGTAGAAGCTCTTGCCGGTCTTTTTGACCGTGCGGACGAACAGGCCCACGCCTTCGGGCAACTGGGCCTTGGGATCATTGTCGCCGTTGTCGCGGATGATGAAGCGGAAGTTGTAGCCGGCGATCTTGGTCTTCGCCTCCAGGCGCTTGACGCGCTGCTCGGCCGGAAAGGCGCCGGAGTCCTCCGGCACCAGGCCCACCTTCTTCCCCAGCGATGGATGGATCTCGGAGGGCATCGATCCGAAGCGATAGATGGCGTATTTCTCGCCTTTGACGTCGTCCAGCTCCTTGAAGGTGATGAAGGTCTGCCCCTCGCGGTAGAAGGCCTTTACGTCGGTCACGCGTGAGTCCGCCGGCAGCGGCGCGGCCGTCGAGGCAACGGCGATGAGAAGAATTGCTCCCAGTCTGTTGCGGTGCATTCGTTTGTCTCCTTTGGAACCCCGCCAGCGCGCCGACGGCTCAGTCGTCGTCATCCTTCTTCTTGGGCTTCTTTTGGCTTTGCAGTGCCCTCGCCCGGTCGTCGAGCCTCTTGGCGTAGACCGCGGGTGGGAAGGACTTCTTCTTGAACACGCCGGCGCGGATGTCGTCCCAGCCCTCCACCACCTGGACGTCGGCCTTGAGCTTGCGCACCTCCTCGGCCATGTCGCGCACGTCCTCGTCGTCGTCCTTGTCGTAGTGGGGGATCAGATACGGTTTCATGCCGTTGTCGGCGTAGGCCTTGGCGTCGGAGAGCTTGTCGCCGATGCCGATTTCCAGGCGCGGGTACTGCTTGCGGAGCTGTTTGAGCCTCGCCGACTTGTACTCGCCGCTGTCGCCGATGGCCTGCTTGAAGGTGCTGACCAGCAGCGGCGCCCGGGGGAAGCCGTTGTCCACCAGCCAGCGCTTGGACTTCACCGACAGCAGGTCCGGCCGATGGGTCAGGTATATGAGGTCGTACCTGCCGGCGAGTTCCTTGACGGTCTTGGCCGCCTGGGGCATGGGTTGGGCGCCGCCGATCAGGACGCGGGCAAAGCTCGAGGCCACCACCGTGTGGTCCAGGTCGATCACGGCGAAGCTGGCGTCTTTCGGCCGAATGGCCACCAGCAGCGACGCCGGCGTCGCCTTCAACATCTCCTCCAGGTCGTCGTCCGGCACGGCGACGATCTTGGCCGTGATCTCGTGATCCTGCGGCGACTTGGCCTGGGGCGGCGTCCATTTCAGTTTGGCGTAGCCGTCTTTGTCCGTGGTGGCCCGGCCGAGGGACTTCTCGCCGAGGAAGTACTCCACGGTGACGCCCTCGACGTGTTGGAGTTTGCGCACGTGCAGAATGCGGACCGTCAGTTCGGCCTCCGCGTCCGGGTAGGCCATGGCGTCGAAGGCGTAGAAGACACACCCGTGCTCGGCGCCAAGGGTTATCCCGGCGGCGATCTCGGCGGCGCTGTCTTTCCAGCCGTCCGAGAGGCCGGGGGCGCCGCCGCAGCCGGCCGCGCAGGCCATCAGCCCCCAGGTCGTCACCAAGAACCACCCGCCCCCGATGTGCCGCATTGGCGTTTTGGATCTCATGGCTTGAGCTCGCCTCCCAAGACCCGACCGACACCACCCGCGCCGGGCCGCTGCCCATATTTCGTCAGTGTAGACCGCCAACTGCCTGTGAGGTCCTACCAGAAAATTGTATGATAGCGCGGCGGGCGGGTAAAGGCTGCGGGGCAAGCTGCGGGCTGTGGACGTTGGACCTTGACCGGGGCGGGCGGAGCGTCAAAGGAGAGAGGCGATGATGAAGGCGATTGGACTGGCCGGCAGCCCCCGTCGCAACGGCAACTCCACAACGCTCTTGCAGGCTGCCATCGCCGGGGCCCAATCGGCCGGGGCGCAGGGGCGGGTGGTGCATCTGAACGGTCTGACCTTCCGTGGCTGCCAGGCATGCCGCCGGTGCGCTGCCGACGACGCCTGCAAAATAGACGACGACCTGGCGCCGGTGCTGGCGGACCTGCACCAGGCCCGGATCTGGCTCCTGGCGGCGCCGATCTACTTCGACGGCGTTTCCGGTCAGATGAAGAGCTTCTTTGACCGCTGTTACCATTTGACTTACCGAGAGGGCCGGACCGCCCCGCAACTGAAAGGCACCCGGGCGGCGGCGGTGATCGTAACCTATGAGGACAAGCCCCGAGACGACTATTACGACGTGGCCAAGAGGCTGGGCGGGTACCTCAAGTGGATGGGAGATTTTGAGCCGGTCGAGATCCTCTCCGAGGGCAACCTGGGACCGGCCGACGCGGCGCGAGGCAGCCCCGAACTGTTGGCCAAGGCCCGGGAAATGGGCCGCAGGCTCGTCGAGCAACTTACGGCACGCTCATCACGCTGATGGCTGGGCGAAGGGCGTCTTTTAACCGGCGGGCCCGATCCGACGGGCCGGCGGCCCCGCGGGAGTAGACACGGTCGGCCGGACGCAATAGCTCCACGGCCGCCACGTTAAGCGAGGTAGAGAAAAGCCATGGGTTCTCGGCAGGATCGGGGAGACCGTAAACAGGTCTCCGCCATGATCGCCGGCGCACGGGCTGGCGCCGAGGGAGCCTATCAGGAACTCCTGGCCGCCTACGGCCCGCGATTGTACGGGTATTTCTTTCGGGCGACCGGCTCCCATCACGATGCCGAGGATCTGCTGGGTGAGTTGCTGCTGCGGCTGGTCCGGCACCTGCCGGCGTATGAGGACCGCGGGCGGTTCGGGCCTTGGCTGTTCAGCATCGCCGCCAACCTGGTGCGGGACCGGATTCGCCGGTCGAAGGCGGCCGTGACGCCGGCTTCTCTGGAAGCGGAAAGCGGCGATGGCGCGTCGCTGGCCGAGGCCGTCGCCGGTCACGACGAGCCGGTGGAAGCCGGGCTCCTTCGAGAGCAGATGAGAGCCAACCTGGCCGCGGCCCTGGAGAGCCTGGAAGAGCGGTCGCGACAAATGGTGCTGCTGAGGCATTTTGGACAATTGAGCTACAGGGAGATAGCCGAAATCTTTAATTGCCCGATCGGGACGGTTCTGGCGAGGGTGCACCGGGCCCTGAAGGTCCTGCGGGCGGCCTTGGAAGACGGCGATGAATCAAAGTGAACGGGATTACGAGCTGGCTGGCCGCTGGCTGGACGGAGAGGACGTCGAGCTGAGCGGCGCGCAGCGCGCGCTGGCGGAGGAGGTCGCCGCCGGCGTGGAGCGGGTCGGGGAAGGACTGGACGTGGAGGTTCCGTCCGGGGCGCTCCATCGCGTCCACGTCCGGTTCGTGCGGAGCCGCCGCAGGCGCGCCAGCAGCAGTTGGGCTCGACGGGCCGCCGCGGTTGCCGCGGCCGTCGTGATCGGCGCAGGCGTGCTGATATTCACGCTGCCGGGCAGGCCCGTTGGAGAGGCGCCCTCGCCGTCGGCGTTCGCGGAAAGCTTCCTCCAGGAGACCCTTGAGGACGTGGACGTCCGGGCGGACCTGCTGTCGGAGGAGCTGGCCGACTACCGGGTCGAGCTTTCCCTGCACCAGGCTTGGCCGCTGGAAATGTGCTTTCAGGAGCTGGAGGAGGAAATGGGTCAGTTCGACCTCGGCGGTTCCGGCCCGGAACGTGACAGGGCGGAAGAAGGGCAGGAGGAGTTGCCTTGGTAACGGCAGTGCGGCCGGCGATGTCAAAGACGCGAAGGATCTTGCTGGGATTCGCCGTTTTGGTCACGGCCGGGGCGGTCTGGGTCGCCCTGGGCGCCGGGATCGCCGCTGTCTCTGCGGCGCCCGCAGAGGGCAGGGCGACGACCCAGCCGGCCGGGGGCGGCTCGCGGCGGCTGCGAATTCCCGCCGACGAAATGGCCCGGATGGACGCCTTTCTCAAGCAGCACATGCCTGACCTGCTAGCCCGGATCGAGCGGCTCAGGGAGGACAACCCCGCTGAGGCCCGGCGGCAGTTGCATCGGGCGTACCGGTTCTGGTGGCGAGTAAGGGATTATCCGGCGGAGATCCGCGAGGCTGCCGTTGCCTGCCGCCGCCTCAGCCGCACGATCTACCAGACCGTCCGCGAGAGGCAACAGGCCCGGTTGCCCGCGGAGAAGGCCGTCCTCACCAAGAACCTCAGAGAGATTCTCGGCCGGCATTTTGACAAGGACCAACTGGTTAAGGAATACCGGGTGCGGTACCTGAGCCGGCAGTTGGCCGAGCTGAGTGGCAAGGTCCGGCAGCGGCGGAAGAACCGCTCCGGGTTCATTCAAGAGCGCCTGGCGAGGCTGCTCCGCCCGGCCACGCAACCCGCCGCCACTCGGCCGGCGCCACGCCAGGGCCGGATGCGCCGGGGCGTGATATCGCCGGAACGACAGGCAGAGCTGAAGCGATTCCTCAAGGAGCGCACGCCCGAACTTCACGCCCAACTGGAACGGCTTCAGAAGGAAGACCCCGACAAGGCCCGGTGGCTGCTGGCGCGGGCGTACAGGCTATGGCGGCGGGTGCGAGCGTATCCGCCGGAAGTCCGAGACGCCGCCCTGGCTCTTCAACGGCTCAACGTGGCCGTGGCCGAAACCCTCGAGAAGATCCGCAAGTCCAAGGACCCGGCCCAAAGGGCCAAGTTTTTGCAGACGTTGCGAAAGCTCCTGGGTCGCCAGTTTGACCACGAGCAGATCGTTCAGGAATATCGGGTGAAGCGCCTGAGCCGGCAACTGGCCGAATTGAGGGCCGAAGTCGAGCGCCGCCGCCGCAGCCGGGCCAAGATCATCGCCGAGTGGCTCGACCGGTTGAGCCGGGCGCCGCTGGCCACGCAGCCGGCGGCTGCTCCCCCGGCCGCGATGGTCGCGCCGTAACCGACCGCGGGAATCCGCTCGGTTGCTCCGCCCGCCAGGGGGTAGAATACATTCATGGCAATCTACGAGGCCAGCGTGACAGCTTCTTTTGCCGCCCGTCACAGCGTTCGCATGCCCGATGGAAACATGGAGCAGCCCCACCAGCACGACTGGCGGGTGACGGCGGCCTTCCGCGCCGACAAGCTGGACGCGAACGGTTTTGTGATCGACTTCCTCAGGGCGCGAGAGGCCCTGGAGGAAGTTGTGGCCGAGCTGGCCGGGGCGGATCTGAATGACGTCACGAACTGCCCTGCCGGCGCCTCGGCGGAGCGGGTGGCGGAGCACATTGCCCGGTCTCTACAATGTAAGGTGGGCCGGGCGCCGTACTGTCTCAGCGTCGGTGAGTCCCCCGGCTGCGCGGCCGCGTTCTACCCCGGGTCCGCCGCGACTTGACCGGAGGCGGGAAAAGCATACGATAGCTTTGTCGCCGGCGTCCAAGACGTTGTGCCGCATGGAGCGTAATGATGACCTACAAGTGCGACAAGTGCGGAAAGGAAGCCACGGTCCACTTGACCGAAATCGTCCAGGGCGAGAAGCACGAAAGGCATCTATGCGAAGACTGCGCCGCCGCCGAGGGGCTCACCATCAAGACGCAGGTGCCGATCTCGCAAATCCTCGAGGAGCTGGTGCTGCAATCCGCGGCCGGGGGAGAGTTGGCTCGGCTGAGGTGCGACGTGTGTGGGATGACGTTTCTGGAGTTCCGGCAGCAGGGCTTGCTGGGTTGTCCCAACGACTACAAGGCCTTTGAGAAGGTGCTGGTGCCGCTGCTGGAGCGCGCCCACGAGGGTGCGAGCTTTCACACGGGCAAGATCCCGGCCAACGCCGACGAAGACGAACGCACGCAGGCCCAACTGCTCCGACTGCGAAGCCAACTGACGGAGGCGGTGGAGCATGAGGATTACGAACGCGCCGCAAATCTTCGCGATCGGATCAAGGAGTTGGAGGGATCGTGAAACTGCGCGATCTGACACGCCGCCGGGCCGAATGGCTCCGAGGGACAGCTCCGATGGGTCACGTCGTGCTCTCGTCGCGCGGCCGGCTGGCGCGGAATCTGGCGGGGATGCCATTCTTGAGCCGGTGCAGCCCCGAGCAACTGAGCGGGATCGCCGAGCGTCTGCGGCGGACCCTGGGGAAGGTCGGCCTGCCCGGGGAAACCTTCTACGTCGACGTCGAGGCCGCCGACCTGCTGGACCGCCAGCTCCTGGTGGAGCGCCACCTGATCTCCCGCCAGCACGCTGATGCCGAGGGCCCCCGGGGCGTGGCCGTAGCCGGCGGCGAGGCCGTCGCCGTCATGGTCAACGAGGAGGACCACCTCCGGATCCAGGTCCTGCGCGCGGGCCTGCAACTAGACTCCTGCTACGCCGAGCTGCGCCGGCTGGATGAGCTGCTGGAAGGGTACCTGACGTTCGCGTTTTCGAGCCGGTTCGGGTACCTGACGGCGTGTCCGACCAACGTGGGCACGGGCCTGCGCCTCAGCGTCATGCTGCACCTGCCGGCGCTGAAGATGACCGGCGAGATCGAAAAGGCCCTCCGCGCCGCTCGCGATATGCACCTGGCCGTACGCGGGCTGCACGGCGAGGGCACCGAGCCCACCGGCGACCTGTTCCAGGTGTCCAACCAGGTCACGCTGGGCAAGAGCGAAGCCCAGATCATCAGCGAGTTCCGGGACCAGATTGTGCCGGGTATCATCGAATACGAGCGCCGGGCCCGCGAAGCGCTGTTGAAGAATCGCCGCGTTGCCCTGCAAGACCGAATCAGTCGGGCAGGGGCGGTGCTGCGCTCGGCGAGGCTGATCTCCTCGGAGGAGACGATGTTCTTACTGAGCCAGTTGCGGCTGGGATTGAGCCTGGAACTGGTCGATGGCATCGGCCTGGAGACGATCAACGAACTTTCTCTGATGGTCCAGCCCGCGCACCTGCAAAGGCTCACCGGGCGCGAGATGTCGCCGCCCGAACGCGGCGAGGCACGGGCCGAGCTGGTCCGCAAGAGGCTCTCAGCCGGCGGCGAGGCCGGCGGCGGGAACGGCGGAAGATGATTGCGAAAGGGCGCCCCTTGCGGTCGGGATGGAGGCTGACCGAGGCGATGAAGTTATGATTCGACTGGGAACGATCGCGGCCATCGGCTTTGACGAGTTTGACCCGAGCGAGTGGCTGGGGGCCTGGCGCCGGCTCGGCTGCGAGGTCGTGCAGGCCTACCGGAACCAGGCCCGAGCGGTCTCGCTCCAGGAGATGAAAGACGCCCTCGCTGCCGGGGGCATGCCCTGCGACAGCCTCCACGGCGTCTTCGGGGAGCAGTTCGATCCGTCCGCCCCGGATGAGCCGGCTCGGCGGTTCGCGGTGGATGCCTACAAGCACGAGTCCCAGCTCTGTAGGGAGCTGGGCGGGAACCTGGTGGTGGTTCACTGTTCCTCGATTCGCCGTTCCGGCGTTTCCGCGGCGGAGCGCGCCGCCCGGATCGAGCAGCTCAAGAAGTCCATCGAGAGCCTGGGCGCCTTCGGCAGCACGTGCGGCATCACGTTCGCCTTTGAGAACCTTCCCGGCTATCACGCCATCGGTTCGGACGTGGGCGAGCTGGCCGACATCCTTCAGGAGGTCGACGCGCCCAACACGGGCATGTGCTTCGACTCCGGTCACGCCAACATGGTCGGCGACCCCGTCGCGGCCGTGGCCAAGACCAAGGGACAGATGATCTACGCCCATATCTCCGACAACTCCGGCGATGCCGATGACCACGAGCTGATCACCTGCGGCACGATCGATGCCGAGGGTCTGGCCCGGGCCATCCACGATGTCGGCTACGAGGGCACCTTCATGCTGGAGGTGTTCTACCCGGCCGGACGGCTCCGCCAGCTCGCCGACGAGGGCGCGGCCGAGCGACTGGCGGAAATCGTACGCATCGCCAACGGGCAGGAGGCTTAGGCGGCTTGGTCTTTCGGTCTGACAGAGGGGGCTTCCGGAAGGACGTGGTCCCTGGCGCGAGGAGAGAACGGCTCGGCATGTTTAGGCGAACGGTGTTTGCGTGCGTGTTGCTGGTGGCAGCGGCCGGCGGCCTTCGGGGCGAAAACCCGCGGTGGCGGGCGGCCGGTGAGCACGTGTTGGTCGTCTATGCCGCCGACGCTGCCGACGGCGACGGCAACGGCCGCAGCGACAGTCAGGACGCGGCCGAGTATTACGCCACCCGCCGCGGCGTGCCGGCCGGAAATCTGCTGGGGGTGAAACTCGGCGGGAACGTCGCCCGGCGCGAACATTGCAGCTACCGCCAATTCTTCGAAGGAATCCTCCAGCCCGTCGCCGCCAAGCTTTCCTCCAAAGCCGCCGACGGTCAGCCCTACTCCCAGCGGATCTGCTACATTCTGCTGTGCCCGGGCACGCCGATTCGGATGACGACCCATCCCAAGCCCGCCAAGGGCGAGAAGTCCTGGGCCCGCCGGGCGAGGACCCGCAGCGTGGACGGCTACCTGATTTCCGTGTCCGCCAACCTGGGGGCCGGCGTAGACGCTGACAGCGGCCTGCCCGGGGCGGGCCAGTCCGGGCCGATCGGGGCCGAGTTCCGCGAGGTCATGCTTCCCATCTTCGGGGCGTATGCCAACAGCGCCCGGGCGAAGCACTTCCGCCAGTTTCGCCGACTCTACCCGCAGCGGATGGACTTTTACTTGGTCAGCCGCCTGGGTTTGGACCTTCAGACCGCCCGCGACATGCTCGACGGCGCCCTGTACGCCGAGCGCTATCTCCGGCTGCCCGGGCCCGACGAAAAGGCGGCATTCCGACCGGAAATCTGGCTCGACCAGAAATATGGGTTCGCCCAGGACCACGTGGCCTCGATGGCCCACGCCGTGGCGGTGGTGCAGGGGGTGCCCGGCTCACCCTTCGCCGTGGGCAAGGGCCTGCTGCGTGTCTGGCCGCTGGTGATCGACAATCAGTCGCTGGAGGTCGGCGCGGTCGTGAGGAGGGCGCAACCGGCTTCAACGACCACTGCCGCGTCCGGCCCGGCGAGCTCGGCTGCCGTCCAGCACAAGCCGGCCGTCAGCGCCAGGGTTGCCGGGAACGGCGTCGACGCGGAGGGCGTCACGCTGGTCGCCGCGCGCCGCATCGGCCGACTGGGCCGGGACGTTGCCCCGGCACTGTACTTCCGCCTGGGCTGTAAGGTCAGCAACGGCAAAGCAACAGCCACGGTCACCGGCCGCGACGTCGACGCCAACCGGCTGCTGCTCGACTCGACGGAAGGCTTCGCCGGCGGCGAGACCATCAAGTCCACCTGGCCGGGCGAGTTCCCCACCAGCGACTGCTTCATCTTTTACGGCTTCTATGGGCTGGGCCGGTACGAGGACGTCTTCCGGTTTCCCCCGGGCGCGCTGGGCATTCACGTGGACAGCTCCTGCATGAACTGGGCCCGCGGGGCGATGGGGCGGGGGATCGCCGCGACCTTCGGCGTCATCGGCGAGCCGCTGTCGCTGGGGATTCCCCACGGCCACCAGGTCCTGCTGGGCCTCTCGGCCGGCTACGACTGGGCCGAGGCCGCCTACGGTGGGCTCCGCCTGGCCCAGCGCTGGCGAGGCGTGGTCTTCGGCGATCCGCTCTACGCCCCGTTCCGCTCCCGGCAGCTTGCCGACCGCACACCGCCGGCCGTCTCGGCGGCGACCGTGAAGGTGTCCGGTAAGACGGTAACCATTACCGCTGAACTGGTCGGCAAGACGCCCGACGAGCTGGCCGACGTGGCCCTGTTCAAGCTCGAGTACGGCCCGACGGACAAGTACGGCAAGACGGTGGAGTTCTTCAACTGGCCCGACCCGCAAAACAGCGCCCGCCTCCGGAGCCGGCGGTTCGGCTACTCCCGCCACTTTCGCTGGGCCCTGCAAGGCCTCCAGAAAGGCAACACCTATCACTTCCGCCTGAGAGCCCGCGACCCCGCCGGCCTGGAGACCACCACCGCCGACGCGACGTTTGAGCCATAGCCCGGCCAACCGTGGCGGCGACGCGCCCGGGCCGCAGCTACCGCCGATACGTCCCCATCAGCTCGCCGGTGCCCAGGAGGTGGCCTTCGATGGCCTTGGTCAGTTCGGCCTCGGTCAGGCCCTCTTTCAGCTCGACCTCGGCGTCCAGGGCGTAGACCCTGAAATAGTAGCGGTGCGTGCCGCTGGGCGGGGACGGGCCGCCCCAGCCGGGCTTGCCCCAGGAGTTCCGGCCTTCCAGCAGGCCCGCCGCCGGCTTGCCCTTGGCGCCGGCGCCTTCCGGCAGCGACGTGGCGTCGCCGGGAATCCCGTAGACCACCCAGTGGATCCAGGTGCCCTTGGGCGCGTCGGGGTCGTCGACGATCAGGGCGAACTGCTCGGTCCCGGCGGGCGCACCCGACCAGCTCAACGGCGGCGAGATGTCCCGGCCATCGGCGGTGTACTTGGCCGGAATCGGCTGGCCGGAGGCAAAGGCGCTGCTCTTAACGGTGATGCTCATGGGCCGTTCTCTCCCTTGCTGGCGCTGACCTTGGGTGTGGTCCTTCTTCTGGCATCCTGCGGCAAGCAGCAGCCCTGCGGCCGCCGCTGCGAGTCGAAAAGAGATGCTGTTGCGGTCCATCATCTTACCCCTACAGTTTCTCTGCCGTGTGCAAGTGTATTATACGCGGCCGGGCCACACGGTTGCCCCGGAGTCATCGATCAGAGTTCTTGTCGGCGGCCAGGGGGTGGGCCTTGTCGTAGACGGCCTTGAGGCGGGCCGTGGTCAAGTGGGTGTAGATCTGCGTGGTGGAGATGCTCTTGTGCCCCAGCAGCTCCTGGACGCTGCGCAGGTCCGCCCCGCGGTTGAGCATGTGGGTGGCGAAGCTGTGGCGCAGGGTGTGCGGGGTCGCGCCCGGCGGCAGCCCGGCCAGGCGGATGTACTTGACCAGCATCCGCCGCACCGAGCGGGCGCTCAGGCGCGAGCCGTGCTTGTTGACGAACATCGCCTCGGGCGCGCCGGCCGGCGGCGCGCTGCCGCTGGGCTTTGGTTGCCCGGCCGCCAGGGCCCCCCTGCGCAGGGAAAGATATTCGGCGATCGCCTCCATCGCCTTGGTTCCCAGCGGCGCCAGCCGCTCCTTCTTGCCCTTGCCCCGGACGCGGAGGGTCTCGCCGAACTCGTCCAGGTCCTCCAGGTTCAGCCCGACCAGCTCGCTGATTCGCAGCCCGGAGGAGTAGGTGGTCTCCAGGATGGCCCTGTCCCTTCCGGCCAGCATGGTCTCGATTCCGCCGGGCCTGGAACGCGCTGATGCCGGCCGGTCCGCCCGCGCCCCTTCGCCCGCCGACAGCGGCGCCTCCAGCAGGGCCACGACCTGCGATTCGTCCAGGCAGGCCGGCAGGCGCTTATCCTGCTTGGGGGTGCGAATGACCGCCACCGGGCTGGTCTTGACCTTGCCGTTGCGGAGAAGGAACTTGTACAGGCTCCGCAGCGACGCCAGCTTCCGGGCGACGGTGGACTTGGAGTAGTCGCTGTTCCGCAGCACCGCCAGGTACGACCGCACGTCCGCCGGGGCCACCGCCAGCAGCCGCCGCGACAGGGGCGAGGGCTTCAAGTCCTCTGCCGGGGGCAGGTTTTCCGCCGAGAGCCCCTCGCGCCGCAGCCCGTCGGGCGCGGCCGCCAGGAACTGGCAAAACTGAATCAGGTCGGCCTGATAGGCGCGGACGGTGTGGTCGGAGAAGTTCCGCTGGCCGCTGAGGTATTCCAGGAATTCGGCGATGATGGGTATTGCGACCATGTGCCTTTCCGCCCGCCCGGGCGGCTTGCATGATGCTCGGCCGGCCGCCGGCGAGGCGTCCGTTGGGGCGGACGCCTGATGGTACCATCGGCCCCGCCGGGGCAGCGGCTTTAGCCGGCCTGGCCGCGAAGGACGGTTCTTTGCCGAATCAACGATTCGTTTGGCAACCGTGAGGGTTTGCATTATCGTATCGCCTGCTGCGATTGGTTGACCAGGAATTGCCCGGCCGCGGGGGCTGAAACAAAGGAGGCAGCATGGTCGTTCGTGGTTGTCTGGCCGTTGTCGCTCTCGCTGCAACGATGTTCCTGCTCTTGGAGGCAGGCTGTGGCTCCGGGCCTCAGAAGCCGGCCGCGAATCTCCCCGCCCCGGCCACGCGCCCGGCCGGGGGCATCGCCGAGCGAATATGCAAGGCCGCCCTGGACTGGCTGGATCGGGCCATCGGCTCGGGGATGGTGGAGAAAATGGTCCCCGCCGCCGAGGCCGTGGCGGAGAGGATGATCGCCGGCGGGATGCTGTACGCCGCCGGCAACGAGGGCTTTTGCGACGAGTTGTTCTACCGGGCCGGCGGCTTCCCCTTTACCGAGATCTGGCAGGAGCAGCAGCCGAGCAGAGGCGACGTCGTGGTGATCGGGCAATACCGGCCCAACGGGGACGATTTTCAGTGGGGCCTGGCCGACGCGAAGGCGCGAAGGGAGACGTTCGGCGAGGCCCTGATCGTGCACTTCGCCAGCCACAACTGGCCGGCGGTCAAGTCGCTGGCCGCCCGTGTCGCCAAAGGCCCGCCGGATAAGCGGCTGTACCTGTTCGACACCGGCACGCCCGCGGGCGAATCCATGGAGGCCTATTGCCTCGGGCAGTTGGCGACGACCGCCCTGGTCTGGGCCTTTCACGGGGAGGTCATCTCCGCGGCCACCCGCAAGGGCAAGACCCTGGCCACGTATGCCAGCGATTGGGAGCCGGATGGCCCGGAGTGGGACGGGACGGTCAGGGGTCATCACCTCCACCCCACCTGCAAGGTTCCGCCGATCGCCGCCGGCAAGATCGGCAGGCAGTACCTGAAGATCTGCCGCAAGTACATTGCCGCATTTGGCGCCACGCAGGGCGGGCAGGTTCGCCTGGGCGCCGCCCGCATGGCCAAGGCAATGGCAAAGGGCGGAAGGGTCTACATCCTCACCAACGCTCACGTCCATCCGCGCGGGTCCGTGATCCCGGCGGGGCTGGCCCGAATGGAAATGCGCGGGCGCGAGCGCTTCTGGGGCTGGGTCCGCAACGACCTCCGCGAGGGCGACGTGCTGCTGTGGATGGGATACCTCCGCTATCCCCGCGAGCCGGTGGAGCAGGCGGTGATGCTGGGAGCCGGCGCGGTCACCCTCAGCGTCGATCCCGGCGTCAACGACGAGCAGCGCGTGCACCTCCTGTCCTGCTGGGAGGACTTCGACACCGTCATCGATCTGCCCAAGTATCCCATCCGCGTCCTGCCGTCCTCGGGGACCGTCCAAATCCCGCAGTGGTATAGTATCATGGCCGAAACCCTGGCGGCGTATAAGGAAGCCCGGTCTGCTTCGGCCGGGCGCTGAGGGCACGAAAAAGGAGCAAGCAGCATGCCGAAGATCGCCATCATCGGGGCCGGGTCCATGGTGTTCAGCCGGAACCTGATATCCGACATCCTCAGCTTCGACGCCCTGAAGGGTACGACCTTTGCCCTGATGGACATCGACGCCGAGCGGCTGGCGGTGGCCGGCGCCATGGCCCGGTCCATCAGCGCCAGCCGCGGCGCCGATGCCAAGATCATCACCACCGCCGACCGCCGCGAGGCCGTCGCCGAGGCCGATTACGTCATCAACACCATCGGCGTGGGCGGCTTCGAGGCCACCAAGGCCGACTTCGACGTCCCGGAGAAGTTCGGCCTGCGCCAGGTGATCGGCGACACCCTCTGCATCGGCGGGATCTTCCGGGCGATCCGCTCCGTGCCGGTGGTGCTGGAGATGGTCGGCGAGGTCGAGCAGCTCGCGCCCGACGCCTTGTTCATCAACTACGCCAACCCCATGGCGATGCACGTGCTGGCCATCGCCCGCTCCAGCAAGGTGCGGATCGTGGGCCTCTGCCACGGCATCCGCTACACGCGCGGGCGGATGATCATGCTGGCGCGACTGGTGGAGATGGGGCCGAAGAAGGCGGCCGAGGTCCTCCGCTCCCGCGGCTCCGGCGAAGAGCAGGCCGGCACGGGCTTCATGGACTTTTACCGCCAGTGCGCCCACGACGAAACGGTCGAGACGCTCTGCGCCGGCATCAACCACATGGCCGCGTTCCTGATCTTCCGGCGCGAGGGCGAGGATCTTTACCCCCTGCTGTGGAAGGCCTACGAGGACGACGAGCTTCGCAAGCTGGAGGCGGTCCGGCTGGAACTGATGGCCCGCTTCGGCTATTTCATGACGGAGACCTCCGGGCACATCTCCGAGTACCTGCCGTGGTTTCTGCGTTCCGACGAGGAGATCCGGCGGCTGCGGCTCCGGCCGGGGGCCTACATCGGAACCTGCGAGGACCTGGAGGCGACCTTCCAGCAGTACAAGCGCAAGGTCGAGGTCGGCGAGCCGTTCGTCTCGCCGGACGAGCCGGCCAGCATCGAGTACGCCTCGCGGATCATCAACGCCATCCAGACCGACGCGGCGTTTGTCTTCAACGGCAACGTGCACAACCGCGGCGGGGCGCTGATCTCCAACCTGCCGGGCGACTGCTGCGTGGAGGTGCCGTGCCTGGCCAATGGGCTCGGCATCCATCCCATGGCCGTGGGCGAGCTGCCGCCGCAGATCGCCGCCCTGATCCGCACCAACGTCAACGTCCAGGACCTGACCGTCCGGGCCATCCTGGCCCGCGACCGCCGGCACGTCTATCACGCCGCCATGCTGGACCCGAACACGGCCGCGACGCTGACGCTGCCGAAAATATATGAGTTGGTCGACGCGATGCTGGCCGCCCACGGCAAGCTTATTCCCGAATACCTCCGCCGCTGAGCGGTGTTTAAGGCAAATGCAGGTGTGTCTTATCGTGCCCGCCGGACGTCTCGCAGTCAGCAGCCAGGAGATCCCATGACAGTTCGAGTTTGCTTGGTCTTGACGATTGCTGTCGCTGTTTCGGCTCTTGCGGCCTGGCCGCGCCGCTCGCGCGCGGAGGCCCCCCATCCCTCGACCGGCGCCATCCAGCCGTCCGCGGCATCGCGGCCGGCAGGGGGCGCCACCGAGTCGATCTATCAGGCCGCCCTGGCCTGGTTCGACGGCGCTGAAGCCAAAGTCGACAAGTTGATCCCCGTCGCCGAGAAAGCCGCTGAACGAATCGTCGCCGGGGGCACGCTCTACGTCGCCGGCAATTTCGGTTTCGTCGACGAGATGTTCTACCGCGCCGGCGGTTTTCCGTTCGCCCAGGAATGGAAGGGAGAGAACCTCGGTCGCAATGACGTGCTGCTGGTGGGGCGTTTCCGGCCGAACGAGGCGCAGACGCGCTACGGCAAACTCTCCTTCATCGTTCCCGGCTACGGGCGGCGCTTCGGACGGGGCATGGTGGTGCACCTGGCCGGTCACAAGTGGCCTCAGATAGGCCGGCTGGCGGGCATGGCCAACCAGAGCAGATGGGGCGACCGGCTGGCTCTGGTCGACACCGGCGCCCCGCGCGGAGGCTCCATGTCCGATCTGTGCGTGGGGCAGATGGCCACCACCGCTTTGGCGTGGGCGTTCAACGGCGAGATGATCGCCGCCGCCACCCGGAAGGGGAAAACGCTGGCGACCTACGCCAGCGATTGGGAGCCCAACGGCCGGGCGTGGGATGCCTCCGTCAAGGGCAAGCACATCCACCCCACCTACAGCGTCCCGCCCGTCCAGGCGGGCAGGATCGGCAAGGAGTACCTCAAGATCTGCCGCGGGCAGGTGGCCGCGTTCCTGGCCACTCAGCCCGAGCAGGTTCGCCTGGCCGGAGCTAGAATGGCCGCCTGCCTCCAGCGCGGCGGGATTGTCTGGATTACCTGCGACGGGCACATCCACTCGCGCGGTTCGCTGGTGCCGCGGGAGCTGACCGGAATGTTCCTGCACGGGCGAAGCTACGACTGGCGCTACTACAGCAGGCGCATCGGCCGGTCCGACGTGCTGCTGTACATGGGGTACCTCCGCTACCCGAAGCACTTTGCCGACGCCGCCGTCGGGCGCGGCGCCCAGGCGGTGGTAGTGGCCGTCGACCCCGGGCCGACGAACGAGCGGCTCACCAGCATCCGCGGCTGCTGGAAGGACTACGACACCGTCATCGAGCTGCCGAAATACCCGATTCGCGTGCTGCCGTCCTCCGGCGTCGTGCAGACGCCGCAGTGGTACAGCCTCATGGCCGAGACGCTGGCCGTCTACAAGGGCAAGCGCTGACGGACCCCGCGGCCGCGGCGGACGAGGGCGGCCCGAATGACCGGAAAGATCGTCAAGACCGACGCGGAGTGGCGGGCCCAACTGACGGACGAGCAGTACCGCGTCACCCGCGGCAAGGCCACCGAGCCGGCCTTCAGCGGGCAGTACTGGGACACCAAGACCGGGGGCCAATACCAGTGCGTCTGCTGCGGGCAGCCGCTGTTCGGCTCCGAGGCGAAGTTCGACTCGGGCACCGGCTGGCCGAGCTTCTCGGCGCCGATCGACGAGGCGAACGTCGAGACCCGGCCGGATAAGAGCCTGGGCACGGTCCGCACGGAGGTCATCTGCGGCCGCTGCGACGCTCATCTGGGGCACGTGTTCCAGGACGGCCCGCTTCCCACCCGCCTGCGATACTGCATCAACTCGGCCTCCCTGAAGCTCATCGAGGAAAAGTAGCGCCCGGCCGATTATTTCCGGGACCGGCTCTGCAACTTCCCCAGCGCGGCTCTTGCCTCTTCGCGCACGGCCGGGAAGGGGTCCTTCTCCGCCAGCTCCTTCAAGGTCTTCTCGGCCAGCGGGCCGCCCAGCTCGCCCAGGGCGTGGGCGATGTGAAAGCGGAAGTCGAAGCGGACCTGCCGCAACTTCCCGACCAGCGCCGGCACCACGCGCGGATCGACCGCGGCCGGCGGCTGCGAGGGCGCCGCCGAGCGCTTGCAGATCTCCGCCAGCGCGTCGGGGATGTACCGCGTCCCCGGCGAGTGCCGCGGGGCGTGGGCCCACTTGGCCAGCAGCGGGTCGATCGCCTTCCTGTCGCCGATCTGGGCCAGCGCCTTGACGATGAACAGCGTCAGGTCCAGGTCCGCCCGCGGCAGCGTCTTGCACAGGATGTCGATCGCTTCGGGGTGGTTGCCCAGCTCCTGGGCCGCCGCCCATCTGGCCATCGTGGCCCCGGTCCTGAGCTGCCGGAGGAGCTTTCGCATTTGCTCTTTGTCGGTGGAGACCGCTCGGCTCTGCGGAAAGAACCCGGAGGTCTGCATGGGATCGGTCTCGACGCTCTTGCCGACCCTTCGGTTGGTCATGTCGGCCGGGTGGGGGAAGCTCTGGCGGAACTTCCGCGCGGCCGGGGCGGCCTTGAGCGGCCCCTCGGCGGCCGCGCCCTCCGCCGGCGCCAGGGACATCCGGTAAGAGATCATCCGCACCGCTTCGTTGCCGAAGTCCTGGTCGTAGTTGCGGATCGTCCGCAGCTTCACGCCCGCCGCGTCGATCCGGAAGAAATACGGCAGCCGGGCGATGGTGTGCTCGGAGTTCATCGGTTTGCCGTTCAGCTCGTAGTCGATTCGCAGCTTGAGCGCCCAGCCGCGGGCGATCCTGTCGGCCGTCACCTTGAAGCAGTTCTCCCCCGGCATCAGGTTCGGCAGCGTCCGCTTGTTCAGCATGCGGCGGACGGTCACTTTCAGGTCGCGCATTCCGACGCGGCGAACGTCGCGGGTCGTGGCGAACTCGGCCTTGATCCGCAGGTCGTAGGCGGTGTAGGCGTCGGGCCGCCCGTCCTTGCGCGCCTGGTAGCCCAGGTCGATCTTCACCTGCTCGGCGCCGGCTTCCTGCTTTTCGAAGACTGCTTCCCACGCCCGGCCGTCTCGCGAAATGGACAGCCGGCAGGTGTCGTCGGCGCGGCCTTTCAGCAGCGACGCCTCGACGGTGGCGTCCACGATCGCGTACGGCGGGGCGAGGCGATAGATGAACACGCCCGCCGCGCCGGCCTTGGCCGGGTGCAGCGTCGCCAGGGGCTCCGCCGGCGGCGAGCGGGCGACGTTGGCAGAGCCGGCGTGGAGCTGCGAGGCGAAGCGCCGGTCGAGGCGGGCGCGGAGCGTCTGGACCTCCTCGCCGACGGCCGCGTAGACGCCGTCGGTCCGCCCCGACCGGTAGGCGTAGTACTTCGGCCAGATGGGCCTTCCCGGCCGGCCGCTGGGGATCACGTGCCCGCGGCTGTCCCAGCGACGCTCGATCGTCTCGCCGATCCGCAGGCTCGTCCGCAGACTGTGCAGCCGCTGCGGGGCGGTCAGGTGCCGATACACCATGCCCGTCATGACCGGGATCGTGCGCGCCGAAAGGCGATTGTGCCCGGCGTCCCAGTAGTAGAACCGCCCCTGGGGATCGAAGCTGTGGTAGCGCTGCACGCCGTCGGCGTCGCGGTAGCGCAGGGCGGCCGTCGTATGGCCGAGAGTGCATTCGTCGAAGGCCATGTATCCCGCCGCCCGCCACAGCGGCACCATCGCCCAGCTCAGCCCGTCGCACTGGTGGTGCCCGTAGACGGTGAAGATCTTGTGAGGGTCGTGGACGATTGCTTCCCGCCCCGGCGGGCCCTCGTAGGCGTAGCCGCCGCCGGTGGAGCTGACCAGAATGCGGAACCACTTCCACAGCGCCAGGGCCTTGTCCTGGTCGGACTTGTCCGCGACGGACTCGATGCGAAAGATATCGCCGATGGCCGATTCGAGCGTGGTGCAGTCGGGCCAGCGGTTGTTGACCAGCGAGACGTTTACCATCGCCTCGTCCGGCCCGACGGTCGTGTCGTAGATGCGTTCGGCCGGGAAATCCGACGGCCCGCCGGCGGAGCCCGTCGGCGAGAGCGACAATAGCAGAGCGGCCAGCAAGGCCGTCCCGCCGCCCAGCCGCGCGGTGACAATGCGCATGGCGCTAAGCCTCCACCTTTCTTCGATGCATCCCTGACCACGGGATAGCAGTTGGTCCATGTATACTCAACGCGCCTCCCCGCCCGGTGGTGACGGGTCGATCTGGCTTGACAGGCCGGCAGCCGGGCGATAGCGTGACTTTTCTGCCGACGGTACCGGCTTCCGGCCGCTCACGGTGGATGTAGCTCAGTTGGTTAGAGCACCTGGTTGTGGTCCAGGGGGTCGCGGGTTCGAATCCCGTCATCCACCCTTCGCCGACGAGGCCCCCGACGGGGACCTTTGGCACAGTAGGGTTTGAGGCCGTCGTCCGGGTGCGTCTGTCCCTTCCCCGACGGCGGCGCCGGAGAAGACAATGAGCCGCATCAAGGTTACCAAGCCTACCGAGGAGGAGCTGGAAAAGACGGGCGTGAAGGGCTGGCCCATCTGGACCTGCGACGTCTCCAGATTCGACTGGCACTACGACGAGCAGGAGACCTGCTACCTCCTGGCCGGCAAGGTCACCGTCACCGCCGGCGAGGAGGAGGCCTCCTTCGGCCCCGGCGACATGGTCGTCTTCCCGCAGGGAATGGACTGCGTCTGGGACGTCGCCGAGCCGGTCCGCAAGCATTACAAGTTCGGATAGTCGGACTCGCCCCGGCCGAGGCCGCGGCCCCGCGGATGTGCCAACTGTCGCGAAGTCATTCCCGTTCATCTGAGCCGAACTTCCGTTCCAGCTTTTCCAGAAGCCTCATCTGCGGCCTGCTGAGATTGGTTCTCGGGCGGGCCTTCTTGAGCAGGGCCATGGCCTGCTCCACGTTGTCGGCCGATCCCCTCGCCATCAGCACGGCCGCGACGGCGGTGGCCGAGCGACCCCGGCCGTTGGCGCAGTGCACGTACACGCAGCCTGCCCAGGCGGCCACCTCGCGGACCAGCTCCACGAACGGCCGCTCCGGCGGGGCGGACGCGTCCAGCGTCGGCAGGCAGCGGTAGGCGGCCTTGGTCAGCACCGCCCGCGGCTCGGCGAACTCGGCCGTCAGGTCCACCACCAGGCTGACGCCCGCCGGCAGCTCGTCGTGGTAGGGCCTGCGCCCGAGCCACAGGCCGTCGGCCACCTCGTCGCAGCAGCGACCGGCGCCCAAGAGACGGTGAAGCCGCCACAGCAGCCAGGCCGCCGACAGGTACGGCCACAGCAGCAGCCGCGCCGGCCAGGCGACCGTCCCGTCGGGCCGCTTGCCGAGGACCCCCGGGCCCAGCCCCAGATATGCGGCCGCGACCGTCCAGAACGCCGCCGCCGGCCACAGCAGCAGCCACGCCGGCCCGCCGATCTCGGCGGCAAGGGCGGTCAGGACCCCGCCGGCGGCGAGGAACACGATTGTATATGCCGTCGGTCCGTGCATGCTCCCCAATCCTCCGGCCGTGCGGGCCGGTTCGTGCCCGGCAGAAGCTACCAGGAACGTCCGGCCGACGCCAGCTTGCCTGCCCTGCCTGCCCGCCGCTGGCGGGCAGGAATTCAACAATTACACAATTCGACAAGTCAACAATGGGCAACTCCCGCGTTCCGGTCTCCGCGTTCCGGGTTCCGCCTGCCTGCCGGCGGGCAGGTTCGCAACGACTTGCCTGCCTGGCCGGGCGCGGTTGCCCGGGCGGGTAGG
>CAYNYF010000045.1:0-35446 GCA_964401385.1 uncultured Planctomycetaceae bacterium | reverse complement strand
CGCCGGCCCAGGGGGATGTTCCTGGTGACCGGGCCGACCGGCTCGGGCAAGACCACCACCCTGGCCACGATGGTGGATTACATCAACGAGAGCTTCGACAAGCACATCATCACCATTGAGGACCCCATCGAGAACTACCACCCGCATCGCAAGTCGATGGTGAACCAGCGTGAGGTGGGCGTGGACGTGCCGAGCTTCACCGAGGCCCTGAAGCGCGTGCTGCGTATGGACCCCGACGTGATCCTGGTGGGCGAGCTGCGCGACCTGGAGACCATCGAATCGGCCCTCCGCGCCGCCGAGACCGGCCACCTGGTGTTCGGCACGCTGCACACCACCAGCGCCCAGGGCACGATCACGCGAATCGTGGACCAGTTTCCGGTGAACCAGCAGGAGCAGATCCGCATCCAACTGGCGGCGTCGCTGATCGCGGTGCTCTGCCAGGCGCTGCTGCCGCGGATCGACGTGAACGGGCGAGTGGCCTCCTTTGAGTTCATGTACGTCACGCACGCCATCGCTAACCTGATCCGGGAGAACAAGGTCTACCGGATTCCGTCCTCGATCCAGACGGGCAAGAAATTCGGAATGCAGTTGCGGGACGAGCACCTGTTCAAGCTGTTCAGCGAGCGGAAGATCTCGGCCGAGGACGCGATCGACTTCTCGCAGAGCCCCTCTTCGCTGCAAGAGAAGATCGACAGCTTCCGCAAGGGCCAGGTCGCCGCGCCGGAAGAGGCGGTCAGCACCAAGGAGCAGCCGGAGCCGGCTTACCGGAGGTAGCCCATGCCCACGCAACTACAGGAAATCAAGGTTTTGGAGCTGCGGGGCCGGCACATCGGCAGGGTGCTGGTGAAGATGGGCCAGGTCAGCCGGGAGCAGGTGCACGAGGGACTGGAGATCCAGAGGGACAAGGGCGGTCCGTTGGGACAGATCCTCGTCGACCTGGGCTATATCGACGAGAGCACGCTCACCTTCGCCTTGGCCTTCCAGGCCGGCATGGAGTACGTGGACCTGGAGAAGATGGACATCTCCGAGGAGGTGATCCGGGCGGTTCCCTCGCAGATGGCCAACGCCTACAAGGTGCTGCCGCTGGAATACGACGAGGCGGGCAGGCATCTGACGGTTGCCATCGGCTCGGCGGACAACTTCCGCGCCACCGACGACCTGCGGACGCTGATGAGCCTCGAGGTGACGGCCAGGATCGCCGACTCGGAGCAGTTGGAGCGAGCCCTACAGAAGTACTACGAGGTCGAGTCGGAGTCCCTGGGCGAGATCATCAACGAATTGGCCGAGAGCGAGCAGTTCGCCGGAATGGAAAACCGCGGCGAGAGCATCGACCTGGACACCATCAAGGAGCTGGCCGACTCCAACCCGATCCGCCGGCTGGTGAACATGGTGCTGCTCCAGGCGATCCGCGACCGGGCCAGCGACATCCACTTCGAGCCGTTCGAGGACGAGTTCAAGATGCGCTACCGCATCGACGGGCTGCTGTACGAAATGATCCCGCCGCCGAAGTCGATCGCGATGGCCATTTCCAGCCGCATCAAGGTCATGGCGGACCTGGACATCGCCGAGCGCCGGCTGCCCCAGGACGGGCGGATCGAGCTGGTCGTCAATGGCTCGCCGGTGGACCTGCGCGTGAGCGTGCTGCCGACCATGTTCGGCGAGAGCGTGGTGCTGCGCGTGCTGGATCGCAGCAACGTCCAGCTCGAGCTGGACCGGCTGGGCATGCGCGAGGACGATCTAGGCGTCTTCCGCCAGTTGATTCACCGGCCCAACGGCATCTGCATCTCCTGCGGCCCGACGGGCTCCGGCAAGACGACCACGCTGTACGCGGCGCTGAGGGAGCTCAACGACGTGCGCGTCAAGATCCTCACCAGCGAGGACCCGGTGGAGTACGACATCGACGGGATGGTCCAGGTGCAGATCAACCCGGACATCGGGCTGACGTTCGCCCGCTGCCTGAGGCACTTCCTCCGTCAGGACCCGGACATCATCCTGGTCGGCGAGATTCGCGACCTGGAGACGGGCCAGATCGCGGTGCAGGCGTCGCTGACCGGGCACATGGTCTTCAGCACGCTGCACACCAACGACGCCCCCTCGGCCATCGCCCGTTTGCTGGATCTGGGTCTGGAGCCGTTCCTGATCACGGCCACGCTGGAGGCGGTGGTGGGCCAGCGGCTGGTGCGGCGCATTTGCCCGCGGTGCAAGGAGGAGTTCACCCCCACCGAGGAGATGCTGCTGGAGTTGCAGCTTCGCCCGACGGAGGTGGCGGGCCGGACCTTCTTCCGCGGGGCGGGCTGCGATTTCTGCCGCGGAACCGGCTACAGCGGGCGGACCGGCATCTACGAGATCATGCTGATGGACGATGAGATTCGCGATCTCATCATGAAAAACGCCAGCACCCACGCCATCCGTGAAGCCGCCCGACGACGGGGCATGAGAACGCTGCGCGACGCCGGGCTGCTGGCGATTTACGACGGGACGACAACCATTGAGGAAGTGGTCTCCCAGACCGTCCACGAGGAGACGAATTAGCCGTCGTCCATCCCGGAGTTTTCGACGGGACGGCGGGATGAAGTCCGACCCGCCCGACCCGCCGGAAACCCAGACAAGGAGCAGCAAGAGATGCCAACGTTTCAGTATGAGGCGATGAACAGCGTTGGTCAGGCCGTCAAGGGAGACGTCGAGGCCAACAGTTCCGAGGACGCCATCTCCAAGATCCGCGGGATGGGCCACTTTCCCACGAAAATCAAGGAGCGGCGGGCCCCGCGGAAGGCGCCGACCGGGGTGCCGACCCGGGTCGGGGCGCCGACCCGGCACAGGAGGGTCGGATCGGTCTCGCGGAAGCTTCTGACGCAGTTCACGCGGCAGCTTTCGACGCTGCAGGACGCGGGACTGCCGATTCTTCGCAGCCTGAGGGTTCTGGAGCAGCAGCAGAAGCCGGGCACGCTGCGCGTGGGCATTCGCGTGGTGGCCGACGACGTGGAAGGCGGGGCCACCCTGTCCGAGGCGATGGCCAAGCACCCCAAGGCCTTCGACAAGCTCTACACCAGCATGGTGGCGGCGGGGGAGGCCGGCGGCGTGCTGGACGTGGTGCTGCAGCGGCTGGCGGACTTCATGGAAGCGGCCCAGCGGCTGAAGCGAAAGGTCCTCAGCGCGATGATCTACCCGGCGGCCGTGATTACCTTCGCCACGGTGATCGTCATTCTGATCATGAAGTACATCATCCCCCGGTTCAAGGACGTCTACGCCCGGGAGTTCAAGCGCGGGCTGCCGCCGATCACCGAGATGCTGATGAAGGTTTCCAGTTGGGTGGGCGAGCAGTACGGCTGGGCGGTCATCCTGGGAATGCCGCTGGCGTTGTACATGGTGCTCAAGCTGCTGCGGCAATCGGACGCCGGGCGGTACTTCATCGACTCGGTGAAGCTGAAGATTCCCGTCGTCGGCAAGATTCTCGGCAAGACGGCGGTGGCCCGCTTCACTCGGACGCTGGGGACGCTGCTTTCGGCCGGCGTGCCCATCCTGGAGGCGATCAACATCACCCGCGAGACGGCCGGAAACGAGGTCTTCGGGCGGACGCTGGGGAGAGTCCACGACGCCATCCGGGAGGGCGAGGACTTCGCCTCCCCGCTGCGGCAGGCCAAGATCGTCGAACCCATGGTCGTCAACATGATCGACGTGGGCGAGGAGACCGGCGACCTGGACAAAATGCTGTACAAGATCGCCGACACCTACGACGAGGAGGTCGAGACGATGGTGGCGGGCATGGTCAGCCTGATGGAGCCGGTGATGATCGTCACGCTGGGCCTGATTATCGGGTTTATCGTCGTCGCCATCTTCATCCCGCTTCCGACCATGCTCGCCGAGATGCAGAAGTAGCAATCCGGTTGGGAAAGGTGGTTCGAGGCTATGCGAGAATACGCCGGAAAAAGTCGTGGGGGCTGCCGCGGGCCCCGGCCGGGCGCGGGCTTTACGCTGATCGAGCTGCTGGTGGTCATCGCCGTCATCAGCCTGTTGGTGGGCATACTGGTGCCGGTGGTGGCGATGGCGGTGCGAAAGGCCGAAAACGCCCGGGCCCAGGCACGCGTCACCGAGCTGGGCACGGCCTGCTACATGTACTACAACCAGGACGGCAAGGAACAATACTACCCGGGGCAGCAGTATCCGCAGCATCTGGACGGAACCGACCCGCACCATGCAACTCACTTTACGGGCAGCCTGTGTTTGGCGTTTGCGTTCTTCTATGACGAGAACCTCGCGGCCTTTGGTTCCAGCAAGTATGCCTCCCTGGAAAGCAGCGAGGAGGATATTCCGAGCTTTCCGACCGACAGGGGCACCGGCGCGGGCAGCATCCCCGGCATTGCCCGGGGCATTTCCGACCGCACCAGCCGGCCGATGGCGATCCTGTATTTTCCCGCCCGCCTGGGCGTCGCCAACGACCACTACAGGGACCAGTACAAGTACGACGACAACTCGGTATACGTCGATACGCCCAAACTGTACGAGCGCTACAAGGACGAGTATCACCCGGACGACGATACCTTCAAGTTGTCCGGGTACAGGACGGTCATGCGCCAGGGAGAGCCTCCTGCTGCTAATCTGGAGGTAGGCTTCTATCCTCGATTCGTGCTGGTCCCCGGCACGCAGAATGTCAGGAACGAAGGCAAGTTTCTGATCATTGCGGCCGGCATGGACCGGCTGTACTTCACCCCCGACGACCTCTGCTTCCCGCCGCGAGGGCAATAGCATGCGATTGCTTTCCCACAATACGGGCGATTCGGCCGAACCGGGATGCCGGCGGGGACGGATCGGCTTCACCCTGATCGAGATGCTGATGGTGATCAGCATCATCGTGCTGCTGGTGGGGATGCTCCTGCCGACGGTGGCGCGCATCCGGGTGGAGGTGATGATCAAGCGGACCCGTGCCGACATCGCGATCCTCTCCACCGGCTGCCAGCTTTATTACGACGACAACGACAGCCGGTACCCCGTCAGCGCCGGCGGCGCCGGCGGCGGGCAGCAGTTGCTGGGGCAATTGGTCGACGTCAAGCAATACGGCTGCGACGCCGTCAAGAGGACCTCGCAGGGCGATTGCTTCGCCGACCAGTTCGGACACCCCATCCTGTACTACCGCTTCGACAACGGAGCGAAGCAGTATCACAGCGGCGACAACCTGACGCTCAACGGCCCGGGCAACGTGGATGTATATGCCAAGTTCTACGACGGAGCATTGCGGTATTACCGCACGGACTTTTTGCTGATGAGCGCCGGGCCGGACGCGGTGTTCCGCGACCCCAAGCTGGGAGAGGATCAGGACGGCGACCCTGAGGATTCGGCCGACGACGTGGTTACCGACGATATCACTAACTTCCTGAGACGGTGAGCGACGAGATGAAATGCCGAGCGCCCAACGCGAGAGCCTTCACGCTGGTGGAGTTGCTGGTGGTGATCTTCATTATCGCCATCCTGGTGGCGATTGTCGTCGGCGTGTCCACCTCCGTCGGCCGCCAGGCCGCCAGGGAGCGGACCAGGGCCAGCATGGACGTGATCCGCGGTGCGATCGACGTCTATTACGAACAGGCCGGGGACTATCCGGCCGAGGACGCCTTCACCGACCAGAAGCCGGGGGACTGCCCGTGGTCGGACAGGAACTGGGAGGCATACCAGCACATCGTCAGCCTGTACGACCAGTTGAACGAGGTCGGGTTCCGGCGGGCCCAGGCGAGGCTGGAGCAGCTCGCCCCCGACGTCCGCATCACGGTGATGGCCGGCACCACCTGCTCCAACATGGTCTTCGCCGACGGCTTCGGCAAGTTCATGGACTACGAGGACGACGCCGTCGCCGGCAAGATGCCCCTGCTGACGTCGGCCGGGGCCGATGGCGACTTCGGCACGGCGGAGGACAACATTCGCTCCGACAAGCGGTGAGCCATGACAGCGCGATCGAAAAATCCGGTTCATTGGCGGGGCTTCACGCTGGTTGAGCTTCTGGTGGTGATCAGCATCATCTCGCTGGTCTTGGGAATGACTCTACCGGCAATTATGCAGTTGCTCACCGCCGGGGTCAGCGAGCGGGGAGAAGCCGTCTTTAGCGCCCTGCTGGGCACCGCCCGCGGGCTGGCCGTCCAACGCCAGACCTACGTCCTCGTCCATTTCCAGATGGGACCGGAATGGGTGGAGGGCCCGCCCGGAACCTGGAGTTCCCGCCCCGACGGGAAGAGCTACGGCGCGGTGATGGTGTGCGAGCCGGTCACCGACGATACGGGCAAGGTCGTCAGGTATCAGTTCGTTCCCCTTGCGGGCTACGCGCCCCGGGCGCTGCTGGCCGGCTTTGCCCTGGGAGAGGCCTCGGGCGCCTTCATCGGCGGCGACAACGACTTCATCCCGATCAAGGACGAGGACCTCATCAACTTCACCACCTTCAACATCATCTTCGCCCCGGATGGGTCCATCTGCCAGTTGGTCCCCAACCTCGACCCCAACACCGGCGAGGTGGTCCCGGCACCGCCGGACATTGACATTACTTGCGGGCTGTTCTCCAACGACCACGGCGAGGCCGGCATGTGGCGGTCGGACGGGGTGGACGTAAGCGAGGAAGGCGTCCGGGTGGTCGTCGCGTTCGAATACAGGGCCCTGAGGAGTCTCAACGATGGAACCTACGCCCAGGAAGGCTCCCGGGCGTACTACCTGCAAAATGAAGGAAAGATCCTTTGCATCAACCCCTACACCGGAAAGCTGCTGCCGAGCGAGTGAGAGTCATGAACGGCTCAGCCACACAAATCGTCGCGTCCGGGGCCGCCCGGCCCGGGCGGCTGCCCGCCGCGGGCTATTCGTTGATCGAGCTGATGGTCGCTTTGGGCATCATGGCCGTCGGGGCCATGATGATCGGCACGCTGCTGCCATCGGCCATGATCGAAAACAAGGAGTCCGTCAGCGACACCATGGGGACGATCATCTCCGAGAACGCCATCGCCATCTGCCGCACGCGCCTGCAACAGAAGCACCTGGCGGACCTGGGCCTCCTGCCGGGAGGGGGGTTCACGGACGTTTCCTCAAGCATATCCCTGGCTGATCGGGCGTATCCGATTCCCCTCTCCAAGCTGCAGGAGGACGCCGCCAACGGATTCGACCTGGAACTGGGCTCGAGGTGGTACAACGGGGAGGAAGACTGGAAAGAGCTTCCGGACCCTGGCAGCGGCCAGTATTATCCTTCCTCCAACTACGGCTGGCTGGTAGCGGCGCGTCTGCACGAGACCCTCCCGAACTTTTACGAGATCGTAATCGTGCCCTACCGCAAGTTCAGCGGGACCGACCGCCCCGGGCCGGAGTCGGAGCACGAGATCGTATTCGCCAGCGTGGAGATCAAGAGCGGGGCGGTCGTCGGCGACTTCGACGTCGGCGCCCCGGTAATCGACGGCAACGGCCAGGTGGCCTACGTCGTCGACTCCTCGGGCGAGCTGGAGCCCAGCCTCGGCGACGGGCAGGCCCTGACGCTGGACTATAGCAAAGGCGACCGGTCGCCGGCCATTGGCTGCTACCTGGTGCGGACGAGCCTGAACCCGTGACGTCCGCGGAGGCGGCCTCGGGCGAGGGCCTATTGGATTTGTGAAGCCATGACGAAGCGAGCAGGACAAGATGGAAGCCGGCGGGGCGCCCGGCCGGGCGCGGCGGGCATGACGATCGTGGAGCTGCTGGTCTCCATGGCCGTGCTGGTCATCATGATCGTGATGGCCAACATGCTGGTGGTCCAGGCCCGCCGGTCGGTGCGGCTTGCCGAGGACGTGATCGAGGCCAACGCCGACGCCCGGGTCGTGGCCGACCGCATCCGCGCGGACCTCGCCGGCATCACCAAGGACGGCTTCCTGGTCATCGGCACCCGGGAGGCCACATTCCGCGACCCCCAGAGCGGCAACGACGTGATCGCCAAGGTGCCGTTCCTGGCCTTCACTGCAGTCGGCACCTTCCGGAACACGACCGGGCAGGTGATCGGAGATGCAGCCCAGATCGACTACGGCTTCGGCACCGTCTGGTACGACAACGGCACGCCCGGCGACACCAATGACGACTTCATCGGCCCCCCGGTGTTGTGTCGCCGCGCCATCATCCTCAACCCGGACATCAATCTGCCGCACCCCGTCGATACCCAGCAGCTCTCGCTTTCTTCCTACCGGCAGCGGTGGTTCAAGATGTTCCTGGACGTGGGCGTGCTGCAATACGACCCGCCGTTTTATAGCCCCCGCAAGGTCATCAACGACTTCTGGCTGTGCTACCTGCCCGAACTCCTGCAATCCAACGGCGGCCCGTGGCCGGACGATCGGCCTCTGCGGGCGCCGGAGATGCGGCTGCCAGTGCGAACGCTGCAAGACGCCGGCGACGTTTGGCCGCACCTGATTGGCGACGTCAGGAGCTTCTCGATCCAGTGGACCGACGGCGCGCGGAACGGCCGGGACGAACTGATGTGGTACGGCATGGACAGCCACTCGCCCAGCGGCGAGCCCGGCGCCGGCGCGCCCGAGTGGACGAAGCGGGCCGCAATCATCCAGGACGTCCCGCCTCTCGCGGGCGAGAACTTGCCCGAGTACAACATGAACGTGAGTTGGGACAGAAGCGACGCGAACCAACCCGACGACCAGGACCCCCTGTACGGGGCCCTGTGGACGTATCGGAAGAAGGATAATTGGCCGAAGGCGATTCGGTTTCGCATGGAGTTGGGCGACCCGCCCAGGCTGTACGAGATCATCGTCGACCTGCCGCGGTAGCCGCGGGCGAGGTGTGAGATGAGTAGCAAGGCGCGACATCACAAACGCGGATCCGCCATCCTCATGGCCGTGGGGCTGCTGGTGATGATGGCGCTGCTGGGGACCACCTTCTTCGTCATCACGCACCTGGACCGGAAGGAGTCGCAGTCGCTGGCCACGGCCGCTTCGATCAAGAACGTCGCCACCAGCGTGCTGGACGAGATCCGCTCCGCCCTGGTCGCGGACCTCTACATTGACGGCGGCGGCGTAATCTACGGCCTGCCCCAAATCCCCGACGACACCCCCGAGAAGACCATCGACTATCCCCACGAAAACGTGGACAAGTGGCTGGCCAGCGCGCAACCCGACGCCGGGGGCCAATGGCGGCACCTGAGCAACATGCCGGGCAGTCTGTCGGCTGCGAAGGTGCCGGTGGATGCTCTCTTCCTGGTGGACACCGACGGGCTGGCCTACGAGTTCCCCCCGGGCTCGGGCAGATGGTTCTTCGGCGACGCCATCCCCTTCAACTCAGGGCTCAGGGACCGGCTGGGGCGCGTCTTCCGCGTGGCCGTGCGCGTCGTCGACGCCAATGCCTTCCTCAACGCCAACATCCATAACCTTCCCGCCGCGGCAGAGGCCGGCAAGGTGATGCCCATCACGGACGTGTCCCTGGAAAGGCTGGTCGCCGGGACGATCCGGCAGGACATCCACAAAGTGCGGGCGTACGATCCTGACTCCACTTACCCCAACAACGTAGATCCCATCGAAGTCTACTGGGAAAACTACGTCCTCCGCCCGCTGAACATGGGCCCGGACGCGGACGCGCGCCATTACCTCCCGTTTGACGTCAGCGACATGCTGGGGCTGTCCTGGTACGGCTACATTCCCTCCGCCGCCTCCGGCCGGCTGTGGAAGGTGTGGAAGGACCTGGGTCTGGATAATGCGTACTTTGCGGCCAGGCCGTTCCTGACCACCCACTCGGCCGCGCGGATCATGGTTCCCCGCCCCGGGGATACCGCCGGGTACAGAGCCGACCTGAACGAAGCCTCCTTCGGGGAGTTGTTCGACGCCTTCTACGATATGATCCCGGCGGACCTGCCCAATCTGAGCACCGACGACGTCCGCCGGCGGGCCACGGCCGCGCAGCTGGCGGCGAACGTCATCAGCTTCCGCAATGAGGAACAGGCCCCCTTCGTCCCGAGCGACGCGGAGATGGGCGCAGCCAGGCTGCCCGGGGCCAAGGTCTACGGCATCGAGCGCCAGCCGTTCATCACCGAGGCCGCCTACCGCATCAAGATGACGAACCCCGGCCCGCCTGCACCCCTGTACGAGTTCAACTACGCCATCGAGCTGTTCAACCCCTACGTCCAGCAGATCAACACCGAAGGCTGGAAGATCAAGGTAGGCGGCACAACCGTTGACTTTCCGGTCAACACCATGCCGGCGTATGACCCCGGCACTCCCGGTACGTCCGGGCGGCTAGTCCTGGTCAACCGCACGGGGGACATTGTGGTGGATGGCACCCCGCAAGAGGTCTCTGACCTGGACCTCACCCAGGAGGTCCGCATCCTCCGTCCGGCGAGCAACGGGCACATGGTGGTCGTCGGGCGAATGGCGCCCGCTTACTTCACAGGTGGACAAATCGAAATTCCGCAATTGGCCGGGGAGATCAAGAAGGAGTGCATCCGCCGCTGCGACAACCTCCCCGACGCGATCTACAGCCTGGCCCTCTACAAGAAGGACATCCGCGACGACATCACGGTCGCAGGCAACCTGGGCAAGGCCAATACGGGCGTGACTCCCACCGACGTGAAGGTCCAGGGCGCCGATCCGCCCCTGAAGCCGACACCGGTTTACGTCCGGAACGACAAGTTCGTCAACGTCAGCGATCTGAACCGGATCTTCTTCGTCGGGCCCAACGTCCAGGAGGCCCTGGATGAGAGGCTGTCGGCCGGGCCGGCGCACCTGGTGATCAACTGCCGCCTGAACGCGTGGGGCCCGGCGACCGCTGCCGACAATCCGTTCGGTGACATTCCCGACCCCCTCCCCCCGCCCAACGACGCAGCCGGGCCGTACCGCGACGCCCGCATTCCGGCCATACCCGTCGGCTGCTTCTATGCCGATTTCTTCATGGTCCAGTCGCCCCGGTCGGACACGGTGGACAACGACGGGGATGGCACCGCGGACAACGACGGGGAGGACGTCGTCTACGGCCAGATCAACATCAACACGGCCACGGAGTTGGCGCTGCACTGCCTTCCCGGGCTGGACGGCCTGCCGGATGACCCGCCAGACCGGGTGCGCACGAAGGTCGTCAAGGAGATCATCGCCTATCGCGACCTCCTGGACAACACCTCCAACGACGGGGCGAACTACTCCGACAAGGACGAATTCGGGAACAGCATAGTCCCGCGAAGTCACGGGACTGTCGGCATCGCCAACCTCCGATCCGGGCCGGGCTTCGCCAGCCCCGGAGAGGTCGCCATCCCGATCCTGCTGGGGAGCATGCAAACGGACATCGTCAACGCGGGCTACCAACTGCCGCGCAACACGTATCCCGCCCCGCCCCCCAACACCGAGTCGCACCAGCCCGACAACTACACCGTCTGCGCGCCCGACGACACCACGCAGGACGACGGCCTGAGCGTCCTGGATGCCGACAAGATCAACAATGACCTGATCAAGTATCTGACCTATTACAGTTGGCTGAGCAACCACGTCACCGTCCGCTCGGACGTCTTCATCGCGTATATCCGCGTGGACCTGCGGAACGCCTCCGACACCGAGTCGCTGGCGACCCGCAAGTACGTGGCCGTCATCGACCGCGGCAATTGCCGCGGCCGCGGCGACCGCCCGACCGTCCTGATGTTCACGCACATCAGATAGGGGCGGTGAATCAGTAAATCAGTGAATCAGTAAATCAGTAAATCAGTAAATCGGCGAATCAGCCAACTGGCGGTCTGATTGACCGATCAACTGTTCAACTGATCACCTGCTCACCTGATCAGTCCCTCTCCCCCAACAGCCGCCCGACTTCCTCCAGCATGGCCTCGACGATGCCGTCGTCGGGGACGGTGCGGGTGTGTTTGCCGGCGCGGTAGATGGCGGCCCGCCCCTTCCCGCAGCAGACGGCCACGTCGGCGGTCCGGGCCTCGCCGGGCCCGTTGACCTCGCACCCCATCACGGCCACGCTCACGTGCCGGCGGACGTCCGCCAGGGCCGAGCGGAGCTTTTCGGCCAGTCCGCTGACGTCGGCGGTCGTCCGCCCGCAGGTGGGGCAGGCGATGATCTCCACCCCTTCGCGCGGGCGCAGTCGCAGCGAGGCCAGCAGCTCCTTGGCCGCCGCCACCTCCGCCAGCGGGTCGCCGGCGAGGCTGATGCGAACGGTGTCGCCGATGCCCTCGACCAGCAGCGCCGCCAACGCCGCCGTCGAGCGGATCACGCCCGTTTCGACGGTGCCCGCGTGGGTCAGCCCCAGGTGCAGCGGGTAGTCGTAGCTCTCTGCCAGGGCGCGGTTGACCTGCACGCACGTGAGAGCGTCGTGGCTCTTGGCCGAAAGCACCAGCTCGCCGAAGCCGGCCTCCTCGAAGACCTCCAGGTAGCTGGCGAGGGTCTCGATCATTAGCTCGGCCAGCGGCTTGTGAGCCTGCTCGGGCTGCCTGGAGCGCGTCGCCCCGCGGACGGAGCCTTCGTTGACGCCGACTCGGATGGGAATGCCGGCGGCCTTGCAGGCGTCGATGACCGCGCGGACGGCCTTTCGGTCCGTGATGTTGCCGGGATTGAGCCGGATCTTGTGGACCCCGGCGGCGACGGCCTCCAGCGCCCGGCGAAAGTGAAAGTGCACGTCGGCGACGACCGGCACGGGCGAGCCGGCCAGGATTTCGCCCAGGGCGGCGGTGTCGGCCGCGGTCGGCGTCGCCACGCGGACGATGTCGCAGCCGGCCCGGGCGAGGGCGCGAATCTGCGCCAGCGTGGCCTTGGCGTCGGAGGTGGGGGTGTTCGTCATCGACTGGATCGTCACCGGCGCCCCGGCCCCGATGGCGACGCCGCCGACCTTGACCTGCCGGGTGGTTCTGCGTTGGATCTCGCCGCGGCTCACAAGCGCATTCTATCAAGGATCGAGACGCGATGGATAAGGTAGAAATCGCGGAGCAGGCGGCACTGCCAATGGCGGGCGCGGGGCGGGGCGGCGACGTCGAAAGCGGGCAGCTCGGCCGCGACGGCCGCGTATACCCGCGCCATCAGCCGCCCGGTCAGGAACGAGTCCATTGTCTCCGGGTCGAACCGCGCGGCCGCCAGGACGACGTCCAGGCCCGCCGCCTCGCCCGCCAGCATCAACGCCGCCAGGGCCCTGCGCTTGGGAAAGAATCCTGACCGCGCCAGGGAGGCGACTTCCCCGGCGAATTCGCCGCGGCCGAGCATGAGCAAGGCGCATTTGTAGGAGCCGGCCGCGAACGCGTCGGGTCTTGCCCCCAGGGGCCCGCCGGCGAGCTTTCGTTCAACGGCGGCCGCCGCCTCGTCCGCCCGGTCGGTTCCGCGGGCCAGCAGCGCCAGCAGGATCGCCCCGGCCGTCCTGACGCCGTCGTCGTATACCCCCGGGCCGGTGAACGTGGTGGCGATCCGGCTTGCCTCCTGCCGGCGGGCGTCGGCGCGGGCGACGTTCCACGCGACGTAATCGCCCGCAAGCCAGGTCTCCGACGCGCAGGCGGCTCGCAGGGCGTCCTCGGCCCGGTCGGGTGCAAGTCGGAATAGCGCCACCGCGGCCGCGGCCGAGGCCACCGGGGTGCGGATCTTCCTCTGCGGGTCGTCCGGGTCGGCAAGCTCGTAACCGGCTGCCTGCTGGAGGGCTTGAGCGATGTCTTCCCGCGGCGCGCCGTCGCCGCTGTCGCGCTCCGCGCCGGCGGCGAGGGCCTCGACGGTGAGGATCATGGCCTGCTCCGTCGTGGGATACCACAGTTCCCGGATGACCTTGAGAGAGGCGCCGTCCGACAGGCCCAGTCGCCTTGCCGCGCTGGCGGCCGCCGCCAGCATCTGCGCGTCGCCGACGGTCAGCTCGTCTCGTTTCCGGGCGAGAACCCCCGCCAGCACCCGCTCGACGGATGCCCTGGCCGCCGCGAGCTTCAGCCGCCCGGCGGCCACGAGCGCCATTGCCGGCGGGTCCTCGCCCTTCCGGGCGGCGCCGTTGAGGATCGTCACGATTGCCGGTCCCGCGACGTCCTGCTTCAGCAGCGTGGCGACGTAGAGCAGCCGCTCCAGCAGGACCTCCTCGCCCGCCTCCCAGGCCTTGACGGCCCGGGCGGCGATTGGCTTGCCGTAACGCCGCGGCGCCAGCCGCGCCAGGGCGTAGGCGGCGGCCGCGATCTCGTCGTCGCCCTCCGCGGATTCAAAAATGCCGGCGATCTTTTCGATGCATTCGATCCTGCCGGCCAGGCCGGCGTCCATGGCCGCGGCCGCGCGCACCCGCGGGGCGGCGTCGGCCAGCAGCCTGCCGAGCGCCCGATCGTTGCCGAGCCTCGCCGCCAGCACGGCCGAGGCGGCGCGAACCTCCGCTTCCGCATCGCCGGGCGCCAGCTCCAGCACCCCGCGGACGTGAGCGTTGTCCCTGCCGTCGAGGGTCAGCCCCGTCAGCTCGCCCAGCCGTTCTCCCAGGCCGGCCGGGCCGGGCGCCTCGTTGAATCGAACCGCCCGCAGCCTGTCGATGACCTCGCCGTCCCGCTGGGGCGTGTGAAACCGTTTCAGTTCCTCCAGGACCCGGGCGATGCCTTCGAACTGCTCATCTCCGGCCGATCCGAGCCGGCGCTCCAGGAGTTCGATCAGCTCCGGCCGGCGCTTGGCCACTTCCACCGCCCGCGCCACTCCGGGCCGGCGCCGGGCGGGGTCCTTTACCCTGAGCGACTTGAGGATTTGCCGGTCTCGCCAGCCTGGCCAGAGAAGCCAGGTCGCCGTCACGCCCAGCACGGCCGCCAGCGACAGTGTCATCACCCGGCGCTGCCAGGGGTGCAGCCGGAGGTACTTCAGAACCGCCCTCATGCCTCGGCAGTATACGTCCGCGTGAACGACAGCGTCAACCAGCCCGCCGGCGGGCGAGCTTTCCAACCTGGGGGGCGCGTTTGCCCGGTGGAGTTGGTTATAATGTGCGGGCCATGAGGCCTAAGCAGGAATGGCGTGTGGGGCGAGCGGTAAAATTCCGGGCGTCCGCCGCGGCGGTGATGCTCGCGTCGGGATGGCTGGCGGCCTCGCGGCCTGCCGGCGGGACGGCGACTTCGACGGCGCCGGCGACGGGCCCGGCCACCGCGACGGCGCCGGCTGAACGGCTGGTCGAGTGGCACAGGCAATACGACGGCGCCGCCCGGGAGGCCCGAAGCCGAAAGGTGCCGCTGCTGGCGGTGTACTTCGACCCCGACGCACCGGCCTGGGAGGCACTTCAGCAGCGCAGCCTCCAGGACATCCAGACGCGGCGGTTCCTGGCGCGGTTCGCGGCCGTCCGCCTGGACGCCACGGCCGGCGACGGCAAGAAACGATTCCGGGCGACCGGCGCGAAAGAAACGCCGCTGACGCAGGTGCTCTCGCCAACCGGCGGCTTGCTGGACAGCATTCCCGGCGCCATCATCCCGGGCGCGGAGTTCCGCAAGCGGCTTTCGTGCTCGCTGGCGTATTGGAAGGCGGCCTCCGCCAAGCCTTTCGACGTCGCCGCCCAATGGCGGGCGGTCCAAGCCCGCCTGAAGCTTTCCACGCGCGGGCAGGCCGCCGCCGCGATCGACCGGCTCATGAAGCTGCCGGCGGGGCGGCTGCCGCGGGGCGTCGGCCTCGCGCATCTGCACCTTGCCAAAGGCAAAGCCCTGCTCGCAGCCGACCCGAAGAAGGCCGAGAGGCACCTGCGGAAGGCTCGCGAGCTTGCCCCGAAGGACCCCTCGACCGCGGGCGAGGCCCTGATCGGTATGATCGAGCTGGCCCTCCAGGCAAGCGAGTACAAGAGGGCACACCGGCATTGCGCGGAATACATTAAGGACTTCCCGGCCGGTCCGGGCATCGGCTCGGCCTATTACTACAAGGCGCTGGTGGAGATGACCGGCCTGGACGACCGGGCCGAGGCGGTCAACACGCTCAAGCAATACCTCGGCAAGTACGGCGACGATGCCGGGGTGGTGAGGGCGCGAAAGCTGCTTCAGTCGCTGGAGAAGATGAGGCGGAAATGACCCGCGGCCGCAAAGAGAGCGATTCGCTGGGCGAGGTGACGGTGCCCGCCGGGGCGCTGTACGGGGCGCAGACCGCGCGGGCGGTGGAGAACTTTCGCATCAGCGGGCTGCGCATGCCGCGGCGGTTCATCGCGGCGATGGGCATGATCAAGTCCGCCGCGGCGGCCGCGCACGCCAAGGCCGGCCGGCTGGATGAGAAAGCCGCCGACGCCATCGTCGCCGCCGCCGAGGAGGTCGCCGACGGCAAGCTCGAAGAGCACTTCGTCGTCGACGTCTTCCAGACCGGCTCGGGCACGTCCTCCAACATGAACGCCAACGAGGTCATCGCCAACCGGGCGATCCAGATTCTCGGCGGCGAGGTCGGCTCCAAGAGCCCCGTTCACCCCAACGATCACGTCAACATGGGCCAGTCGTCCAACGACGTGATCCCCTCGGCGACGCACGTTGCCGCGGCGACGGCGATTCAGGGCGAGCTGACCCCGGCGCTGAAGTCGCTGGCGTCGGCGTTGACGGACAAGGCCGACCAGTTCGATCGGATCGTCAAGGTTGCCCGGACGCACCTCCAGGACGCCGTGCCCATCCGCCTGGGGCAGGAATTCTCCGGCTACGCCGCGGCCGCGGGGCAGGCCGTTGCGGCGCTGGAGGGAGCGGTCGACGGGCTTTGCGAGCTGGCGATCGGCGGCACGGCCGTGGGCACCGGGCTGAACGCCCCGGCGGGCTTCGCGGCCGAGGTCTGCCAGAACCTCGCCGGCAGGACGCAGCTTCCGTTCCGGGAGGCGGCCAACCACTTCGCCGCCCACACGGTGCCCATACCGGCCCTTCAGGCCTCGGCGGCGCTGCGGGCGGCGGCCGTGGCCCTTTCCAAGATCGCCAACGACATTCGCTGGCTGGGTTCGGGCCCGCGCTGCGGACTGGGCGAGCTGATCCTGCCGACCGTCCAGCCCGGAAGCAGTATCATGCCGGGAAAGGTCAACCCCGTCATCTGCGAGGCGGTCATTCAGGTGGCCTGCCAGGTGGTCGGCAACGACGCGGCGGTCGCGGCCGCGGCCGCCGGCGGCGTCGGCAGCATCCTGGAGATGCACCTGGCCTGGCCGATGGTCGCGCACAATCTGCTGAGAAGCGTCTCGCTGCTGGCCGGGGCGGCCAAGGCGCTGGAGGAAAAGTGCATCCGCGACCTGACTGCGGACGAAAAACGCTGCGCCGAGCTGGTGGAAAGATCCCTGATGCTCGTCACGGCCCTGGCGCCGCGGATCGGCTACGATGCCGCGGACGCCCTCGCCAAGGAGGCGTACGAAACCGGCAAGACCGTTCGCCAGGTGGCCCTGGAGCGCGGAGTCATGAGCGAGAGGCAACTGGACGCGGCTTTGGACCTTGGCCGTCAGGCGGGCCCGTAGTCGAAGATTCGTGGCGAAGTCTCGAAAGGAAAAAGTAATGAACGTAGTGCTGGTTGTTTTTGATTCTCTCCGGAAAGATTGCATCGGCTGCTACAACCCCGGCCGGCCGGGCAGCCCTGCCTGGGACTGGCAGGTCAAGACCCCGCACCTGGACGCGCTGGCGGCCGAGTCGCTGATGATGACCCGGGCCTACCCCGAGTCGCTGCCCACGCTGCCGACCCGCCGGGCCCTGTACACCGGCCGGCGCGTCTACCCCTTCGACAAGGGCGACTTCCGCCTCAAGGGCGATTTCGTGGGCGCCCCCGGCTGGGGGCCCATCCCCGAGGACCAGGACACGCTGGCCGAGATCCTGCGCGAGGCCGGCTATCGCACCGGGCTGATCGCCGACGTCTACCACATGTTCAAGCCGTCCAAGAACTACTGGCGCGGCTTCGATCAGTGGACGTTCTTGCGCGGGCAGGAGATCGACCCTTCTCGCAGCGGCCCGCTGCCCTCGGAGGAACTCATCCGCCGGTACCTGCCGCAGGAGCTGGAAAACCCCCGGCGGCGGGACTTCGTCAGCAAGACGCTGCGGAACATGTACGACCGGACGCGCGAGGAGGACTACTTCAACGCCCGCGTGCTGATGGGGGCGGCCGACTGGCTGGCGCAGAACCGCGACGCCGAGAACTTCTTCCTGGTGGCCGAGAGCTTCGACCCGCACGAGCCGTGGTTCGTTCCCGAGCACTACCGCCGCATGTACGACGACGGCGACGGGCCGGAGCAGGTCATCAGCGGGTATACCACCGACGCCATGTCTGAGCAGCTTCTCCGCCGAACCCAGGCCAACTACAGCGGGCTGGTGACCATGTGCGACCGGTGGTTCGGGCACCTGTATGAGACGATGCGCGTGCTGGGAATGCTGGAGAACACGGTGCTGATCGTCACCACCGACCACGGACACAGCATCGGCGACCGGGGATACATCGGCAAGCGCGGCTACCCTTCATCGCCGGAGGTCTACGACGTGCCGCTGTTCATTCGCCATCCCCAGGGCATCGGCGCGGGCAAGCGCAGCGACCTGTTCTGCCAGCACACGGACATGACCGCCCAGATCCTGGCCTTCGCCGGAGTGGACGTTCCCAAGGGAATGCACGGGAAGGCTTTCTTCAAGCCGGCGACCAAGGGCGGAAAGCCCATTCGCGACCACGTGACCGTCGCCTGGGGCCCGAACGTCACCGTCATCGACGATCGATGGTGGCTCAACTGCAAGGTCGACGGCACCGGCGTGCTGCTGTCGGACCTGAAGGACAAGCCCTTCGAGAAGAACGTGGCCGACGAGCACCGCGACGTCGTGCGCAAGCTGTACGACACGTCCATCGCCGACGCGGGGGCGCCGATTCCGGAGTTCCTGACGGACATGGCCCGAAACATGGAGGACGCCCCGGGTTGCAGCTCCCTGGCGGCCAGAGAATAGACGCATAACGACGAGTACCGGCCGCCAGCGACGCCGGCCGGTAAGGAAAGGTGGACGCGCATGATCCGAATTGGGATTGTCGGAGCGGAGAACAGCCACAGTGCCGCGATCGCCAGGACGCTGAACGTCGCCGGGAAGATGCCCGGCTGTCGCGTGGTGGCGATCTGGGGCGAGACGGCGAGGTTCGCCACGGACACGGCGAAGGCGGGGCGGATACCCCGCATCGTCAAGCGCCCGGCCGACATGATCGGCGACGTCGACGCCGTCATCGTCGATCATCGCCACGCCAGATATCACCTGCCGGCGGCCGAGCCGTTCCTGAAGGCCAGGCTGCCGATGTTCATCGACAAGCCGTTCTGCTATCGCCTGGCGGCGGGCAAGAGGTTCCTCGCCCGCGCCCGGCGGGCGGGCGTGCCGGTGACCTCCTTCAGCACCGTGCCGTTGAGCCGCTCCTTCGCCCAGGCCGTCTCGGCCGTGAAAAAGGCCGGCGAGGTCCGCGCCGCGTCCACCTTCGGGCCCTGCGACCTGGACTCAAAGTATGGCGGCATATTCTTTTACGGCATCCACCAGGTGGACATGCTGCTGGAGGCCTTCGGCATCGACGTGGTCGCCGTGGCGGTGGATCGCGCCCGGCGCGGGGGCAGCGCGGTGGCGTCGATGTTCTTCCGCGGCGGGCTTGTGGCGAGCATTCACTGCCTGAGGAACGGCAGCACGGGCTTTCAGATCTCGGCCGCCACCGACGCCGGGTGCGTCTCGGCCAAGCTGGCCTCCGACCCCAACCCCTACTTGGCCGGCATCCGCCGCTTCTGCAAAATGTTCAAGACCGGCAAGGAGCCGCTGCCGCACAAGCGCTTCCTCGCTCCCATCGCCGTCCTGGAGGCGATGGAGAAATCCGCTAAGACGGGCAAGCTCACGCCCGTGGCGAAGGTCTGAGCAGCGCGCATTAGGAATTGCCGGCGCGCCTTGGGGGCGCGGGGGCGCCGGGGACGGATCGTGCCGGGCGGCGACAGGCGATGATTGATCTCTCTCAATACCAGGGCACCGCCCAGTTCGGGCGGGCGTACCGGATCATGCTGGAAAACGACGCCCACGCCCCCGGCTCGGTGGACCGCGTGCTCGTGGAGCGGATGGTTCGCCTGTGCCGCGATACCGCGGCGCACCTGTACCAGGAGTTCACTCCGCCGGAGGCGCGATATCAGCCCGCCTCGCGGCCGAAGCTGGAAGACCACCTCGAGCAGGCGGGCGCCGACCGCGGCGGCGAAGAGGAAAGAATAGAGGGCATTTGCGGGTTCTGCGCGGGCGTCGCGGCCAGAGGCACTCACGACCTGGATAAGATTCGCTTCGGCGGCACGGAAGAGGAGCTGATCGCCCGCGGGACGGACTTCTGCAACGAACTGGCCCGGGTTGCCTGCGCAATGTGTCAGGTGGCCGGTCTGCCGGCGCGGCTGGTGATGCTGGCCGACACGGAGCGGGCGTATTGGGGGCACGTCATCGTCGAGGTGTATCGCTCCGACGTCTGGGGGGCCGCCGACCCGACCACGAACGTCATCTATCGACATGCGGATGCCCGGCCGGTGACGACGTGGGAGCTGATGAATCGCCCGGACCTGGTCGGGCGGCACTGGCGGGATGATTCGACGCCGTACGCCACCCCCGGCACTTTCCGAGCCGCGGCCATCTCCAACTACTCCCTCTGCGACCGGGCGAGCTACGGCTACGCGGTCAGCCCCATCAACGATTACTACCGCTCGATCCTCGAAATGGCCGGGCGGGGATGGCCCGGCGGCCTGCGCTGGCTGCACGGGGAAGACGCTGCGTAGGGCGGGTCTGTTGTGGTCTACCTCCGCACGGTGGCGGTGGCGGCGAGTTCCAGGTTGTCGGTCTTGCCGGCGGCGAGGAGGTGATAGCCCAGGCCGGCCGTCATCGCGGCGTTGTCCACGCAGTACTCCATGGCCGGCAGGCGGAGCGAGGCGCCGAGCTTTGCCGCGAGCTTCTCGACGGCCTTTCGCAGCGCGGAGTTGGCGGCGACGCCGCCGCCGAGAACGAGCGTCTTGGCCCCGGTGGCCTTGGCCGCCCGGCGGAGCTTGATCTGCAGCGTGTCCACCAAAGCCGCCTGGAAGCTGGCGGCGACGTCGGCGACGTCCTGGGCGGACAGTTCTGCCACGCCCTTGTGCACGCCCTGGCGGATCGCGCCGGGCACGCCGTTGACGTGATACAGCACCGCGGTCTTGAGCCCGCTGAAGGAGAAGTCCAGCGACTGGCCCTTCAGCAGCGCCCGCGGGAACTTCACGGCGTCGGGGTTGCCTTTGCGGGCGGCGCGGTCGACCGCCGGGCCGCCGGGGAAGCCGAGCTTGAGGATGGCGGCCACCTTGTCGAAGGCCTCGCCGGCGGCGTCGTCGGCGGTCGCGCCCAGCAGCTCGATGTCGACCGGCGAGCGGCAGTGATACAGGGAGGTATGCCCGCCGGAGGCGACCAGGGCCACGGCCGGGTATGCGATCGGCTCGTCGTCCAGGGCCGGCGAGTAGGCGTGGGCGTGGACGTGATCGACGCCGATCAGCGGCACCTCCCACACCCACGCCAGCGTCTTGGCGGCCATCAGCCCCACCAGCAGGGAGCCGATCAGTCCCGGCCGATTGCACACGGCCACGGCGGCGACGCCGGCGGGGTCAATGCCGGCCTCGCGGAGGGCCCGCCCGATGACGGTGTTGATCGCCTCCAGGTGCGCCCGGCTGGCGATTTCGGGAACCACCCCGCCGAAGCGGGCGTGCAGCTCGATCTGCGAGGCGACCACGCTGGAAAGGACCCGCCGCCCGTCGACCACGACCGCGCAGCCGGTCTCGTCGCAGGTGGACTCGATGCCGACGATGGTCGTCCCTTCGGGCAGGTCTGCTTGACCGGCGGTCATTGTGCTGGCAGGCTCCTCTTGCGGCTGCCGGGCTGCCGGGCCACGGGAACGCGTTTTGCCCGCAGCAGCTCCAGGGCGCGGGCGAGCTGCGCGTCGAGCTTGAGGATGGAACGCTTCAGCTCAGCGGCTCGGGCGGGCCCGCCCGCCGGCCGGACGGCGCCAGGCCGCTCTTTCCGCGGGGCGGCCACCAGCGCTCGCAGCCGCAGCTCTTGCAGTTGCTCGCGGGCGGCGGGGGAAATCTCGACCGGCACGTCCGGCAGAAGGCCCGGCCGGTCGCGTCGTTTGGCCGGAGGGGCGCTGCTTGCGGTCTGGGGCGATGGGCCCGCCGGCTCCGGCTCGGCCAGGAAGCACTCGGCCACGGTCAGGTAGATTTCGCCCAATCCGGGCCCCACCGAGCGGGACTCCTGCAACCACCATTTTCCCAAGCTGGGTCGTCCAAGAAGCACCGCCCGGCCGTGGACCTGGAGGGCGCCGGCGACGATCTCCGCGCCGGAGGCGGTGCCGCCGTCGATCAGCACCACCAGCGGCAGCGTCGGATACGTCCCCGCGGCGTGGGCTTGCCTGACGTCCGGCTTGCCGTGCCGCCGAACGGTGCGGACGATCAGACCGGCGGTGAGGAACCGGTCGGCCACTTCAGCGGCGGGGCGAATCCCCCCGCCGGGATTGTCGCGCAGGTCCAGCACCAATCCCTCCGGGTCGTCCAACTGGCAGTAAGCCTCGTGGAGTCTGGCGGGGGTCTTGTCCCTGACGAACTCGCCGATGCGGAGGTAGTAGAACCGCCCGGCGTCGTCCAGGGCGTGCACCCACTTGCCGGATTCGTCGCGGACGATGCCGGTGACGGTCTCGGCGTTGAAGGTGATCGATTTGACTTCCTTCACGAACGGCAGTCCGTCGGCGCCGACCAGGCGCAGGGAAACCTTGCCGCCGGCGGGCGTGGCCACCATCTCGCGTGCCTGCTGGAGCGACAGATCGTCCGTGGCAACGTCGTCGATAGCGAGCACCTCCAGCCCGGCGAGGAACTCGTTCTTGGCGGGGCTGCCGTGCAGCAGGCCGACGATCGCCGTCCGTCCGGCCTCCACCGCCAGCCGCAGGCCGGTCTCCTTCAACTCGCCTTGCTCCACCCGCTGATGGAACGATGCCACCTGCTCGGGGGGGATGTAGCTGGAGAATCGGTCCACTTGACGGACTATGCCCTCGATGCCCCCGCGTCCGGCCTTGGCGGCCGGCAGGGGGTAATAGCTGTGTTTCTGGATGACCTTGTACGCCTGGACGACTGCGGCCAGGTCGTTCACGGCCGCCTCGCCCGGGAGGACGACCGTCTGCTTGCGCCGGGACAGATACAGCGCCAGACCCGCCAGGCAAAGAATGATGGACAGCCAAATGAGGTTGCGCCACGACACGGTTCACCCACACCCCGGCCTTGCTCGTACGGATTCCGATCGGACGATTCCGACAGCTCCCCCGAGCGAGCGAAGCTCAGAGAGTCTCTCTCACAAGTCGGCAACGGGAATCAATGGGCAGGGGCGGATTCGAACCGCCGACACCGTGATTTTCAGCCACGTGCTCTACCAACTGAGCTACCTGCCCGCGCATCCGACAAGGTGCCCGCCTCCACAAAGCTTCGCCGAGGAGCGGTCCCGCCGCGCGCGACGCGTATACTTTAGCGGCGTCCAGCCGACTGTCAAGCGCCCGCGAGGCCGCTTTGCCCGCATTGGCGGCGAAGGCTCACTCTTCCGGCCGGGGCTCGACGTAGCTGAGGCGTCGGGTGATGGATTCGCCGTCGAACCACCAGGTTTGCTCGCGCCGGTTGCGCTGCAACATCAGGTACTGGGCCAGCCTGGGCCCGAGCTGCTCGAATTTGGACCGCACCGCGGGCTCGTAGCCGACTCGCTGGGCGAGCACGACCTTTCGCCGCCGATACAGCGGCGCCACCGCAACCGGACGGCCGGCGTGCGGCGGCTCGGGGTTTTCCGGAACCAGCTCGAAGACCTTGTCGATGAACTCCTTGCTTCGGCCGATGCCCTCGACATCGGAATAGGTTATTACGATCTGCCTGGTCCAAGGCATGACCGTGGGGGCTATCCGGCTGAACAGCTCAGTGCGGATGACCTCATGCTTGTCCGCCTTGGCGATCTTGTCCAGCTCCTCGCCGGCGTCCAGCTTGGCCTTCATGCCTTCGGCCGCGGCCAGGGCCTTTTCCATGGCGTTGACGATCTCGAGGTCCTCTTCCACCTGCGAGCGGATTTCGTCAGTCAGCTCCTTCGGTGTGTGTGCCCGCTCCGCGGCCACTAGCCGCCACAGCAGCCGGCCCGAGCGCCCGCCGGTCACGTGAAGGGCCGGGCGGAAGTCGCCGCCGACCTCGACCAGCGCGGCCCGCCGCGGCTCCGGGCCCTGGAACTCCTTGGTCGAGCGCGCGATCAAGACCAGCGTCTGGGGCCTCTCCGTGACGGTCTTTGTCAAGGTGGCCATGCCGAGAAGCTCGTCCTCCATGAGCTCGTTGAAGCTGACCATCCCGGTCCGCCCGGCGGAAATCGGAACCAGCTTGACCGGGGACGACGGGAAGATCGCCGAGGCGAAGCCCTCGCACGTGACCCACTGGAGCTTGGGATACTTATGGGCGGCGCTGATCTTGGCCAGGACCTCGCCGAGCGTGTCTTTGCGCCATTCCGGGTCGACCTTGACCTTGATCTTGCCGTCCAGAGTCCACCCGCCGTGCTGGCCGAAGGGATAGATGATGTTGACGCCGGTAACGCTCTGGAGGTCCCGGATGACCACCTCCAGCGTCCTGGTCCCGACGGGCAGCCGCGTGACGGGCCTGCGGAGGAGCGCGTCGACCGGGCGGAGCATGGCGGCGGCCGCCTTGGCGTAGGCGTCCGCGTCCTTGCCGTGGAGGGCGATCAGCTCATCGGCCCTGTTCAGCAGGTCGGTCATTTTTGCTTTGGCCACTTCCGGTCGGAGAATCTCCCGGATCGTATCTCTGGCCTCGCTGTACCTTTCGATGAGCACCTCCCGGTACTGCGGCTCGGAAGGCTGTGTGGGGGTCTCGCCGGCGGGAGCGGTGCTGGGGCCGGTCGCCGGAGCCGCCGCCGGCCTGCTCGCCGGCTGGGTCGCGGGGGCGGGCACTTCCACCTTCTTGGTCATCCGGCCCCTGTTGCGACGCCAGTATTCCAGCATCTGCTCCTCGGTGGGCTCCACGGCCTGGGCGACGAGGTCCATGTCCACGAACAGGTATGACACGTCCAGGCGGTCGGGAAGGCGGTAGCCGAAGCCGTATCGGGTCTGGTTGTCCGGGTGGGCGCGGAAAAACTCTTTGTGGTCGTCGAACCACTGCTTCACTTTCTCCAGCGGCGGCTTCTCGATGTCCTTGAGAGAATCCTCGACCGGGAGCACCACCATCGCCAGTTGGATCCGCTCGTTCATATCCCGGAAGGCGTGGCGCAGCTCGGGCATGGAGGGCTCGGTGGTCAGCAGGGACGCGCTGAACGCCTCCCTCACCAGCAGGTAGTTCGCCATCGCCCAGCGGAGCATCTTCTCGGTGTATCCCGACTCGGCCAGGCGGTCCAGCAGCTCCTCGTATGTTCTTCCCTCCGCGCCCAGGGCGGCCAGAAAATCGTCCACCTGTTTCTCGGTGACGCGAAAGCCCATTCGGTGGGCCTCGTCCACCAGCAAGGACCAGTGCAGGACGGGATCATCGCTCCGCTCCATGAAGGCGACGAAGAGCCGCGCCTCCCGCCGCGGGGACTGTCCGTTTCCCAGCAGGTTCCCGAGCACGCGCAGGTCTGCGGGGGCGTCGACCTCCGCCTCGACGTTGATCCGCCGGCCCCCGCGGCGGCGCTTCGAGCCGAAGATGTTCTGTAGCGCGCTGGACAGCAGAAAGACCAACATCAGCAGGACCATCAGGCCGATCATGAGTTTCTGACGGCGACGGAAGAAGCTCAGCGCCATGACGACTCCATATCGCGGCCTCTGGACCGGGCAAGCAAGTGGCACGTGTGGGCTGCCCGAAAATCCGGTCCGCGTCTGTTGCCACCGATTGCGCCGCCGGACGACCTGTCAGGCGGCGCGCCCAACCCCCAAAGTATAGACGCCCCGCCCGCTCCTGCAAAGGACGTTGCTCAGCCCTTGATGACCCCCAGGGGTCGCATGCGGGCGACCTTCCGGCTCAGCCCGGCGGCGTGAACGGTCTCGACGACCTGATGGACGTCCTTGTAGGCGGCGGGCTGCTCCTCGGCCAATCCGGTCCGCCCGCGGGCCCGGGCGAAGATGCCTTGATCGGCAAGCTCCTTGTCGATCCGCCGGCCCCTGGCGGACAGGATGGCCGCCTTGCGGCTGAGGACGCGCCCGGCCCCGTGGCAGGTTGAGCCGAAGCTCTCGTCCATGGCCTTCTGCGTGCCCACCAGCACGTAGCTGGCCGTGCCCATGTCGCCCGGGATCAGCACGGGCTGGCCGATGTCACGGTATCGTGCCGGCAGCTCCGGCTGCCCCGGCCCGAAGGCGCGGGTGGCGCCCTTGCGATGCACGCACAGCCGGCGCGTCCGGCCGTGAACCTGGTAGCTCTCGATCTTGGCGATGTTATGGGCCACGTCGTAGACCTGGCGGAGACCCAGCGACTGCTCCGACGCCTTGAGGTGATGGGCGATCGCCTTGCGGGTCAGGCGGGCCAGCAGTTGGCGATTCGCCCAGGCGTAGTTGGCGGCCGCACGCATCGCCCCGAGGTACCGCTGGCCCTGGCGGCTCTCGACCGGGGCGCAGACCAACTGCCGGTCCGGAAGCTCGATTCCGAATTCCCGGGGGGCCCCGCGCAGCGCCTTGATGGCGTCGTCGCAGACCTGGTAGCCGAACCCGCGCGATCCGGAATGAATCATGATGGTGACCATCCCCCGGGCAAGCCCCATCGCCTCGGCCGCGGGCTCGTCGTACACCTCCTCGACGACCTGGACCTCGACGAAGTGATTGCCCGCCCCGAGCGTGCCCACCTGGTCCTGTCCGCGGCGGTAGGCGGTGGGCGAGACGGCGTCTGGATCCGCCCCTTCCAGGCATCCGCCCGCCTCGGTGGCCTCCACGTCCGCCTCGTCGGCCAGGCCAACCTCCACGAGGTGCCTGGACCCTCGCCGGCAGATTTTCCGCAACTCCTTGTCGCTGAAGTGGAAGGGCCCGCCGACCCCGACGCCGCAGGGGACGTCGCGGAACAACTGATCGACCAGCTCCTTCATTCTCGGGCGGACCTGCTCGCCCGTCAGGTCGCTGCGCAGCAGGCGGACGCCGCAGTTGATGTCGTAGCCGACGCCGCCGGGCGAGACGACCCCGCCGGCCTCGATGTCCATCGCCGCCACCCCGCCGATGCAGAAGCCGTATCCCCAATGGATGTCGGGCATGGCCAGCGAAGCGCTGACGATTCCCGGCAGCGTGGCCACGTTGGCGACCTGATCGGCCGCGCGCTCGCCGCGGATGTGCTCCATCAGCTCGGCGCTGGCGTAGATGATGCCGTCCACGCGCATGTCGCTGCGCGATTCCTTCGGAATCCGCCAGCGGAACTCGTCCAGCCGTTCCAGCCGGAGTTGAGATTCCCTTGCCATGGCCCGCCTCGCTCATCTTTCCGCAAACAGGCGCGGAGAATGAGTATTGAGAATCGTTCGGTATGCCGGATTGCCTGCGCGTCTCTGTCGCACCGCGTTCTCAAACATCCACTATGACCCTGACCGTCCAGGCGTCACCTTCCTGAGTTACCTTCAGCTCGTGATACGTGACGGCCTTGACCTCGGCGCCGATTTCGTGGCGCGCGGGGTCATACGTTTCGCCCGAGACTGTGGCCGCGGCCGAGGTCGGGTCGATCCGCTCCACGCGAACGCTGCTAACCAGGAACCGCTCCAGGTCAAACAGCCGCAGCAGGCCCCTCAGGAACTCGACCAGGAGCGACTCCCGGTCGTCGGCTTCGGCCTCCAGGCGGCGCGTCTGTTCGCCCCGGACGGCCTCTCGCGGGCAGATCTGATCGGCCAGGCCCTCGCCCACCGCCTCAAACAGCTCGGCCAAGCTGTCGCCGCGGGCCTCCAGGCCCAGGTCGGCCGGATGATCGAATGTCCAGCATTCCTTGGCCATTGCCTCTCACCATACCATAGTACGAGGGGGCAAGCCGCTTGTCAGATCGAACTGGCCTCCGTATTGTCCAGCCATGATCCTGGGCGCCCATCTGAGCATTGTCGGCGGCGTGCACAAAGCCCTCGAGCGGGCCGCTGAATACGGCTTTTCGACGGTGGCGATCTTCGTCCGCAATCAGCGGCAGTGGCGGGCGCCGCCGCTGAAGCCGGAGGCCGTCGCCCAATTCCGTCAGACCCGGCGCAGGCTTGGGATACGGCCGGTGATTGCACACGGCTCTTACCTGATCAACCTGGCCGGGTCTGCCCTGATCCGGCGCCGCAGCGCGGCGGCGCTGACGGAGGAACTGGACCGCTGCGGACGGCTGGGCGTGGAGTATTACGTGCTCCACCCCGGCTCGCCGGGACCGGCCGGCCGGCGGAAGGGCATCGCCCGCGCGGCCGAGGCCCTCAACCGCGTCGTCGCCGGCTGCCGGCGTCGCCGCGTCAAGGTGCTGTTGGAGACGACGGCCGGCGCCGGCTACAGCCTCGGCGGAAGCTTCGATGACCTGGCCGAGATTCTCGCCCGTCTGGACCGCCCGGGACGGTTCGGCGTCTGCCTGGACACCTGCCACGTTTTCGCGGCCGGCTACGACATCCGCAGCCCGCGGGCGTACGGCAGGACGATGCGGCGGCTGGCGGACGAAATCGGAATTGACAGAGTGAAATGCGTGCATCTGAACGACTCCGTCTTCCCGCTCGGGTCCGCCCGCGACCGGCACGCCCACGTCGGCCGGGGGAAGATCGGCCTCGCCGGCTTCGCCAACGTCGTCAACGACCCCCGGCTGGCCGAGGTGCCCATGATCCTGGAAACGCCCAAGGGCCGCGACCGGGCAGGCCGGGACTGGGACGAACGCAACGCGCGCGCCATCCGTCTTCTAAGCGGACCGCAACAATGTTTGAACAGTGGATCCGCCCACCTCCCTGCCCACCTAAGCTAGGCAGGCGGGCGGAAGGCAGGCGGGCCTGTCCGCGGTCTGTACGCATCCCAACGAATGAGTCCACGAATTACACGAATTGGCACGAATTGCACAAATTAGACAAACTCTGCTCAAGAAAAGCAGGTCATTCGTGAAATTCGCCGTAATTAGTGTAATTCGTGGTCTCCCGCGCCGGCCGGGCGGACGCATCCTCGCCTGGTCATACTCTGCCTGCCCACCTGCGGAAGGCAGGCGGGCAAACATTCCTGTGACCAGCTTAGCAAGGGCGCGGCGGGGCTGATGCGCCCGCTCCCTGGCCCGGCGGTCACCGCCGGCGCCCACACAAACTTGCTTCCGGCCGCCGCATTGACTACTGTCGCCGCAGCAATGAGTTTTCGAGCAGAAGGGAGGCATCAGTGATGGCTAAGCGCGCCGTGGTCGTGGGCGCCGGGGGGATCTCCGGAGCGTGGTTTCCGGCGCTGGCGGCCGAGAAGGTCGACGTCGCATGCGTGGTGGACCTGAACGTTTCCCGCGCTCGGAAGAGAATCGCCGAGTTCAGCCTTAGCTGTCCGGCCTCTGCCGACCTGGCCGGGGCCCTGCGCAGGCACAGCCCGGACTTCGTGGTGGACCTGACCGTGCCGGAGGCGCACTGCCAGGTCACGTGCGCGGCCCTGAAGGCGGGCTATCACGTGATCGGGGAGAAGCCGATGGCCTCGAGCATGGCCGAGGCCCGCAGGATGGTCCGCACGGCCGGGCGGACCGGAAAAATGTACATGGTCAGTCAGTCGCGCCGGTGGAACCCGAAGCACGACGTGGTGCAGCGCGCCATCGCCGCCGGCAGGATCGGCCCGGTGACCGCGATCAACTGCGACTTCTACATCGGTGCCCATTTCGGTGGCTTTCGCGACGAGATGCCCAGCCCGCTGCTGCTGGACATGTCCATCCACCACTTCGACCTGGCCCGGTTCATGAGCGGCGCCGACCCGGTTGCCGTCTATGCCAAGGAGTTCAACCCCGCCGGCTCGTGGTACGCCGGCGACGCGGCCGCGAGCTGCGTGTTCGAAATGACCGGCGGCGTGATCTTTACTTACCGCGGCAGTTGGTGCGCGGAGGGCTGCCATACCAGTTGGAACGGCGACTGGCGGTTCATCGGCGCCGGAGGAACCGTCCTGTACGAGCGGGACCAGACGCCCCGTGGTGAGGCCGTTGCCGCAAAGACGGGCTTTCACCGCTCGCTGAGGGATCTGAAGCTGCCGGCCGAGCGGGCCAAATTCACCGACATGCACGGCGCGCTCCGCGAAATGCTGGCGTTCCTGCGGACCGGACGGGCGCCGCAGACGGCCTGTACCGACAACATCAAGTCGCTGGCGATGGTCTTTGCCGCGATCGAATCGTCGCGGAAGGGCAGGCCTGTTCCCGTCCGCGTGATGTGAGGTCGCGGCCGTCCGCTCGCGCCGAGCTTGGAGCTGTCACAGCGATCGGCGCTTGACCGCCGTCGTCGCTGCAAAGGTTTTCCGAGGTGAGACTTGTGGCAGTTTCTTAAGATCGCTTCTTACGTCGTCGTGCCGCTGGGCTGGGGTCTGCTGGTGGAGTATGCCTTCGAGCTCCTGCGCCGATGGCGATCCGCCCGGCCGGGGCGGGCGGAGCCGCCGACGGTATAAAGCAGCGGTCTAAACGGACGGAGAGGATGACCGGGCTGGATCAACTGTCGGGCTATCTGAGCGGGCTACCGCTGCTGTTCGTGCTGGCCGGGCTGGGAGCGGTGATCGGCGTACTGACGGGCCTGTTCGGCGTTGGCGGGGGGTTCCTCATCACCCCGTTGCTGATCGTGGTCGTGGGCATAGATGAGTCGCTGGCCATTGGCAGCAGCCTCAGCTTCATCATCGGCACCGCCGCCGCCGGGCTTCGCCGCCACGCCCGGCTGAAGAACGTCGAGCCCAGGAGCATGCTCATCCTCTCCGGCGGGGGCATGTGCGGGGCCGTTTTCGGGGTGCTGTTGCATCAATACCTGCGGTCGGCCCTGGGCGGGGGGGCGTTCGACTTCCGGGTGCTGATCCGAGGGCTGTACCTCATCCTGCTGGCGGTGACGGTGTGGCTGGTGTATCGCGGCCCGGGCCGGCACGTCAGCGGCAAGAGCCTCTTGCAGCGCCTGCCCGGCTGGCCGCGCGTGGACCTGCCCGCCGCCGGCCTGCGCGACCTGAGCCTGCTGGGGCTGTGCCTCGTCGGGGTAGGGGTGGGCGTTCTGAACGGCCTGCTGGGCATCGGCGGGGGCGTACTGTTCATGCCCGTCCTGCTGGTGGCGGTGGGGCTCAGCCCGCACCAGGCCGTCGGCACCAGCCTGGGCGTGGTGCTGTTTTCCTCGATCACCGGCGCCGTCCAGCACGGAAGGGTGGGCAACGTCAGCCTCTGGATCGCCATGGCGCTGCTGGTGGGGAGCACCTTGGGCGTTCAGGTCGGCGTCTGGCTGTGCGACAGGTTACACGGCACGAGAATACGCCGCTACTTCGCCGCCATCGTGTTGCTCGCGGCCGTGCTGGTTGCCCTCGACCTGGCCGTCAAGGTCGTCAGGGGATGATGCCGCCCCGTCCGGCGGACTAGCGCAGGGCCTCGTCGATCATCGTCAGGTAGTTTTCCGGCGAGATGTAGTCGGGAATGCTGTTGCCGGAGCCGACGGCAAACCGCCCGCCCGGGGCGCAGTCGTCGATGAGCTTCCTGACGTAGCGGCGGATGGTGGGGGCGTCCTGCCGGGCGAGCACGTCCATGTCCACCCCGCCGAGCGTGCCGATGCGCCGGCCGTAGCGGCGCTTGAACTCGGCCGCCGGCAGGATCGCGTCCTCGAAGCTGTGTTTCGCGTCGATTCCGACGTCCTCGATGAGGTCCTCCATGACATCGCTGACGTTGCCGCAACTGTGCAGGAAGTAGGGCAGGTGCGCCTCGTGGGCCAGCCGGGCGAATTCCTTGTGCCAGGGCAGGATGTACTGGCGCAGGTCGTCGGGGGCGATCAGCGTGCCGGTGCGGAAGCCCATGTCGTCGCCCTGCCACAGCACGATCAGGCTGGGCAGCTCCAGCAGCCGGCGGTAGTAACCGAGCATGAGCTTTCCGATTCGCTCGGCCACGGCCGCCACCAACTTCCGATCGTCATACAGCGACAGGCAGAGCGTCTCGTAGCCCATTAGCATGCTGAGGTGCTCGAGCGGCCCGCCGGCGTGACAGGTGATCAGCCCCATGCCGTCCGGCATGTGAGAGCCGACGTACTCCAGGCAGAACAGGTCCGCCTTTTCGGGCTCCGGCCAGGGATAGTCGGCGAAGTCGTCCCAGGAGGCGATCGGCCCGCGGCCGGTTTCCTGAAAGCTGCGCCCCCGGATACCCCCTTCCCGCTCGGGGCGCTGGAAGGGCATGGATATCTCCAGCCGGACGTAGTCGTAGCCCATGTGGTGCCAGAAGGCGATGTAGTTGTCCCAGTAGGCGGCTTGAGTTTCCCTGTCGGCCGCCGGCTCGACCCAGCGGCGGCCCATCCCTTCCAGGATGGGCCGCATCACAGTCACGTCGACAAGGTACTCCACCACCGCCGGCCGCGGGGGCTCATAGTCGGTGGTGACGGCCTTGAGGAACCTTTCCCAGTCCGGAGCGGGCCTGGCCAGCGGAACGCGCAGTTTCTCACTCATGCCCGAATTCTCTTGCCGCCCGAGGCCAATGGCAAGGCCCAAGCCGGTGAATCCCAAGACGGTAATCTCGGCGGATTCACCTGACCGATACGTTCCTTGAAGGCCCTCGGCGGGCCCGGTATCTTGACAATCCCACGATCGGGTGGGACAAAAGAAGCTCAGCGATCTACCAATCGCTTCGTCAGGGAAAGGTCGCGGCATGTTCCAGATTCAGCAGCGCGGCAGCACCGTTGGCCGTGAAGTGCTCGGCGGGGTAACCACCTTCATGGCGATGAGCTATATCCTCTTCGTCCAGCCGGCGGTGCTGTCCGGTGCGGGCATGGACGCCGGCGGCGTTTTCATGGCCACCTGCATCGCCTCGGCGGCGGCGTGCGTACTCATGGGGCTGCTGGCCAACTACCCCATCGCGCTGGCCCCGGGCATGGGCGAGAATATCTTCTTCGTGTTCACCCTCTGCGGTGTGGGCGCCGCGGCCGGGGCGTTCAAGCTCTCCTGGCAGGAGGCGCTGGCGCTGACGACCGTCACCGGATTGCTGTTCCTGCTGCTGTCACTGGCCGGCTTCCGCTCCCGCGTGCTCAACGCCATCCCCGACGCCCTCAAGAGCGGCATCGCCGCCGGCATCGGCCTGTTCATCGCCCTGATCGGCTTCGAATGGGGCAACCTGGTGAAGCCGCATACGGTGACCGGCCTGACCCTGACGAGCATGTCCGGCAACTACGTCGCCGGCCTGACGCTGCTGGGGCTGGCGGTCACGCTGGCGCTGACCGCCTTTCGCGTCCGCGGGGCCATCCTGGTGGGCATCCTGGCCACGACCGTGGCGGCCTGGGCGGTCGGGGCTATCTGGGGCGTTCCCGGCGTCGCCTGGCACGGTCTGGTCGGCCCGCCCAAGGGGCTGACCGCGACGGCGGGGCAGTTCGTTCACGGCTACGCGTCGCTGTGGGGCAAGCTGTTCAGCACGGACTGGGTGCACGTGGTGGCGTTCGCGTTCATCCTTCTGTTCATGGACCTGTTCGACACGGTGGGAACGCTGGTGGGCGTGGCCAGCCGCACCGGGCTGATGCGGGAAGGCCAACTGCCCAAGGCCGAGCAAGCCCTGGCCGCCGACGCCGCCGGCACCGTCTTCGGCGGCTGCCTGGGCACCAGCACCGTCACCAGCTACATCGAGTCCATCACCGGCGTGGCGGTGGGCGCGCGGACCGGCCTGGCGGCGGTCGTGGCCGGCGTCTGCCTGCTGCTGGCCCTGTTCTTCCAGCCGGTGGTGAAGATGGTCGGCGGGGGGATCCCGGTCGGCCACTATCCCAACGGCGCGCCCATCCTGCGGTACCCGATGATCGCGCCGGCGCTCATCGTCGTCGGGGCGCTGATGGTCCGGGCGATCCGCGACATCCACTGGGACGACATGACCGAGGCGATCCCCGCGTTCCTGGCGATGGTGACCATGCCGTTCGCCTTCTCCATCTCCGCCGGCATCGCCGTCGGCTTCGTCAGCTACGCCTTTGGCAAGCTCATCACCGGCCGGGTGAGGGAGTGCCCGATCATCGTCTACGTCTTTGCCGCGCTGTTCGTGATCCAGTACGCCTTCGTCATGCCGGCGGGATAGCCCGCCGCCGGACGCGGCCGGCAGAGCCGAACCCGGGCGCATCAAGCTCGGTGAATTCTGCCCTTGGAGACAGGCGGGCCGCGCCGGGGGCTTTACTCCACGCTGATTTGCGTCACTTCCGGAGCGCCTTTGCGAAGGGCGCCCGCGGCCGATTCCACGTGCCGGCCCCGACCCGACACGCGGTAGGTGATGACGGCCCGATTGTTCTCATAATCGCGGCTGTAATCGATGTTGACGACCTTTGCCCCGCCCCCTGTCAGCAGCTCCCGGTACCGCTGAATCGCCCCATCCGAGCAGTCCGGAGCGTAAATGGTGATCTTCCTGGTGATCTTGGTGGGGATGAGGTGGTCGACGAAGTCCAGCCCGGCCAGCGCGAACAGTACGATGCAAGTTGCGACCAGGGAGATCAGGAACATGCCGAAGCCCGCCCCCAGCCCGATGGCGGCGGCGCACCACAGACTGGCTGCCGTGGTAAGCCCGCGAACGCCCGCGCCGTATTGGATGATCGCGCCGGCGCCGAGGAAGCCGATTCCCGCCATCACGCCGTACGCCACCCGCGCCGGGTCGACCTGAATGGCGCCGGCTTCGTGGCGATACACCTGGCCGAAGTGCAGCGAGACGATCATGGCCATGGCCGCCCCCAGCGACACCAGCAGGTGCGTCCGCAAACCCGCGGACCGACCGTGCTGTTCCCGCTCCAGGCCGACCATCGACCCCAGCCCCGCGGCCACCAGCAGCCGAACGATGGCTGTGACCGTCCAGCTACCCAGCAACAACCCCTGTCCTGTTTCCGCCAGAAGCATCTTTTCCCGCTTGTGCGAGCCTGCCCGCCCGGACGAGGCTCAGTGCCGCCGCCGCGGCGCGACCTTGACCGTTCCGCGGCGCTCTTTCTTGCCGGCGCGTTGAGACGATTCGAAGGTTCGCAGGGCCTTGTTCATGTCCGCGACCTTGAAAATGGCCGTGGTCTTGCCGCCCCGGGCCCCGCCGGTGCAGTAGGCATAGGTAATGTTGATGTGGGCCGTGGCCAGCTTCTCCGCGGCGCCGGCAAAGGCGCCGGGCCGGTTGGTCAGCTCCAACACCAGCACGTCCGTTTCCGTGAAATAGTCGTGCGCCTGACGCAGTATTTTTCGAACGGCATCCGGCGGCTCCTCGCACACCATCCGCAGAACGCCGTGCTCGCTGGAATCCACCAGCGTCAGCGCCGTCACGTTGATCTTTGCCTTGGCCAGGGCCGCCGTCACCTGTGCCAGGACCCCCGGCTTGTTGACGAGGAAGATGGAAAACTGTCTCGCCACGCGCATGCCGAATATCTCCTCTTCCAAATGGGCCAATTGGTCTGCCATTGAAGTATATCCGATGGCGGGGGGGCGGACAAGCCGTGCCCGCCCGGGGATAGCGTCAAGAGTCTTGTGTAAGTTCCGGCAGCAGGTGCCATCGAGCGAGC
>CAYNYF010000044.1:0-35478 GCA_964401385.1 uncultured Planctomycetaceae bacterium | reverse complement strand
GAATCGTTGCGAATCGTTGCGAATCGTTGCGAATCGTTGCGAATCGTTGCGTTTCGTTGCGTTTCCTTGCGAACCTGCCCACCGGCAGGCAGGCGGGTCTTTGCGTTCAGGACCACGCAACACAGGGTGGCATGCTTCTGGTGCCCGCCTACCTACCGGAGGTGGGCAGGCAGAAGCATGGCACCAACGGGCAAGCCTACCCGGTGGCGACAGGCAGGCAGGCGGGTCTTTGCGTTCAGGGCCAGGCAACACAGGGTGGCATGCTTCTGGTGCCCGCCTACCTACCGGAGGTGGGCAGGCAGAAGCATGGCACCAACCCAGGCAGGCAAGTCGTTGCGTTCCTTTGCGTCTTGCTCCCTATTGCTGATTTGCTGAATTGTGTGATTGCTGAATTCCTGCCCGCCGGACCGGCGGCAGGCGGGCAGGCGGGTCGGCGTTATCGACCTTCGGGCAGCGACTCGAACTCGGGCACGTCGGCGATGTAGACGTTGCCGTAGCCTTGCGGGTCGGCCGTGAAGGTGATGCGGACCTGTCCGTCGGCGCCGGCGAACATCCGCGGGTGGACGTGAATGAGCTGCACGTGCCAACTGCCGCGATGCGTCAGCAGCCGCCGGGGGCCTTCGTATCGCCCGTTCCGCAAGCGCCACAGCAGCAGGTACGGGCTCTCGCGGCTGCCGTCGCCGATGATGAGCGTCTCGTCCAGGCTGTGGAAGTGCGTCGAGCCGTAGGGGAAGTCGTACTCCCGGCAGTCCGTGTTGTCCCAGCGGATGTGCCCGAAGCGATGCACGCCGTCCTTGCTGCCGTGGTAGCCGACGCGCTGGCCGTCGGCGAACCAGTACTCGTGCCCGATCGTCTCGCCGGGGACCTGCTTCCGCAGCGGCTCGGCCGCGCCGGTGGAGATCGTCAGCAGCCACATGCGCTGGTCGATCGTCTCCCACGGCCCTTCGTGGCAGAAGGTCAGGACGTCCGGCAGGGCGGGCGAGGTATTGATGTGCCCCAGCCAGAACTTCTCCTCGTAGGCGACGCGGGCCTCGCCGCCATCGACCCCAACGGCCACGATCCTGCACAGCGGGCGGGCGGCCGAGTACTCCGCGAAGCCCACGTACCCGTGGCCGAGGTCCATGCGAATCCGCCCGGACAGGTCCTCCTGGACGGCCATGCAGACTCTCTTGCCGTCGGCCGTGCAGCTCATGTTGCCGGCGCGGAACCCCTCCGGCACGCGGTACAGCGAGCGCTGCTGATACGTGCGCAGGTCCAGCGCCATCAACTGCCCGGCGTGGGCGAAGTAGCCCTCGTCGCGCGTCGGGTTGAGGAACATCGACAGCGAGTTCAGCCCGGACTTGATCGGGAAGTCCGTCAGTTGCGTGATCTTTCCGCTGGCCAGCTCCACGCTGTAGAAGTTGCGGGCGTTGCTTCGATCCGAGCCGATCAGAAGCCGCCGCCCGCCGTCCCACAGCCCGCTGTTGGTAAAGTACGGGTGGTGGCTGTGGGCGTAATGGTCCGTGAGCTGATGGAGCCGCACGTGGGTGACCGGGTCTTCCAGGACGCGTCCTTCTGCGCCAGTAACGTCGCCAATGCCCATAACAGTCTCCTCATTGCTTGAACCGTGCTGTCGTCGCGCCCGATCCGCGGCGCTACCGGCCGTGGCCACCGGCCGCGCGGACGCGGGCGAGCACGCGCTGGGCCCACTGCACGCGCTCGGCGCCGAAGGCCTGCGGGGCGTACTGCTCGTTGACCGGCACCAAGTGGACCGTCTCGCCTTCGCGGCGGAAGAGCTTGCAGGTAACGCCGATCTGCCCTTCCAGTTGCACCACGGCGGGGAGGCCGTCGGCCGCGGGAACCGACGGCGAGCAGACCGTCACGTCGCCGTGGCGAATGTCCGGTGCCATCGAATCGCCGTCGATGCGAACGGCGAAAGCATCCGGGTATTTGCGCTTGAGCGTTCCGGCCACCACGAACTCGGCCACGTTGTCGGCGTCGGGTGCGGTCAGGGTGATGATCTGGGCGGTCTGTTCGCCCCGGCCGGCCTGGTCGGACGCCACCGCCGACTGGACCTGCCGGGCGGCCCGCCGGGCGTGGCGCTCGACGAGCTGCGCCATCTGGGTGACGCCGGCGGCCTCGTCCTCGTCGGCCCAGAACTGCGGCACCCCGGCCGCCGACCGCCCGAGAATCGGAATCCAGTCTTCTTTCGGCTGCCCCGCCGGGCGGCGGAATTCGGCCTTGCCCCCAGCCGGCGCAGCCCGCGCCGTTTGGGCAGCGCCCACTTGGGCTTGCTCGGCGGCCGGCTCGGTCGGGGACTCCTTTGCCGGCCATTCGAACGTGGCCGCCAGGAGGTCGACAAACGCCGCCAGCGGCTCGGTCGCCTCGGGGTGGGCGGCCAGCAAACTGAGAATGCGCTGCACGGCCGGATGATCGGCCGGCACGGCTGCGGCCGACAGCTCGCCCGTAAGCAGCCAGCGGAGGTCCACCCCTGCCACGTCGGCAATCCTCACCAGGACCTCGGCGGGCGGGACGCGAGTGGCCTCGTAGTAGTTGTAGGTGGAAGGAGATATGCCTAAATCCTTGGCGAAATTGGCCTTACCGCGGTCTCCATGCAGCTCCCGCCGGATCTGAGCGATCCGTCCACAGATATTCGCCTTGGGAGATCGCGCCAACAATTAAATTCGTATCCGCGAATTTTATGCTTGACAATGCGCCCAATCGCGAATATACACAACGTTCGCGAGCGGGATTATACCCGCTTTCGCCGCCAACACAAGGAACAATGGCAAAGAACTTACGCAAAACGGAACTGTCGCTGGAGGCGACGCTCGAAGCCGTCCTGGAACTGCTCGGGTGGCAGGCCGAACTGGTTCGCGCCGCCCTGCGACAAGCGCGGCAGCAGAGGCCCAAGCGGCGTCGCACTGCGAAAGGCAGGTCCACCGGCCGGGGTTGAATTCAGGCTTGGCCAAGCCATTAGTCGCGGCGTCAAGCGAGCGCGGCGAGGCCCTTTGGGCCCCGCTGCGTCACCGCCGGGGCCGCGGCGAAAGCGGGGTGGTTGCGACCGGGTCTGGGCGTGGCCACCCCGTGATGTTATTGCGCCCGGGCCGGCCGAAACGCGGCGAGAGATTCACCACGCATCGCGCCTGCTTCGCCCGCCTGTCCCTCACGGCAGGTTAACGGTCCACCTGCACCCCCTCCACCGCCGCCGCCCGGCCGTGTTGTCACGCCCCGGTCGAAAAGTTACCATCCAAGCGAACCTCCGGGGCGAAGTGTTCGACGTTTACGGGGAAGCATGGAAATGACCGGCAACCAATGAAACGCGACGCGGAACTCATCATGGACGCGATGGCCGGCGGCCCCGAGGCGTTCGCGCCGATCGTGAATCGGTATCAGGACGCGGTCTTCGCCGTCGCCCTGGCCCGCCTGGGCGACTTCCACGAGGCCGAGGACGTGGCCCAGGGCGTGTTCGTGGCCGCGTTCGAGCGCCTCGGCAATCTGAAAGACCCGTCGCGGCTGGGAGCGTGGCTGAGATCGGTGACGATTCATCACTGCATCGACCACCTGCGCCGGCGGCGAGTGACGATGAACGTCCAGCAGATGGGCAAGCGACCCGGCACCTCGCCGACGCCGCAGGCCGAGCTGGAGCGGCGGGAGTTTCGCGACCAGGTGCTGGCCGCCATCGCCCGGCTTTCCAAGGTACAGCGCGAGACGACGACGCTTTATTACATCAACGGCTACTCGATCGGTGAGGTGGCCCGGATGCAGGAAGTGCCGGCGGGCACGGTCAAGCGCCGACTGCACGACGCTCGGGGAAAACTCAAAGAGGAGATGCTGCACATGGTCGAAGACGTGTTGAAATCCGAATCGCCGAAAGAGAACTTCGCCCAGCGGGTCTTCGAAATTCTCGCGCGGCTCTCGCCGCGAGACGACAGCCCGCCCATCCCGTGGGCGAAGCTGGTCTCGGAGCTGAAGAAGATCGGCTCGCGGGGGATCCAGGGCTTCGTCAAGGCGCTTGAGTCGCCGTACTCGCCGACCCGGGCGACCGCGATGGGCCTGATCAGGACGTGCGAGTCGGCCGACACCAAGGAGATCATCGTCGGACTTCTCAAGAGCGCGCTGGAGGATGCCAACAAGAAGGTTCGGCGGAACGCGGTGGACGCGATCCTGCGGATCGACGTCAGCGCCGAGCGGAGGCGGCGGGAGTTCATGCCGCTGGTGGTCAAGCGGCTGGCGGACGTGTCCAAGCGCGTCCGCCGGCGCGCGTCCTACTGCCTGAGCCTGCACGCGGGCGACGTGGACTGGCGGGCGGCGGCCCGAGCCCTGCTTGACGAGCGGGACCCGAAGACGCGTTCGTCCATGCGCTGGATGCTGCGGGCGGTACTCGAGGCGCAGGCCGGCGAGGGAGAGTCGTCCTGACATGCAACCGAACCTTTTACAGGCCGGCGGCGACAGTGTATGTAGGGATGCAGCAAAGGTAGCGACGACAATCGAAACGGCGGTCAAAGGCGGCCGGACCCGGACATGGCGCGGGCTGTACCCCCACGACGCGGAAAAGGCTGGCCGCTCCCGGGGAAGCGGGTACACGCTCCCCCGGGCCGCCGCCTTCTATTCATCCCGCTTGCCGACTCTCCGGGCCCGCCCCGGTCGTGCCTTCGCCCGAGATCTTCCGGACCGAGGCGCTGACGCCAACCAGGCGCCGAGGGCGTCGGCAGCCGATAGCCGCTCCGGGCTACGATTGTTTCAGCCGCTCGACGAAGGCGTCGACGGCGCCCGCGAAGTCGCCGGACTTGACGGTCTTGGTCCTGAGCGAGAGGGTCTCGACGGGCGGCTTGCCGCAAAGCTCCTGCATGTCCTCCAAGGTGTGCCCCGGGCTTTTGCCGCCCTGGGTGCAGAACAGCGCGACCTTCTTCATCTCGCTGCCGCGCTGGCTGAGATACGTCCGCACGGCCGAGGCCATGGTGCCGGCCCAGACGGGCGTGCCGATCACCACCAGGTCGTAGTCGGCCGGGGTCTTCTTGACCGGCTCGATCCGCGTGAGCTTCTTGCGGACCGCGTCCTTGCCGGCGATGACAAAGCCCAGGGGGCCCTTCCGGCTCTTGGTGTCGATGAGTTCTTCCACATCGGCCCCGAGCCGTTGGGCGATGGCCTCCGCCACGGTTTTCGTCACGCCGGTTCGAGAGTAGTAAACCGCCAGCGCCCTGCCGCGGGCGGCGCCTTGGACTTGTTCCTGTTGCGTGGAGTTCTGAGTTCGCGTCGACATGTGGCCAGCTCCGATGCTGTTGACCTTACCCAAATCAGATCGAGACAAGGACTCACGCCGACGATGAGTCTAGCATGTTTTCCTTCCCATGCCAGCCGCGCCGCCGGCGCCGGCGGGGAGGACGCACTTCCGTCTCGGCCGGGCGCAATGAGCGACGGCGGCCCGCGACGGGCATCGGCCGCCGGTCGGATGGGAAATGCCGGCTCACGAGCCTGGCAAGTACGGCGAGTCGTAACCCACGACCAGGAACCGCTCCGGCCCGCCGAAGGGCTCGGCGATATTCGCCTGGCAGAAGCGAGAGCAGCTGTCCTCCCAGGTCCGATAGCCGTGGTCGTCGCCGGCGGACAGCTCCCGCCCGCGCCACCGCACCGAACGGACCCGGCAAGGCTTCTTGAACCGCAGCAGAATGGCGAACCGCTGAGGGTTTGGGCCCGGACAGCTCTTCGAGAACACCTTCACCTTGGCGCAGCGGTCCAGCCCGTCGGCCCCGCGGTCCACGATCGCCCAGTTCCGCCGCAGGAAGCGCGTCAGCTCCACTCGATTGGCCCGCCGCCGCTCGGCCGTCCTGCCGTGGGCCTTCAGCCCCTGAATCCGGTTGCCCGAGACCAGGCAGTTCGGGTAGCCCGGCTCGCCGAGGCCAAAGGCGTCCTCATTGCCGAAGCGCAGCAGCCGCCGCAGCCTGACCAGGCCCGTCGCCTGCCAGTCGTCCCGGCGGTAATACTGCTCGATCGTCTCCAGGCCCAGGGCGAGGGACTTGAACTGCCCGGCCATCTTCTCCCCCAGCATGAGCACGTTGCCTTCCCGTCGTTGCAGCTCACCCGGCGGAGAGAACTCGCACTGCGGAAAGCCGGCTTGCTCGCCCGCCCGGGCCATCGCCATCGAGATCGCGGTCAGGAAGTATCGATCGGAGGAAAACCCCCACGCCGGCATCAGCCAGGCCAGCTCTTTCATGCCTCCCCCCGCCCGGCCGTGGATGTCCACGACGACGTCGGGGACGAACTGGGCGGCGAACTGCTCCAGGCAGCGGCCCTCGGGCGTGGCCGCCGGGGCGTCCCAGGCATAGGTGTGGGCGATGTCCACGTCGTCGGCGTTGTGATAAGTATCGTGCACGGCCCCGTCGGGGTTGGCGCACGGCACCACCGCGACAACCTGCTTGGCGACGGTCTCGGCGGCCTCGGCCTGGCCGGAGGCGAGGTCCTCCAGAAGCGCCATCGCCATCGCCCGGCCGCTCTCTTCCGTTCCGTGCTGCCCGGCGACGACCAGGACGTGCTGCTTGTCGTCGGCCGGCACGGCCGGGTCGGTCAATACCGCACAGCGAATCGTCCTACCCTGGACGGACTGCCCCAGGTCGGACACCTGGACCAGCGGCCCCGCCGACGCCCGAAGGCGGTCGATCAGTTCCTGGGTGTCCTCGTATCCCGGCCTGGCCGAAGTGGACATCTCAACCTCCCTCGATCCATCCGTCCGTCCTGCCGCCCGGCGAAGGTCGGCACCCATCACCGGCCCGCGGCGGATGTCCGCGCGGCCGGCGGGTCCAAAGCTACCGGCGACGTGCACAGGCCCGCTAGCAGCCCGTTGAGAAAGGCCTCTTGAGACGCATGGTATGGTAATCGTTGAAGCGGTCAAGGAGGACGCGCACATGGCGATGGGCAAGCGGGCGAGGGAACGGCAGTCGGAGCTGTGGGTGGCGGTAACCGAGATGCCCCAGGCCCTGGGGCATCCTTTCTATCGGAAGCTGAATGCACTGCCGGGAGAGCACGGCTTGGACGGGTTTGTGGAGGGACCGTGTCAGCACTTTTACCACGATTGGCCGGGCCGGCCGAGCATTCCGCCTGGGCCAAGGCGACCGGCAGGGCCGAGCGGTTCTCGTCGTTGATTACTCAAGCCGTGCCCTCCGGGCGCCGATGCACCTCATACGGGGTGTCTGCGCCCCCACGCAAACCGGGTCGGGCTGACAGGTCGTGGATGGTGCGGCATGGAGATCGATTCGGCAAGCATCCTCATCGTCGACGACCAGCCGTCGGTGTGCAGGCTGATCGCCAAGGAGCTGTCCAAGCAGGGCTTCGACTGCCATACGGCCGCCGATGGCCCGACGGCCATCGAACGGCTCGGTAGCTGTCCCTTCAGACTCCTCATCGTCGACATCGCCCTGCCGGGGCTGAGCGGCCTTGAGCTCCTGGCCCGCGCTCGCAAGCATTGTCCCGGGTGCAAGGTGATCCTGATCACGGACGTGGGCGCCCGGGACCCCCTCGCCCAAGCCCTGATGCTGGGCGCCTACGACTACCTGGAGAAGCCCATCGACGTGGACGAGCTCACCGCCTTGGTCCGCAAGGCCGTACAAAACGGCACGGAGATCCCCAGACTCCCGGCCCGAGCGTCCGAGGCCATGGACCTCAGCGCGCAGGCCAAGCAGGCGTCCCTGGAAAGCGTCCGCGCCCTCGTCCGGGCCGTCGAGGCCAAGGACCCCTACACCCGCCGGCACAGCGAGCAGGTGGCGCACTACGCGACCCGCCTGGCCGGGGCCTTGGGCGCCCCGGAGGCCCTCGTCGAGCAGGTTCGCGTCTCGTCGCTCCTGCACGACGTGGGCAAGATCGGCGTCCCCGACTACATTCTCACCAAGCCGGGCAAGCTGACGGACGAGGAGTTCGAGCACATCCGCCGCCACCCGGCCATCGGAGCGGAGATCGTCGCCAGCGTCACGCTGTTTCGTGAAGAGGCCCAACTGATCCGCCACCATCACGAACGCTGGGACGGGGCGGGCTACCCGGACGGCCTGGCCGGCGAGGAAATCCCCCTCGGCGCGCGGATCATGAACGTTGCCGATTCCATGGACGCCATGCTCATGGAGCGGACGTACAAGGCGGGCTACCCGGCCGAGAAGATGCTCGGCGAACTTGAGCGGGGAGCGGGCAGCCAGTTCGACCCGCAGATTGTCGCCGCGGCCGTCCGCTGGTACGAGGCGAACGTCGATGCCCTCGTGCTGCCGGGCCGAGCCGCCCAGGCGGTGCCCCGCTAGCACCCCCCGCGTGCAAGTGTCATTTTGACTGAGTGCTGAGCCCTTTGAGACAGACATGAGATGAAGATCAGAACGAAACTGGCCATCGGTTTCCTGGTCGTTGTCGCCATGATAGCGCCGGTCACGTTCCTCTCTTTGCGCACACACCGCCAGATACGCGAAGAGTTTGAAGCGTTGAAGGGCGACGTCATCCCCGGCGCAATCGCCATGGCTGACATGGAGCGTCTGGCGACTCAAGCACATCATCACTTGATGGAGTACATGCTTCACGGGAGAGAGAAAGATTCAGAGCTTGTACAATCATTCCTGGACGACCTCGGGAAGGCTGCACTGAAGCACTTGCGGCACGAAACGCATATTGGGCCGCAAGAGCAGCACGTCGCCGAGGAACTGGTGGCCAAAACAAAAACGCTTAGTTCAGCGATCGCAGCGATCATTGATCTGAAAAGGCAGGGGATACCTGCTGATGAACTGTCGAGAAAAGAGGAGGAAACAGTCCATCCAGCGGTCGCCGCTCTGATGAAACAGGCCAGAGCACACAAAGCGGTTCATATGCAAGAACTGACCGAAGCGGAAACCGCAATTCACAGAGCCCACGTTGCCGGTGCCTGGGCTGTCGTACTGACAACTGTCTGCGCTGCGGTCATCGCGCTGGTCGCGGCGTTTCTCACATCGAGGTCGATCGTGAGACCGCTTCGGACGCTGCAAGAAGGCGCCCGCGCAGTAGCAGGCGGCGACCTGAGCTACAGAGTAGACACCGCTAGAAGGGATGAACTCGGCGAGCTGGGCAGGGCCTTCGACCGGATGACGGAGGGGCTGTCCAGGACGCTCGTCGTCAAGAGCGTCCTGGAGGACGCCAACGCCGCCCTGGTCTCGGAGGTCGCGGAGCGTGAACGGGCCCAGGCGGCCCTGCGTGAAAGCGAGGAGGGGCTCCGGATCACGCTGGCCAGCATCGGCGACGGGGTGATCGCGACAGACACGGACCGGCGCGTGACACGGCTGAACAAGGCGGCCGAAGAACTGACCGGCTGGACGCTCGAGCAGGCCGGGGGCAAGCCCCTGGGCGAAGTGTTCGTCCTGGTGGACGAGCAGACCCGCGCTCCGCTTCGGAATCCGCTCGAAGAGGCGATCCCCACCCGGCGCGTTGTGGAAATGGGCAACCACGCCCTCCTGATCAGCCGGGACCGCACGGAGCGGCCCATCGCCGACAGCGCTGCCCCGATCCTCGATGCCGCCGGGCGCGTGGCTGGCGGCGTCCTCGTTTTTCGCGACATCAGCCAGGAGAGGCTGGCCCGCAAGGAAAAGGACCGGCTCCTGCGCGACCTGGCTCAGCGCGTCAAGGAACTCAATTGCCTGTACGGCCTCAGTGAGATCGCCCAGCGGCCCGGCGCCTCCCTCGAGGGCATACTGGCCGAAACCGTGCGGATGTTGCCCGCGGCCTTTGTGCATCCCGAATCGGCGTGCGCGCGTATTTGCTACGACGGCCGGACGTTCGAGACGAACGACGAATCGTGGGCAACGCCCGCGGCCCGCCTGGCGGCTGACGTCGTGGCCCACGGCGAGAAGGTCGGTTCGGTCGGCCTCTGCTATTGCCAGCCTGCCCCGGACGCAGGGGACAGCGCTTTTATAGATGAAGAGCACGCCCTGCTCAAAGCCGTGGCCGAGTGGCTGGGAAAAGCCATCGAGCACAAACAGGCCGAGGAACAGCTCCGGGAGAGCGAGGCCAAGTACAGGACGCTGCTTGAGCACCTTCCCCAGAAGATCTTCTCCAAGGACCGGAATTTGGTCTACGTTTCCTGCAATGAAAACTTCGCCCGGGTAGTCGGCATCACACCCGAGGAGTTGGTGGGAAAGACAGATTACGATTTCTTCCCGAAGGAGCTGGCCGAAAAGTATCGGGCGGACGACAAGCGGATCATGGAGTCCGGCCGGACGGAGACCATAGAAGAGCAGTTCATCGACGACGGGCGAGAGCTGACCGTGCAGACGGTCAAGACGCCCATCGTAGACGCGACGGGCAACACCGTCGCCATCCTGGCCATTTTCTGGGACATCACCGACCGCAAGAGGTACGAAGAGCACCTTGCCCACCTGGCCACCCAGGATCCGTTGACCGGCCTGCCTAACCGGGCGACGTTCGAGGAGGTGGCCAACCGGGCAATCGCTCGCGCCCGCCGGGGCACGCCGAGCGCCCTGCTGGTTTTCGACGTGGACCATTTCAAGCTTGTCAACGACACCTTCGGCCACGCGAGGGGGGACGAGGTGCTGGTTCGCATGAGCCAGGTGGTCCGAGAACGGCTGCGGGGCGAGGACATCCTTGCCCGACTGGGCGGGGACGAATTCGCCGCGCTGCTGGAAGGGGCGCCCCCGTCGGAAGCCCAGGCGGTCGCGGAGCGGATGCGCCGAGCCGCGGAAGACTCTTCGTCCGCCTGTGCTCCCTCGGCCTGCCCAACGCTCAGCATAGGGCTGGTCGAAATCGACGGGCAGCAGGACCTGCGGACGCTGCTGTCCCGGGCCGACGCGGCCATGTACCAGGCCAAGGGCAAGGGGCGCAATCGCGTCGTCTGCCTCGCCGCGACCTCCGACGTATGAGGACGCGCGCCCCGAGCGGAGCCCATGGGTTCAGATGCCGGCCGGGGGCGGGCTGTACCGTTCGCAACCATTCGATACCGTTGAGTACCATTCGATACCATTGAGTACCATTCGATACCATTGAGTACCATTGAGTACCATTGGGAACCGTTCGGAACGGAGCCGAAATCCGTAAGTCCTTGTCCACAAAGGCCTTGTCGTTTCTCCTCCTGCATTCGCGCGCATTCGTAGTAATTCGCCGCATTCGCGTTCCGGATTTGCAGGTCCGATAACCCCGCCCGCCTGCCTGTCGGCGGTGGGCAGGTAGCAACGCAAAGAAACGCAACGATTCGCAACGATTCGCAACGATTCGCAACGATTCGCAACGATTCGCAAAGATTCGCAAAGATTCGCAAAGTTTCGCAAAGGGGTCTGAATCCATAAGTCGTTTCTTAGCAATGCCTTGCGTTTTTGAACGTCCGATAACCTTGATTTCTTCGTCCACGTGGTTGCCCAGCTTGCGTATCTTGCCCAAGCCCAAAGTCCCAAGTCCCTGGTCCCGAGTCTCTATCTTCTGCCTGTTGCCTGTTCCCTGGTGCCTGGTCCCTAGTCCCAAGTCCCTATCTGCTGCCTGGTGCCTGGTCCCAAGTCCCTATCTGCTGCCTGCTGCCTGGTCCCAAGTCCCTAGTCCCAAGTCCCTATCTGCTGCCTGGTCCCTGGTCCCTAGTCCCAAGTCCCTAGTCCCTAGTCCCAAGTCCCAAGTCCCAAGTCCCTATCTGCTGCCTGGTCCCTAGTCCCTAGTCCCTATCTTCTGCTTGTTCCCTGGTCCCTGGTGCCTGGTCCCTATTCCCTATCCTCTGCACTTTCCAAAGAGCGTCGGGGCGCAGTATCCGCGCCCTCCGTACTTACTTCGCGCGTTCACGTATGCGCGCGCAAACGCTTTCGCAAAACCGCCTCCCGGCCGGCAAGCCTCCCCGGCCGCGGGAGATAAGAATCTCAGAAAATCCCCATTCCTCCGGCCGGAACGTTCACATCCGCGCGCGCATGCGCTTTCGCATGGTGCCACGCTCAAGCCCCAGTGGGCTGGAGCGTGCGAGGGTCAACCGCCAGGGGGGGAAGGAAAACCTATCCCGCATGCAGCAGAGCTACATGCCCTACGAGGCTGCAGAGCGAGGCACTCACGCGTCGGTCACGTCTGGTTCGATCAGGTAGTAGGAAAGTTGTTGGAGCACCAGGAACCCGAGCGTGGCACCTTTGAGGTTGAAGTCGGTTGCTGGCGCTACACCGTGTGCAACCGTATGCCTCGTCAGGTTCTCCGGGTTCTGTGGGTCGAAGTCCTCGAAGAATACCTCTCGCAGGTACTCTCGGAACTTGGCCGGCAGCAGCAGGCTGTGGTTATGCTGGACGTTTGGGTTCTTGTCGATGGCTGCTTGGACCAGGGCAGACTGTCCGATTCTCTCCCCTGAGCGTGGCACACCATGATAGTCTCGAAGGACCCCTTCGATGCGAGGGAAGAGGATCGACGCCGCACTGATGTAGTCACCTTCCCGGTACCGTTCAACCGCTCTTCTCAGCAAGTCCAGGTGGTTCCGGAAGAACGGGTGTTGCCCCCACTTCGATAGCTCCACATTCAATCCGTCCAAGACCTCTTGGTGTACCCGCTCGAGAAGGTCATCGACCGAGCAGCCGTTTCTCACATGGCCAAGGATATCCTGGATAGTCTGTGTCTTGAGGGAGATGAATGGAAACCATCGCTCCCGAAGCAGCTGTTCCCATTCGGGCTTAGCTATCTGCAGCCGCGCCTGGAATCCCAGGTACGCATAGCATTGCCCGAACAGCGTTTCTATGTCGTATCTCCTTGGCGTGCCACTTCCCGGCGGCAAAGGAGACAAGTCGTACAGGAGGCCTCTGCGCCATCCCACACTGAAGAACAGCACAACGCCGCAGTCGGCAGGAACCACGACGCGTTCGTCGTTGAGATACGCGCGCATTTCCCTTACGTCTGCGAAGTCGTCAAACGATAGAAGCTCGCCTGCTGTGCACGCCCGTTTGGGCAGAGCCTTGCTTCGGAAATTCAATTCGTTGATGTAGATCGTTCCCGTACTGTCCGGGCGGATGATGGCCAAGTAGTGGTTCACATTCGCAGCTATGATCGCGACGGAAGGCGAGATCGCCGGGAACAGCATCTGGGCCATGCTCTCCAAACGATCCACGAACAGGTTCCCATCTTCGGATGACACGAACTCCTCGGTGCAGATCCACCCATAGCCGGCAGCTTTGATTGCCTGCATGGTGAACCCAGCCGGAATTTTCTTGAACTTCATCTCGTGTGGCATGGTCGCCGCCCTTTCTGGCCCGAGGTTGATTCTATCGAAGGGCGAGCCAGCGTCAAGTCCTGGACCGCAAGCGCGCCGAACGTCCAGACCGCCACGGGACGAGACGCGCTACCGCCGGGCGCATTGACGGACTCCCTCAGCGGTGGTAGGCTGTGGAAGCTTGTTGGTGCTACCGCGAAGCTCCGCCTAGTCAGGAGTGCTTCGCCCGGTTGTCTCACGAGGGAATGGCCTGACCAATGGCATCTACTTCCATCTTCCTGAGTCACAATTCAGGGGACAAGCTGTTCGTCCGGCAGCTGGCTAGGCGACTGACGGAGGCGGGGGTGCTCGTCTGGCTGGATGAGGCAGAACTCAGCATCGGCGATTCCCTGATTGAGAAGATTGGCGCAGCTATTGAGGAGATGGAGTACGTCGCGGCCATCATCTCTCCTCGCTCAGTTCGCTCGAGGTGGGTGCAGAAAGAACTTTCCTTGGCAATGAGCAAGGAGATACGAGGTAAGAAGGTCGTCGTGTTGCCAATGCTCATTGAGCCCTGTGATTTGCCAGATTTCCTTCAGGACAAACTCTACGCCGATTTCACGGACCCCGCTCGGTTCGAGGAGGAGTTGGCGAAGGTGCTGAGGGCCGTGGGCATCCGTGCACGCGCACGAACGTCGGTGAAATCACGGGGCGACGCCAGTGCCCCGGCCCCGCGCACGTCGCAGGATGATGATGGGTTCGTGGATATTGCGATCATCGGTGTCGATAGGGCTCGAACGCATAACCCCGACCCGACCAGGAATCTGTACGACGTCTATCTGCAGCTTTCGACTAATCCGCCCGAGGAATGGGAGGCTTTCTTCCGCGAATCCCGCCACTTCCCCCGCCATACTGGATGGCGCAAGGCGTGGATAGAGGGCCCCTACATTGTCGTGCACTGCGCGCTGGAAGAGCTGAAGGAACGCCATCTTCCCTACCTAAAGGAAGACGTCGAGACAGCGAATTCGAAGTACCGTGATCTATTCAGAGCCCATCGGCTGCGAGAGAAGCAGCTACGTGAACGGCAAGAGGAGGAGAACAGGAAAAGGGACGACTTGCTCGACTCGCTTGACTTCTGAGCGCGTTACACGTTGCGTCATACGATGTTCCTTTGTCGTCCCACGATCGCCTGCTTGCGAAGTGTGCTGCGCTGTTCATGCCATCGAATAGGGAGGTTCTGCCGCAGCTTGGTTGTTCGTTCCGCCCGTCGTGGGCGGGGGTCCTTTGTGCCGCCGGCCGATGCGGTGTTTGGTCTTGGTGAGGCAGAGGGGTTTTCATCGTCACCCGGCTGGGGGCGGCCGCGGCCGTCAACTCACGGACGGTTGATGTCGTTCCGCCAGTAGTCGACGTGGTAATTGCGCCCCCCTGCGCGAATCCGGGGGAGGCAGCCAGCAGAATGCCCATACCCGCATTCTCCGGGCGGCAGTCCGCACCGTCAAGCCATGGCCTTCACCTCGCGCAGCCGGAGAACGTGCCCCCGGCCGGATACGTGAGCCGCCGAGCGATGCGTCGCGGCTGGACGGACGCATCGCTCGCCCTGAGCGGCCGGGTGAGCCGTTGAAGTGCTACTACCGCGAGCCGGCCTGATGCTGTTGGCGAAGTTGCACTACTTGTCCGGCCCTCTACAATGGGAGCCATGTGGCGCAAGGCTCTAGAAATTCGCAACGTAACACCGGTTGGCCTGTGAACAGGCCCGTTGGGAGGACAGCAGCGGTGACTGCGACTTCCCGGCTGGCGTGGCTGGACGCGGCGGTGCTGACACCGGTGGTCCGGGCGGCGCTGGGCAGGGCAGACTTGGCGGTCACGACGTGGGACTGCCAGGTGGTCAAGGCCGAAACGCGACCAGACGGCCGGCTCGTCTGCCGCGTCTCCGGCCGGGCGCGAGCCGACGGGCGCGACAACCTGCCTTGGTCGGTCTTCCTAAAGGTGCCCAACGCCACACACACGCACCGTGACCCCTGGCACCGCGAACCGTTCCAGCGCGAGGTGCTGCTGTACGAGTCGGGGCTGCTGGACGATCTGCCCGGGGGCATCGTCGCCCCACGATTGCTGGGGGTGACCCGCCGGGCGGACGACGAACCGTGGATGTGGCTTCAGGACGTCACCGGCCTGCCGGCCTTGCAGTGGGCGGTGGCACGGTTCGCTCGCCTTGCCCGCCAGTTCGGGAGGATGCAGGGGGCCTTCCTGGCCGGCAGGCCGCCGCCCGACCTGCCCTGGCTCCAGACAAGGCACTGGTTGCGGGAGAGGTTCCTCACCGGCGCCGCGCAGGCGACCGTGGCCTGGGAGCGATTCTCCGAGCACCCGCTGACACGCCCCTTGTACCAGTCGGACCTGGGCCGGCGGGTCGCCGACCTGTGGGAGCGGCGCGAGACATTCCTCCGCGCCCTGGAGGCGATGCCGTGCAGCCTCTGCCACGGAGACTTCAACTACACCAACCTGTTCGCCCCGCAAGGGGGCGACCCAGACCAGCAGACCTTCGTCGTGGACTGGCAGTACGCCGGTTGGCGACAAATCGGCAGCGACATCGCCGGACTGATTGCCGACTGCTCCGTCGCTGTCGCCCGCCGCAAGGCCGCCGAACCGGAGGATTTCCTTGCTCTGGTGCTGCCGGCCTGGCTGGAGGGGCTGGGCGAGGCCGGTTGGCACGGCGACCCGGACGTGCCGCGCTTCGCTTGCCTGGCCCGCCTGGCGGTGCCGTGGACATTCGCCCTCCTTCAAGGGCTGAACGGCGGTGTGCTGGCCCGGGCGTTCACGCCTGAGACCAAGGCAGACCTGGAGGAGAAGGTGGGGCGGTACGTCCGGAACCAGCGGTTCCTGCTGGCTCTGGCGGATGAGGCCGGGCGTCTCCTGGACCGGGGCCTGCACCTTCGCCATTGCTGAACGCGCCCGCCCGGGATCGGCCCACAGCCCGTCAGTTCACGAAGAAATCCGCGTAGTCGATCCAGACGTTCCCGCTGAGGGGCTGGCCCTCGGGGCAGACCAGCTCCAGAATGACCTTCTGGCGGGCCGGCTGGGTGGCGGCACCGCCCGCGGCGCCGGCATCGGCCGGGCGAGCAGGAACATCGCCTCGGACTGGTCCAGGTCCCGCCAGATCAGCGCGTAGCCGAACTTGCGGGCATCGTCGTATCGCCGGCGGGCGACCAGGTAGCGCATGGCCTCCGCGCCGCTCAGCACCTTGGCGCCCCCACGGGCCGGCTCGCTGGGCTCGAGCGCGCCGTCGCGGCCGGCCGGGAGGCCGCGCAGGATGGGGGTTTCGCCGGCGCCGCACTGTCCCTTTGTCCTCCCGTCCTGTCAGTCCCCTTGATCCTGCCGGAACAGTCTTGCCGGGTCATTGGCGGTATGCCGGAGGCTTGGGGTCAAGCCAGTTGACGATGTCGTCCGTGATGTTCATGGCCGCGAACAGATTACCAGCGGGGCTGTAGTGCCCAAAAACGGCGGCGCCGGCCGCGCGAACATAGTACCGCCCCGCATACTCATCGAATGACGTGTTGAATGACCCGAGATCGGACGCGTGCTTGCGCAGAAGATCCACGTAGGGCATACTGTTCCGGTCGAGGTAATCCAGAAGTGAACGGTCGAGCCGCCAGTTGTCCATCGCCAGCTTGGGAATTTCCGAATCCGCGTAGAACAGAAGCACCATCAGTTTCTTGCCCTGCTTCCTCGCCCACGAGCGCATTTCATCGAGGATAAACTCTGTGGATCTGAGTCCGTACGTGAGGTGGAGCCGCGCGGCATCGTCGGCGCTCTTCTGCGGGTCTTTCAGGTCGACGCTGAGGCCAAAGGCTTCCGCCAGAGCCTGAAGATCATCGACGTCGTCCACCTGCCCTCCGATGCGCAGTACGAAAATCCTGACGATCGGATCGTCCTTGAACGTCTCGTAGAAATGATCCGGATCGCACAGGGCGCGCAGGTCGTCTTCCGTCTGACACAGGCCCGGACGTTCCACAAAGCAGCCCTCTTCGAGGTCAAATCTGACGTGCGCCCATGGAAGTCCGTGCATGGGTACGGCCTCAGCCCTCTGGCGGGCCCTCCCGGACCACTGGGTCCGAACCCAGCGGGCGGCGTCCAGGTTCCGTATGTGATCGTCGTCATAGATGCCGAGAAGGATGTATTCGGCTGAGCAGTCCGTCGCCTCCACTCCCAGCGCCCTGCGGTAGGCCTGATAAACGCCGTAGCCGCCGTTGCCGAAATTGCGGATTGGCTCGCCTATGTGAGCCGCCAGGTATTCCTGCCACGTCTCGCCGTCGCTGACCTGTTGACACATGGTGAAGCTGTTGCCGTAGGTGTTGATGCGGCATGGCAGCTCGGCACCGTTGATCACTCTTCGCTGGCCCGATGACTCGAATGTATAGGTCGACCGACGTAAACCCGCCCCGTCTCTCATAACGATGTTGTCAGGCACATAGCCCAACACGGGGTCAAACCTGACCCACGAGGGCTTCTCACGATCGAGCAGATTGTCAATGTCGATCTTCCGGAACGCTGTTGCGTATAAGACTTCTTTGACCTTGTCCATGTCTCGAGCGCCTCGGGTGTTAAGCAGGATTTCCCATTTGCCCTCTCGCCCGCGAACCTCACGATCATCTCTCTTGCTTTTACGCCCCGGAACGCGTCTTGTCAACGTTGGTGCGGCTGTGGCGGCCATGCGATGGCGTGAGCCCAGGCCTCCTCGCCCCCGGCGGGCCGCGGCGCCTCATACGCCCGGACGGAACTCGGTGGCGGCCGCCCGGGCGCGAGGAACCCCAACCGCCGAGGAGAAAACCCTCACTTATCCCCAGTTCCATGGGTAGCCCCGGCAGGGGCGCCTTTCCTAGCCCAGGGCGCCAGCCCTGGGAAGTGGAGGGCTTGGTCGACCTGGAGCCCCGTAGGGGCGTCATAGCTGCCCACCCGGCCAAGACGCCCCGCTGGGGCTGGGCTGGTTGGTCCGCCGATTCCCCCGTGCTCTGGCACGGGGCTAAAAAAGACGCCCCGCTGGGGCTCTTGCCGCCCACGCAGTTGCCAGCCGCCGGCCCGGTTCGGCGCACTGGGGACAGGTCAGCCGAAAACCAGCTTGTCTTTGAGCGGCCGCAGCCTTACCGTCTGCGTCGAGGCGATTGGATCGATTTGACATGCTGGCCGCACCGCCCGAAGCGCAATCAACAGGAGGCTTGACGATGTCGCGATATTTCACGTCGCTCGCACTGATGGCAGCGGTCCTGGCCCTGACGGCGGGGGCCTCGCCCTGCCTCGGTCAGGCAGAATCGGCGCCCAAGCCGGACCTCGACGCCGCCTTTGTGAAAATGAAGGTGCCGGAGAAGGTCATCACCGACCAGGTCTTCCCCGTCGCCGTCACCATGCGGAACATCGGGGCCAAGGCCTGGTGGTGCGAGGCCGTCCGCCTGCGGGCCGTCGAGCCGCTGAACAACCTCAACTGGGGAACCAACTACATCCTCATCCGCCAGGGCTTCTCGGTCAGGTCGGGAAGCGAGTACACCTTCCAGTCCTATCTGAGAGCCCCTTCCAAGCCCGGCAAGGTGGCCTTCCAGTGGCGGGTGAACAAGGACGGCAAGACGTGGTTCGGCCAGACCACGCCGGCCAGGACGATCCAGGTCGACGCCCGGCCGGCGGCCCCGGCCGCCACGACGGCCCCGGCCGAACGCGACCCCGCCGCCAAGAAGGTCCTCACGTTCGACGACTTCGAGTACGTCGGCTCCTTCAAGCCGCCCAAGCACGTCAAGGACGCCCGGGGCGCCTTCTCGGAAAGCGGCCTGGCGCTGCGGGAAATGCCCGACGGCACCAAGCGGCTGTTCATGAACTTCACCCACCCCGCCCAGGTGCTCTTCGAGATCGAAATCCCGCCGCTGGTGAAGGTGGCCGACGGCAAGCACGCCCCGCTCAAGGTCGCGGAGATCAAGAAGATCTGGGGCGGAATCCGTGCCCCGGAAACGGGCGAGGGGGGCATCAGCCCCAACGGGAACTTCGTCTGGGACGAGTCCAAGAAGACGCTGTACTGGACGAGCTACCACGGCTACAAGACCGGCGCCGCGCCGCCGGTGCTGGGGGCTTCCAAGCTCCAGGACGACGGCAAGGTCGCCAGCTACGGGCCGTGGTTCACGCCCAAGTCGGTGGGCTACTACAAATCGTACTGGGGCGGCGTGACCCGGCTTTCGAAGGGCTTCGCCGACAAGTACACCGGCGGCAGGACGCTGGCCCTGGGATTCGGCGGCTACTACAGCATCTGCGCCCCGGCCAGCCGGGGGCCCGCCCTGGGCGCGATCGCCGAGCCGGACCCGGCCAAGAAGACCGTGGACATCGTCGAGCTGCTCTACTACGGGCGTGGGGCGATGGCCCCGCGCGACGGCGATTACCTCAACGCCAACTGCGGCTACTGGGGCGAGCAGCCCGACACCCCGACGAAGGGCTACTGGACTTACGACGATTGGGCCCGGGCCGGCGCGTTCATCGACACGCCCGCCCGCAAGGTGGTGGGCAGGCCCGCCAAGCACGGCTACGTCGTGTTCGTCCAGCTCGGCACCGGCAGGCTCGGATATGATTTCGGCTCGATCACCAGCGCCGGCCGGGCGCAGTACTGGTACTTCTACGACCCGGACGAATTGGGCAAGGCCGCCAGGGGGCGTTTCGAAAAGCCCTGGAAGATCGTTCCCCGCTCCATGACGAAGGTCCGGTACCCGCTGGGCGGCCTGGTCACCGGCTCCTGCTACGACGAGAAGGCCGGGCTGCTCTACGTGTGCTGCACCTGGGCCTACAGCGACGGCGGCCGTGAAAGCTTCCCGTGCGTTCACGTGTATCGCCTCAAGTGACGGCGGCCGCCGGCCCGGGAGAGCCATAAGGTAACTGGTAATGCCGAACCCAAAGAAGCGGGACGCCGACGACGCCATCACCGCCTCCATCGCCCGCAGGGCCGAGGGCAAGCCGCCCAACATCCTGATGGTGTTCTCCGACGAGCACAACGCCTTCATGACGGGCTACGCCGGCCATCCCATCGTTCGCACGCCCAACATGGACCGCATGGCCGGAGAGGGCGTCGCCTTCGAGAGCGCCTACTGCAACAGCCCGCTCTGCTCGCCCAGCCGCCAATCGTTCATGTCCGGGCTGCACTGCTACGACATCGGCGTGTGGGACAACACCGCGGCGATGCCGGCGGAAACGGTAACCTGGGCGCACATGCTCTCGGCCGCCGGCTACGAGACCTCGCTGCTGGGCAAGATGCACCTGAACGGCTACCAGAAGATGTACGGCTTCGACAAGCGGCCGGTGCTGGAGGGCAACAACGACGGCGAAAGCTTCCACTCCTGGGGGGTGCGGGCGGCCGTGGACTGGACCCGGCCGCTGCCGTACCACGCCAATCCGAACCCCAAGCCGCGGCGGAAGGGCGGGGGCATGGCCGGGCCGGACGTGCCCGAGCGCCAGCCGATCTTCCGCAAGGACCTGGAGGTGTTCGACGGAACGCTCCGGCTGCTCCGCCAGAAGGCCTCCCGGCCGGACGGGCAGCCCTGGGCGATCTGCGCCAGCTTCGTGATGCCGCACCCGCCGTTCCGGGCACGGCCGGACATCTGGCAGATCTACCAGGGCAAGGGCGACCTGCCGTTCAACCGGGAAGGGGCCGGGCGGGACACCTGCGATCAGTACGTGCAGATATTCTACGGCAGCCAGAAGGACCGCTCGGAGGAGTCCATCCGCCGCGGGCGGGAGGCCTACTTCTCGCTCATCACGGAGATCGACGAGTATCTCGGGCGTATCCTGGACTGCCTGTCCGAGACGCACTTGGCCGACGACACCGTCGTGCTGTACTTCAGCGATCACGGGGAGATGGCCGGCGAGCACGGGCTGTGGAACAAGGTCACGCTGCTGGAAAGCTCCGTCCGGGTGCCGCTGCTGGCCCACTGGCCGGGGCGGTTCCAGGCGGGCGCCCGCGTCCACGTGCCAGTCTCCCTGGTGGACCTGTATCCGACGCTGCTGGAGGTGGCCGGCGTGGAGCTGCCCGCCCCCCTGTATACGCGCGGGCACTCGCTGCTGCCGCTGATGACGGGTGAGCCCGAGCGGTTCGCCGGCGGGGCGGTATTCGGTGAGTTCGAAGGCGAGGCATGGAACCACCCGCGGGCGTTCGTCCGCAAGGGCCGCTTCAAGTACGTCTACAATCACACGGCCGAAGAGCGGCTGTACGATCTGGCCGCGGACCCGCACGAGATGGCGGACCTTACCGGCGATCCGGCATATGCCGACGCCCTGGCGGACATGCGGGGGGCCATGCCGGCCGACTGGGACCCCGAGACGATCGAGCGGCAGGTGCTGCTGTCCCAGGCTCGCCGCAAGATCGCGCGCTGCAAGAACGTCTGCAAGGATCTCGGCTGGTAGACGGCTCCGGACCCTCACGAGACGGGCTCCGGCGGAATACCATGCACCAGACTCGCCTGGAGAGTGCGAAATGAAGCGGCTCCTTTTTGCCCTCGCAGGGGCTGGCCTATGACATCATGGCGCTCTGGCCCAAGGAGCATGTCAAGCCGCCCGCGGGACGAAAACGCGTTCCGGGACGTCTGGGCTTGATACGCAAGATCACGGAAGAGTGCGCCACGGTCGAAGAAGCGCTCCAACTGGTCAACACGCACGTCAATCCGCTGTCGGGCGGCGCCAACCTGATGCTGGCCGACGCCGCCGGGTGATCCGCCCGAGACGCTCAGTGGTAGTTTTCCAGCTTGACAGAAACGGCTTTTTGGGGTAGAGTGCTTGGTTGAGCCTATAAGCGAATCTGACAGGAGGCATCGGCAGGGGACAGCCGCGCTGTGCGCGCCTCTCTGCATTGCCAGTCCCCTGCGGTAACCGCCATGGGAGCGGCAATCCGAAAGGAGACGAGGATGAGATACCTGATGATCGCGGCAGGGGTGATCGTATTCGCGCTGTCGGGGACGGCACTGGCCCAGCCAACGGGAGGGATCGACATCGGCGTGACGCCGCGAGATCCCACTGATCCCAACCCCCCCTCGCAGCCGCCTCCGGGTCCCTACGGTGGCGGGGTCATTGAGGTCAATCCCGGAGACGTCGAGACGATCTGGTTCCACGTCGTCCATGACGGCGAGCTGTGGCACCTCAACAACTGGGAGGTCGAGTTCGATATCATTCCGTCCGGGCCGGAGCCGCCCAGCTACGGCGAGGTGCTCGATGAGTGGGCCCAGACGAGCATCGAGTATCCCGGGTGCTCCTGGTTTCCGCTCGTGGACGTGATCGTGGACGGCCCGCCGTGCACGTTCGCCGACATCACCGTGACGGTGGACTTCGGACTCGTCAACGGTGTGCCCGTCACCACGACGGAGACCATCCACAAGCACATCATCCCCGAGCCCGCCAGCATATTGCTGCTGGGGGTGGGCGCGTTCGGGCTGCTGCGGAAGCGGCGTCGGTAGGCCTGACCGAGGGGTCCCGTCCCTGGGGGCGGGACCCCTCTTCGATGCTCCTGGCGACCCGTCCGTGAGAGCCATGGCACGGCCATTCACGTCTCTGCTCTGTCTTTTTTTCCTCCTGGGGCAGGCTGCCTTCGGCGAGGTGCAATGGTCCGCGCCGGTGCTGCTCGAGGCCGACACGGGCCGCTACAGCTCGCTGGAGGCCGGTCCGGGCGGGACGCTGCATCTGGCCTTCTACGACTACCTGAACGGCGACCTGCGTTACGCGGTGCGGTCCGCGGACGGTGACTGGGCCTTCGAGACCGTGGACTCCGAAGGCGACGCGGGCTGGTTTGCCTCGCTGGAGCTGGACGCTGCGGGCGTGCCTCATATCGCCTATTGCCGGTTCGATCAGTACATGCTGAAGTACGCCGTCCGCCAGGGACCCGACGAGTGGGCGGTCCAAGTGGTCGATGCCGACCCCGGCCGGGGGTGGTATTCGTCTCTGGCGCTGGATTCGGCCGGGAACCCGCACATCGCCTACACCGGCAACGATCAGCAGGAGTGGGACCTACGGCGTGCATGGTACGATCCCGGGTCCGGCTGGCAGTTCGAGACAATAGAGTCCGTCGGAAAGGTGGGGCTCTACTGTGCGCTGACCCTGACCGCGGGCGATCAGGGCCGGATCTCGTACTTCGATAAGGACAACACGAGGCTGAAATTCGCCTGGCAGCAGCCCGGCGAGGGATGGGTGATAGACGTGGTGGACGAGTCCGGCGACGTGGGCGTGGATACGACGATCGACCTGGACGATCAGGGGCGTCCGCACGTGGCCTATTGGGACCGCGGCAACGACGCAGTCAAGTATGCCTGGCACGACGGCGCCGAGTGGCACGTCGAGGAGGTCTCCAGGGGCGAGAACTGGGGGTACGAGGCGTGCATTGTCTGGGAGGGTGGCCCCCACATCAGCTACGGGAGCACCGAGGGCGCGCACTATGGCGAGAAGATCGCCGGCGTTTGGGAGTCCTCCGACGTTGCACCGGAGGCGAGGGGCGGCGACACGGCCCTCGTCCTGGAGGGCGGCCATCCCAGAATGACGTATCTGAACCTGGACGACGGCGGCCTCTACTACGCCGAGGGCACTTTTGTGCCGACCCCCGGCGATGCCAACCTGGACGGCGTGGTCGACGGGGCGGATTACACCCTGTGGTCGGACCATTACGAGCCGGGCGTGCCGGGCAAGACGTGGGAGCAGGGGGACTTCACCGCCGATACGATCGTGGACGGCGCCGACTATACGCTCTGGAGCGACAACTTCGAGGGCGGCGGCGCGGCCGTGCCGGAGCCGGCGATGCTGGGCCTGCTGGCCGTGGGCGTGCTGGGGCTAATCCGCCGGCCAGGCGCGTAGACCCCGGCGAGAAGATGACCCTGACCGGCCGGGAGCCGGCAAGGGGCTGGAAGTCAGGCTCCCTGCGCCGGAGTCGGCCGAGATGACCGCCTACCGCAAGAGCTGATAGGAGGGCTTCCGCAGCTCTTGCCAATCGCCGCGTCTATCGTATCCTACGCAAACACGAAAATTGATGGAAATTGCCTCGCGCCTCTCATCAGCCGCCGCCCGGGGCTGGCGGCGTGGAACCGGCAACTTGGGGGATGAAAGACAGGGGAAATGAAATGAATCGCAGAGACTTCCTGAAGGCCGTGCCGGCTTTCGCCGTGCTGGCCGCCAGAACGTTCAGCCTGGCTGAGGACGGCGAGGCCGCAACCGGGCCGGCCAAGGGCCTGCAACCGATCCAGCTTCCCAAGCCCGAGATGGACGGCGGCAAGTCGGTGCTGGCCGCCCTCCAGGACAGAAAGACGATCCGCCGCATCAGCGAGAAGAAGCTCCCCCCGCAGGTGCTGTCCAATCTCCTCTGGGCGGCATGGGGCGTGAACCGCAAGGCCGGTCGCGCGCCGGGACAGGTGGGAAGGACGGCCGCATCGGCCAGCGACTCCCAGGAAATGGACCTGTACGTAGTCCTGCCGGAGGGAGTGTACCTGTACGAGGCGGTGCCCCATCGCCTGGCGCCTGTTCTCGCGGGTGACCATCGCGCGACCGTCCGGCGTCGCCGTCGCAGGCGCTCCGAGGCGCCGGTGATCCTCGTCTACGTCGCCGACGTCGCCAGGTACGCCAAGGCCAGGTTTCAGGAGCCGGGCCTGCGGAACCCGGAGATACAGAAGTCCTACTACAACGTCGCCACGGGCCTGATCGCGGGCAACGTCTACGTGTTCGCCGCCTCGCAGGGGCTGGCGGCCTGGTTCCACAACTGCAACAAGGCTGGCCTGGCGGGGGCGCTGAAGCTGCGGCCGGAACAGCGCGTGCTCTACGCCCAGACGGTCGGCTACCCCGCGTGACGCCCGAGCGGCACCGGGCCCGGAGTATTGGAGTTGGCATGACCAAGACGTGCACACTTGTTCTCAGCATACTGGCCGCGGCCGCCGTCGCCCAGGACCGCCCTGACACCGCGGCGGCGAAGGCTGGTCCTATCCTGACGGCGGAGCACTTCTGGCGCAAGCACTACACGTACATCCCGCCGGCGGTCTCGGCGGCGTCGGCGCGGGCCCATGGGCTGGAGGCCGACCCGGCCGCCCGCGCCAAGGCCGTGGCCAAGTACATCCGCACCGGCCTGCACAGCGCGCCGCCGCCGGAGGTCTGGAGGAGGCCGGACTTCAGCGACGCCGAATGGCTCCTGCTGCGCGGCAGACAGTTCGTCAGCGCCTCGGGCGGCTACAGCCAGATGGGATACGTGCCGCACAGCTACAACAATCCCGTCTTCCGCTGCACGGATCCCTTCGTCCCCGAGATCGGCCTGGTGTGCCAGCGCGGCTTCTTCCGCGTGACCGACAAGGGTAAGGTCAAGTCACTGACGCTGTCGCTGACCTACCGTGGCGGCTTCGTCGCCTACCTCAACGGCGTGGAGATCGCCCGCGGGCACCTGCCTACCGCCGATAGGCAGGCAGGCCCGCCGGCCGGAAAGATCGCGCCCGACACGCCGGGGGCGGACTACGGCGTCGATGCCTGGCTCGTGGCCAAGGGGCCGCGCAAGGGAAACATGCTCAACTGGTGGCTGGACAGGGAATCCAAGCAATGGCTGGTCCGGGAGCGATCGGCCGGGCCGATCCAGATCGCCCCTGAGTTGCTCCGCGACGGGCTGAACGTCCTTGCGATCGAACTGCACCGGAGCGACTACCTGGTCGAGGCGCTCAAGCGCCCGGAGTCCGGGATGGCGGCGCTGGGCTTCTCGCCGGTGGGGCTGTCGGTGCTGGAGCTTTCGGCCGACGCTGCCCCCGGTGCGGTCGAGGCGATGCACCCGAAGCGGCAGGGCCTCCAGGTCTGGAACGCCGACCCGGCCCGCCCGACCGGTCCGGCAGAATGCGCCAACTGGGACGCCCGCCTGGGGCCCATTGAGATCACCGCCGCCCGCAACGGGCGGTTCAGCGGGCAGGTTGTGGTGACGGCCGAGATGCCGATCCAAGGCCTGTCGGCGCGGGTGGGCGCGTTCGCCCATACCTCGGGCAAGGGCGGGTCGGCGGCCCCGACCGCGACAATTCGGTACGGCGCGGTCAACCCCGTGCAGGGAGGTATTGGCCTGCACAACACCGGCTTGGACTACCTCTCGGCCGTCGTGCCGCCCGACGCCAATTTCGGCAAGAAGTTCACCGACCCGGCCGCTGCGATGTGCGGGCGGTTCGACATGCTGCTGGACGCGGCGCCCAAGGAGGTTTCCTCGGTGCCGATCTGGGTGACGGTGCACGTGCCTAAGAACGCCGCGGCCGGAAACTACGCCGGCGAGCTGACGATCGCCGTCGACGGGAACGGGACGGTGAAGGTGCCGATCAAGATGTACGTGGCCGACTATGCCCTGCCGGACGTGGCCGACCGCGTGAGCCTGTTCAACATCTACCAGTCCCCCGACACGCTGGCGACCTACTACAAGGTCCGCCCGTGGTCGGATGAGCACTGGCGGCTGATCGAGCGGTCGCTGAAGTTGATGGGCGAGAACGGGAACATCGCCCTGATCATCCCCCTGCTGGCCGAGAGCCAGATGGGCAACGTCGAGAGCCTCATCCCGTGGAAGCGCAAGGCCGGCACCCAGGCGGCGGCGCCCACGACCGCCTCCGCCCCCGCCGGGTCGAAGAACCCCGTTGGCGACCCCACCACGCCGATCGTCCGCGGCGAGTTCGAGTATGACTTCGCGGTCTTCGACCGCTATCTCAAGACCGCGCTGAAGCACCACCCGCGGCTGCGGTTTCTGTTCACCATCGCCTACGGCATCGAGATGGGCGGCCCCTTCGGCCGGCCTGTGTCCGGCGGCTACGTGACGGTGGTCGAACCCGACGGGCAGCGGGTGAAAATGCAGTTGCCGCGCTGCGGCACGCCCGAGTGCGAGGCGTTGTGGAAGCCGCTACTGGCGGCCATGCGCGAGCACGCCGAGGCGGCCGGGTTCAAGGGCCGGTACCTGCTGGGCATGCCGTGCGACTACAACCCGCCGGGCGAACACCTGCTGATGTTCCGCCGGGCGGCACCGGAGTACGGCTGGATGCACGAATCGCACATGCGGATCTCGACCTTCCGGTACGGCGGGCGCAACGAGGTCATCCCCGTGACCTACCAGTCGATGGTTTATACCAACCCCATCCCCGACCCGCGGCGGATGCGCTGCCACGGTTGGCGCCACACGGGCAAGCAGATGCTGGTCGGCTTCAACCGCTTCGGCTTTGGGCCGCTGTGCCTGCTGGGTTTCGCCTCGCCCGGGTCGTTCCGCGTGTGGTTCGAGACGAACCTGGTCAGCGACCGCGCCGGGGCCGGGCGCGTCGGCGGGGACTACTGGAACATCGGCGCCAAGTACAAAGGCGGCAAGCTCACCTCTTGGGCCGGCGGCGGCATGCGCGGCACGCTGTTCGGCTCCTACGCCCATTCGCAGGTCGGCCAGGTGGGCATGGCCAACAACACGACCGACCTGTTCGCCCCCGGACCCGATGGGCCCGTGACAACAGTGCGGTTCGAGAACGCCTGCGAGGGCATTCAGCTTGCCGAGGCGCGGACCTTCATCGAGAAGGCGCTGACCGGCAAGGCCAATCCCCTGCCCGAAGGCTTGGCCCGGCGCTGCCAGGAGCTGCTGGACCTGCGCACGAACGTGCTGCGCGGGATGGGAGTTCCCGGCCAGCAGGACCGCGACCGTCGCCTCTTCGACCTGGCCGGGCAGGTCCAGCGGGCGATCTCGGCCGCGTCGCGCCCGGCGCGCTGAACAGCGCCGACCCAGGCAGCCCGCGCCGCGGGCGTCACGGGCGCTCGAATACCTCCCGGTTGATCTCGCGCTGGCAGCGGGCCAGGAACTCGGCGGCCGTGATCCGCTGCGGGGCGCCGGGGGGAAGCATGAGCAGGCCGTAGTTGCGGGCCACGATCTCGTAGGCCTCGTCCCACTCGGGGATCTTGCGCTGGAAGCGGACGTGCTCGATCGCCCCGGCGAAGATGGATTCGTCCCAGGGCGTGTCCGGCCGGTTGAAGTACGGGCTGCGGGCGACCGCCCGGCGGACGGGCACGTGGTAGGCCTCCTTGGCCAGCAGTCGCTGGGCGTCGGCGCCGCAGAGGTACCTCAGCAGACGCCAAGCCTCGTCGGGGTGCTTGGTCTTGGCCCAGATCACGAAGCCGTCGCAATAGAAGCGGGTCCAGCGCCCGCCCGGCCCGGCCGGGAAGTAGCCGATGCCCCAGTCGACGTCGACCTCGGCCGCCCACTGGGCCGAGTACGGCCCGCCGCGAATCACCGCAAGCTGGCCGGTGGCGAACAGCTCCTGATTGGCCGGCATCTCGCTGGCCTCGCTGGCGACGGCCCGCGGGGTGTACGGCAGCAGGGAGAGCATGTACTCGATGCCGGCGACGGCCTCGGGCGTATCGCACGCGGCCCGCCACTCGACCCGGCCGCCGCTCATCGACTCACCGCAGCGGCCGCAGACGACGCGGTCCGGCTCGACGATGTCGGCCACGTCGTTGCGGCGACCGCAGTGCGGACAGACGATCGCCTTCTGAAGGATCGTCCCGCCGCCCTGCCACAGGTTGCACATGGCGTGGGCGGCGTTGTCGCGCATGTAGCCGTAGCGCTGCACCGTGCGCCCCTTGACCCGGGCCGGGCCGGTGCACCGCCGGACGGTGTCGGCGAACTGCTCCCAGGTCCACTGCGTCGGGTCGTAGTCGATGCCCGCGTCGCGCAGCGCCTGGCGGTTGTACAGCAGCAGCGAGCAACCCCAGCCGAACGGCAGCCCGTAGGTCTTGCCGTCCCAGCGGAAGCTCTCGGCCGCGGGCGCGTAGAAGACGCTGGTGTCGTAGCCGTCGCGGGCGATCAGGCCGTCCAGCGCCAGGTAGTGCGCGTCGGCGGCGAATACGGTGAAGTAGTCGTCGTCGCTGAAGAACACGTCCGGGGCGATGCCGGCGACCAGGTCGCGCTTGATGATCTGGCGGAAATCGCCGATGTTCGGCTCGAGCTTGACGTAGATGTCGCCGTTCAGCTCCATGAACCGCCGGGCGAGGCGGCTGAAGAGGCTGATGGCCCTCACCGAGCCGGGGAAGGCGAAGCGGATCTGCGTCTGGTGCGGGCCGGCCTGCTCGAGAGGCTGCGTGCTGAGCAGATAGACGCCCAGCGCGACCACGACGATCAGTCCGGCGACGACGTAGCGCATGGCCCGGCTCCTACTCCTTCATCCCGCCGAGCTGGATGCCCCGGACGAAGAACCGCTGGCTGAACAGGAACACCGCCAGCGTGGGCACCATCACGATCAGCGAGGCGGCCATCAGCAGGTTGCGCTCCACGGAGAACTTGTCCTGAAAGGCGCTGAGCCCGATCGGCAGCACCTTCATGTGCATCGACTGGGTGACGAACAGCGGCCACTGGAACGCGCTCCAGGAGGCCAGGAAGGTGAACGTCGCCAGCGTCGCCAGCGCCGGCTTGCTCAGCGGCAGGATCACGTGCAGCCAGACGCGCAGCTTGCCGCAGCCGTCGATGCGGGCGGCGTCCTCCAGGTCGCGCGGCAGCGACAGGAAGAACTGCCGCAGCATGAACGTGCCGTAGGCGCTGAACAGCAGCGGCAGGATGAGGGCGCGGTAGGTGTCGAACCAGCCGAGCATCTTCATCAGCACGAAGGTGGGCACGATGGTCACGGCCGCGGGAATCATCATCGTCGCCAGGTAGGCCAGGAAGAACTTATCCCGCCCCGGCCAGCGCAGCCGCGAGAACGCGTACGCCGCCAGCGCGCTGGTCAGCACCTGCCCCAGCGTGATCGCCAGCGAGATGAACAGGCTGTTGAGGTAGAACCGCCCGAACGGCATCGACTGCCAGGCCTTGCGGAACGAGTACGTCCACCGCTGCCACGCCCGGGACCACAGCGGCTCGGGCAGGACCGTCAGCTCGACCCGCCGCAGCGCCGCCAGGTCGACGTATCCGGCGTCGCCGGGCGGATCGCGCCGCAACTGGACGACCTCGCGGCCCAGCGGGTCGAAGCGCTCGGCCCGGAAGCAGCACTGAACCTCTTTCCAGCCCTCGAAGCCCACGTGGAGATCGTCGGCGGCCCGGTAGACGAAGCCGTCGCCGTGGACCGCCACGCGGAGCCGGTGGCCGGAGCCGTCGCCCCGCAGCCAGAACGCCAGCATGCTGACCGGCGCGTCGGGCAGGTCCGAGCCGCTGAGGTCGATGGTGCGGGTCAGCTCTTTCCGCGCGGTGAAGTCGACGGCCAGCGCCAGGCTTCCCTGCCCCTGGCGGCTCGGCCGGCCGGGAGCGCGGTGGCCCGCCTCGTCGAAGTCGCGCAGCAGCACGTCCTCGAAGTCGGGCGTGGTCGCCGACAGGTAGTCCACGAACCAGCTTGCGGTCCGCGCCGCCGACGGCATCTTCGGCAGCCAGCGGTTCGGCTCGCTCTCCACCGTGTGCTTGTCCTTCAGCGCCGTGCAGACCATCCACGCGAACGGCACGAGCATGCTCACCGCGCCGATCAGCAGGACCGCGCGGACGACCGTCGCATGAGCCAGGCTCAGCCGCCCGCGCCGGTATCGCCGCCACTTGATCCGCATGATTCCATCACCGCCCGGCCGCCGCCGGGGTCGGCCTCAATAGTGCACCTTTCGCTGGCCGTAGCGCCAGTTGATCAGCGTCAGCGCCAGGATGATCACGAACAGCACCCACGCCGCCGCCGACGCGTAGCCCATGTCCTGGTCCTGGAAGAACGCCTGGTTGTAGATGAAGTAGTCCACGGTCGTGGTCGAACCGGCCGGGCCGCCCCGCGTCATGACGTACGCCTGCTGGAAGCCGCCCTGGAAGCCGCGGATCACGCCCATGATGAGGATGAAGAACGTCGTCGGGGAGACCATCGGCCAGGTGATCGTGCGGAACCGCTGCCACGCATTGGCGCCGTCGATCTCCGCCGCCTCGTAGAGCTGCTCGGGGATTCCCTGGAGGGCGGCCAGGTACAGCAGCATCGGCAGCCCGCCCATCTGCTGCCACCAGCCCATGAGGATGAACGCCGGCTTGGCCGTGCTGACCTCGCCGAGCCAGTTCGGCGGCTGCCACGTGATCCACCCCGCCGGCCCGCCGACCGCGTCGATAAGGGCGTTCAGCCCGCCGCGCGCCGCCAGCAGCGCCCGGTTGATCACGCCCACGTCCGGGTGATACAGCGCCTGCCAGAGGATGTACAACGCGATGGCCGAGGAGATCGTCGGCAGGAAGTAGATCGTTCGATACACCACGATCTCGCGCAGCCGCTGGTTGAGCAGCATCGCCATCGCCAGGCACAGCACGATCCGCCCGCCCACGCCCCAGGTCATCAGCACCAGCGAGTTCCACAGCGCCTGCCAGAACAGCGGGTCGCTCGCCTGCGGATCGATCACTCCGGCCCAGTACCTGCGCACGCCCCAGCCCACCGCCAGCAGGGCCGCGAGACCCGCCCATCGGACCGGGCGCCGCCAGGCGGACCATCGCCGCAGCAGCCACGCCGCCGCCCCGATCAGCCCGCCGGCCAGCACGAACCCTCCGACCACGGCCGCGGCCGACGCTTCCGTCCGGAACCCCAGCAGCTTGGCGAAGTTGGCCAGCCCCACCCAGTCGATCGCCCCCAGCTCCAGCCGGCTGCCGCGCCACCTGCAAAACCCCAGCCCCAGGCAGGCCGTTACCGGAAGCACCACGAAGACCAGCACGCCGATGAGGTTCGGCAGGCAGAACAGCACGCTGGTCAGCGCGTCGACGCGGCGCAACGTCTTGGATGAAGCGGTCCGCATGGCACCCGCGGGCATTGTGACCCGAACCGTTCGCGCCGTCAAGGTCTTGCCGGACGGGCGCGGAGGCGGTCCCCGCGCCGGTTGCAGGTCGGCCGCCGGGTCAAACGGCCCCGGCCGTAGACTGCGAGGCGGCGACGACCTCCTCGGCCGTAACCTCCCGACCCAGCCGGTCGGAGAGGTAGATGCCCTCGCTGATGAGCATGGTCTCCAGCGCCGCTTCCGCCGTCGGCATCAGCTCCACCTTGCCCTGGAGGGCGGCGACCCAGTGATGCTGGGACGAATCGTACGCGCTCTCGTTGTCGTCGAACTGGTGCCAGCGCCAGTCGGCGGCGTCGATGTTGAAGGTGGCGTCCATGTCCATGTCCTGCTCGGTGCAGTGGAAGCTGAACGGGTCCAGGCGGATGCCGCCGCGGGAGCCGACGATGGAGCTTCCCCCGAACTTGTTCAGGTGGATCGCCCACGACTCGATGACGTCCAGCGTTACCCCGCCGGCCAAGCGCACGAAGCCGGTTGCCAGCTCCTCGACGTCGTAGCCGCTGGCGGCGCGGCGGGCGGGGTCCATGTCGGTCTCCTGGTAGACCTTGCCGGCGATCCGCTCGACGGCGGGCAGGCCCAGGAGGTAGACCATCTGCGAGATGTGATACACGCCCATGTCGTACAGGGCGCCGCCGGCGGCGACGGCTTTCTTCACGAACATGGCCGTGCCGTAGCCGTCCACGAACGGTCGCCCGCGGCGGCGGTAGCCCATCGACCGGGCGTGAAAGATCCGCCCCAGCTTGCCGGCGCCGATCAGGCGCTTGGCGACCTTCGCCTGCTTGGTGAACAGCGAGAACAACTGGATGCTCAACTTGCGCTGGCACGCGGCGGCCTCGTCCATCATCGCCTTGGCGTCCGCGTACGCCCCGGCCATCGGCTTCTCGCAATACACGTGCTTGCCCGCGCGCAGGGCCAGCACGGTCACCGGGGCGTGGAAGTTGTTGTGCAGGGCCACGTCCACGGCGTCGATGTCGTCTCGGGCCAGCAGCTTGCGGAAATCGGTGTAGACGTTGGGGATGTTGAAGCGCTCGGCGACGCGCTTGCCCTCGGCCGCGTCGATGTCCGCCAGGGCGACGATCTTGGCGGCCGGCACCTTCTTGTATTTCTCCAGGTGCAGCTTGCCGATCTGCCCCACGCCGATGATGCCGATACGAATGTCTTCCATCACTTCTTCCTCCGGTCCTGCCCGGCCGCCGGCTGCACCTCCAGCTCCATGCGCCACAGGGCGCGGCGCAGCTCCGCCAGTTGCCATTCCACCTCTCGGTACTCGTTCTTGCCGGTGTGATGCTCCACGCCGAAGAAGCCCTCGTAGCCGGCGTCGAGCAGCACGCGGAGCTTCTCCTCGAGGCACTCGACCGTGATGCGGGCGTCGACGTGGGTGTGCATGGCCCAGGGCGCGGCCATCGCGTCGCCCCGCTTGGCCTGTGCCTCGCCGCCCTGCCAGTGGCCCACGTGCAGCAGCACGCCGTAGGCGGGAGAGTCCACCGCGTCGTGCACCTTCCGCTGCACGTCGACCGTCAGCGACGGGCCCCAGTGGGTCTCCGGGCCGACGCGATAGCCGCCGTCGCCGGCCCGGCGGGCGTACTCCTTGTAGCGCTTGACGACGTAGTCGAGCTGCTCGCCGGTCAGCTCGGTGCCCTTGCCGCCTATGTCGATCCGCACCGATCGCGCGCCCAGGATCTCGGCGGCCTCCAGGTACGCCAGCGCGCTGCGGTAGTTCTTCTCCCGCGCGTCGGGCTCATCCTCCCAGAGGTGGGCGCCGTCGACGCAGAGGTTGGCCAGTGTCAGGTCGCGCTCGTCCAGGGCCCGGCGGACCGCGCGCAGGTACTCCGGGTCCATCCGCCCGCCCAGCGTGCCGCTCCATATCTCGACGGCGCCGACGCCGTAGCGGTGCTTGCAGCTCTCCAGAAAACCAAAGACGTCCATCCCCCCCTCCTTCAGGAGGCCGTGAAAGGAGTAGGAGGAAATCGAAACCTTCATGGGCGTTTCTCCATTGCGCAAGATTCTGCGATCACTCATGCCTGAGTCCAGGCCAAGGGGGTGAATAGACCCTCCCGCCGGCGGCGTGTCAAGCCGGTGCATCCCTGACCTATCCCCAGGTTCCATGGGTAGCCCCGACAGGAGCGCCTTTCTTTGCCCCGGGCGCGAGCCCGGGGAGGTGGAGGGCTTCGCCGGGCCGGGCGGCGTTGACACTCCGGGTTCGCCGGCCTACGATGCCGGGCGCACCCCCCATAGGAGCCGTGCCCCATGATCATCGACGCGGACTGTCACATCACCGCCGACCCGGAAGGAATCACGATCGAGGAGCTGCTGCGGCGGATGGACCGGGCGGGCGTCGACAAGGCCGTGACGTGGCTCCGGCCGCCGTATCGCCGCGAGATCGACGAGGCCAACGCCTACGTTCACCGGGCGATGAAGGCCCACCCCGACCGCATCCTCGGCTTTGGCTGGGCCGATCCCAACCTCGGCGTCGAGAAGGCCAGGGACACGGCCAGGAGGTGCCTCCAGGAGTACGGGTTCCGCGGGGTAAAGCTGAACGGCGCCCAGAACTCGTTCTTCATCGACGATCCGCACCTGAGCCTGCCGGTGATCGAGGAGATCGTCAAAGCCGGCAAGCTGTTGGCCTTGCACGTGGGCGCCGACGCGTTCGAGCACACCCACCCGTTCCGCGTCGCCAAGATCGCGCGGATGTACCCGGAGCTGACGATCCTGTGCGTCCACATGGGCGGCGTCGGCCACCACGACCTGTCGGCGGCCATGATCGAGTTCGCCCGGGACTGCCCCAACCTCCACCTCATCGGCAGCGCCGTCCGCGAGATTGCCGTGCTGGAGGCAATTCGCGCGCTGGGGGCCGATCGCGTCTCGTTCGGAAGCGACACGCCGTTCGCCCTGATGCACGTGCGGCTGGCGATGTACCGGGCGCTGCTGGCCGACGGGTTCAGCGACGAGCAGCGCGCGGCCGTTCTGGGCGGGAACATCGCCCGCATCTTCGGCCTGGCCACATAGGGCGCCGAGGGCCCGTGGGGGCGGGCAGGCTCCGTTTTTCCCGATCAGCGCTCCAGGATGACAATCGACGCGGTCCGGTGCCGCGGCACGGTGACGGTCAGGGCATCGCCATCCCTGCTCAGGGGCGCATCGACGGCATCGTCGTAATCCACCGAGCGGACGCTCGCGCGGCGAATCGCCTTGCCGTCGGCCAGCCGAACAACCACCGGCAGGTCGGCGGCGAAGCCGCCGTCCTCGAACATGCTGCGGTGGTCGCTGACCATCGTCACGATCACCCGCCCGTCCGGGGCGTGGAAGATGTTGCCCCGCACCGACTCCGGCAGCTCCAGGGCGTTGGGCTCGAGCACCCACTGCTTGCCAAGCAGCTCCTGGAGCAGCGGCGTGTAGGTTTCGCACACGCGCCGGTTGCGGTCCAGCTCCTCCGGCGAGAGCTTCACGCCCGCGCGCTCGGGGCGGTCGGTGATGTCGTTGTACATCATCCCCAGCCGCAGGCACGTCTTGAGCGTGGGCTCGGGGTCACGCCACATGCCGCCGTCGAGCACCATCACCGGCTTGAACAGCCCGTAGTAGCTGAACGCCTCCAGCCG
>CAYNYF010000043.1:0-35619 GCA_964401385.1 uncultured Planctomycetaceae bacterium | reverse complement strand
GTCCCTATTCCCTGTCTCTTGCCTGGTCCCTGGTCCCTGGTCCCTATTCCCTGTCTCTTGCCTGGTCCCTGGTCCCTGGTCCCTATTCCCTGTCCTCTGCACTTTTCAAAGAGCCTCGGCGCGCAGTATCCGCGCCCTCCGTACTTTCTTCGCGCGTTCACGTATGCGCGCGCAAACGCTTTCCCATAGCGAGAGCCAAAACTGTAAATCGCGACCGGGGCGGCAGAAGAAAATCTCGGAGAAAACGGATTTCCCCGGCCGGAACGTTCACACCCGCGCGCGCAAATCCTTTCGCATGCGGGCCGGGCGGGCGGGCGCGCGAGCGGCCGGACTGGGTTGTTCAGCCGACGCCCATCTACGGTGTTCACCTGAGTTCCGTCAAAGTGTTTTACCGTAATCTCTTATCTTTTTAGTCATGTGTCGATATATTTCAATGATGTGTCGATTTGCCCCTTGTCCGCTCGTCCCCGGGGGGTTAGAATTCAGAGTAGCTCACCGGCACGCTGACCGGCAAAGCGGTGCCGGGCCAACATGCGAAAGGAGACGTCATGCACACGTGGTCTTGCTCGCGGACGGCCGCGCTGGTCGTGATGGTTCTGACAATGGCGCTTCCGGCCTCCGCCGCGATCGTCAACATTCCAGACCCGTATCTCGAGACGGCCGTCAGGTGGCAGCTCTTCCCGTGGATGCCGGAAGGGACGCCCATCACCTCCGAGGACATGCTCCAACTGACCGGGCTGTCCTGGAGGGATTCCGACCACCCGCTCGGGTGGCTCATCACGGACCTGACGGGCCTGGAGTACGCCGTGAACCTGGTCGCGCTGGACATGGACGAGAATCTCATCGCTGACGCGTCCCCGCTGTCGGGCTTGACCAAGCTGGAACGGGTGTGGCTGTCAGACAACCAGATCACCAACGTGGCCCCCCTGTCGGGACTGGTCAAGCTGACCGCCCTGTACGTCGCGCGCAACCACATCGGGGACATTTCGCCGCTTTCGGGGCTGACGGAGCTGGAGTATCTTAACCTTTCGGGCAACTCGATCGGCGACATCTCGCCCCTGGCGGCACTCACCAAGGTGAGAGTCCTCGCGATTGGGGAGAATCAGCTCAGCGACATCTCCGTCCTTTCGGGGCTGCCGAATCTGGAATATTTGAGCGCCAACGACAACCAGCTCAGCGACATCTCCGCGGTTGTGGGGCTGACGGGGCTGAAGGAGCTTGCCCTTGGGGGCAATCAGATCAGCGTCATCCCGGACCTTTCGGGCCTGGGGGAGCTGGGGGAGCTGTGGATGGAGGATAATCAGCTCACGGACATCTCGCCCCTGGCGGGTCTGGCCAAGCTGGAGGACCTCCAGCTGCACCGCAACCAGATCTCCGACGTGTCGGTGCTTTCGGGTCTGACGAACCTGCGGGACGTCCAGCTCTACGCCAACCAGATCGCGTCCCTGCCGGACCTTTCCGGCCTGACGAAGCTGGAGAAGCTGGGGGTGCGCGGAAACCAGCTCAGCGACATCTCGGGTCTGGCGGGCCTCTCGGCCCCGGGGCTGTGGAGGCTGGATCTCAGTGACAATCAGATCACGGACATTTCCGCCCTTGGCGGACTTGCAGGTCTGGACACCTTGGAGCTCTCCGACAATCAGATCACCGACATATCCGCGCTGGCCGGTCTTCCCAACTTGTACGCCCTATGGCTGGACAACAACCAGATCGCAGACATCTCGCCACTGGCAGGCCTGACCGGGCTTAAACACCTGGACCTCCGCGGCAATCCCCTGAACGAGGAGGCCTACGACATCTATATTCCCCTCGTCAGGGAGAACAACCCGGGAATCGGGATTCGGTACGATCCCATCCCCGAGCCGTCCGTGTTGGCCGCGTTGGGCGCGGGAGTGGCGATCCTTTTGCGACGGCAGAAGCGTCGGCACAATGGTTTCGTGTAAGCCCTGTCTTTTTGGGGGCGATCTAAAAGGAAAGGGAGCAGAAAATCAACCATGCCCGAACTGCAAAACTGCTGTGCTTGTGTGCGACAGCCGCGCTGGTCCTTACGGTCCAAGCATGGAGCGAGACTTACAATTGGGCGCCGGAGGATCCGGGGGCCAGCCACGAATGGTCGGAGGGAGACAACTGGGTTGACTCTGGCGAAGAGCGCGGGCGACCTATTCCTGCGGACACGGATCGTATGCACGTGCACAATTCCGATCCGAACGGCAAGACGTGCACATACGACGTTGCTAACCAAGCGGTACTGTCAGTCTTCGTGCAGGAGGCAAACACGATCGAGCACGTCAGCGGGACTCTGCGGATAAACGGAAAGAAAGGGATCCACGATTACGGGCGTCTGTACTTGGGGGACGCCCAGAAGGGCAAGGGTTATTACGAGATATCTGGGGAGGCTCAGTTGTCGGTGCACGATGATGATGACAAAGACGACACCTGGCTGGGGATGGTAACGGTTGGTCGCGGCAACCAGGGGATCTTCAAGCAGAGCGGGGGCGGCTGCGGCTTCGACACCCTTGTTGTCGGTAGCTACTACTACCAACAGGTCGAGTCTCGGTACGAGCTGTCCGGGGGAAGTCTGGGTGTCAGACATGAGAAGATTGGGGCTGCAGGGTATGCCAAGTTTCTCCAGACAGACGGGGCGCACGGTGTTACCTGCGACCTGAAGATGGGGCTCACCCAAGGGCTGGCGAGGTTCGTCCTGGAAAAGGCGGCCACTGACCCCGGTGGAACAACCACTTTGCAGGTGGGACCTTGCTCTTACAGTCCGGAAGAGGGCATCACGCCCAACGAGCTCATCATTGGGGCTGGGACGGGCGGGCAGGGGGAGGCCCAGTTTGAGCAGAGCGGAGAAAAGACCAGTGTAAAGGTCGTTGCCAGCAGCAATCTGGGCGGGGGAATACTCCGCATTGGGGACACGTCCACGGGATCGTACAGCATTTCAAAAGGAAGCCTCCAGGCGGAGAAGGTGTACCTCTCTGAAAAGGGACAGACCGGCACCCTGGAAATACAGCACAAGGATTCCAGCATCACCGTGCTGAACACGCTGAGTTTCGGATCCGCTAGCGTGTTCGAGGCGGTTACCGACAGCGAGATCGCCATCTGCCTGGAACCGTGGCACGACGAACTGGGCGAATATTTCGCCGAGGAAGGCGCATTCGAACTGAACACCACCAGCTCCTCGGACATGGCCGGGCTGGGGAACCTTACCCTCACGTGTGAATTCGCGGAACACGCGGGCCAAGAGGAGAACTTCGACAACCTTCTGGAGTTCGAGGTGGGCGGGAAAGCACTAACGGGCGAAGACGACTTCGTCGAGGCCAACTTCCTCATGAACGAGCTGGTGGTGGGCATCGACCCGGACGCCGAGGGGGCTACCGAGTACGGGCGAATTATCGTCTGCGTCGTGGACGACTATGACAACCAGCCGACGTCGGGAGATAACGAGGCGCTTTATGTGAATACCCTTGTCCTCCGGGCCGGGCCGACTTTCGCCTATTGGGACGAGGGAGAGGGGGTCATCGGTCAACCTGACTTTGACATTTACTACAAGAATGGTGGAAATACCAAGCAGTTCTACATGGGCGATGCCAATCTGAGTGGCGCGGTCGATGGCGGCGACTACAGCCTCTGGGCGGACCACTACAACGAGACCGCTTCCAGGTGGGAGCACGGAGATTTCAACGGGGATCGCGTCGTCAACGGGGCCGACTATACCATCTGGTCCGACAATTACGGCAGCGGCATGGGCGGACGTAAAGCAGGGGGTGGTGCGGACAAGGTCAAGGACCTGATCGCCAGTTCGAAGGATGGTGACTTCGACGGCGACGGCGACATCGATGGCCATGACGTTAAGCTTCTATTGAACCTTGAGAAGTGACGATACGGGCGTCGGTCGACATGGCCCGATGCCACCGACGCATCGAAGTATCGTCAACGACCAAACCGGCGATAGTCCCGATTCCCGGCCGTGGGCACGCCGCGGGGCCGTCGGCAGGGGCCTGCGCCTTGATCACAGCTTGAACCTGCTGGAAGAGCCCGATCTGAATCTGACCGTTCTGGCCCCAGCCGTTTGATGCACCCTTGCTCGCGCGAAGTATCGGGGCAGGCGGTGGGCCGGTCGCGGCCGGGGACGTCACCTGATCCGAAAGTCCTGGATGATTACAGGCTCGGGGCCGCTGTAGAACTTGACCTGGAACTGGCCCGGGCCGGCCTTGGCGGCAAGGGCCTTGGGGCTGAAGCTGTAGCCGACCGAGGCCTTCCTCCCCCAGACGATGGCCATGCCGGCCAGCTCCTCGCGCTGATCCTTCTTCACGATCACCAGGCGGAAGCGGTTGCGGTCGCAGCAGAGCGGCAGCTCCACCACCACGTACATCTTCTCATCGCTGGCGTTGAACTGCTTGGTGAAGCTCCACTTGTTGTCATAGAGATCGCTGGCCGTCCGCAGGGCCTTGCTCGTGTTGACCTTGATGACCTTGCGGATGGGTGCGAACTGCTCCACGAGCTGAAAGACCACCTGGTCGGTCGCGTCGGAGATGCAGGCGTACGGGTCCTGCTTGGGCGGCTCGCCCTCGGAAGCCACGCGCGCCCGGGCCGGGGCGGGCGTGGCCGCGATGGTCGTCCCGTCAGAAACGCGGATCAGGGTGGCGGTGACGGAGACGTTGGCCTCGTTCCGCGTCAGGACGTAGGTGCGGTAGCCGGTGAGGTACTTGCGGCCCTGCTTGGTGTAGGCGTACTGGGGGTCCTGGCGGCGCTGGCTCTGGGAGGTGGCCGAGTAGGTCGTCACCGCCCCGGTCAGGATCGCCTGGACGTTGGTGGCCTTCTTGAAGGTCGCGGCCGCAGCCGGGGAATCCGCGCCCAGGGCGATCTGGAGGTCGCTCTCGTCCATCAGCGCCTTCAGGTCGTTACGGTTGTAGACCTTGTAGGATCCGTTGGCCATCAGGGCGGCGGCGAGCTTATCGGCGATCACCTGCCCGGCGTTCTTCCCGGTGGACTGGTTTCGGAACGGGACCACGGCAATGGTCTTCAATTCAGGGGTATAGAAGTGCGGGATCTGGACGATAGGTATCTTGGCGCTGCATCCGGCCCCGCCGGCCGCAGCCGCCAACGTCAGCAGCAGCAGGCTCTTGAGCGATCTTGGCAGATCGGCCATGCTTGCACTCCCTGGGAAAAACGGGGCTCCCGGCCCTGCCGCAAGGACCGTTCGCCTGCGGAATTCAGGGGGCATGATAGCGAAACGCCGAGGGCGATTCCAAGCGTTTTCACCGGGTGACCCGACGGCGGGCCTGCCGGGAAATGTCCGCGGCGGCTCCGACGCCCCGCCCGGAAAAACGGTTAACAATGGATGCCCGCCCCATGGCGGCGTGGTATACTCTGCCCGCGAAAGGAGCCGCCGATGAAAACGCTCACATATCTTTCGATTCTTGGCGGGCTGGCTTTCTCGGCCGCTTGGATCGCCGGATGTGGCCCGGAGAAGGCGATCGAGATACGCTACGAGCGGCCGGCGGAGTACCAGATCTCCCCGCAGGTCCGCCGCGTGGGCATTGCCGAGTTCGGCGGGCAGAGCTCCCGCGACAGGCAGTGGAGCCAGATTGCCTCCGACCGGCTGGCGGCGGCCCTGGACGTCTACAACCGCAAGTACAACCGGTACGAGCTGGTGGACCGCAAGCGGCTCAAGGCCATCCTGGACGAGCGCGACCTCCAAATCGCGATTTCGGACAGCGCCTCGGCCGACACGGCCGGAAAGCTCGCCAAGGTCGACGCCATGATCTACGGCAGCGTGAAGGTGACCGCCCGCGACGACCGCGGCACGCGAACGGTCTTCAACCCGCTCTCCCGGTCGATGAAGACCGTCACCTACACCAAGCGCTACTGCCTGGGCGCGGTCAACTTCACCATGGACGACGTCAAGACCGGCAAGACGCTGGCAACCGTGGCGACCACCCACGAGTACGACTCCGAGAAGGACAAGAAGTCGGGGGCCGCCGGCATCGGGCGGGCGATGGGCTTCGGAGGCGACGACCTGCCCCCGACCGATCAGGTCATTTCCCGCCTCATCGACGAGTGCGTGCGGGAGTTTCTCAGCAAGGTGTGCCCGCACGAGGTGGTCGTCACCGAAAAGCTCCAGTCGGGCAAGAGCAAGATCGTCTCCACCGGCAACAAGCTGGCGGTGGCCGGCGACTACGAAGAGGCGCTGGACTGCTACCAGCAGGCCCTCGGCCAGAGGCCCGACGACCACGGGGCCGCGTTCAACGCCGGCCTGATGCACGAGGCGCTGGGCAGGGGCAAGAAGGCCGAGGAATTCTACGACATGGCGTTCAGGATCAAACCCAGCGAAAAATACGTGTTTGCCCGGAAGCGCGTCCGCGTGGAAGGCGCGAAATAGGGCGCAGCGTGCGCGGCCCGGCCCAATCGATTCGGTACCGGGCCGAGGTCCGTTTCCGCGTCGCCTCCACGCACGCGCAACCAGAGAACCTTACTCTCGAAAGGAGAACCAGCTATGTGCAAGGCAAGGAAGGCGTGGTTGCTGTTGCTGGGCGTGGTGTTGCTGGCCGGCTGGGCGCTGCCGGCGGCCGCCGACGCCGTCAGCGAGCAGCGCAAAGCCCAGAACAAGCTGCTGGCGGCCCGGGCGGCCCGGGCGGACGCGATACGCAAACTGGCCGAACGCATCCGCGGGTTGAAGATCACCTCTGAAACCACCGTCAACGACTTCGTGGCCACCTCCGACACCATCGAAACGTCCCTGCGCGCGTTCCTCAGCGGAATGAAGGAGATCGGCAGGCCCAAGTACATGGAAGACGGCACCTGCGAGGTCGTCATGGAGGTCAAGCTGCAAGAGCTCATCGTGACGCTCAAGCAGTTCCACAAGGAGTACTACAAGGGCGACAAGATCCGAAGCCAGGACTTCGAGAAGATGACCGTCACCAACAAGATCAAGGTCATCCGGGAGACCGGCTCGGGGGCGCCGCGCCCGGAGCTGGCCGAAGATCCTTTGGTGATGGTGGCCGAGGGCGAGCTGATGAGCATCAAGAACCTCGCCGGCCAGGCCAAGGCCTACTGGATGGCCCACTGCACCGGCCAGGGCCGGCTGATGGCCGTCCGCGCCGCCCGGGTCGACGGCCTGCGCCGCCTGGGGGAGCGCATCCAAGGCGTGCGCATCACCTCCACCACCAGCGTGCGAGACTTCGTGGCCGAGTACGACGAGATCAACACCCGGCTGCGCGCCTTCATCCGCGGCGCCAGGGAAAGAGGCATTCGCTACCACGCCGACGAACTCATCGTGGAAGTGGAGATGGAAGTGACCCTGCGGGACCTGATCGTCAACCTGAAGACCTGGCACAAGGAGTTCTACAAGGGCGACAAAATCAGGGTTCAGGACATCGAGAAACTCAGCGTCCGCGCCCGGGACAAGCAGATCCGGGAGACGGGCATGGGCGTGCCGCCGGAGCGGTACCTCAAGGACGTCCCCCCGGCCCAGGTGGCAGTCCTGGCCAGGGCCGCCAGGGCCCCGGCATGGGTGACGCGGACGGAGCAGGCCGTCGGCAGCGCCGCCGTGGACACGACAAACGCCAACACGGCCCAGGCCAAGCTGATGGCCCTGCGCGGGGCCGAGCTGGACGGCCGGCGCAAGCTCGCCGAGAAGATCAACGGGCTGACGATCACCTCCAACACCTCCGTGCGTGATTTCGTGGCCGCCAACGACCAGATCGACTCGGGCATGCTGGCCTTCCAGCAAGGCGCGTACGTGGTCGAGAAATCGCTGAAGTTTCTGGACGACGGCACCGCCCAGGTGACGGTCGAGATCGACCTCAAGCCGCTCTGGAACATGGTGCTGTACTATCAGAGGAAGCTGTCCATAACCATCCGGTGACGCAGGCGGACCTCTTTGAAAGGAGTCGTCGAGATGAGAACGAGCGGCAAGGCAATCGGGATATCGCTGCTGATCCTGGCGGTGATGATGGTCGGCTGCACCAGGAAGACGGCGGTTACGATCTCGAATCACAGCGACCTGTCCCGGAACATCAGCGTGACCGTCCCGGACGGCACCTCGCCGGTGGGCGCGGTCGGCGCCGGCGGCAGGCTCACGCACACCCTGGTCGTCAAGACCGAGGACCTGCCGGCGGAGTGCAGCTATTCCGCCGGGGCCGGGGCGAGTCAGTCCTTCATGGTCAGCGAAGACACGAAAAGCAAACTGTGGTTCCGCATCACCAAGGCCGGCAAGCTGATGGGCCCCTACACCAAGGACGACGTCCACGTGGAGACCCGGCAGACCGGCGAGGTCAAGGTCGTCGTGCCGGGCGGCACGGTCGTCGAATAGCCTGCGCCCACGGCATCCGGCGGCGGGCTTCGGCGGAGCTGCCGGGCGCCCGTTCGCGCGGGAAATGACACCGGCGCGGAGAGACGCCGGACCGAACGCGTCGGGAACACCTGCAAAAGGGAGCGCGCCCATGTGCAAGCGCTTGCTGATCGGAACCGCAATCGTCGCCCTTCTGGCCGCCCGGCCGGCGGCGATCGCCCAGAACGTCATCAAACGCGGCGAGAACCTGGTGGAGATCACCGTCGTCGGGGCCGGCATGGACAAGGACGAGGCCGTCCGCGACGCCCTGCGCAAGGCCGTCGAGCGCGGGGCCGGCGCCATCATCCACTCCGAGTCGCAGACCCGGGACTTTGCCCTGGTCCGGGACACGGTGCTGGTCCGGGCCACCGGCTTCATCCAGAGCCACAAGATCCTCTCCCAGAGGCAGGTCGAGGACGGCACCTGGGAGGCGAAGGTCACGGCCGTCGTCTCGGTCAAGGGAATCGTCGACTACTGGGGCGTGGTCAAGACCAAGCTGAAGCAGATGGGCCGGCCGAAGATCATGGTCTTCATCGGCGAGAGGATCCGCCGCGAGGTGGTGCCGGACTCGACGGTGCAGGCGAGGATCGAGAACCTGCTGCTCAAGAGCGGCTTCCTGCTGGTCAACAAGCAGCAGTTGAAGGCGATCGACCGGAAGGACCTGGCGGCGGCCGTGGCCGAGGACAAGCCGGCCAAGGCCCAGGCGATCGCCAAGCGCTTCGGGGCGCAGCTTTTTATTTCCGGCACGGCCAACGCCGCGTCCGGAGGGCGCAAGACCATCGGCGGGGTGGTGTTCGAGACGTACGAGGCCGAGGCCAACGTCAAGTGCTACCGGTCCGACACCGGCCAGCTTCTCTCCAGCATTCCCGGGCGGCCGACGCGCGGCGTGAACCGGGTGTGGCGCTCGGCCGCCAAGAACGCCCTCGACGCCCAGGCCAGGCAGATCGCGCCGAGAGTGCAGAACGACGTGCTCCGATTCTGGCAGGACGCCCTGGCCGGACGCGGTGAGGTGCAACTGCACGTCGAGGGGCTTTCCTTCACACAGTACACGGCCCTGAAAAAGGCCCTCAAGACCATCAAGCAGGTCAAGGACGTCACCACCCCCAAGTATCACAACAAGGTGGCCGAGTGCTCGCTGGAATCCGACGTCAACGCCGAGACCCTGGCCGAGAAGATCGTCGAGGTGATCAAGAACCTGGAGATCACCGACGTTTCCCAGAACGTCATCAAGGCCAAATTGCAGCAGGAATGACGACGGCAACCGCCCGAGAAAGGCCCCGAGGTGCCACAATGAAACGGGAAAAGCACGCAATCGTCGCCTGCGCCATCCTGGCCGGTTTGCTCTTCAGCGGCGCGGCTTCGGCCCAGCCCATCGAGGCGGCGCCGGTGCAGAAGTGGATCACGGTCACGGGCACGGCCGCCGGCACCGATCAGCCGGCCCGGGACCGGGCCGTCCGGGTGGCCCTGCGAACCGCGGTGGAGCGGGCCTGCGGCGTGTTCCTCACCGCCCAGTCCCAGACCAGAAACTACAAGACCGTCTACGACAAGGTCTTCGCCGACGCGGTCGGATACGTCCGCCAGCACGAGGTGTTGAAGATCTGGGTCGAGGGCGGCACCACCCACGCCCGCCTCCGGGTGTGCGTATCCACGCAGAAGTTCGAAAAGAACTGGGCCGTCATCGCCCACACCGTCAACCAGGAGAACAACCCGCGCGTGATCGTCGCCATCGCCGAGGCCGTCCGCCACAGGCCCACCGGCCCGACGTATGAGGTGGACAAGGCCGGGATCGTGCAAGGCAGGGTCGAGGACTTCTTCCTGTCCAAGGGCATCGTGCTGGTGGACCGGGCCACGGCCGCGAAGATCTCCAAGCGCGACGTCCTGCTGGCCGTCATCAAGGACAACACCAAGGAGATCGCCTCCTTCGGCGCCAGGATGAAGGCCGAGGTGGTTCTCACCGGGCGGGCCGTCGCCAAGTACGCCAGGAGCTTCCAGATCGCCGACCAGACCGTGCACCAGTACACCGCCACCTTGAACGTCCGCGTGGTCCAGACGGACTCCGCCCGCGTGCTGGCGTCGAAGAGCTACGGGCCGGTGACGACGAACACTTTCCAGCGGGGGGCCGAGGACAAGGTGCTGACCAAGCTGGCCAGGGAGACCGCCCCGAAGGTCCTCGCCGCGGTGGTGGAAGCTTGGCGAAAGCGGGCCCAGGTCTCCCGAACGGTCAACCTCGCCATCTCCGGCATGGACTACGAGGCCTGGAAGACCTTCCGCGCCGAGGCCGGGAAACTCCGCGGCGTCCAGGCCCTGCGGCTGCGCGAGATCACGGAGGCCATCGCGAGCATCGACGCCGAGCACAGCTTCACCAACGAAGACCTGGCCGATCAGCTCACCGAGATGAAGAAGGTTAAGCTGACGGTCACTGAGATCACGGCCAACCGGATCAAGCTGAAACTGGTCAAGCCCCCGGCCTCACCGCCCGCCGCGGAATAGCACCCCCGGCCGCCGCGCCGCGGGGCGGGGCGGAAGGCGCACGCCCGTTGGGGGGTGGATTTCGGGTGAGCTTCGGCTGAAGCGCCATCGGCCGGCGGCGGGACCACACCATCCGGCACGGCCCGGGAGCCTTCCTCTCACGCCGCCGGCGATTCAGGCGGCCAAACCTGTCGACGGCCTAGCCCCGGCCGCCGGACGATCCGGCAAACTCGCCGACCGCCTCAGGCCAGCAGTTCGATGTCCAGCTCGGGCATCGCGAAGACGATGCCATCTCTCGGCGTCCAGCGCCACCGCTCGCGGGTGAGCGTGTCATAGTGGGTCACCATCCGGATTTCCCTGGCGGTGCCGGCGTTGACGGCGAGGATGCCGGACTGCTCGCCGGCGACCTCGAGGCCGGCGTTCCGCAGGCTCACAACGCCGATGGTGGAGGCCGCGATGTTGGTGTCGATGAAGAGGTACCGCGGGGCGGCGTACCGCAGCCCGCGGACCCTGAAGGAGCGGATGGTCGCCAGCAGGTCGAAATCGGCGGCGCTGCCCGGACGGCGGGCCACGCCGGCGGCGACGCCGGCCAGGAAGTCGGACCGCTCGGCCGCTCCCACCGTCACATTGGCCATGTTGCCTTGGGCGCGAACCTGACTGTCAACGACCCTGCCGCCGACCGACAGCGAGCCCATGTGCCCGCCGACGTTCCAGATGCTGTCGACCAGCTCGCCGGCGATCCTGGCCCCGTTCAGAGCGTTCCTCCGGGCGCCGATGCCGCTGAGGGTCAGGTCGGCCTCGAAATCTCCTCGGCTGCCGACCACGTATCGCCTCGCCCGCTGGCCCCTGCTGGTCAACCTGCCCAGCCAGGGGGTGACGATCTCATCGCGGGCGCCCTCGCTATCCAGCCACTCGGTGACCGTCAGCGAGCTGATCGGCGTCTGGGAGAAGATGCTCGTGTCGGCGACGCAGTCGAAGGTCATCCGCACCGTGTCCCTGGTCGTGGTCGGGGCGCCGATGGTGATGACGTGCTCGTCGGTGACGTGGTTCAGGGTCAGCCGCCGCATGCTTCCGCCGACGGTCATGTCGCCCAGCAGGTTGGCGGTCTTGGCGTTCAGGCCGCCCAGGCTGCCGTGGACGATGATCTCGCCGATGTTGACCTCCAGCCCCCGGCCTCGGGTGATGACGTTGACGTTCGAGGTCATGCCCGTCCCGAACAGTTCCAGACGAGTGATGTCGTCCTCGCCCAGGATCAGCACGCCCTCGCCGGGCCCTCTCATGGAGACCACCACCACCAGCGGGTCGGCCACGCGCGGCTGTAACTGCACCCTGGTCCTGGCATTGAAGTGAACCGCCCGGGCGACCACGACGTCGACGGTGCCGGCGGCGGACAGGACGTTGCCGCTGCCGGACGGGTCGCCGTCGTCGGTGACGGCGAACTGGAAGCGGTCGATCCCGGAGTAGCCCGGCTCGGGGGTGTAGGTGACCACGCTGCCGTTGAAGCTGACGCTGCCGTGGACCGGCGGGGTGTGCAGGCCGAAGAGAAGGTCGCCCGCCGGCGTCTCGACGTCGTCGCCGGTCAACTGGATGTCGACCGGGTCGTCCTGAATGGTCTCGGCCTTGACGTACTCGCCCGTGGGGGCGTCGTTGACGGGGTTGACGGTAATGGGGGCGTCGGCCTCATGCCACATCGGCCCGTCGTAGCCCCATCCCTGATCGCCGCCGGCCGGATCGCCCGTATCGGTCACCCGGAAGCGGAACTGATCGGCGCCGTTGTAGTTCAGATCCGGCTGGTATTCGAACCGGCCCTGGCCCACCTCGGTCAGCGTGCCGTAATCGGGCGGATCGACGATCTGGAAGTCCAGGTCGGCGTAGGCCGTCTCCAGGTCGGTCGCGCCGAGCACGATCAGCAGCGGCGCGGCCGGGTCCTCGTCGACCGTCAGCGGCTGGGTCGGGGTCTTGGCCTCCGGGGCGTCGTTCACCGGCGCCACCGTGACGGTCGCCGTTCCCAGTCGCGAGTACTCCCCGCCGTCGCCGACGCGGAAGGTGAAGGAGTCCAGCCCGTTGTAGTCGGCGGCGGGCGTGTACGTGAACGACCCGTCGTCCGCCATCACCAGGTCGGCGGCGTGGGCGGGTCCGTCCACCACCTCAAAGCCGGAGTGCAGCAGGTTGCCGTCGGCGTCTCTGCCGGTGACGACGTCGGAGACGAGCTGGTCTTCGGGGGTCTGCACGCCGAGGTCGTCGACGCCGGGAACGCGCTTGATGCCGAAATGCATGTCGCCGACGGCCTGGCCGCTGTTGACCGTCAACTGGTGGGTGCCGCCGGCCGGCCAGGTGAAGTCGGTGTCGCCCTGAAGCTCGACCGAGACCAGGTAGGCGCCCGGCGGCAGCCCGGTCAGGTCATAGCCGCCGGTGACGGCGTCGGTGATGGCGAAGTACTCGTTCTCGCCGGCGTCGAGCGCCCCGTTGCCGTTGGCGTCGAGGAAGGCGGCCACCTGCCACCCGCCCAGCCCCGGCTCGGTCACGGGATCGTTCTGGATGCCGTCGTGGTTCTCATCGCTGAAGACGATGCCGCTGACCTGGCCGTACTGGTAGTTGCCGAAGTCCGTGCCGGTGATGGCGCTGCCGCTGACGATGTCGAGCTGGTAGGTCCCGCCGGCCGGGGCCGACTGCATCCAGCCGACCTGGGGCTGCTCGGTGACGACGTGCGTGCCCAGCTCCAGCCCCAGCAGGACATAGTCGCCGTTGACGTCGGTGGTGGCGAAGGGCTCGCCCGCGTCCAGCAGGCCGTTGAGGTTCTGATCGGAGAAGATGGTCCAGCCGGCCAGTCCGGGCTCGCCGGCATCCCACAGGCCGTCGGCGTTCAGGTCGTGGAACTTGCCGCCGCGGACCTCGCCCAGCTTGACGTTGCCGAAGTTGACGCCGGTGACGGCGTCGCCGCTCATGACGGTGACCAGGTGGGTCCCGCCGACCGGCGAGGACTGCTCCCAGCCGGGCTGGACGATCTCGGCGACGGTGTAGGTTCCGGGCCTCAGCCCGGTGAAGGCGTACGCGCCGTCAACGTCGGTGGTGGCCAGCACCTCGTCGGGATCGCGGGCGCCGTTATCGTTGGCGTCCAGGAAGATGACCCAGCCTTCCAGCAGCGGCTCGTTAACATTCATGATGCCGTTGTTGTTCAGGTCGTGCCACTTGAGCCCGTGAATTTCGCCGGACCGGGCGTTGCCGAAGTCGATGTCCTGGGCGACCTGGCCGCGTCCGAGGGTGAGCTGGTAGGTCTCGCCGACCGGGGCCGTCTGGCTCCAGCCGGGCTGCGACAGCTCCGCCACGACGTGATCTCCCGGCATCAGGCCGGTGAAGGAGTAGGAGCCGTCGGGGCCGGTGACGGCCAGCAGCGTGCTTTCGCCGTCGCCCAGCTCGCCGTCGCCGTCCAGGTCCAGGAAGGTCGAAATCGTCCAGCCCAGCAGTCCCGGCTCGCCGGGGTCCCGGATGCCGTCGCCGTTCAGGTCGTGCCACTTGACGCCGTGAATCTCGGCGCCCTCGGCATTGCCGAAGTTGACGTCGGTCACGAGGTCGCCGCTCTGGATGGCGATCTGGTGGGTGCCGCCGGCCGGGGCAAGCTGCACCCAGCCGTCCTCGACGACCTCGGCCACCACGTACGTCCCCGGCGACAGGTCGGGGAAGGCGTAGTTGCCGTCGCCGTCGGTGAGCGTGGCCTGCTCGACCAGCGAGGGGACGGTGATGCTGATCGACCAGCTATTCAGCATGCCCGTGTCCCAGGACGCCGAGTCGGTGACTTCCAGCGTCCAGGTGCCGTTGGGGTTCTCCCCGATGAGCGTCGCCAGGGGCATCACCGGCTGGAACTGGCCGGTGTAAGGGGCGACGCCGGCCCAGATGGGCGTGTCGGCCTCGTCGTCAAAGGTGGTGTCGGTCATGTCCACGCCGCCCAGCCACCAGCTGAGCAGGATCATCGTTCCGGACGGGCTGATGAGACTGATATCCAGGTCCCCCAGGAACGTGTGGGTGATGTCCAGGGTGACGTTGACGTCCACCACCGGCCCGGCGAGCCCGCTGACCTGCACGTCGGAGCTGACCGTCTGCAGGTCCGGAATCAGCACCGGCACGTCGGTGGAATCGAAGGTGGCGTACCCCATGCCGTCGTAGACGCCGTTCTGGTTCTGGTCGAGGTAGATCGTCCAGCCGGGCAGGCCGGGCTCGCCCGCATCCCACACGCCGTTGACGTTCAGGTCGTGCCACTTGGCGCCCTGGATCTGCCCGTACTCGTAGTTGCCGAAGTCCAGGCCTCCGATGACCTCGCTGCTCAAGGGGGAGACCATGTATCCGCCGCTGGCCGGGGCCGACTGCACCCAGCCGTCCTCGACGACCTCGCCGACGAGGTAGGCCCCCGGCAGCAGGTCGACCAAGCTGTAATCGCCCTGGGCGTCGGTCAGGGTGGAGGTCTCGCCGGCGTCCAACTGGCCGTTGGCGTTCTCATCCAGGAAGATCGTCCATCCGGGCAGGCCGGGCTCGCCGGCATCGCGGATGCTGTCGCCGTTCAGGTCGTGCCACTTGCTGCCGGTGAGTTCGGCGTACTGGAAGTTGGCGAACTCCAGCCCGAGGACGATGTCGCCGCTCTGAATGGTGACCTCGTGGGTCCCGGCGGCCGGGGCCGACTGAATCCAGTCCACCTGGGGCACCTCGCCGACGGTGAACGGGCCCGGGATCAGGTCGACGAAGGAGTAGCCGCCCACCGTGTCGGTGATGTCGAACGTCTCGCCCTCGTCCCACACGCCGTTCTGGTTCTGATCGAGGTAGATCTTCCAGCCCGGCAGGCCCGGCTCGCCGCCATCCCAAACGCCGTCGGCGTTCAGGTCGTGCCACTTGCTGCCGTAGATCCGGCCGTACTGGAAGTTGCCGAAATTCACCTCGGGGATGTCGTCGCCGCTGATGACGTCGATGGCGTGCGCCCCGCCGAGGGGCACCGACTGCACCCAGTCGACCTGGAGCACCTCGGAAAGGATGTAGGTTCCCGGCACCAAGCCGGTGAAGGAGTAATTGCCGTCGACGTCGGTGACGGTCTGGAAGGTGGGATCGCCGGGGATGCTGGGGGGGCCGGGGGTGCCGGGGGTCAGCAGGCCGTCGCCGTCCTGGTCCAGGAACATGTCCACGATCCAGCCGGCCAGCCCCGGCTCGTCCACCGGCTTCTGGGTGCCGTCGGCGTCGATGTCATGGAAGACGGTGCCGCTAATCGCCGAGCCCAGGAAGTTGCCGAAGTCAAAATTGCCGACATACCCGTTGCTGGCGAGCGTCCACCGGTAGCCCCAGGGGACCGGGGGGGCCGGGGGGGCCCAGGGAGGCGCGGGCTGATACACGCCGACAGCGTCCGGCCAGGATTGCACCCAGCCCGGCTGCTGGACCTCGCGGATGATGTACGTCCCCGGGCGCAGGCCGGTGAAGGCATAATGGCCGGTGTCGCCGTCGGTCGTGGTCCAGACCTCGCCCGCATCCAGCATGCTGTTGTCGTTCCGGTCCAGATACATGACCCACCCCTCCAGGATGGGCTCTTCGGCGTCCCGGACGCCGTCGCCGTCCAGGTCGTTCCACTTGACGCCGTGAAACTCCACGGGCATGGCCCCGAGGAAGATGCGGTCGATGAGCTGGGCGCTGGTGACGGTGATGGCGAACTCGCCGGTGCTCGGATTCGTGTACAGCGTGCCCGGCGGCAGAACGTACTCGAGCATGTACGGGCCCGGCATCAGCCCCGTGAAGATGAAGCCGCCGAAATCGTCGGTGACGACCTCCTGGAGGCTGCCCTGCTCGGACAGGTCCATCCGGCCGTTCTCGTTGGAGTCCAGGTACAGCCGCACCGTCTGGAAGGGCAGGCCCGGCTCGTTGATCTGAAGGATGCCGTCGCCGTTGATGTCGTGCCCGACGATGCCGGCGATCTTGCTGTGCTGGGCGTTGCCGAAGTCGACGTTTTGCACCAGTTCGCCGTCCCCGATAACCACCTGGAGGGCGCCGTCGTCGGGGGTGGTGTGCTGCCAGCCGGGGCGAAGGACCTCGCGCACGGTGTAGGTGCCGGCGGGGACGCCGGGGAAGACGTACCGCCCGTCCGCGTCCGTCAGGGTCATTCTCTCGCCCGGGTCGGGCGCGCCGTTGTCGTTGGCGTCCAGGTACACCATCCAGCCGGCCAGGCTGGGCTCGCGGTGCTCCTCGTCCTGCTCGACGACGCCGTTATTGTTCCGGTCGTGCCAGACCATGCCCTCGATGGCCGGCAGCGTCAACTCCACCGTGAGCGGGTAGGTATCGAGGTCGGTGGCGGTGTTGTTGGTCTCGTCCAGTTCCAGGATGTCGTCGTTGGCGTCGATGATGACGCCGACGTAGTACAGTCCCGGCGGGATGTCGGAGAACTGGAACACCGACGCGTCCACGTTGACGGTCTCGCCGGCGGCCACGCCCGGCACCAGCACCGACCCGATCCAGTAGTCGTCGGTCTTGATGGCGGTGTTGCCGGAGGCGTAGAAGTCGACTCGGAACGGCCCGGCGTCGGCCAAGCCGGAGTTGGTGACGTCCCACCAGGCGTCCCAGTGGTCGCCGACCTCCACCGTGGTCGCGGCGAAGCCGCTGTAGGCGTCGCCGCTGCCGGCCAGTTCCGCCCGGTTGGAGATGGTGAACGGATACGTGTCGTAGTCGACGCCGATGTTGTTGTCCTCGTTGGACTCGGTCACGGCGTTGAGCGGGTCGATGATCACGCCGACGTAGTACTCGCCCGCCAGCACCTCCGGGAAGACCAGCAGCGACAGGTTGAGGTCCACGTACGCCCCGGCCGCCAGGCCCGGCGCCGTGACGAAACCGAGGTAATGATCGTCCGGGGTGATGACGTCGTCCTCGGAGGCGTAGAAGTCCACCTGGAACTCGCCCGCGGCGGCGGTGCCGCCGTTGCGAATGTCCCACCAGACGTCCCAACTGTCGCCCGGCGACAGCACGCCCGTGGGATCGAACGTGCTGAACTCGTCGCCGTCATCGTACAGGTCCGGCAAGTCCGGCTGGTAGTTGCCGAAGTCGGCGTTGTCGACGGCCTCGTCCCCGGAAAGCGAGATCTGCCGGCTCCCGCTGACCGGCAGCGTGTACTGCCAGTCGGCCGGGAGCACCTGGGCGACCACGTACGTGCCCGCCTCCAGGCCCGTAAACCAGTACACACCGTTTTCGTCGGTCTCCGTGGAGGCCTCCGTGACCGGGTCGAACTGCCCGTTCTGGTCCTGATCGAGGTACAGCGTCCAGCCGGCCACAAGCGGCTCGCCGGGGTCGATCACGCCGTCGGTGTTCAGGTCGTGCCAGACGGTGCCGCGAATGCCCGGCACCACCAGCGGGTAGTGGTCGTAGTCCACGCCGACGTTGTTGAACTCCTCCGACTCGACCACCTGGTTGTTCGAGTCGATGATCACGCCGACGTAGTACTCCGCGGCCGGCAGGCCGGGGAAGCTGGCCACGGTCAGGTCGGCGACGCCCACCCCGCCGGCGCCCACGCCCGCCACCGTCGCCGAGCCGAGGTAATAGTCCGACTCGTCGATCGTGTCGTCCTCGGAGGCGTAGAAGGCCACCTGGAACTGCCCGGCCGCGGCCGTGCCGGCGTTGAAGATCTGCCACTGGACCGACCAGCTCTCGCCGGGGGAAATGAGGGCGGGCGAGAAACTGCTGCCCATGTCGCCGTTGTCCCGCAGGTCGGCAAGCGCTCCCTGGTAGTTGCCGAAGTCCTTGCCCAGGACGATCTGGTCGCTGATGAGGGCGACCTGGTGGGCGCCCCCGGCCGGGAACGACTGCGTCCAGGAATAGCCGACCTCGCCCGGCTCGTCGCCGATCTGCTCGGCGACGACGTAGTCGCCCGGCATCAGGTCGGTGAAGGAATAATCACCGTTGGCATCGGTGGTGGTGAACGCCTCGTCCGCGTCCAGCAGGCCGTTCTGATTGTCGTCCAGGAAGACGACCCAGTCGGCCAGGCCGGACTCGCCGGCGTCCTTGATCCCGTCGACGTTCAGGTCGTGCCACTTGGTGCCGTGAATCTCACCCAGCAGGGCCACGCCGAAATCGGCGTCGTCAATGGTCTGCCCGACCAGGAAGCCGCTCCAGCGGCCGGCGGCGGGCTGCGTCTGGCCCCAGCCGGCCGGCACCTCCACCTCCACCACGTGCTGGCCCAGCGGTACGTCGTTGAACTCATAGCGGCCCTGGGCGTCGGTGGTGGCGAACAGCTCCGCGGGATCGAGCTGGCGGTTTTCGTTCGCGTCCAGATACACCGTCCAGCCGGCCAGCTCCGCCTCGCCGCCCTCGCGCACGCCGTCGCCGTCCACGTCCTCCCACACCGTGCCCTGAATCTCGCCGACGATGTCGGTGCTCAGCCGCACGATACCGGTGTCGCCGACGGGAATCGGCGTGCCGTAATCGGGCGTGAACCACCGATACCCCCCGTGGCGGATCTGGAAGTCCATGATCTCGGCCACGTCGGCGGGGAACCCGGCCGTGTCGGTGACCTTGAGATACCAGTCCTCCGTCTGGCTCAGGAAGGGCATGGCCCCGGTGACGTCGATGTCGGTCTGGACGAGGTTGTGCCTTCCAGCGTTCTGCCCGGAGGCGTACACCACCGCCTCCCAGACCGGCGCGGCGGGGTCGCCCAGGCCGATGCTGACCTCCAGGGCGCTGACTTCCGGGTAGGCGATGGCGAAATAGGCGGCCATGTCCTGCTGCGGCATCTGCGCCAGGTCCATCGTCATCATCCCAAACGGCTGGTAGTGGGCGGTATAGGGCCAGGACGGTATACTCACCGTCTGCATCGGATACGACCACTGCCGGATGCCTTCCTGCTGCCAGGTGGTCAGGATTTGCATGTAGTATCGAGGGTTGGCGCCTGGGGTGATGTAATAGCCCACGCCCAGGGCCGAGTGCGGAGGGGCTAGCGCGCCCTGCGGGTTGGTGTCCAGGAAGAGCAGGTGCACCGGCAGGTTCGCGTCGATCGCAGCCTGGTAAGCAAGAAAGTCTATCGGCACCGGTTGGGCGGGAGCAGGCGGCGCCGGGTCTCCCAACAGGACCTGGGTGTTGAAGGACCAGGACTCATTGACGACCGTCCGGGGGTCGTCCCAGGCCATGAAGTTCTCCATGGCCCAGGCGACGTTATCGAAGTTCGTCTCGCCCTCAAACTGGCCCGCGGAGGTGAGCATGAAATCGCTGATGGAGTCGGGGGCGTGGCCTTCCCAGGTGTAGTTACTCCACCACCTGGCGACGCTCAGCCAGTCGACGGCGTGGGTGTGCTGCCAGCCGCTGACCACGCCGTTGGCGTGCTGGGGGACGAAGAAGGGCTCGGAGTCGAACTGCGGATACAGGCCGGCCTGCCAATTGGCTGCCCAGTTCGTCTCGGACAGGCCGGGAAACGCCGCGATGTTGAAGTCCCTGGAGCGCAGCTTCAGCTCCAGGTCCCACCAGGCGGCCTGCATCCCGCCCACCGTCGGCGAACAGCCGTAGAACCAGTCGTAGTCGGTGAGCAACTGTAGGTTCGACACCTGGTTCTGGATCGGCGGACCGCTGGGGTTGCTACCGGAGGGCAATGCCGGCAGCCACTGCGGCAGGGCCGCCCCCGGGTCCATCAACGGCACCGGCAGATAGATCTCGGAGACGCCGTCGACGGCGTACTCACCGATCAGGCCGACCTCGCCCGCCGTCAAATCCGCCGTCAACAGAACTCTCGCCTCAAGCTGCTCCAGTACCGGCAACTTCGACGCACTGCGGTCTTTGCTCATGGTGATTTCCTGCCAAATTCGGGTTGCCGCGCGACGACTCAAAGCCTTCGGCTGAACGGCTCCTCCGTTCCACTGCTAGTCCCCTCACCCAGAAACCGCCGTAAATCTATAAGCTACTTCTACTATAACCTGTTCCACGCCGGCGCCAAGTGTCTTTTTGTCAGCCCCGGCGGGCGGGCATTCGCCGGCCGGCGGCTGCCCGGGAACCCCCGGGCGGGGCGGGGCGGAAAGCCGGTCACAGCCAGCCGGTCAGCCTTGCCAGGACGCGGCAGTAATCGACGAAGGCCGGCCAGGATATGTCCGGGGGCACGCCGTGGTCGCAGCCGGGGATGTAGCCGCCGTCGGCGACCACCGGGCCGACCCGCTCCAGCTCCGCCCGCATGGCCTGCCCGCCCCGGGCGATGGCCCGCTTATCGATCCCCTGGCGGAACGCGATGGACCGGCCGAACTCGCGGCGGAACGCCACAATGTCATTCCCGGCCGCAACTTCGATGGGGTCGCAGACGTTCATGCCCGCCTCGATCCACAGCGGAATCAGCTCGCCGATGTAGCCGTCGGAGTCCATGTCCAGCACCGCCACGCCGGCCGAGCGGAGCTGGTCGCACCACTGCCGCCAGCACGGCAAAAGGAACTCCCGGCACATCGCCGGCGAGATCATCGACTTCTCCTTGTACGCCATGTCCTCGCTGAAGTGCACCACGTCCGGGACCACGCAGGCGAGGGCCCTCGCCAGCACGCCGGAGACGAAGTCCCGCCAGAAGTCCACCATGTCGCGGACGAGCCGCGGGTCGTCCAGGAACAGCGTGCAGAGCCTCTCGAAACCGCACCACTCCCGCAGTTGCCAGAAGGGGCCGGCAAAGCCGACCTGGACGACGTGGTCGCGCTGGCCGATGGCGGCGCACCGCTCGGCGAAGCCGTCGGCGAAGCGGCCCGGCTCGTCGACGCGGTAGCGGGCCTTCATCCGCTCGAAGTCCTCGCGGCCGGCGACGGGGCAGCGGATCCAGGTGCGGGTGACGAAGTCGATGGCGTTTCGCAGGTGGCGGGTGCCGAACTTGTCGGAGATCTCGCAGACGTTGCCCTTCCAGTCCTGGACGACGAGCGTCCTCTCGCGGCGCTCGATGATCTTTTCCTCGAACTCCGGGATCATGCGGAAGTTGACGTTTGGCTGGGCGCCCCCGGCCGCCGGCGGCCGTTCGATGCCGACCGTCTCCAGGAGCAAGTCGAGCCAGTTCACGTCCTCCGGAAGGCCTTGGCCGCGCCACGCGGCCAGCGTCGACTCCCGCGGGCCGCCGGGCTGGAAGGGAATCCGGTCGGGCTTGCCGAACAGCAGCGTCTCCAGAAAGCGCTCTCGCTCCGTCATGGCCTGTGTCCGCTCCACCGCCGATGCGCGGGGAGCAAAGATATCGGCCGGGCGCGGCTTTGTCCAACCTCCGCCCAGCTCCTACCCTTACGATCCGGGGTAGTTCCTCGTAGAATTATTGCATGCCGGGAGTTGCCTTTCGGCGGTCCCGGGCCATGTTCAGGATCGGGGTGCGATGATGATCAAGTACAAGTGCCCGAAATGCGGGGCCACGCTGGAAAGCCCGTCTTCGATGGCGGGGCGGAAGGACCAGTGCCCGCTCTGCAAGCACACCTGCACAGTGCCTAAGCGCAAGACTGGCAGGGCGGTCTTCATAGGGTCATGCGTGGGGGAGGGTTGCTGCTCGCAGTAGCGCTCGCCCTGGTCCTTGTCCCCTGGGCGCGGAGGCCCCGGAGCGGGTCGGGCGATACCCCCCACGCGCAGCCCGCCACCCCAGCCGTGGCTCAGGTGAAACGAACGCCTCTCCCCCTCATTCCCTTGGACGAACTTAACCCACCCAGCAGAGAGGGGGAGCCTTCGAAGTCCCAACCCGTCGTGTCCACGCAGCCTTCGGCTATGACCCCTCGACAGATTGCCTCGCTCTTGAGTCCTTACGCGCCATGACTACCAGATAATCACACACTGTGCGCAACCGCGATTCCTCAAATCCGCATTGCGGCAGCAGCACCTTCCATTCTTCTCTTGAGATCCCCAGGAAAGCATGCCAACCGTGCTGCAAAAACCCTTTGAGCCCGACAGCGAAGTCCATGCACAGGAAACTCCCGCCCGGCTTGAGAAGGCGGTATATGGCCTTGACGCATCGGTGCTGGTCCTTCATGCAGTGAATAGCCTGGCTGGTAATTACGTAATCGAAACTCCCGTCTCTTCCCCTGAGGCTCGTGACGGACCTTCGCAGGAATTCGACCTGTCCACCCGTGTCCTCTGCTTTTTGCCTTGCCTTCCTGACGCTGTCTTTTGAATAGTCGAACGATCCGGAATCTATGCCCAGGGCTAAGCAGCCGTGATCGGCGACTTTGAAGGCCAAGTAACCCTCCCCCGTGCCCACGTCCAGGACCCGCTCGCCGGGCTCGCAGTGCCCCATCCACTTCAGCAGCAGCTTTGCTGCCCTTTCTTTGCCGTTCGGGCACTGCCTTTGTTGCTTCCTGTAAATCTGGATCTTTCTGCGGCCCTGCCTGGTGAGGCGCCACTTTGCACCAGCAGGGCTGGTCAGGGCGTTCTTCTCGAGCTGCTCGAGGACCCGACCAAGCTCTTGCTCATCTACCGATAGCTGTCCCGAAGCTCGATAATCGCGGTTACAGGCGCTTTCGCCCTGGATCTTTCCAATGATGCCCCGGCTTGTTAACTGCTTGCTTTCGAGTAGCACCAACACGTAGTAACGCAGGAACTCCCTTACGCTGGGCCCCGTTCTGGCGTCGAGTTCACGCCGTCTCATGGGTGCTTCCCTTTTGCCTTATCGCCTGAGCGATCCACGAGCGCGCCAGCACCGTCACCGCCTCCTGGAAGGTCGGGTGGGCGTGGATTGTGTGGTAGAGCTGCTGCAGCCTCAGCCCATGGCGCATCGCCAGAGCAAACTCGTGGATCAGGTCGGTGGCGTGCCGGCCGATCCAGAGGGCCCCGTGGATGACCCCCGTTTCCGGGTCGGCGATGACATTCACCTGCCCATCCATCTCGCCGTAAACCAGCGCGGCGGTGCTCTTGCGGTAGGCGTAGCGGAGGACCTTCACGCGGCCGAAACGCTCCTTCGCCCGGTTCCGGCTCAGCCCGACCGCGGCGACCTCCGGGTGGGTATAGACACCGGCCGGCACCACGGTGCGGTCGTCCGCGAGGTCGCCGCCCATGATGTTCTCGCCCGCGACGACGCCCATCCGCTCGGCGAGGTGGGCGTACTGCTGCTTCTCGGCGCAGTCGCCGACGGCGTAGACGCCTGGGACATTGGTACGGCAACGGTCATCCACGGGAATGATGCCATCGGCGACCCCGATACCGGCCGTGTCCAACCCGATGTCCTCAATGTTCGCCTGCCGCCCAACCGCCACCAGCGCCACGGCGGCTCGACGGCTGTCGCCGCCTTCGAACTCGGCCGTCACCCCCTCCTCGGTGGCGGTCATGCCGGTCAGCCTTCGACCGAGCAGCAACTCTACGCCGCGCTGGCCGAGAGACTTCTCCACCGCCGCGGAGGCGTCGCCGCCGAGCGTCGAGAGCAGCCGCGGCAGAACCTCCACCAGGACCGTGGGGACGCCCAGCTCGGCATAGATCGTGGCGAACTCGCAGCCGATGACCCCCCCGCCCATGACGAGCGCGCTCTCGGGCAGGCCGTCGGCGACGGTGGCTTCCTCGGTCGTCATCAACCGCGGCGATTGCCACGGCAGGAAGGACGGCTTGACCGGGCGGGCGCCCGTGGCAATCACCACGTTCCGGGCCTCGACGCGCCTGCTCCCCTCGGCGGTCTGGACCACGATGGCGTTGGGCCCGTCGAGCCGCCCGCCCCCGCGGACGACCTCCACCCGCGCAGCCATGCCCGCCTCGTCGCGCTCGCGCAGGGCGCGGACGACCTCAGCCACGCGGCCCATCACGGCGCGCCCGTCGGCGGCGCACCGCGAGCCGCGCAGGCCAAACCGCTCGGCGTGGTTCGCCCGCCAGCACTCGTCGGAGGCGGCGAGCATGGCCTTGGTGGGCATGCACCCGGCGTTGAGGCAGTTGCCCCCGAGGTACGCTTGCTCGACGACGCAGGCGGTGCCGCCGCGCCGCTTCACGGCCAGCGCTGCGGCGTTGCCCCCAGGGCCGCCTCCCAAGGCGGCCACGTCATACACAGGGTCCGACATACTCCGCCTCCCGGCTCATTCGGCCCGATTGCCATGGGCGCGGTGCCCGGCGCGCTTCTCCGGCCAGACGCCGTACAGCTCGCTCAGCAGCCGCGCCAGCCTTTCACTTGCCTGTCCTATCTCGCTCGCCGCCGCCAACAGCCTGCCGTACAGCGCATCCCGTTTCATTCCCTCGGCCTTGCCCAACCAGTTCCTGAACCTCGCTCCGTCATCGCCTGTGTCCGCTCCACACCCCCGCCGATGCGCGGGGAGCAAACATATCGCCCCCCCGCGGCTTTGTCCAACCTCCGGCCGGATCAGGGAAGGATATCGAAGGGACCGCTGATGACCTTTGCCACGGTTCGGGCGTCCAGCCGCTCTTCGGGGCCGAGCCGGACCGGCGGTGCCCCCGTGCCGATCCAGGGGCTGTTCAAGGAAGCCTCCACATGCTATGCTCTGCCCGTGCTCAGAATGCTTCTTACGGGAGATCGGCCATGGAACTCTCCTTCCTCAAACCCACGGACCAGCCCACTGGCAAGCTCAGGCTCATTCACGAGCTGCGTACCGGCCTTAGCAGCAAAGACTTGGATGAGTTCTGGTTCATCGCCGCCTTTGCGAAGCTGGGGCCGCTCCTCAGGTTGGCTAAGGAAATCGGAAGGTGGCGCTCGCGGGGCAACGCATTGCGGGCGGTCTTCGGCCTGGACCAACGCGGCACCAGCCGCGAGGCCCTCGAATTCGCCATGGAGCACTTCAGCGAAGTCCGCGTCGTCTACGCTTCCGTCGCACCATTCAGCCCGACCTTTCATCCAAAGATGTACGTCTTCGCCGGGGCAACGCGAGGCGTTGCCTACATCGGCTCGAATAATCTGACGGTGGGAGGCACGGAGACGAATCTAGAGACATATGTGAAGATCGGCTTGGCGCTTCCTGACGAGACAGATGTCCTCTCAAGCATACTCGAGTGCTGGAAGGATGCTGCTGGCAGCGCTACGCCCCTTACCGCTGACCTTCTCGCCGATTTGGTCGCCGCCGACATCGTCCCGGGAGAGAGCCGCATGAGGCGCCCGGCAAGCGGAGCGGGAGAACAAGGGAAAGGATCACCGAAGAGCCGCAAGAAACTGGCTGTCCCTAAGCTAACGGTTGTGCCGCCCAGCGTAGTCCCTAGGGACGGCATCGTTGCCGAGATGAAGAAGGCTGCAGCCAACGCAAAGCTCGGCAAAGAGATGGCAAAGGCGCCTCTTGCTGCCGGGTCCAGCCTGGGTGCCCAGGTATTGGTCATCCAAATCATTCCTCACCACAACGGCGAGATCTTCCTTAGCAAGACCGCCATCGATCAGGATCCCGCCTTTTTCGGTTGGCCGTTTACCGGCCACACCGTACCGAAGAAGGCGTCGAATCCCACGTACCCTCAACGGGTTCCGGATCCCGTTGTCACCATCGTTGTTTACGATGACAAGGGCAAGGCGGCCATGCGCTACGACGGATGGAATCTTAACACCGTCTACTACGCTACCAAGTCAGAGATCCGCATCACTGTGCCGCCCGAAGTGTGTCGGGCTGCTCCCGAGTATTCTGTCATGGTAATGCGCCAGGCAGAGGACGTCAGAGACTACGACATCGAGATCTACGTGCCAGGGGGTCCGCGGTATAATGCCCATCTCGCGCTTTGTAACCAGACCATGCCTTCTGGCGGGAAAACAGTGGCGAGGAAGTTCGGCTGGATTTGAGCGGTGTTGCTATCGGAGTGGCTTCCGCAGGCGGATAACGCCGTTCTGTGTTATGGCGTTCTTCACATGCTTGTGATTATCTGTCGTCACAGTGATGGGGATTCTCTGGAGTCGCTCAAAGCCTAGCTCTTCGCCGATCGCTTCAATGAACTGGGTCGTGGGAATGTACCGCCTCGTTTTGGCAACCACCGTGTAGCTATCACCAACGACGATCATCGCTTCCGCGCCCGGTTTCATCAGCCCTCTGCAGTTCTGCAGCACCGCCTTCATGTCTCGGAAGAAACGAAGCAGCAAGGCGGGGAGATTCCGTCGCCTGAATCCGACGGACCCGTCGGAGTTCTTCGCGTATAAGTCTTCGACGAAGCCGACGACATCCTCTGGCAGATCATCGATTCCGTCAACGATTGCCTGATCGAGAGTTCTGCGATCCCTAAGACGAATCTCTCGTGAGCCCGTCAGGTCGTTCTCGAGGGGACGTCGATCAGAACCGGTCATACCCAACAGCAGCAGCAGGGAAAGCCGGTCCGTGTCGATGTACGGGAGAGCCGTTGCGTACGGCGGGCTCGTCAGTAGGAGATCGACTTGGGACGCAGAGAGCCCAAGCTGAGCGAAGGTCTCACTCCGCCGGGCGTCTCCTGCTATGATAGATGGTCTCCGGAAGTGGTAGGGGCAGTAGCCTCGATTGGACCAGAACTTCTCGAGGCGGTTGATCTGCGCATTGAGGCGCGCGAGGAACAGGCCGGGGACGTCAGCGTCGGTCAACGGCTTCTTGCGCCGGCGAATGCGGAGATCGTAGGGGTCTTGCTGAGACACTTCCCTGACCAGATCGCTCAACAGCACCTCGAAGAAGTCCTGAAGGACGCCGGTGCTCACTTGTCGGATCGCATCAAGAACCTGGTTCAGCTTGTACACGACTGGCTCTGGAAACCAACTGAAGATCTCGTCAAGCCCGGACTCAGGAAGTTGGCTGGTGGCCTTCGGCGCACGTTCCTTGGGGTCAGAGATCTTTGAGACAAGAAGCGACGAGGCTTCTGACACAAGGAGTGGGTCCAGATCGAGGACACCCACCTTTGCCTGAGAGATCTTGGCGGCCAAGGGGTGCATGTCGCATCCGTAGGCTTCGAGCCCATTCAAGTAGCTTTCCAGGACCGTCGTCCCACTACCGCAAAACGCATCCAGCACCTTGGCACCTTGGGGAACGCCGGAGATATTCACTAGGCCCTTGGCAAGCTGTGGATAGAACTTCCCCTTGTAGGTATGCAGACCGTGGGTCACGTACTTCGGATCCTTCCTCGTGGCCGGATCATCGCCGAGACCGTTCTCAAGGATCTTTTGCCATGTGTGCTCCGTATGTCCATCCAGTTCGATGGTGTGGGTGAAAACCAGTCTTCGGGCCCTCACTGCTGCGTAGCAGTCAGATTTCGCCACAATCGCGCCTTCATCGTCGCATCGCGTTCGGCCCAGCAGTTGGCTAACCTCCCGCTTACGGATGACCTGCTCGTAGGGCCAGAGCTTGTACTGCGGCGGGATCAGCCGGACAGCAGAAAGGGCCGTAGGCCGGCGCATGAGCAATATTCGTTCCTCAATGGCTCTCCGACCGGCAGCAAGGAAGGACCGTTTCGTTTCGTGGACCTTCCTTGTTATGGTGCCTACCTTCTCGAAACCCACCTCCTTGGCGATGTCGCCCAGTGCGCTGGCCGAATCGTACTGAGTCCCTTCGTAGATGGCGTCTCCGACAACCAACGCAGCATACCTCCCAGGCTTCAGCACACGGAAAATGTGCTCCATGCACGGGCGCATGTCGTCGATGTAGTCAGGGAAGCCAGTACGCTCTTTTTGGTGCCGAAGGTGAGATCCTATCTCGATCTTGGCGAGTCTGCGGGGATCGAACCCGAGCCAAAACAACCGGAACCTGTGATACAGATGGTAGTCCATCGCATTACCATAGGGAGGAGAAGTCACTACAAGGTCGACGGACCGGTTCTCCAAGTGCCGTCTGTCCAGATGCCGGCAGTCCATCGTTAAGAAGCTCGCGACGCCGTACCGGAGCTCTGCCGAGGTCTCGGCTACCTTCTGCGCAACCAGGCGCAGAGAGCTTAAGAATGCCCGCAGCGTCGCGCCTGGCGGGACGTTCCGGGGCTTGCTCGCGTATCGCGTCTCAGAGTCCTGGAAGGAGGCCTTCAGGACGGACCGTGATAGGGCCACTTGGCATACGACCCTCGCTGCGTCATGAGTGATCCGGGCGATGTGAGCGCAGATCAGGGCCAGCTCCCCGCGCGATGTTACTGGAAACCACTTGTCGATGTTTGGGATGTCAGGGACAAAGGCTTGGAACTCGGCCACGAGCCGTTTCGGATCATTCATGAGGCTTGGCAGCCGCGTCCTCAAGGCGGAGAATACCGAACGAATGTCTTGGAGATCTTCGCGCGACAGGCGTGTCGTCTTCAGGCGCCCCAGTAGTGCCCCTAGCGGGTTGGCATCCACACTCATGGCTCGTCTGCCGAGCCGGACGGCCTCAAGTGCGGTTGTGCCGCTGCCACCAAACGGGTCAAGAACGAGCTCGCCACGGAGAGACAGTAAGGAAATCAGGGCGCCCGGTATCTGAGGAATGAACTTGGCCGGATACGGATGAGCGTCGTGCAGAAGATACTGTGTGTCGTCATCGGTGAACGCCCAGTCTCTGTCTTCCAGCCGGCGGAACAAAGCCTGCGGATCGCGAAGCTCATCAGCGCACGCTATCTCCTCGTAGGATGGCAAGGTGGGTGGCGCACCATTGGCGGGCACGGTCCAGGCTTCATCCGGAGAGAGCAGGCCTATTCCTGTCGCATCATTCGCGGTCATCTGATGCTCCCTGATCGGCAACTGAGGCGTATTCTGGGCAATGGCAGATTACCCAGACTAGGCCGAGCGTGGCAAGCGAAATCCAAGCCCAAACCGAGATTGTTGCCGGGCATAGCGGGGGCGGGATTCCGGGGCGCGGGGTGTTACTTCTTCGCCCCGCAGCACTTTTTGTATTTCTTTCCGGAGCCGCAGGGGCAGGGGTCGTTCCGGCCGACGGTCTCGCCGGGCTTAAGCACATATCTTTCCGGGTGCTTGGCCTGCTCCTCTTTGGCCTTGGCCAGGACGGCCTGCTCTTCGTCGACCTCCTCGGTGCTCATGGACCGCCGCGACAAATCCCGCAGCTTGCGGTCCTTCTTCCGCTTTTCGAATCGATCGCCGACGACGTCCTTGGCCATCACAGGTTCCTCCCGCAGCACTTCTTGTATTTCTTGCCGGACCCGCACGGGCAGGGGTCGTTCCGGCCGACCTTCGGCCCCTCGCGGATAATGGTCTTGATCTTTTGCGGCTCGCCGGCCGCCTGCCGCGCGGCCATGTCCCGGGCGAGGTCGTCGTAGGCGGTCAACTGGTCGTGGACCACCTGCGTGATCCGGTACGCGCTTTCCATCTCCTCCTGCCCGCTGAGCCGGGCCTTGAAGACCAGGTCGGTGACCTTCTCGCGGACGCCCGAGAGCATCTCCTGGAACAGCCGGAAGCCCTCGCGCTTGTAGGCGATCTTGGGGTCCTGCTCGGCGTAGCCCCGCAGGCCGATGCTGTCCTTCAGGCGGTCGTTGGCCAGGAGGTGATCCACCCAGGAGGTGTCGTAGATTTGCAGCAGGACGAACCGCTCCAGCTCGGTCAGCTCGCGGCGGAGGAAGTCGCGCCCGGTCCGCAGCAGCAGCTCGCGCAGGTCTCGGCCGGCGAGGTCGTCCCGGGCGAGGTCGGTGTCGAAGCGTTGCTTTGCCCATTCGGCTACGGCCGGCGGCGGCGTGTCGTCGGCGCCGGGCTGAGCGGCCTCGTCCGGCAGGCCCGCCAGGAAGGCATCGACCGTCCCCTCCAGGGACGCGCCGGAGAGGAACTGCTCGGCCAGGTCGACCAGCTCGGAGCGGATCTGCTCGACGGACTTTCCCGCGAGCGTCTCGGCGGTCCAGCCGGCGTCGTATTTCCGGTTGGCCCATTCGCACAGCGCCTTGGCCGCGTAGGCGTTTTCCGGCCCGGACTGGGCGATGGTGATGTCCACGGCGTACTCGACGGGGTATTCGATTTCGCGGCGCAGGTACACGCCCTCGACGGCCGAGATGATCCGCTCCTTGGCGGCGTCGAGCTCGCCGATCGGAATCTCCTGCGGGGTCAGCTCCACGCCGAACTTGTTCCGCGCCCACTCCACCAGCGCCTTGGCGGCGAGGCCCTCTTGGAGGTATCGCTCCAGCGGCGAGAAGTCCACCTCGTCGATGTAGGCGGCGGCGGCCTCGGTCAGCGTTTTTTCGATCTCCTCCAGCGCCATCCGCCGGAGCTGGTTCTGGGAGACGTTGATCTGGAAGCGGCTCATCGCCCAGGAGGCCAGCCCGCGCAGGTCCCACTCCTTGCGGTCCATCGACGGGTCGATGTACTCCCCGAGGGTGATGCCGATGGTGGCGGCGGCCTCGTCCTTGGCCTGTCGGCGGAGGTCGGCTTCGATGTAGCTCAGCTCCTCCGGCGCCTGGCCGCGAATCCGATCCGCCTCGACGCTGATCTGGAGCCGCTGCCGGGCCCATTCGGCGATGCACCGCCGGGTGTAGTTCTCGGCGAGGTAGTCCTCGACGGCGTCGCTGATGGTCTGGTCGATCATCTCGCGCACGACCGATTCGACGTCCCGGCCTTCGAGCACCTGCTGCCGCCGGCCGTAGAAGATCCGCCGCTGCTGGTCCATCACCTCGTCGTATTCCAGCAGGTTCTTGCGGATGTCGAAGTTCCGCTGCTCGACCTTCTTCTGTGCCCGGGCGATGCCGCGGCTGACGCGCTTGTCCTCGACCGCCTCGCCGGCCTGAAACCCGAGCCAGCCCAGCACTTTCAGCGTCCACTCGCCGGCGAAGGTGGCCAGCAGCTCGTCCCGCAGCGAGACGAAGAAGCGGCTGGAGCCGGGGTCGCCCTGGCGTCCGCTTCGGCCGCGAAGCTGGTTGTCGATCCGCCGGGCCTCGTGCCGCTCGCTGCCGACGATGTGCACCCCGCAGGGCACTTCCGCGCGGCAGTCCGTCCGCCCGCGATGGGGAAAGTCAGGGTCGATCTTGGGCTTGAAGCAGTGGGCGCAGCCCGTGGCCGCATCGTATTCCGGGCAATACAGACAACACTTGGTCGTCCCCGACGGGAAAAGCTCCTGCGCCTCCACGCCCAGCTCCGCGAGCTTCTCCGGGGGCGGAACCCTGCACCGGGAGAAGACCACGCCGGGGCCGAGTTTGATGTCGGTCCCGCGGCCGGCCATGTTGGTGGCGATGGTCACGTTGCCGACCATCTTCTTGGCCCCCGGCTTGAGCGGGTGCTGCTGCCCGGCCAGGGCGACGATGTCGGCCTCGCGGGCGGCGTTTTCCGGGCGGGCGTTGAGCAGCTCGTGCTGGATGCCGTGCCGCCGCGTCAGCATCTCCGAGAGCTTCTCGGACTTCTCGATGCTGGTGGTGCCGACCAGCACCGGCCGGCCCAGGTCGCGGCAGTAATACCGGATCTCCTCCACCAGGGCGTCGTACTTGTCCTCGACGCTGACGTACATGCGGTCGTCGTGATCCACCCGGTTGACCGGGCGATGGGTGGGCACGGAGATGACGTCGAGCTTGTAGATCTTCACGAACTCCTCGGCCTCGGTGATGGCCGTGCCGGTCATGCCCGCCAGCTTGTCGTAGAGCTTGAAGAAGTTCTGGATGGTGACCGTCGCCATCGTCTGGTTTTCCTGCTTGACGGCGACGCGCTCCTTGGCCTCCACCGCCTGGTGCAGGCCGTCGGCCCACTCCCTGCCCTCCATCAGGCGGCCGGTGAACTCGTCCACGATGACCACCTGCCCGGAGCGGACGACGTAGTCGGTGTCGCGCTCGTAGACGACGTGGGCCCGCAGCGACTGGTCCAGCAGGTGCGGCCACTCCATGTTGCCGCCGACGTAGAAGCTGCCCACGCCGGCGATCTCCTGGGCGGCGGTGACGCCCTCGTGGGTCAGATGGACGGCCTTCTTGTCCATCTCGACCTCGTAATACTTGACCAGCTTTTCCGTGGCCGCCTCCGCCCGGGCCAGGTCCTGCTGCGCCTTCTCCAGCTTCTTGCCGACGGAGGCCTTCTTGTCGCCGGCGGCCTTGGAAACCTCGCCCTCCAGCGACCGCGCCAGCCGCTTGAGGGCGTCGCTGCGCCCGGACGCCTGCCGCTGCGGGCGATGGCGCTTCATGATCTCCCGGGCGATGACGTCCGCCTTGCGGAAGCGGTCGACGTCGCCGTGGGCCGGCCCGGAAAGGATCAGCGGCGTCCGGGCCTCGTCGATGAGGATGTTGTCCACCTCGTCGATGATGGCGAAGTCCCGCCGGCGCTGGACCTGGGCCGCGACCGACAGCTTGGTGTTGTCGCGGAGATAGTCGAAGCCGAACTCGGTGTTGGTGCCGTAGATGACCTCGCAGGCGTACTCCAACTGCCGCTCGGGCGTGTCCATGGTGTGCTGGATCGCGCCCACGCCCATGTCCAGCAGGTCGAAGATGGGGGCGGCGAAGTCGCGGTCGCGCTGGACGAGGTAGTCGTTGACGGTGACGATGTGGACCTTCTTGCCGGCCAGGGCGGCCATGTACACCGCCGGGTAGCAGGCGACGGTCTTGCCCTCGCCGGTGGCCTCCTCGGCGATGGTGCCCTCGTGGAGGACCTGGCCGGCGACGAACTGGACGTCGAACTGCCGGTGATTCCGCCCGAGCCAGGAGGCAAGCCGCACCGCGGCAAAGGCTTCCGGCAGGATGTCGTCGCCTCTCTCGCCCGCGCCCAGCCGGCGGCGGAAGTCGGCCGTCTTTGACCGCAGCCAGTCGCGGGCGGCCGTCGGGGCAACTTCCAGTTTCTCGGCGGCGCGGCAGAGCTGGTCGGGGTCGAGGTCCATTTCCCCGGCCGCCTGGCGGACCAGCTCGAGGTACTCACCCATCAGCCGCTCGTCGGCGGGGTTGATGCGCTCGCGGACGACGGCCATGCGGGCCCGCACCAGGCGCTCGTTCCGCGTCCCGCCCAGCAGCTTCACGAACAGTTTGCCGATGGTGGCGATCATCGCCCTTCGCTCAAGCTAATCGGTGAAATGCCGCGATTCCAATCAACCCAGTATGCCATTTTGACTTCCGCGCCGTCAAGTGAGACCGGCGCAGACCGGCGGCGGCGAACGCGCGAGGATACCTCGACCCCCCGCAGGCACGGCCGGGCGTCAGCGGAAACGCATCACGAATTGCAGCGTCATTTCCGCGGCGACGGCCTCGGGCGTGAAGACGATCCGCCGGATGAGTTCGCCGGAGCGGCTCTCGGCGGCGCTTTCCTCGGCCAGCTCGGCGACCTGGAAGCTTCCCCCGCCGGCGGAAGCCAGCTCCAGCGACCCGTCGCCCTCGGAGCGGATCGTCACCGATTTGCCGTCGGCGGCGGCCTCCGCCGGCCAGGTGGTGATGAAGGCCTCGGCCACGGAGTCCGGCCGGCCGGCGAAGACGAACTCGTCGACCAGTTGCAGCTCGCCGCCGTCGGGGCGGATTTCGATCCGCCGCGTCAGCCGCTTCAGCGAGGCATCGTCGTACGCCCCGGCCATCTCGATCCGCACGGCCTTCTTGCCGCCGTTGTCGGGCTCGACTTCGAGGCTGCCGGCGAACCGCCCGCCGGCTTCCTGCCCCCGGCCGTTGACCACGGGAACGCCGTGGCCGAAGGAGTTGCAGAAGATGCTCTCGTACCGCCGCGGGCTGAAGGTCTTGCCGGAGTAGACCGGCGCCCCCAGGTCGGTCAGGAAGAAGCTGCGGCCGCGATGGACCAGGAAGCTGCCGACGTCGTTGTGGTTGTGGTGCTCCTGATTGTGGCCGGCCTTGGCGCCGAGGGTGACCGGCCCGCGGCAGAGCTTGACCACCCCCAGCTCCGGCAGGTGGCAATCGTCGCGGGCGCCGAAGGGCTCGCAGGTGCTCTCATCCACCAGCAGCAGGTCCATCAGCGCGCCGACCGCCAGGGCGCCCTCTTGGGTCAGCCGGCACAGGCCGAACAGCTCGGGGATGTCGTGGAAGCGGTTGATCTGAATCGCGGTGGACGGGGGGAGGAAGCCCGGGTGGACGTCGGCGAACATCAGCTCCTGGCCGGGGGTGACGGTCATGGCCAAGGGGTAGCGGCAGATGCGCTCGATCCGCTCGCCGGCCATGATGTCGATCCGCCCGCCGGTGAAGTCGTACAGGGCCGCGGCGAAGCTGACGTACCAACTGAACCCGTACCGCCAGTAGCTCGGGCCCTCGGTGCAGCCGCCGTCGGCGGTGAAGCCGCTCAGGAACGCCGGCAGGTTCTCCAGCACGCCGCGGATCACCGCCGCCAGACGGTCCGGGTCGGTCTCGATCAGCAGCGCCGTCAGCCCCACGCCGCCGTTGCAGACGGCGTTCCAGTTGTTGGTGAACGTCTTCCACCAGAAGAAGCGGTCGGGGTCGAGGTACTCATCCAGCACGCGCCGGCGGATCTCCGCCATCAGCCGCCGGCGGACCTCGATGGGAACGCGGTTGGGCAGGAGCTGGCAGATCATGGCGTACTGGAAGCCGCACATGGCCACGCGCAGGTCGATGGAGCCGGCGTGGTTCTCGTGGGAGGGCATGGTCCACCAGGAGCTTTCGCACTCCGCCCAGAGCAGGTCGGCCAGGTACGTCCCGGCCCCCTCGACGCCCAGGTAGACGGCCATGGCCGCCAGGTCGATCTGCCCGGAGCGGCGGTGGATGAGCCGCTCGTAGTTGACGCGGTTGCCCGTCCGCGAGAACTCGCGGAAGCCGCTGTAGCTCAGCAGGCCGATCGCCTCGTCCACGGCCAGCTCGGCCCGCACGCGATCGAAGATCCCCTGGCGGCGGGCGATCCGCCCGGCCCGCATCTGCACCTGCTCGTCGTTCAGGTACGGCATCGCCCGCCGGCCGAAGCTCTCCCGGACGATCCGCGTGACCTCACTCGGTGACAGCTCACCCAACATTGTCCTTCCTCGCTTTCTGGCTTGCACTTGGGGCGAATGCTACCAGCACCCGCCCCGGATGCAAGGGTCGCGCGGGCTTTTTGGAAAACGAACAACCGGAACAACCGGGACGGTTTTGCTCTGTTGAAAACACGATTTTAGACGCCAGATGATCATGAGGTTGATGGTGAT
>CAYNYF010000042.1:0-35891 GCA_964401385.1 uncultured Planctomycetaceae bacterium | reverse complement strand
TCGCCGCCGCCCCTACAGCGTGATCCTGTTCGACGAGATCGAGAAGGCCCACCGCGACGTGTTCAACGTGCTCTTGCAGGTGCTCGACGACGGCCGGCTCACCGACGGACAGGGACGCACCGTCGATTTCAAGAACACCATCATCGTCATGACCTCCAACATCGCCTCCGAGGTCGTGCGCTCGCTGGCCGAACAAAAAGCCGAGGAATGGGAGATCGAGACGCGCCTGGCCGAGGCCCTCAAGCAGCACTTCCGCCCGGAGTTCCTCAACCGCATCGACGAAACGATCATCTTCCACAATCTCACCAAGGACCACATCGCCGCCATCGTGGACATCCAGATCGGGCATCTGGCCCGGCGGCTGAGGACCCAGAAGATCGGCCTGACCCTCGCGCCGGCCGCCCGCGACCTGCTGGCCGAGCTGGGCTGGGACCCGTCCTTCGGGGCACGCCCGCTCAAGCGCGTCATCCAGCAGAAAGTGGAGAACCCGCTGGCACAGAAGATCCTCGCCGGCGACGTCCGCGAGGGCGACCACGTCAGCGTGGACGCGGCCGGAAAGAGCTTCACCTTCCAGGCAACCCCGGCCGAGGCCGCCGACGCCTCAGCCGATGAGGGAGTGCTCGAAGGCGAGATCGTGGAGGAGTAGCCCGCGAGGCGCCGCGGGCGCGGCTGCCTTTCAGATACCGTTTCCATCCATTTCTGTCGCAGAGATTTTCCGTTTTCCCCTTGATGTACATCGTATTGCGCAGTACCATTACTATGTAATAGAGAGTACTTGATGAGAAGCTGGGTAACGCAAATCCGGAAGGGCCTGCTGGATTTCTGCGTCCTGAACGCCATTCACGCCCGGGAGACCTACGGCTATGAGCTGGTCCAGCATCTCCGAGCCGTCGAGCAGCTTTCGGTGACCGAGAGCACGGTCTACCCCATCCTGAATCGCCTGCGTGAGGATGGTTACGTCAAGGTCCGGCTGTCCCCCTCATCCAGCGGCCCCCCCCGCCGGTACTTCTGCCTGACCGCCCTCGGCAGGCACCGGCTACGGGAGATGAACGCCTACTGGGACGGGCTCGGGGAGGCAATCGCCGGACTGCGCGCCTCTGCCAGGAAGGAGTCACAGACATGAAACGCGATCAAGACGCTGGTGCGGCGATCCAGAGGTATCTCCGGGCCGTCGCCGCCCATCTGGAGAGCGCCCCTGACGCCAGCAAGCGCGAGCTTCTCCGAGACCTGGAGAGCCACATCTACGAGGCCCTGGAGGCCAGAGGAGCTGGCGAGGACCCACAGCCGGCGGACGTGGAGGAGGTGCTGGCCGGCATGGACCCGCCTGAATCCTTCGCCCGACGAAGCGAAATGCGCCCGCGCCCGGCCGGGGGCGCGTGGGCCTTGCTGGTTTCGCTGGGGACGGTCGCCTTCGCCACGGCGATTCTTCTGCTCGGCTTGGGGGTGCTGCCCTTCTGGATACCCCTGGCCGTGTTCCTGGCGGGCCAGCTCGCCGCCCTTGCGATCGGAGTCGCTGCCTGGGCCGATCCCTTGGGCAAAGCGGCAGTGACCGTCTCCGCCGGGATGACGGTCTGCGTTGTGCTCGTTCTGATTTTCTCGGTATGATCCGGCGCGGGCGGCGCCAGGTGTCGACGGGGCCGCCCGGGCAAAGCGGGCGGGCTGTGGCTCGGCCAGCCCGGGCGCCTGGCGTCTTGGCGGCGGGACGGGCTCACTTGGCGAATCTCATCTCCGGGTAGATCTCGTGCATGTGGAAGTCGCCCTTGGGCAGGGGCACGCAGGCGGACAGCTCGTGATTGCGGGGCAGGCCTTTGGAAAGGTCGCAGCGGGGGATGTTGAACTTCCACACGTCGCCTGCCTTGGGCGGCTCGCCGCCGATGAACTCCATGTTCTTCCAGGGAATGGCCATCACCACGCGGTAGTACTCGTCTTTGTCCTTGGGGTTCTCGACGGTGCCTTTGACCTTCACGGCCGTGCGCGCGCCGGAGCGCCAGCGGACGCGATACTCGAACGTCGTGTGCCGGCCGATGGGAATCTGCAAGTCGATCATCGAATTGATCGGGCTGACCTCGAACTCATAGTAGCCGCCTTTGCCGTCGGGCGGGTCGGGCGGCCGCAGGAACAGCTCGACCACGTCCTCGGTCCACAGCCGGCCGGTCGGGCCCTTCAGCGTCGCCCGCAGGTCGGCGTCATAGGCGACCGCGCGGAGGTACAGGTTCTCGTCGTCCCAGAGCATTCGCGCGACCGTCTGGGCCCGGGCCGGGGCGTTCGAGGCGGGGACCTTGAAGTCCTTGATCACCATGGCATGTTTCCACTGCTCGGGGTGGTCTTTGTCGTCGATGGTGATCTTCCCCTTTGCCCGGCGGCACGCGTACGGCCGGCCGACGGCCCAGACGTAAGCGGGCGCTGCCGGTCGCCCCGCGGCCGGGGCGGTAGCCGGCGAGGAAGACGAGGCGAGCCCGGCAGGCTCTTTCTCGCAGGACGCCAACAGCCCCAAGCCCGTCAGCGCGGCGACGGTCGCCACGAACGCGGTTCGCATCTTCACGGCCATCTCCTCTCTCCAGAATGCTCGATTCGGCGGCTCCCGATCGGCCGTCGATACTATGCCCGCCCGGAGATTTCCGCAATGGCGATGCCCCATTCCGCCGCGCCCGGAAAGCTGCGGGCGGCTCTTGCGGCCGGCGCGGTCTGCGAGTATCACCGGCCCGGAGACCCCGACGCCCCCGCCCCGGCCGGCGGCGGTCTCGTTGGAGCCGGGCGGGCAGACGCCGAACTGGTCCTTCGAGGCCGGCGTGGTGACGGTCAACGTCCCGCGGGTCGAGGTCCACGCCGTCGTCGTGATCGGGTAGGCCTCCGGTTCCGGCCGGAGAATTCTCCGAATCGCCGGGCGGGGTGGCATCCTGTGTGCTATTCTCATGTTGTGGCGGACTGGCGCCGTCGATCGTCATCCGGACACCGGGCAGAATGGACAAGTCGCCGCAGCATCGTGAGCCCCCCAGCCAGCTCGGGCCGCCGGCCAAGAGCTGCCAATATTGCGGGGCGCCGCTGAACCCGGCGTACTACTTCTGCCTCGCCTGCGCCACGCCGTACAAGCACATCGACTCGGTCCTTCCGCGGCTGCGCCCGGCGCCGTTGACTGACGAAGAGCTGATCGCCAAGAAGGCGCCGCACGTCGCGCCCCTGTTCTGGACGTACGTGGCCGTTGTGGTCGGGTCGGCAATTGTGCGCCACTTGCTTTTCCAGGAGGAACGCCCCGGGCTGGGGCTGCTGATCCAGTCATTCGCGATATTCGTGACCACGTGCATCTTCGGCTCGATCCACTGGCGCTGCTTGGCGGTCCAGCTCCGGCGCGCGGGCTTGTTCCATCCGGCGGCGTGGCTGGGACTGCTGGCCCTGGCGCCGCTGCTGCTGGGCAATTACTTCTACCACAGTTGGATACTGCGGCTGACCGATGTGCCTTTCCGCCGGCTGGGCGAACTGCGCGAGTACGGTTTGAGCGAGCCGACGTTGATTTTCTGCGTATGCGTGCTGCCGGCCATCGTCGAGGAGGCAGCCTTCCGTGGGCTGATCCAGCACTGGCTCCAGGTGGCGCTGTCTCCGTTCCGCGCCCTGGTGCTGGCGTCGGCCTTGTTCACGATGCTGCACTTCACGGTCATCAGCGCGCCGTATCTGTTCCTGGTGGGCATGGTTCTGGGATGGACCAAGTGGAAGACACAAAGCCTGTATCCGTCCATGCTGATCCACTTTATCCACAATCTGGTCGTGCTTGAATTCTTCGCCCTCTAGGTTACCATCCTGGAATGTCAGCATCCTTGGGGGCTCGTCCCCGCCGGTTTTGGCAAGACGAGGGCGAGGAGGCCCGGGTATGGCAATACAACTGATCTTCGGCACGATCTGCGGAGTTATCGCAGCGGCGATTGCCTCACATAAGGGCAGGAACGTCGCCGGGTGGTTCTTCGGCGGCTTCTTCCTTGGAATCATCGGCGTCATCATCGTCGCCTGCCTGTCCAACCGTAAGGTGGAGCGCCAATACCGCAGGCAGGCCGAACTCGAGCGCCACCGGCTGCGGGAGCAACTGCGGCAGCAGCGGCTCAGGGACGATGCCTTCCAGCGCTACTCCGCGGCCCGGCTCGACGTCCACGACGCGGCGCTGGGCGTCGACACGCGCTCCCAACCCAAGCTCACCGACGGCGCCGGCGATCAGTACCTGCCCGAGGACGACGCAGCGGCCGTGATGGGCTCGCAGTCCGAGCCCCCTGAGCAAACTCTTCAGCACCTGGCCGAGGCCGGAAAGGCATCACCGCGGCAGGCGGAAACCCGGGAACGGCAGTGGTACTACGAAATCAAGGGGGCGGTCATGGGCCCGGTTCCTGGTGCGGCCATCCGCGGTCTGTTGCAGTCCAAGAAGATTACCGGCGACAGCCTGCTATGGACCGCGGGGCTTAGCGAGTGGACCCATGCCAGGCGATTCAAGCGGTTCCGCCCCGAGGTCTCCTCATGAGTCAAAAGATCGAAGGCACGCTCGTCCTGGACGGGTTGATCGAGGGCAAGCTGCCCGACCTTCCCGATGCCGTGCCCTTGTTGCGGGAGTGGGTCGGCTCGGCAGCGTCCCTCAAGCTGCAATTCCATCTCGAGGTCGACGGCAACGGATTCAACATCCTGGCCGACAACGCCCCGGTCCAGGCCGAGGACCTGGGCCCGGACCCGGCCAAGACCATCGCCGGGGCCCTACAAGAACTCCTGAAGGCCTTTCCAACCGAGCAACAGGGGCATGTCCTCTCGACCCTCCGCAGCGTGGAGTGCCGCCGCGGAATGGAAGTGCAGACGCTGTATGCGGTCGGGGCGAACGGCAGGATCGAGACGCGCCAAAGAACCGTTGACGCTGCGACGGCGCCCCCTCCGCGCGAACTCACCCGGACGGACAAGCTCCGGCTGGCGGGCATCGGCGTGGTGGTCGCACTGCTGGTCTTTCTGGTCTCTTCCATCTTCGTGGACTACCGCGCCATCGTCGAGCGCATCTTCGAGCAGATCACGCCTTTCGATCCCGACAAGCTCGCCGTCGAGACGGGCAGCTTCGCGGACTACCTCATCGTGACGAAGAAGGCCTCCGCCGAGGGCGGCAAGCAGGCGGTTCTTACCCTCGAACGCCAGAAAGCGTTTCCCAAGAACGCCGCGGACTACGAGCGCCTGCTGGCCGGGCAGGACAAGTCGCTTTCCCGCCGCCTGACCGTCGAAGCCCTGGCCCGCGGCTACATCCGATACGAGTTTTTCGACAAGAAGAACGAGTTCATGGGCTCCGGGCTGCTGCGGATAGCCGGCCTGCGCGAGAAAGAAACCGCCGAAGTGGTCCTGCCCCTGCCTGGCGGCTCTCACCCCACGCGCCTGGTGTTCACCTACTGAGAGTATCCGCGGAAGGTTCTTGTCTGTGGCTGGCCCTGCGATATCGTAGTCAGACTATGAACTTCGTGATCTTCATGCCGGATGAGATGCGTTGGGACAGCGCCGGCTGCTACGGCCACCCGCTGATCGAGACGGCCAACCTGGACCGGCTGGCGGAGGAGGGGACGCGCTTCGACGCCTGCTACGCCCAACACCCCGTCTGCTCGCCCAGCCGGTGCAGCATGTTCACCGGCTGGTACCCGCACGTGTCCGGGCATCGGACGCTGTGGCACCTGCTCCGCCCGCACGAGCCGAACCTGTTCCGGTATCTCACGGCCGCCGGCTACGACGTTCGCTGGTACGGGAAGAACGACCTGCTGGCGAGGGAGAGTTTCCCCGGCTCGGTGACCGAGGCCGTGGCCGCCGGCAAGCCCAACGTCGGCCCGCGTCTGGCGACCGATCCGGAAGACCCGCTGTACGATTCCTTCCTGGCGAAGCCCTTTCCCGGCGGCGCCTGGGAGACCGGCGACGCGGCCAGCGTGAAGCGCGGAATCGATTTCCTCCGCGGCCGGCCGGAAAAGCCGTTCATGCTGTTTTTGCCGCTGACGCTGCCGCATCCGGACTACTCCGCCCCACAGCCGTGGCACGACATGTACGCCCCCGAGGACGTTCCGGCCCCGCGCCTGCCCGACCTCGACCGAAAGCCAATCCACCATCGCCTCATCCGAGCCACCCGCCGCCTCGACCGCATGAGGGAGGCGGACTTCCGGCGGATCGCGGCCGTGTACCTCGGCACGATCAGCTACATGGACTTCCTGCTGGGCCGGCTGCTGGAGGCGCTGGACGAGGCCAAGCTCGCCGACAGCACCTGCGTCATCTTCACCTCCGACCACGGCGACTGGGCCGGCGAGTACGGGCTGGTGGAGAAGTGGCCCTCGGCCCTGGAGGACGCGATCGTCCGCGTTCCGCTGGTGATCCGCGCCCCCGGCGGCGCCGGCGGGCACGTGGTGAACAGCCCCGTGGAGCTGTTCGACGTCATGGCCACGACCCTGGAGCTTGCCGGCGTCGAGGCCGCCCACACGCACTTCGCCCGCTCGCTTCTGCCGCAGCTTCGCGGCAGCCCGGGCCAGGCCGAGCGGGCGGCCTTCGCCGAAGGCGGGTACGATCCGCACGAGCCGCACTGCTTCGAGGGTCGCCAGGTCGGCATCCAGGCCGGCAGGGGAGCCGAGAACATCTACTACCAGAAAGGCCGCCTCCAGCAGACCCACCCCGAAAGCGTTTGCCGGTCGGTCATGATGCGCACGGCCGGCCACAAGCTGATTTACCGCACGGCCGACGTGTGCGAGCTGTACGACGTGGCCGCCGACCCGCGGGAACTCGACAACCTTTACGCCCGTCCCGAAGCGGCGGACGTCCAGCGCGAACTTGAATCACGCCTGTTGGAGTTTTACGTGCGGACGGCGGACGTAACGCCCTGGGCCGAAGACCCCCGCGGCCTGCCGAAAGGCGGCTTCCACGCTGAGGCCTGAGCACCCGGGCCCCGGCGCGCCCCCGGGGGCCAAGTGTGTATAAAAAGATGAATTTTTGCCCTCTCGACGCTAATCTATCCGGCTGAAATGGGCATTTCCGGGGCCGGCTGCCAAAGTGCCCCAACGCCAAGCCATCGGGAGAGACGTCATCGGACGCCAGGGAGACTCCAGAGCGGGTGCGGCCTCACGACAGTGGAAAGGAAGCCCGATGAGCGCAGAGCCGACCATTCTCGTGGTGGGGTCGATCAACATGGACCTGGTGGTTCGGGCGGCGCAGATGCCGGCCCCGGGCGAGACGGTTCTGGGGCAGGGCTTCGCCACCGCCCCGGGGGGCAAGGGCGCCAATCAGGCCGTCGCCGCCGCCCGGCAGGGCGCCCGGTGCGTCTTCCTCGGCCGGGTGGGCGAGGACGCCTTCGGCGAAAAGCTCGTCAGCAGCATGAAGGCTGAGGGCATCGACTGCGATAACCTCCTGCCCACCCCCGACGCCCCCACCGGCGTGGCCATGATCATCGTCGACGCCAAAGGCGAAAACTCCATCGTCGTCGCCTCCGGCGCCAACCACAGAGTGACCCCCGACGACGTCTACCACCGGGCGGGGCTGTTCGAGCAGGCCGACGTGGTGCTGCTGCAACTGGAGCTGCCGCTGCCGACGGTGCGGGCGGCGGAGAAGCTCGCCGCCAAGCACGACTGCAAGGTCGTGCTGGACCCCGCCCCCGCGCCCAAGTGCCTCTCGGCGGAGATGTGCCAGGTGGACGTGATCAGCCCCAACGTCTCCGAGGCGGAGATCATCACGGGCAAGCACGCCGACGACGCCGACGAGAGGGTCGACAAGCTGGTCGCGTCCGACCTGATCGCCCACGGGGCCCGGGCGGCCGTCTTGAAACGGGGCGCCCGCGGCTCGCTGGTTCTGACGGCCGACGGGCAGATCGCCTCGATCAAGCCGTACAAGGTGGACGTCGTCGACACCACCGCCGCCGGGGACGCCTTCACCGCCTCGCTCGCGGTCGGCATCGCCCGCGGGCTGTCCCTGCCGGAGGCCGCCAAGATCGCCAACGCCGCCGGGGCACTGGCCTGCACCAAGTTCGGCGCCCAGCCGTCCATGCCCACCGCCGACGAGATCAAGATCCTCATGGAAGACCAGCCGATGTGAACGGCTCGGCCACGCCCGCTCACAGCCGCCCCGCGGACCGGCGGCGGATGACGCTTCCTCGCGGGCGAGAGCGACAGCACCACCAATTCAGGCCGGGACGACTGCAAGCTCGCGGCGCTGCCCGCGGCCCTGCTGGGCATTCCGGGCATCAGGACCATTCGCAGCTCCTCGATGTTCGGGTTCTCCTCGGTCTTCGTGATCTTCAAGGAGTTTTCCCTGCGCGAGCGGCTGATTGAGGGCAAGGACTTCGACTGGACCCGCAGCCGGGTGCTGGAGAAGCTCAGCAGCCTTCCCGGGGGCACTCTTCCCGACGGCGTTCAGCCCATAATGGGCCCGGACGCGACCGCATCGAGACCATCGAGCGAATACTCATCCCCGGCAAGGGCGGCACGCAGATCCCGCTGAGCCAGGTCGCCGAAGTCCGCTACGTCCGCGGGCCGCAGGTCATCAAGAGCGAGGACAACCTCCTCACTTCCTACGTGCTGTTCGACAAGAAACCGGGCTACGCCGAAGTGGACGTGGTGGAGGACTGCCAGCGCCTCCTGGCCGAGAAAGAGGCCAGCGGCGCGTTCGTCCGCCCCCGCGGGGTGCAGATCACCTTCGCCGGCACCTACGAGAACCAGCTCCGCGCCCAGCGGACCCTCGCCTGGGTGCTGCCGCTGGCGCTGTTCCTCATCTTCGTGATCCTGCATTTCCAGTTCAAGTCGGTCCCGACGACGCTGCTGGTCTTCTCCGGCATCTTCGTGGCGTGGGCGGGCGGATTCATCCTGATCTGGCTGTACGCCCGGCCGTGGTTCCTGGACTTTTCCGTCTTCGACGTCAACATGCGCGATCTGTTCCAGGTGCACCCGATCAACCTCTCGGTGGCCGTCTGGGTGGGGTTCCTGGCCCTGTTCGGGATCGCCTCCGACAACGGCGTGATCGTCTCGACCTACCTGAACCAGGTCTTCAGGGATCAGAAGCCGACCACCGTCGGCCAGATCCGAGACGCCACCCTCATCGCCGCCCGCCGCAGGGTGCGCCCGTGCCTGATGACCTCCGCCACGACGATCCTGGCGCTGATACCGGTGCTGACCTCCGTCGGCCGCGGCAGCGACGTGATGGTGCCCATGGCCATTCCCTCCTTCGGGGGCATGCTGGTGGTGCTGGTCAGCATCTTCGTGGTGCCGGTGCTGTACTGCGCCGTCAAGGAGCTGAAGCTCAAGTCGGTTTCTGCGCGCAGATAAACAAGCACATCTCTCCCACGCGCCACATACTGGTCCTGGACGAGGCCGGAGACGTAATCATCGGTACGCCCCATCACGACGGGGCCGACTACACCATCTGGGCGGACAACTGCGGCACCGGCTGCACCGCCATACCCGAACCCTCCTGTGCGGTACTGGTGAGGCTGGGAGTGCTTGCTCTGATACGTCGCCGGCGGTAGGTGCAAGGCAGGTTGCCGAGCAACCCACCTTTTCCTGTCAAGCCGCGAAGCCTGCTCCGCCGACTTGTCCGGCGTAGCTTCAGCGGAGCCGGAAGCCCAGACGCTTCGGCTGCGAAGGCCGGACAACGCGAACGAGAAACGTAGGGCGGGGCTGCCGCCCCGCCGACGGCCCCGCCGAACGCGGTAGGACTGGGCTACGGCCCCGCCAAACTGCTGGGTCATGCACCTCTGCCGCATGCGGGGTGGCTGTGTTTCGGTCTTGACGGAGCCGGGTGCCGGTGTATAATGTTCTCCGCCCAGGCAGTCGCTGCTGACGGAGAGCATTGGAGGTGCGGCTGCCCGCGAGAGGAATACGGAGGACGTGCCTATGTTGGGCAATCCCTCCTCGGGCGACAGATCGTTTCTCGGCACGCGCCCCTGTCTGCTTTCCGCCCGCCGGCAAGCTGCGCGCCGGCCGGCAGGCGGGCCGGTGCGGCCTCATCGAAAAGGACCACAACAAATGCAGCGCAACGACTTCCGAATCCGCGTGGGGGCTGTCGCCCTGGCCGTGCTTCTGGGGCACCTCTGCGCCGGCACCGCCACGGCCGCGGCCCTCGTCGGCATGGGCTTCTTCGATGGGAAGATCTACGACGTGGACGAGACGACGGGAATGTGCACCAACCCGCGCACCTGCCACTGGAACAGTCCCACGACCGTCATACGCTACTCCACCGGCCTGACCCAGGACGTTGACGGCACTGCGTACGTGCTGACGACGTCTGGCTCCTACATCGGCGGCTACCTCTGGACGGTCGACCTGGGCACGGGCGCGATGACGCCCATCGGCGACCCCGAGCTGACCCGCATCTTCGAGGGTGACATCGACATCGACCCGACCACGGGCGTCCTGTACGGCATGCAGGACTGGGCGCCGGACACAACCCAGACCGCCCTGTTCACCCTCAACAAGGCGACGGGCACGGCCAGCGTGATCGCCGACCTGGAACCGGCCCTGGGGAGCGAGCGCGACTTCTCCGCCATGGCCTTCAACGCCGCGGGAGAGCTGTTCGTGATCAACAACGACACCAGCGAACTCCTGAAGCTCGACAAGGCGGATGGGAGCGTGCTTTCGCGCGTCGACCTGAGCGTCTCGCTCGGCAACCTCGGCGGGATGGACTTCCAGCCCGGCACGGGGCAATTGTACGTCGTGGACGGCGGCGACGCCGGCACGGACCTGGTGTACACCTGCAATACGACGACGGGGGCGCTGACGGAAGTCGGCCCGACGTACCTGACCAGCGGCCTGTGCGGGCTCAGGTTCCTGCTCCCGTCCTCGCCGCCGGGCGACGCCAACGGAGACGGCTGCGTCGACGGCGGCGACTACACCCTCTGGGCGGATCACTACGGCGAGTGCGGCGTGGGTTTGCCCGAGGGCGACTTCACCGGCGACGGCTGCGTCAACGGGGGCGACTACACCATCTGGGCGGACAACTACGGCACCGGCTGCACGGCCATTCCCGAACCCTCCTCTGCGGTACTGGTGGCACTGGGAGTGGTTGCTCTGATACGTCGCCGGCGGTAGGTGCAGGGTAGGTTGCCCGGCAACCCACCTTCCTCCTGCGTTTGGCGGGGCGGTCGATGGCGCATCTCAGGCTACGTAGTGCTGAAGCAGGTACAGTGCCACGCCCAGGGCGACCAGGCCGACCAGCATGTACGCCCACAGGCCGAGGATCTGCATCGGCAGCTGCCGCAGGTGGTGCACGCGGATGGTCTTGTAGGCCGCCCCCACCGCCGCGCACAGTGGCACCACCAGCCACAAGGCATTCTCCCCCATAGGGACGGGCTCGAGGAAGAGGCTCATCCGGCCCGCCTTTCCCTGACCTTGGCGGCGGCGGGCTCCGGGGGCGGCTCGCCGAACCGGCCGATCAGGCCCAGCATGAACGCGTCGAAGATGCACATGAAGTTGAGCATGCCGGCAATGCCGCTGTAGGCGCGGGCGACGCCGCCGGTGGGATAGACCAGGGCGATCTTCCGTTCGGCCAGCTCCCGGGTGTAAGCGTCCCACCAGGCCTGGGCGTCGGCGCGACCCCGCGGGGGCGTCGGCCGTATCCCCAGATCCTCGGCGATGGATCGGCGGGTGAGTTCCTGTCTGTACCACGCGGCCAGGCAGGAGGCGCCGGTGCCGGCCTGGGCGGCCAGCCACCATCGCTGCTTCAGCGGCTCGACGGTGAAGACCCCGCCGAAGGCCAGGCCCGTCCAGAACAGCGCGTGAATGATGATGCAGAGGATCACGCCGCGGGCGCTGCGTCGGAGGTAGACGTGTCCGGCGCCGGGGATGAACCAGGCCAGCGCTCCGGCCAGGAGGGCCGCCTTGTAATGCGACTTGTCGCGTTTTGGCATTTGCCCGATTGTCCGTCTCTCGGCGGGTTCGCGGAAACGGCAATCTCACCGACGAGCGGGCTGCTGTCAAGGGGAATGGCCGGGCGTTTTGACGGCTCGGCGGCGAATGCGTCGCGGGCGGGGGGTTGGCGGAACTCTGCGGGCCTCAGTCGGCGGCCACGTCGGCGATGAGGACGGTGATGTCGTCGCAGCGTTCGTTGGCGCCATGCCGCTCGTCGATCTTGGCCGTCAGCCGCAGTGCCATGTGCTCGGGCGACAGGTCGCGCAGTCGCTGAAGCTCGGCGATGAGCCCGTCCCGGTCGGGATGCCCGTAGCAGGCGAGGGCCTCCTCGGCCCCGTCGGAGTACATCACCACCCGGTCGCCGGGGCGCAGGGCGACCTCTTGGGCGGGGAAGCTCTCGCCGGGGAAGATGCCGAGCAGCGGCCCGCCGGCGTCCAGGCTCTGGATAGATCCGTCGGCGCGCATCAGCAGCGGCCGGGGGTGGCCGCCGCATGCGTGCCGAAGCTGGAGCGCCCGGGTGTCGAGGATGGCGTAGGCGGCGGTGCAGAACTGGCACGCACTGAGCTGCTGCTGGCACATGTCGGCGTTGAGTTCGGCCAGGGCCTTCTCCGGGGGGACGATCTCGTACGTGTTCCCGGTGATCTTCTTTGTCTGGAGGGCGCGCTTGACGAAGATGGTCAGCAGCGCCGCCGGCATGCCGTGCCCGACCACGTCGGCGACGTAGAAGCCGATGTGGGTTTCGTCCAGCCGGAAGACGTCGTAGAAGTCCCCGCTGACCCAACTGGCCGGGCGGAAAAGGGCGGCGAAGCGAACCGGACCGACCTGCGGGAGCGCCCGCGGCAGGAAGTCCCGCTGGAGACGGGCCGCCAGGCGCATCTCCTGCTCGAAGTGTTCGTAGCTGGCCGGAGCGCGGGGCATGGTGACGCGCGTCATGTCCGCCTCCGCGCGGAGCTTCTTGAAGGCGGGTTGGAGCGCGGCCGCGGCCTCGATTTTCGCGGCGAGTTCATGCGGCGGAGCGTCGGCGTTGGCGGTGAGGAACTGTCCGCCCCGCCGGGCGAGGAGGTGCGTTTCAGCCAGCCCGTCGGGCAGGAGCACCACGGCCACGGACCCGCTGGCGTCCACCTGGTCCAGGATGCGCCACAGCTCGCGCGAGTCGGAGTCGTCGCTGAGCCTTGGCCCGACCAGAACCACCTGGGCCTGCCGGAGCCGGTCGGACAGAGACCGGACGGAGATGCAGGGAAACACCTCCCACTGACCGTTGAGGGCCTCGAACACGTTCGGGGGCAAGGGGTCGGGGCCGACCCAGAGCAGGGCATGTTTATCGGTTAATACTTCCATGGTTCCAGCGGGCTTTCCGCGGCGGTCCCGACACATACTTCGGCCCGCTCAGCGTGCCTCTTTAGTAGCGTGTCTGGCATGGCCGAGCAGTTCCACGCGATCGCCGATCTGCACGCCCGACCGGGCGAGCGCGCCGGCGGCTACCTCCAGGGCGTATCGCGCGGGCCGCCGACTGGAGTAGATGACCTTGGGATCCGCCGGGTCGGCCTCCACGGGCATGGTGCGGATCTCCACCACGTGCAGGCGGGCGGAGATGAACGCCACGTCCAGGGGCACGCGGCAGTTGAGCATGTGGAAGCTGTGTACCTCTTCGCGGCCGAAGACGAACAGCATGCCGGTGCCGTCGGCGACCTCATCCCGGTCGGCGAGGCCCTTCTCGCGGGTCGACTGGTCCAGCGCCAGCTCCACCCGCCACATGCCGCCGGCGATGCGGACGCGCGGCTCCTCCTGCGGCCGGCGGCAGGAGGGCAGGCAGGCCGCCGCCAGCAGCAGCGCGATCCAGGCGGGGTGGGTGCGACGCACGGTCAGGCCGACCTTTCGGAAAGGAGCTCTGCGACCTTTGCCATCATTCGCTCCAGCAGCTCCATCGGCAGCCCGACCACGTTGGTGAAGCTGCCTTCGAGCTTTTCGATGAACGCGTCGCCCGTTTCCTGGATGGCGTACGCCCCGGCCTTGTCGCGCCATTCGCCGGAGGCGACGTATTGGCCGATCTCCTCGTCGCTGAGCCGGCGCATCGTCACGTGCGTGATCTCGGAGGCCAGCATCCGTTCGGTCTTACCGTCCGGCGTCGGCACCAGCAGCGCCACTCCGGTGATGACGGAATGGCGGGTGCCGGAGATCCTGGCGAGCATCCGGTGGGCCTGGGCCTCGTCGTCAGCCTTGCCCATGATTTCCTCGCCGCAGGCGACGATGGTATCGGCCCCGAGGACGATCTGGTCGGGATGATCCTGGTGAACCAGGCGCGCCTTGTAATAGGCCAGGGCCTCGGCCAGTTGTGCCGAGGAATGCCCGGGCACGGGCGTCGGCGGCTCCGCGAGCGGAGGCGGTACGGTGCGGAAACGGTAGCCGGCCCGTGTGAGCAGTTCCTTTCGCCGCTGCGATCGCGACGCCAGGATGAACTCGACGAAGCCCTTCAAGCCTGTTCCTTCCACGGTCTGCGGCCCGCGGCCGCCGGTGCATTCTAAACGCACGCCGAATCGGTCGGAAGCGGAACCTTGGCCCCGGCGGCCAGGGCTTCGCCGGCCGCGGCCGCGACGTCGGCGGGGCGGATCCACTGCATGCAGGTTGCGTGCCGGCACCTGCGCTTCAGGCAGCCCAGGCAGGGGATGTCCGCCAGAACGGCTTTTCCGCCCCGGCCATAGGGGCCGGTCCGCTCGGGTCGGGTCGGGCCCATCAGCGTCACGAAGGGGGTGCCCACGGCCGGCGCGATGAAGCTCGCCGCCGAGTCGCAGCAGATCACAGTGCCGGCCAGGGCGATCAGCGCGACCAGCTCCGGCAGGGAAGTCCTGCCGGCGAGGCTGAAAGCGTTCGCCAATCCATCGGCGACCTCAGCGCACAGGGCCCGCTCGCCCGCCGAGCCGATGACGACCACCGGCAGCTCCGCGGCCAGCTTGGCGATCACCTCTCGCCAGTGGCGGGCCGGATACAGCTTATTTTCCCGGCGGGTTCCCGGCGCGACCACCACGTATCGGCGCGGTTGGATTTCCCGTTCGGCCAGGAAAGACTCGGCCGACGAGCGACCCTGCCTGGTGACGGTCAGCCGGAGGTCCTCGCCGCGGGCGTCCACGCCCAGGGCCCGGGCGAGCTGTATGTTGCGGTCGACGGTGTGCGGAGCGGTGACGCGAATGCGGTGCGTGTAGAAGACCCAGGCCAGCTCGCGGGCATCGGCGAATCCGGCGCGCGTCGGCGCGTCGGCGGCGAAGGACAAATAGCCGCTGCGGAAAAGCCCCTGGAGGTCGATCACCCAATCGAACTGCCGCCGCCGCAGCTCGCGGCAGAAGCGCATGAACTCGCCGGTCGCCTCCGGGTCCCTGGCGATTCGGCCGAAGCGCTTCCGATCGAACGGGATGACCTCGTCCAGGTCCCGCTGGCCGTCGAGGATGCCCGCGCAGGCCGGGGTAACCAGCCAGGCGATGTGGGCCCGCGGGAACGTCCGTCGCAGCCCCCGCAGCACGGGCATGCCGCCGATCACGTCGCCCAGGCTGGAGGGCTTGAGGATCAGCACCTTTCGAGGCGGTGGCGGCTGGGGCACCTTCACGGTCTGGCCCTCCGCTGGGCCTTCTGGCGGCGCTGGCGGGAGGCGATCTGGCGACGGATCTTCCTGTTCGACCATTGTTGCAGCAGCCGCCAGTACGGCTTGAAGTTGATCCTGCCGACGCCGGGTCGGCGGAGGTATCCCAGCAGCATGCGCAGGCGGCCGGCGTGACTGACGCCCGGACATTCCAGCAGCGACACGTTCAGCCGCATCAGGCCGCGAAACTCCTGGCGGCAGCTGACGCGGCGCACCTGCCGAAGCCCGTCCAGGTCGACCATGATGATCTGCGGCGACCGCCCCGGCGAGTCGTCCCAGCGCACCAGCAGGTTGGTGGCCTTCAGATCGCGATGGGCAAAGCCGGCCTGGTGCAGCCGGCGAAGCAGTCGACCCAGCTCCCACAGTACGTGCTGGGCGAGTCGCTTTCGCTGCCGGCCCTGAAGCCCGTTGCCGGCGCGGCTCTCGCCCAGGTGGCGGTTGAGGAACTTGTTCAGGTGCAGGCCGGAGTCCACCGCCTCGGTGATCAGGATGGAATCCGTCAGGAAGCGCCAGCGGCGTTTTTCCATCGCCGCCAGCGGCAGAGCGGTGTGGATGTGCCTGGCCAGCAGCGCGTGCCCCAGCCGGAACGCCCGCAGCGGCCGGGAGTGACGGAACAGATCCGTCAGCCAGCGGACCGCGCGCTTTCGCCGCGGGCGCTTGACGTATACCTCGATCTCATGGGGTCCGATCTTCAGCCGGCGGCGGACGACGTAGCTGCTGGGGGAATCCTTGATCACCTCCACGTCCGCTCCGACGAACAGCGCCTCCGGATCGGCCAGCACGGCCCGCCACTGCTCCGGCGAAAAGGTCGCCCCCGAGGCCGCCGACCCCGGCACCTGCCGCTTGGAGGCCAGCACCACGTGCCCGCGGTATCCGGCCACGCTCAGGCGGGCGAAGTATGGCCCGGTGCCGAAAATCCGCCGTTCCCGCTGGGCGTACAGCCGGCGGCGGAGGCGGTCGGCGATCGGTTCGATCATGCGCACCCAGCCGCGCAGGCTGCCGGTGGCCTGGCTGACGCGGAGGTAATGCCGCAGGAAGCGCAGCCGCTCCGAGCGACTGGTCCACAGCAGCCGATCGTTGAGAAGCTGGGCCAGGTTGCCGGCCCGGCTGCGGCGGCTCAGGCGTCGGCGCCGGCGCATGCGGTGCAGGTCCATCAGCACAAGCTGCCGGGGCGAACCGGTCCGGACCAGCAGGTTGGCGCAGTGCAGGTCGCGATGGATCACGCCGCTGGCGTGCATTCGCCCGATGAGTTCGGCCAGGGCGATCGTGGCCGATCGGATAGCGGCGTGATCGCCGCTGTCAAGCCGTTCGGCGTGCCAGGCGCCGGCGGGCATGGACGGCTCGACGGCCTCGCTGACGAGCCATTCGGACCCGTTCCGGCAGAACGCCGCCAGCACCTTCGACGCGGGCACGGCCATGCGCGAGAGGTGCTCGCTGAAGCGCATCTCGCAGACCGCGTCGGACAATCCCAGCCGGCGCTGAAGGCGATGCAGCGACGTGGGGCTGTGGAAGTGCTTGAAGTACAGCACGCCGCCGTCGCCCTGGCAGCGATACACCGTGCGGGCGATATTGTGCTTGACCAGCGAGACCTCCCCGGCGACCGGGCCGCTGGCCCATTGCGACAGCACCGGCCCCAGGCGCCGGCGGGCGTCTTCATCGGCGAAGCGGACCGCCTTCAGGTCGATTCCGGCCAGCACTTCCGTCGGGCCCGGGAGCGGATTGTTGGTTTTCCTGTTCAATGGCGTCGGGTGCCCATTATAGGTTGCCCGGCAGGCGGGGCTCAACCGGCGCGGCCGCGGGCGCCGAAGGGAGGAAGCCGCATCCGCCGGGCGCCGCCGCGGTCACGCCTCGGCCGCCGGGGGCGATTGGAGGCCTGCGCGGAGCTGCTGCCAGCGGCGTCGGATGGATTCCAGGTCGAACTTGGCGACGGCCGAGGACCGCGCCGCGCTGCCCAGCTTCGCGGCCAGGGCCTTGTCCTCAACCACCTGCATCAACGCCCGGGCGGTCGCCCGAGGCTCCTGCGGCGCTACCAGCAGGGCGTTCCGGCCGTCGATGAGCCACTCGCCGGCGGCCGGGGTACGCGCCGCCACGATGGGAAGGCCCGCGCACATGGCCGCGGCCAGCGGCATGGGCGGGGGGCCGGCGGCGTCGAGAAAGACGGCCACGTCCGCCGCCGCCAGCACGTCCGGCAGGCGCAGCTCCGCCAGCTGCGTCCGCTCGCCGAAGCCGGCCTGTCGGGCGAACTCGACCACGTTTCTGGCTTCGCGGCCGGTGTGCGGAACGATCAGACGCACGGGCAACTCGCCCACGACCAAAATCGCCGTCGCCCACACCACGTAGCGGTGCCCGGAGCCGCGGTGGACCGGACCGGGGGCGGCGATCGCCACCTGCGCCGGGGCGATCCCGAGCTGCCGGCGGAGCCGCGAGCGCCTGGACGCGTCGGACCGCGCCGCCGCGTCGACCTCGCCCGGCGGTGGGATGACGCGCACCTCGGCGGCGAGGTCGCCCGTCGGCAGCCTGGCCGCAACGAATTCCGTCGGGCAAGCGACCGCCAGCTTTCCGTCGCCGGCCAGTTCGAGCAGTTGCCCCGCCTCGGACTCACTTGGCGGCCGGGCCAGACGCAGCGCTATCGGCGCCGACTCATCGGAAAGAAACGCCCGGACGTGCCCGCCGGCCTGCACCGACCAGCATTGGTACACGACCCGTCCGCCGCGCAGCTCGGCGGGAACCTTTTCGGGGTGGAATTCCAGCTCGGTCAGAGAGACCTTCGTCACCGGCGCCGATTCCAGCGGCGAGACGCGCGACTCCGGCAATGGACCGATGCAGATGAGTTTCTCCCCCGGCCGGGCCAGCAGCAACGCCTCCTCAATTACCTCGGGCGGGCAGGCCCGATCCATGACGTGCACGACCCCGTTGCTTGCGGCCGGACGGCTCTCGGCTGCGTCCATCATTGCTCCATGGAGAAGTCCGTCCTCTTCGGGCGAGCGCGGTCCACGTAATGATCGTGGAACAGCCCGGTGACTTCGACGGCGAGGTTCTCCGCCAGTACTTTTGCCAGCTCCCCGCCGAACGTGCCAGAGGTGTTCTCGGCCGCCGGGGCGATCACCTTCACGGGATAGCCGGCGGACTCTTCCGGCCAGATCCTGCCCTTCAGCACGTCCACCACCTTGACCCTGCCGGAAAACCGCCCGCGCCAGAGCGTGTCGGCGAGATTGTCCTTGAGCGTGAACTGCTCGATGTTCACGTACACCACCATGTCCGCCCCGAGCTTTCGCCCGATCTTGGGGATGCTCATCAGATTGAAATCCGGCGAGGCGGATTGCAGGTCGACCAGCTTGTCATAGCCGATGGTCTGGGCGACGAGGCCTTTGTCCTTCAGCAGTTGGCTGAGCTTCTCGTTCAGCGCCCGCTTGATCGGTGGATAGCTCACCGGATTCTGCAGGTCGTCGGCGAACACCAGAACGGTCTTCTTGGCCGGAAGCTTGAACTTTGCCGGCACCTTCTCTTGCGGAAAAAGCCTCTCCAGCGAGACCCAAAGCAGTTGGCATCCGCCCAGCGCCAGCGCCGCCGTCAGGGCGGCCGCAAGCCGGCACGCATTCTGTGATCTTGTCGTCACTGTTCTTTGGGCACCTTGTGATCGTAGAAATTCTTGGCCAGCCGCTCGGCGAAGATCCTTGCCGTTCGCAGGCGAATGTCCCGGTCGTCGCTCACGGGAACCCCCAGCGGGGATTGCTCCGGATAGACGACGCGAATGATTTCGGACCGCCAGACCGGCCTGCCGCTGGGGTTTTCGCCGGGCTGGCTCGACTTGTAGAGACTGGCCTCGGCCGTGATGCGCCCACGGGCCAGATGGATGCTTCCCGGCGCCCGGGTGGAGAACTCCATCAGCGACACCAGCAGGACGAAGTCGGCGCCGAGGTCCCGGCAGAGCTTTTCGGGGGGCAGGGCGTACCAGCCCGGGTTCTCGTCCTGGTAGCGAATGACCTGGAGGGGATGGACCACCGTGACCTTCCTGACGTGCTTGCGAAGCTCGGCGACGACGGCGTCGGAGATCTCCAACTGGATCGTCTGATAGTCCAGCAGCGTCTCCGGGCCGGCATACACCGCCACGGCCACGGTCTTTGCCTTCAGGTCGCCGAATTGGGCTTTGACGTTCTTCGTGGGGGCGGACGGGGCGGTCACGTGGGCCAGCCAGTTAATGCACCCGCAGCCGCTGTTCAACGGGAGCAGACACAGCAGCAAGTACAGCACGCAGTTTCTCATGACGGCTTCCATTCGGGCAGGCCCCAATCGCAATGCGTCGCGATCCGGCAGCCTTATCCGGGTGGTTCATCGCATTGGCAGCGTACCGTCGGTGAGGCCGAGAATCAACTTCGCCGCCCAGCCGGCCGGTATCCCCAGCAGCGCGCCCCACGCCAGCCACACCGCCGGCCGGCGCCAACGCCACGTGCTGCCGGTGAGGGCGTCCGTCGTCGCCGTAAGCGCCAACACCAACACGCCGATGAACAGGAACACCCCGAACGGGTGTGCCTTCCAGGCCAGCGCGATCCGTCCGTGTGCCATGGCCGAGACGGACGTCGTCAGTCCGCACGTGGGGCAGGGAAGCCCGGTCCGGGCCTGGAACGAGCAGGGCGGAAGCGCCAGCTCCTCGTGCGTGCCCATGCCGCTGGCGTGCGGGCTGAGAACGGACGCCACCACCAGCATGCCCCAGCAAGGCGCGGCGATCAGGACGCTGCGGAGCCGGCGGGCTTGCCTCTCGGCCGGCGGGGCCGCGGCCTGTGCCGGAGGAACGCTGGCTATACGGAGGGAGTCCATGTATGAGGTCGATTCTTACCGTTGCAGCGTCGCGCATGATACGCGTTTTGCGACCCCGGCGTCAATCCCCATTTGCCCCGCCGCATACCTTATTGGACGAGCCGGCAGGTGGGCAAGTTCCCGGCGGCCAATTCCCCGAAGGCGTTAGGCTTGACCCCGGCTCGCCCCGCCCGTTCAATCGGCTCCGGGCGCGACCGGAAGTCCGCCGGCCCGCACTTTTTTCAAGGGAGAGCCAATGAGCGGCGGCGCTGACAATGCGAATCGGATTCAACCCTACCGCGGGAACCCGGCCTATTGGCAATACAAGGGCCAGCCGGTCCTGCTGCTGGGCGGGTCGGTGGAGGACAACCTGTTTCAGATCCCCGACCTGGAGGCCCACCTGGACCTGCTGCGGTCCGTCGGCGGCAATTACGTCCGCTGCACCATGTCGTCGCGCGACCCCGGCAACGTCTGGCCGCTCGCGAGGGACCCCGGCAGCGGGCTGTACGACCTGCGGCGATTCGACGGGGAGTTCTGGCGGCGACTGGCGGACTTTCTGGAGCTGACGAGCCGGCGCGACGTCATCGTGCAGATCGAGATCTGGGCCACGTTCGATTACTACCGCGATTGCTGGGCCGCCAACCCGTTCAACCCGAAGAACAACTGCAACTACACCGCGGCCGAAAGCGGCCTGCCGGAGGTCGTCGCCACCCATCCCACGAAGACGGAGAACAACTTCTTCCGGTCCGTCCCGGCCGAGAACAATCAGCAGGTCGTGCTGGGCTACCAGCGGGCGTTCGTCGACGAAATCCTCTCCCACAGCCTGCAATACGGCCACGTGCTGTACTGCATGGACAACGAAACGTCCGTGACGCCGGCCTGGGGGGCGTATTGGTCCGAGTACGTCAAGGCGGCCGCGGGCAGGGCGGGCGCCCGCGTCGAGACGACCGAGATGTGGGACCCCTGGGACCTCTCACATGAAATGCACGCCCACACCTTCGACCACCCTGAGACGTACTCCTTCGTGGACATCTCGCAGAACAACCACAACTCGGGGCAGGCCCACTGGGTTGGCGCCCTCACCCAACGGCGGCGCGTTGCCGCCTCCGGGCGCGTCCGACCCATGAACAACGTGAAGATTTACGGCGCCGACGCCGGGCGGTTTGGCGGCGATCGCGACGGGCAGGAACGGTTCTGGCGGAACATCTTCGTCGGCTGCGCGTCGGCGCGCTTCCATCGGCCGCCGTCCGGGCTGGGACTCAGCCCGACCGCCCAGGCCCACATCCGAAGCGCCCGCCTGCTGGCCGAGGGGATGGACGTTTTCTCCTGCGGCCCGCGCGGCGAGCTTCTTTCCGATCGGGGCGAGAATGAGGCGTACTGCCTGGCCGATCCCGGCAGGCAGTATGCGGTCTTCTTCCCCGACGGCGGCGAGGCCGGGTTGGACGTTTCCGCCGTCGGCGTCGGCGGCAAAGTGAGCCTCCGCTGGCTGGACATCCTGGCCGGCCGCTGGCTGGAGCCCTCGCAGGCCACCCCGGCCGGCGCCCGCCTGGAGCTGAAGACGCCCGCAAAGGGCTTCTGGGCGGCGCTGGCTGAGCCTGCCTGAGGGACCGGCAGGGAATTCCGCATTCCTGTCAACACTCCTGCTGGCCGGCGCATTAGTACAATGCAGGAGATGTCGCAAAGGGCAATACGGGTGGCCGACGCGGGCAGCAGGGAGCGGCGATTGGCGGACACTGGCCGTGTCGGCGAGGGCAGCGTGAGCCAGCAGGGCCTTCTTCGTGTCTGGGAGAAAGCCTTGCCGAACCTGATCCGGCTGGCCGCCGGCATGGGCTGTGGACCAGGCGTCGGCGAGGACGTTCTTCAGGACGTCTACCTTTCCGCCCTGCGGAGCGGGGCGGGGAAGCTGCCGGCGGAGCACCTGGGAAGGTGGCTGTTTCGCGTGACGGTCAACCGCTGCCGCCAGGAGCATCGCCGGCGGGGGCGGTTCCGGCAGGTCGTGGAGAGCATCTTCAGGCGTCAGAAGCCCGCCGCCGCGCCGAGCGCGGCCGAGACGGCGGCCGACCGGCAGGCCGCCCGGGCGGTCCGGTCGGCGCTGGCCGGCCTGGAAGCGGAACTGAAAGCGCCTTTGGTGATGCGGTACTTCTGCGAAATGGACTCCAAAGAGATTGGCGAAATCCTCGGCCTGCCGGACTCGACCGTTCGCAGCCGGCTGCGGGCGGGAAGGATGAAGCTGGCCGAGGCACTGAGGAAAGCGGGCCATGGCCGTGAATGAAAATTCCTGCCAGGACGTGGACGAACTGCTCGTCGCATATGCCGACGGCGAGTTGGCGGCGGAGCCGGCCGAACGCGTCTCCGCTCACTTGGCAGCGTGTGAGAAATGCCGCTGCAAGCTGGCTGCCCTGGAAAGGTCGTTGGATCTGGCCAGGGCCGTCTGGAAAGAGTCCGCCGACGCCATGGCTACCCCCGCCGCCGAGCCTGTCCGTCGAAGACCGCGCTGGATCAGGGCTGCCGCCGCCGCGGCCGCGTGCATCGTTCTGGCCGTTGGGCTGGCGGTCCCTTGGCTGGCGACGAGGCCGGAGGCTCGACCCCCCGGTCTGCCACCGGATCCGAGACATTCCGCGGCCGGAGTCCGAACCATGATCCAGCGCGAGGAGGCGTCGGCCAGGCTGGCCGCCTCCGCCCGCATCCTGTCGGTACAGCCCGGGGCCGAGCAGGCCGCCGAGGATGCCTACCGCTACCTTGCCAGCGCGTATTCGGACACCCCTGCCGGCCGGGAAGCAGCCCGAAGGATTCTACCTCAATAAGGAGCAGGAAAATGTCATGCAGAGCCGCGAAATCCGCGTGTGTCTTACTGTCCCTGTTGGCGATGTCTCTCGCCGCGCCGGCCATGGAAAAGCCCCCGGCGACACAGCCGGAGGTGAACTTCAAGCTTGTCAAGACGCCGTACGCCGTGGAGATCATCGAGGGAGACGTCCTGGCCGAGGCGTTCCACTACGTGGCCGTCGTCCGTGTGGCCTCGGTGGCATTTGGCACCAGCAACCTCCGGGATTTCCTTGCGAACTGCGTAAGCCACACGCCCAAGGATGTGCTCGCCTCGGACTACGTTCGGTCCTTCCTGGCCACGCAGGGGGAGGGGGCGATCAGGTGCAAGCTGGTCAGCATGCGCGACCTCGAGCCGAGGGGCATAGGGCGCTCGACCGCATACGCGATGCCGGCCAGAACCGTGCGGCCCGGCGCCGGCGGCATGATCGGATCGCCACAGCCGTCGCGGCAATCGGAGGCGGAGTTCGTGATCCTCGCGGCGAACGCTGAACGCGCCAAGGAGCTCGTCCGGGGCCTGATCGTAGCCTACAACCACGGTTGGGCGGGTACGCATCGGCAGGAGCAGCTTGCAAGGGCCAAGTCAGAGGAGTCGCGCCTGCCGGAGCTGAAGGCCCAGTTGGCCAAGGCGCAGCAGGGCTTTGCCGCCGTGGACGTCAAGTGGCGTCAGTACGAGGACATCGGCAAGGACGCCCTGTCGGCCTTGAAGACCGAGAAATGGCTGCTGGCGGTGAAGCTGCCCGGCGTGGAGGCCCGGCTGATCGCGGCCAAGGAGCTGCTGGGGCGGCGCGAGAAGCTCCCGGCCGGGCAGGTCGGACAGGTGGAAGGCATTTACATCACCGCTCAGATCGAACTGGCCGGACTGCTGGCCAGCAAGGCCAAGGTGGACCAGCTCGTCACCAGCGCGGCCAAGCGCCAGCAGCTCAGCGGCGACTACAACCGGGCAAAGTCAGCGGTCACCTTCGCTGAAAGTCAAATCAAGCAGGCCGAGCGGAATATGGAGACGTACCGGCGCCGCGCCAATGATTTGGCGCCTCTGAAGCTGCTGGATGCGGAAGTCCCGATTCACCCCGTCAAGTGGGTCAAGCTCCCGGCGAGAAGGCCCGCCGCCTACCCCCGCCCGGCTGTAGGCGGTGGGCCAGCATATCGATCTCCGCGGGCGCCATCCAGCGCAATGCCGTCGGTGCCAAGACAGCGCCGCTAGGCCGGCGCCGCTAGGCGAGCGCCGCTGGAAAACACGCCGGGCCGGTTTCGGCCCGGGCGACCGGTCCGGGACAATGTTTCCCTTCACGGCGCCCGGCCGGGACCGGCCCGGTCGGTGAATCCGCACAGTAAGCGCTCTGTCCGCTATTCCTTCGGCACCGGCTGCGCTGCCGGCTTGACCTTCGGCTCTTGCGGGGGCTGCTTGATCACCCTGCGCTTCGGCTTCATGTTCTCCCGCTGGTCATCCGTGAGAATCGTCGTGTTGATGTGCTCGGAGAGCTTCCTGAGGGCCGGTCCCACGGCCTTACCGTCGCTGGGGTCGAGTCCCTTGAGCTGGTCTGCGCAGGCGGCCTTCACCTGGGCGGTCTGCTCGTCGGTGAGCTTGGCCCTGCGGTACCGGCCCAGCACCTGCGCCGTCAGCATGTCCAGCCGCTGGGCGTCGGTGAGGATCGCCTTCATGACGTGGGCGGCGAGCTTCGCGACCGCCTCGCGCCGGGCCTTCTCGTCGGTCAGGTCTACGCCGGTGGTGTGCCGCACGTACGCGGCCTTGACCCTGTCGAGCTGATCCTCGGCGAACTTCACCCCGCGCAAGCGCCGCTGGACGTCCCGCATGACGCGGAATTCCTGCCACTTGGCCTGCTGGACCGGCGTGAGCAGGTCCAGAACTTCCTTTGACCATTTCTGCGCGAGCTTGCGGGATTCGGCCTGGAACTCGCGCATGTCCGCGGCGGCCTTCTTCCTGGCGTCTTCGTCTTTGCTCTTTCGGGCATCGGCCATCGCGGCCTTGACGGCCTTTCCCTTCTCGCGCAGCTCGCTGAACGCCTCCTGCCGCTGCTTGACCAGCTCGGCGATCTTGACTTGCTGGGCCTCGCTCAGATCGCACACCTTGGTCATGATGAAGTATTCGCCCCGCAGCAGGGGCTTCTTGGGTTTGGGCCGTGTGCTGCCTTTCCTCTTTGTCTTGGGCGCCTTCGACGGACCCTTTTCCTGCGCGAAGGCGCTGCCGGCCGGCCATCCCAGCATCGCCGCCGCAGCCAACACCAGTGCCAGACGTCTCATGTAAGTCTCTCCTGAAGGGGCTGGATTGCCGACCTCGGCGCCGCCCCAGCGCCCGAGGCCTTTCTCACGCATCCGAGGCCCCACTGCCCCGATCGCAGCGTCGCCCCGGTAGTATATCTAACTCTGCATCGCCCCGTTTGTTGCGGGTCGGGGGCAAATCTCCTCGCCGGCATCGCCCCTCGGCCGGGTCAGTCGGAGGACTTGGTCTTGCCGCCGGCCTTGTCGGGGCCGCCGGCGGGCGTATCGGTCTTGCCGCCGGTCTTGGGCGAATCGCCCTTGGAGGCGGCGGGGGGCTTTGCCTTCTCGGCGGCCTTGCGGTAAGAGTCGCTGCGGTAGTCGGTCTGATAGAAGCCGTTGCCTTTGAAGATGATGCCTGCGCCGGCCCCGATCAGCCTTTGCACTTTCCGTTTCCCGCAGCGCGGGCATTTTCGGATGGGCTCGGCCGTGATCTGCTGAAACTTCTCGAACTTGTGGCCGCAGGCGTTGCAGCGGTACTCATACGTAGGCATTCTCACTCACCTTCACTGACGTCGTTTCCCTCGGCCGAATCGGCTTCGGCCTCCTCTTGCCGGCCCGGGGCGGCGGAGACGACCACGCGCGCCGGTCGGATCACGCGACCCTTCAGCTCATACCCCCGCTGGAGCTCCCGCAGCACGGTGGGCGCTTCGTGGCTCTCGGAGGGCTCCTGCATCATGGCCTCGTGGCGGGTGGGATCGAAGGGCTTGCCCTCGGCCTCGATGCGCTTGAGCCCGTATCGTGCGAGGACCTCCAGCGCCTTGTCGTAGACCAGCCGCATTCCCGCCAGCAGCAGGCTGTCCGGCTCGGCCGATGCTCCCCGGCCTCCGGAGGCTTCGGCGTGGTTTTCCGCGGCGACCAGGGCCCGCTCCATGTCGTCCAGCACGCCCAGCAGGTCTTTGATCAGGCCGGCGTTGGCGAACTCCCGGGCGTCGGCCATCTCCCTCTGCATCCTCTTCTGGTAGTTGAGGTAGTCGGCGGACACGCGTTGAAGCCGCCCCAGCAGCTCCTCCCGCTGGGGCGCGGCGTCGGCACCGGCGGGCGCCTGGGCAGGGATGCTCCGTTCGCCCGGCTCGGGGGGTCCGTCTTCGGCCTTGTCTGGGTGACGTTTCTTGCTACACATGCCTCTTGAATTCCCGCTGCAAGGGGTCGGATGGGGCCTAGCCAAAATGATCCTTCAATTTCTGGATGAAGCCCTTCTTCGCCGGCAGCTCGTTGATGTCCTCGGCTTCCGCCAGTTGACGCAGCAGCTCCTTGTGTTTCTTGGCAAGCTTCCGCGGGACCTCCACGAGCACCTGGACGATCTGATCGCCCTTTCGGCCGGTGCGCCGGTCCGGCAGGCCGCGGTTCTTCAGCCGCAGCAATTCGCCGTGCTGGGTGCCGGCCGGCACCGACATCTGCTCCTTCCCGGCCAGGGTGGGCACCTCGACCTTCGCCCCCAGCGCCGCCTGGGGGAACGAGATCGGCACCTGGCAAATGAGGTCGTTGCCGCGCCGGATGAGAAACGGATGCTCGCGGGTGCGGATGTAGCATCTCAGGTCGCCCCGCTGGGTACCGTTCTCGCCCGGCTCTCCTTCGCCGCGAAGCCGAAGCACCTCCCCGTCGCGGACGCCGGGGGGAACCCGGGCGGTGACGATGCGTTTTTTCTGGGCTCTGCCGGAGCCGCCGCATACGGGGCATTTGTCGGTGATGATGGTGCCCTTGCCGCGGCAGTTGGGGCACGTCCGCACCATGCGGAAGAACCCCCCGCCGGACATCTCCACCTGTCCGTATCCGCCGCAGGTCTGGCAGCGAGTGGGCGCGGTGCCGGGCTTGGCGCCGCTGCCGGAGCAGTGGTCGCAGAAGTCCTGGCGCTCGAACTCGATGGTCTTGTCGACGCCGGTGAGTACCTCTTGCAGCGTCAGCTCCACTTCCGTTTCCAGGTCGTATCCGCGCCCCGCCCGGCGGTCGGCGCTCCGCCCGAAGCCGCCGAAGCCGAAGATGTCCTGGAACATGCCGAGGATGTCGTCGAAGTGCATGCTGGTGAAATCGCGCACGCCGGCGCCGCGCAGGCCCGCGTGGCCGAAGCGGTCGTACCGCTGGCGGTTCTCCGGGTCGGAGAGCACCTCGTACGCCTCGGCCAGCTCCTTGAACTTCGCCTCGGCCTCGGCTTTGTCGCCCTTGTAGTTGTCCGGGTGGTACTTCAGCGCCAGCCGGCGGTAGGCGCGCTTGATCTCGTCAGCGCCGGCCGTGCGGTCGACCTTCAGCACCTCGTAATAGTCGCGTTTCTGCTGCGGCATCAGTCCGATCAATTCACAAGGGTCTGCCCGGTGCGTAGATGCCCGGTTGCCCGGCTGCCGGTCAGGAGGATGGTGAAGACCTCCTCGTGCCGGTCCGTGCCCGGCAGGGAGTAGATGAACCGGCGGATGTACTGCCGCATCGCCTCGGGCGACAGCCCCGTGCCTTCCAAGTTCTCTACGACGGCCGTTGGCAAAGGCTTACCGTCCAAGCAGCAGGGGCGCTTGAGCCCGACGGCGCCGCGCCCCTGGGTTTTTCTGCCGTCAATCGGAAATTCGCATTCCGCAATCCGCAGCCGGCTTATCGCACCGCGCCGGCGACCTTCTCCTCTTCGCCCTCTTTCTCTTTCTTCTCGTCGTACTCGGCCACCATGAGGTTGGTGGTCAGCAGCAGGCCGGCCATGGAGGCGGCGTTCTGGAGGGCGGTGCGGCTGACCTTGGCCGGGTCGATGATGCCGGCCTTGATCATGTCGACGTACTTGTCCGTGGCGGCGTCGTAGCCGATGTTGTTGCCGCGCTGGAGGATTTCCTCGACGACCACGGCTCCCTCGCCGCCGGCGTTCTCGACGATCTGGTTGGTCGGGTAGCGCATCGCCTTGAGGACGATGTCCACGCCGATTTTCTCATCGCCGACGGCGCGGTCGCGCACCTTGGCGACCGCCTCGAGAGCACGCAGGAACACCACGCCGCCCCCGGCGACGATGCCCTCCTCGCTGGCCGCACGCGTGGCGTGCATGGCGTCGTCGATCAGGTCCTTGCGCTCCTTCATCCCGGTTTCCGTGGCGGCTCCGGCCCGGATGACCGCCACCCCGCCGGTCAGCTTGGCCAGCCGCTCCTGGAGCTTCTCGCGGTCGTAGTCGGAGGTGGTCTTTTCGATCTGGCGGCGAACCGTCTCGATGCGGGAGGCGATCTCGGACTTCTTGCCGGCGCCTTCGATAATGGTGGCGGTGTCCTTGTCCACGACCACCCGCCGGGCCTTGCCGAGCATGTTGGGCTCGATGTTCTCCAGCTTGACGCCCAGGTCCTCGCTGATCAGCTCCCCGCCGGTCAGGGTGGCGATGTCGGACAGGATGGCCTTGCGGCGGTCGCCGAAGGCCGGCGCCTTGACCGCGCAGACGTTCAGGATGCCGCGCAGCCGGTTGACCACCAGCATCGCCAGCGCTTCGCCTTCCACGTCCTCGGCGATGATCAGGAGGGGCTTGCCCAGTTGACTCACCTTCTCCAGCAGCGGCACCATGTCGCGGACCGAGGAGATCTTCTTTTCGTGGATGAGGATGAGCGGGTCCTCCAGCACGCACGCCAGCGTGTTGGGGTTGGTCATGAAGTAGGCGGAGATATAGCCCTTGTCGAACTGCATGCCCTCGACGAATTCCAGCTCCGTCTCGGTGCTCTTGCCCTCCTCGACGGTGATGACGCCGTCCTTGCCGACCTTTTCGATGGCCTCGGCGATCATCTGGCCGATTTTCGTGTCCCAGTTGGCCGAGACGGTGGCGACTTTGCGGAGGTCGTCGCTGCCCTTGACGGAGCGGGACTGCTGGGCAATGCTCTTGACGCCGGCGGCGACGGCCATGTCGATGCCGCGCTTCATCGCCAGCGGGCTGGCGCCGGCGGCGACGTTCTTGAGCCCCTCGCGCATGATTTCTTCGGCCAGCACCACGGCCGTGGTGGTGCCGTCGCCGACGACGTCGGAGGTTTTCGAGGCCACCTGGTTGATCAGCTTGGCGCCCATGTTGGCGAAGGGATGGGGCAGCTCGATTTCCTTGCTGACGCTGACGCCGTCCTTGGTGACCTTGGGCCCGCCGAAGGACTTTTGCAGCAGCACGTTCCGCCCCGTCGGCCCGAGGGTGACCTTCACCGCCGCGGCCAGCGCCGAAGCCCCTTCCAGCATGGCCGCCCGGGCGTCGGTGTCGTAAAGCATTTGCTTGGATGCCATGGTTTGCTCCTCGTAAGTTGGCCAACCGGTTGCCGGGTTCACGGGCCGGCGGGCGTGTGTCAGCGGCGCTTCCGCTGACGGCCGCCTCGGCCCGATCAACCGATCCACCAGTCAACCGGTTCGCTATTTCTCGATCACGGCCAGCACGTCGGACTCGCGCAGGATGACGTAGTTTTCCCCGTCAATCTTGACCTCGGTTCCGCCGTACTTGGCGTAGTAGACTTCGTTGCCTTTCTTCAGGCCCGGCTTGCCGCGCTCGCCGCTGTCCAGCAGCTTGCCCAGGCCGACGGCGACGACCTTGCCGCGCTGGGGCTTTTCCTTGGCGGTGTCCGGCAGGACGATCCCGCCGGAGGTGGTCTCCTCCGCCTCGGACTGCTTGACCAACACCCGGTCATCCAACGGTTTCACTGCCATTGTCACTTGCTCCTTCTATTCTCGAGTCCAGATGAGTCTGGGATCTCTACTCAAGTCGACCGAACGAATCCTCGACAAGTGGAGACCGCCAACGGGCGTTTACATCATTCCGCCCATTCCCCCCATTCCCCCCATTCCGCCCATGCCGCCCATTCCGCCAGCGCCCATTCCGCCTGGGGGCATTCCGCCTGGGGGCATGCCGGGCGGGCCCTCTTCGGCTTCCTTGGGCTTTTCGGTGACCACGCAATCGCAGGTCAGCAGCAGCGTCGCCACCGACACGGCGTTGACCAGTGCCGTCCGCGTCACCTTGGCCGGGTCGATCACGCCGTCTTTCATGAGGTTGGCGTACCGGAGCGTCTCGGCGTTGAGCCCGAAGTCGGGGTCCTTGGCGACCTCGACCTTCCGCAGCGCCACCGACGGCTCCACGCCGGCGTTGGTAACGATCTGCCGCAGCGGCTCGGCCAGGGCCCGGGCGACGATGGTCGCGCCGGTGGCCTCGTCGCCGGTCAGCTTCAGCTTTTTCAGGCCCTCCCTGACCCGCACCAGGGCCACGCCCCCGCCGGGCAGGATGCCTTCCTCGATGGCCGCCCGCGTGGCGTGCAGGGCGTCCTCGATGCGGGCCTTCTTTCCCTTCATCTCCGATTCGGTGGCCGCCCCGACGTTGATCTGGGCCACGCCGCCGGCCAGCTTGGCCAGACGCTCCTGGAGCTTCTCCCGGTCGTAGTCGGAGGTGGTGGTTTCGATCTCATCCCTGATCTGGCTGATCCGGCCCTGGATTTCGGCGCTCTTGCCGACACCTTCGATCATGGTCGTGTTGTCGTTGTCGATGGTGACCTTCTTGGCCCGGCCCAGGTCGGCCAGCGAGATGCTCTCCAGGTCGATGCCCAGGTCCTTGGTGTAGATCTTCCCGTTGGTGAGAATGCCGATGTCGGTCATCATGGCCTTCCGCCGGTCGCCGTAGCCGGGGGCCTTGACCGCACAGCAGGAAACGATGCCGCGAAGCTTGTTGACCACCAGCGTCGCCAGGGCCTCGCCCTCGACGTCCTCGGCGATTATCAGTAGCGACTTTTTCGCCCGGGAGACCTTCTCCAGCAGCGGAATGAGCTTGCCGACGTTGGAGATCTTCTCCTCGTGAATGAGGATAAGCGGCTTTTCCAGCTCGCAGACCATGGACTCGGCGTCGGTGGCGAAGTGCGGGCTGAGATAGCCGCGGTCGAACTGCATTCCCTCGACCACGTCCATGGTGGTGTCGATTCCCTTGCCCTCCTCGACGGTGATCACACCGTCCTTTCCGACCCGTTCGAAGGCGTCGGCCATGATCTTGCCCACCTCCTGGTCGTTGTTGGCCGAAATGGCGGCGATGTTGACGATGTCGGCTCGGTTGGAGATGTCCACCGGCCGCGACATCTTCGCCAGGGCCTTGTCGACCTCGGCGGCGGCAGCCCGGATGCCGCGGGCCATCGCCATGGCGTCGGCCCCCGCCGCAACGTTCCGGAGGCCCTCGGAGAAGATCGCCTGGGCCAGCACGGTGGCGGTGGTGGTGCCGTCGCCGGCGGCGTCGGAGGTCTTGGAGGCCGCCTCCTTGACCAGCTTGGCGCCCATGTTCTCGGCCCCGTCGGCCAGATCGATCTCCTCGGCGACGGTCACCCCGTCCTTGGTGACCGTCGGGGCGCCCCAGCCCTTATCCAGCACGGCCGTTCGTCCCCGGGGTCCCAGCGTGCTCTTGACTGCGTCGGTGACCTTGTTCACGCCTGCCAGCAAGGCCGACCGGGCGTCGCTATCGAAGGCCAATTGCTTGACCGCCATCGTGTTGTTCTCCTTTCGCTTGCCCTGCGTCGCCGCTTTGTCGCTGCGGCGGTTCGCACATTACCTGCCGGCGCCGCTACTGCGCTGCCGGAAGCGTAAGACCCTACGCCGGCCGGGCGCAGCAATCCAGTGCCGCCTTGGAGGGCTTGCGAGCAACCTTTGTGCCGCGAAGAATAAGTCCTTTAGCTGAATTGGGTTAAAGAAGAATGCGTCTGCCGGCGACGGCCGGTTGTCTGCCAGAAGGTGCATCCGGGCCACTCCGGCCGCGCCAGTTTTGACAGGTCGGCGCCGCCCGAGCGGCAACGCCCACCCCTTGTCGGTCGGCCGAAGGCGGTATCGATCCGGAGCAACCCCTGGCTTCGCCATCGACGCTCTGCCGGCTGGAGAACCGCATCGACCGGAAGACGCTCGCGAGGCTGGCGGGGGTGTTCGTGGAGCAGTTTATCGCCTCCCATGCGGCGTCTGGGGCTGACCGGCACCGAACTGGCCAAGGCCCAGGCCGGCACGATTCGGCTGAAGCTCTTGAAGACCTGTCTGCCGACAGGCAGGTCGGGGCTCGGATCACCTGCTCGGTGCGGCGGATCGTGCTGCACCTGGCCAGCGGCTATCCCCTCCAGGCGTTGTTCACTCGCATCCTGGACCGCTTACGCGGCCTGCCCCTGGTGCCCACGTGAGCCCTTTACAGCCCGGTTGCCGCCTGGGGGAAAGGGGGCAGTTTGCGCCCAGACCGGCCGCGACCTTCGCACCGCCCAGAGCTTGCCCTGTCGCGGTCATCCACCGCCGATGCGAGCCCGCCGTGCAACATCCGGGCTAACCTCTCACCTCTCAGGTACTCACCGCCGCGGGTAGGGCATCGGCGGCGTCGGGCGAGGCACCGGCCGGGGCATCGGCGGGCGCGGGGGCACGGGCAAGACCGGCCTGACCGGCACCACCTCCGGCAGCAGGGCGGTGTGCACCATGTACCCGCCGTCCCTAACCGGGCGGCGCTCCAGCGGCCGGACGGGCACGATCGCCCCTGCATACACCAACGTCTGACCATATCTCGCCCCGCGGACGTGGTAGATGCGCCCGACCCCGCGGCTGGGCCCGGCGGTGAAGCCGGCCCGGTAGCAGCCGTGGAGATAGCGCCGCACCTCCTGCTGGCTGGGCGGGGTGAAGCGCCCGCCCTCAACGGCGCGAGGCCGGCCCCAGCCGTACTGGCTGAGGTAGCTGTTGAGCACCTTGTCGCGCATGCCGGCGAACAGCTCGGCCGAGTTGAACAGGTCGGCCGCGAGGATGCTTCCGCCCCGGGCGAGGACCAGCCCCGCGCAGGTAGACGGCAGCTTCGGCAGGATCCGCCCGCGGAGATCGGCCAGACGCTTGACGTTCTCGGGCTTGCCCATGGCCGCGGCCAGGTCCTCGCTGGCGGTGGCCGAGCCCAGCCGGCGGTTGGCGCGGGCGACCTCGGACCAGATTTCCTTCTGATCGGCCCCGCGGGCAGCCCCCGCCCGCACCGCCAGCGGCGCCATCGTGGTGTTGGCGGCGAATCCCTTCTTCCCCGCCCACCTGCCCTTCTCCACGCAGTACAGCGGCAGCACCACGGCCGAGTTCAGCCCCAGCAGGGCGTCGGAGGCCAGCGTGCGGCTCTGCCGCCCGCCGGTGATGACCTCGCCGCCCATGAGGAAGATGGTTTCGCTCTTGGAGCGGTTGACGAAGTTCGCCCGGCGCACGTCGGGCGGGTCCAGCTCCTGGATGGACAGCAGCCCCCTCTTGAGGGCCCCGGCCATGGTGAGCACGCCGCCGAGGCGGTGGGTCCGGCCGAGGCTGATGGGAAAGATGGTCAGCCGGCCGAGACGGACCGGCGGGTGGATGTTGGCCCGGTCGAGGTAGCGGGTCAGGACGTTGCCGGGCGGGGCGATCGGCTCCACCTGCTGGGCCGCCGCCGGCACCAGGAGCAGGCCCGCCCACAAGCCCACGAGCGTTAACAGGCGCATCAGCGACCTCCTTTCGTTCTTACACCATGCCCCCCAGTATTGACGCCCCAGCCGGCCGAAAGTTCAAGCGATTCGCCGGCGAGCCCCCGGCCCCCGGCGGCGGGTTCCGCCGTTGCGCTTGGCACGCAATCTCCCGGCAATCCGGGGTTGCATGCCGGGCCCGTTGGCTGTAAGATGTGGCCGTTGGGCATGCGCCCTTCTTCGGGCATGAGCTGGCGCGACGCCTGTGCCGAGCGGAAACGCCAGACGGACGCCATCATTTCGTAATTCGACCTGGACGTGAACGACGGCGGAGCCATCTCACCGGCGGTGGGCTTCTCGCCGGCAGGTCAGAAAGGACAGGGGAAGTGCGCAAGAATGCGGCGTTCACACTCATCGAATTGTTGGTGGTGGTGTCGATCATCGCCCTGCTGGTGGCGATGCTGCTGCCGACGCTGGGGCGGGCCAGGGAGCTGGCCAGAAAGACGTCGTGCCGCTCTCAGATGAAAAACTACGGGGACGCCCTGGCCATCTACGTCACCCACTCCCGTGCATACCCGCACTTCGCCCCCTGGAGCGGCCAGTGGACGGGCAGTGGGTACGCCGGGCATGACGACTACCAACTGTATCCGGGCCCGCCCGGGGTGCCTTCGAACGTGCATTGGGGGCCCATCAACTGGGGCAAGGCCTGGCCGAAGTTCTACACCATCCTCCAGGAGATGGGGACCAAGGGCAACTTCCCGACGCGCTACGGCATCTGGTATTACAACTGGCAGCCGGATGACGTCGTGCCCGGGGTGATGTGCCCGTCGCTGGATTGGCTGGCGTTGTGGGAGTGGATGAAAGAGCGGGCCGGGGGCCTGACCGGCATCAGCGACGTCATGCCTTATTTCCACCGCGCGGCGATGGCGTATCAGTGGAACTTCACCCTGCGCTGCGGCGTGCCCGGGACCATGTCCCGCTGGCCGCCCGTCCTCCAGCCGTCGCCCGCCTGCAACCAAAACGACAACACCTGGTGGATCGGCTGGCCGATCGTCCTGCCCGGCGGCCAGGCCGACCACTACGGCACCCAGGCGGTCAGCCCCGAGGAGGTGGCGGACCCCCAGACGGTGGCCGAGGGCTGGGACTCCTGGGACCTGCCCGAGCAAACCGCCGCGGGCTTACCCGGCTGGCACGTCGGGCCCAACGCCCGCAACTTCAACGGCTGGTTCCTGATGAACGCCGGCCGCCACCCCGAGGGTCCGAACATCCTCTATGCCGACGGGCACGTGGCCTCCGACGCCATGTACAGACCAACCGAAGCCGACTTCGCCGGGGCCAGCGGCTTCAATGCCGTCAGCTACAACGACTACCACGAGATCTTCGGCACGCTGCGGCACATCCTGCCCAAGATGCAGTTCGAAGGGGAGGCGGCCAAGTAGGGAGTCAGACACATGCGCTGGACATCGTGGCTTATGGTGTTGTTCACGGCCGTGGCGGCGCTCGGCGGCTGCAAGGGCAAGATCAAGCGGATGAGCGAAGCCAGCACCCTGCTGGCCCGCCAGAACGAGATTTGGGAAAGGCTCAAGAGCAGGCTCCAGACCGACGAGCCGGACTGGAACCTGTTCGACGCCATGGACGGGGCCCTGGGCGAGACGCGGCTCCGCGTCCAGAAGCAGTTCGGCGGGGACAGGCAGGAGCAAATCCTCCAGACGCTCGACGCCTTTGCCGAAGCCTATCGGAGCCAGGCGCTGCCGCTGCTGGACCTGTCGTCGAGGCAGGGCAGACCCAAGGTCAGCGTCGAGGAAATCCGAGCGGTGGTGGAGAAGCTGGACGAGCTGCACAAACAGGTCAAGGCCCTGGACCTGTCGCAATAGCCGACCGCTCGGGCGGACAGAGAGATTATGGCGGCGCCGTGGTGGAGGCCAGCGGTAGGGGTCGCCGCGGCGACCCACCTTTTCAGGGCTGAAGCGAACCGCGGAAGGGCGTTTTTTCGAAAGGACGCCCTGCGGGCTGGGGGGATCGCCCAGAGCACCACGGCTGAAGCCGTGGCCGATAGCGCTCCGCCCCAAAATTCCCCCTTGTATCCGCCCTGCCGGGTGCATCCCTTGTTTGTAGGTAGATTCAGGCGGCAAGGGGTTTGGACTCCCA